>DATJVR010000063.1:0-102170 GCA_035501735.1 Xanthobacteraceae bacterium | reverse complement strand
CGCGCTGCCGCTGGTGATCGCCACCGGGCCGGGCTCGGAACTGCGCCGCCCGCTCGGCATCACCATCATCGGCGGCCTGCTGGTGTCGCAGGTGCTGACGCTCTACACGACGCCGGTGATCTACCTGCTGCTCGACCGGCTGCACCGTAGATGGGGCGGCGCCATGCCGAGCTTCGTGCGCAGCCGCCCCGCCCCGCCGCTGCAGCCGGCGGAGTGATCAGACGCCGAGATAGCGGTGCTGCATGTCCGGATTGGCGGCGAGATCGGACGAGGCGCCTGACCAGACGACGCGGCCGCGCTCGATCAGGAAATGGCGATCGGCGACGCGCAGCAGCGCGCCGACATTCTTGTCGATCACCAGGATGGCGAGGCCGCTCTCCTTGAGCTTGGCGAGGCAGCGCCAGATCTCGGCGCGGATCAGCGGCGCGAGGCCTTCGGTCGCCTCGTCGAGAATGAGCAGGCGCGGATTGGTCATCAGCGCGCGGCCGATCGCCAGCATCTGCTGCTCGCCGCCGGACAATTGATTGCCCATGCTGGCGGCGCGCTCGGCCAGCCGCGGAAACAAATCGCAGACCGTGTCGAGCGTCCATGGCGCAGCGTCACGCGCGACCGCGGTGGCGACGAGGTTCTCGCGCACCGTGAGATTGGGGAAGATCTGACGGCCTTCCGGCACCAGGCCGATGCCGAGCTTGGCGACACGGTAGGACGGCAGGTCGCGGATGTCGCGGCCCTCGAAGCGGATCGCGCCGGCCCGCGCCCGCGTCAGCCCCATGATCGAGCGCACGGTCGTGGTCTTGCCCATGCCGTTGCGGCCCATCAGCGTCACCATCTCGCCAGGCGCTATAGCGAGCGAAATGCCGAACAGCACCTGGCTCATGCCGTAACAGGTATCGATCGCCTCGACGCGCAGGAGCGGATCAGCCATGCGTCGCCTCTTGCTCGCCGAGATAGGCGGCGCGCACTTCGGCGTTGGCGCGGATTGCGGCGGGCGCGTCGGTTGCGATAACGCGACCGTAGACCAGCACCGAAATGCGGTCGGCGAGTGCGAACACCGCTTCCATGTCGTGCTCGATCAAGAGAATGGTGAGGTCGCGTTTGAGCTCGCGCAGGATCGCCACCATGCGTGCGGATTCCTCCGGACCCATGCCGGCCATGGGCTCGTCGAGCAGCAGCATGCGCGGGTTGGTAGCAAGCGCCATGGCGATTTCGAGCTGCCGATGCTCGCCATGGCTCATGTTGGCGACCACGACATCGGCGCGCGACGCCAGACCGACGCGCTCAAGCGCCGCGCGCGCGGGTTCGCGCAACCCCGCTTCCAAACGTGCATTGCGCCAGAAACGGAATGAATGCCCGGCGTGCGCCTGCACGGCGAGCGCGACATTGTCGAGCGCGGTGAAGTCGAGGAACAGCGAGGTGATCTGGAACGAGCGCGCGAGGCCAAGCGCGCTGCGGCGGTGGACCGGCAAGGCCGTGATGTCGGCGCCGTCAAACTGGATGCGGCCGGAATTGGGTGTGAGCTCGCCGGTCAACTGGCCGATCAGCGTGGTCTTGCCCGCGCCGTTCGGGCCGATAATCGCGTGCAGCTCGCCGCGCTCGACCCCGAGCACAACATCATCGGAGGCAACGACGCCGCCGAAGCGCTTGGTCAGACGGTCGATCTTGAGCAGCGTGTCAGCCACGGCCGACCCTCGCAAGCAAACTGTCGATTCCGCCGCGCGCGAACAGCACTACGACGAGAAACAGCGGCCCCAGCACGATCTGCCAATATTCGGCGGCCCGCGTGGCCAAATCGCCGCCGCTGAACCCGAGGAACGCAAAGCGAATGAGCGTCGGCAGAAATTCCTCCAGCACCAGCAATGCGACCGCGCCGATTATCGGCCCGAACACGGTGCCCATGCCGCCGAGCACGGCCATGACGATGAGATCGCCGGACCGCGTCCAATACATCAGTGCGGGGCTCACGAAGTCGGTATGATTTGCAAGCAGCGCGCCGGCAAGCCCACACATGACGCCGGAGATGACAAAACAAATCAACTTGTAGCGAAAGACGGGGAAGCCGATGGCGCGCATGCGACGTTCGTTTGAGCGCGCGCCTTGAATGACCAGGCCGAAACGCGAATTGACGATGCGCCATACAACGTAGACGCTCGCGAGCAGCGCCGCGAAGCACACATAGTAGAATTGGGTCTTGTTGGAGAGATCCATCGCAGCGCCGAAACTGCTGCGATGGTAGATTGTCAGGCCATCGTCGCCGCCGTAGCGCGCCAGGCCGGACGCCACGTAGTAAATCATCTGCGCAAACGCGAGCGTAATCATGATGAAATAAACCCCGCGCGTGCGCAGGCTCAGCGCGCCGACGATGAGCGCATACAGTCCGGACACCGCGAGCGCGACCGGCCATTGCACGAAGCCGGAGCCGATGCCTTCCTTAGCCAGGATGCCGACGACATAGCCGCCGATCCCGAGATAGGCGGCGTGCCCGAAACTCACCATCCCGCCGAAACCCATGATGAGATTGAGGCTGACCGCCGCCATCGCCAGGATCAGGATGCGGGTGAACAGCGACATCAGAAAATAGTTGCCGGTGAACGTGCAGTAGACCGGCAGCAGCGCGAGCACGACGACGAGGCCGGCAACGACGATATTGCGAAAACTCAAGCGTGCCGTCATTTTCCGGCCGCGGGAAATAGACCTTCCGGCCGCAGCACCAACACCAGCGCCATCAGCAGATAGATCAGCATCGAGGAGAGGGCCGGACTCGCGGTCGAGGCCGCGTTCGTGCTCAGGAATAAACGCAGAATGTCGGTCAGATAGGCCCGACCGACAGTGTCGACGATACCGACGAAGAGTGACGCCACGAACGCCCCGCGGATCGAGCCGATGCCGCCGATGATGATCACAACGAAGGCCAGTATCAGGATGTTCTCGCCCATGCCGATCTGCACGGTCAGGATCGGCGCCTGCATCATCCCCGCGAAGCCCGCGAGCGCCGCGCCCAGTCCAAACACCAGGGTATAGAGCAGCTTGATGTTGACGCCGAGCGCGCCGACCATTTCGCGGTTCGACGCGCCGGCCCGGATCAGCATCCCGATCCGCGTGCGCATCACGACCAGATAGAGAAGGAGCGCGACGCCAAGCGTCGCCACGATAATGACCAGGCGATAGGCCGGGTAGTACACGCCGGGCAGCACCTGCACGGCGGTCAGCATCTGCGGCGGCAACGGCAGGGTCAGGCCGGCCGGACCCCAGACCAAACGCACCAGCTCGTTGAAAAACAGAATCAACCCGAAAGTGCCGAGTACGTGGTCGAGGTGATCGCGTCCGTAGAGCCGCCGCATGGCGATCACCTCGATCGCCATGCCGACCACGAGCGTCGCCAAGAGCGCCAGGGCCGCGCCGAGCACGAAGCTGTCGGTCGCCGCCGCAAAGGTCGCGGCGAAATAGGCGCCAAGCATGTAGAGCGAGCCGTGCGCGAGATTGACCAGGTCCATGATGCCGAAGATCAGCGTCAGTCCCGCCGCCAGCAGAAAAAGCAGCATGCCCAACTGCACGCCGTTGAGGCATTGCTCGATGAAATACAGCATGGCTTTGGTTATCTGGCTTGGTCCGCCGGCGCCTTGCCAAGCGCCCGGCCGATCAGGCCATAACAGGCCCCCGAAAAACAAGACGGCAGAGGCGCGCTGCCCGCAGCTTCTGCCGTCCGTTCGGTGTCAGCCGATGGTTACTTCATCGGACACTTGCCGTGAAAGCGATCCTGGTCGTTCTTCACGATGGTGGCGACCGTCTTGAGGACGAAGTTTCCTTCGGCGTCCTTCACCACATCCTGCAGGTAGAAGCTCTGGATCGGCATGTGGTTGTTGCCGTATTTAAAGTCGCCGCGCACGGACTTGAAGTCGGCCTTCTCCATTTCCTTGCGCATCTCTTCCTTCTTGCTGGTGTCGCCCTTCACGGCCACGACCGCGCTGTTGATCAGAGCGGCGGCATCATAGGTCTGCGCGCCGTAGAACGACGGCGACGATTTATATTTGGCCTTGTAGTCGGCGACGTATTTCTTGTTCGTCGGATTGGGCAGATCGTTCACCCACTCCTGCGCACCCGGCACGCCGAGCGCCAAATCCTTCTGCCGCGGCAGCGAGAGCTCGTCGATGGTGAATGCGGTGTAGAGCGGAATCTGACCCTTCAGCCCGGCCTGCGCATATTGCGTGAGGAATTGCACGCCGGCCGCGCCCGGGTAGAACACGAAGATGGCGTCGGGCTTGGCCGCCTTGGCCTTCGAGAGCTCGGCGGAGAAGTCGAGCTGCGACGGCCACACCGTGAGTTCCTGGCCTAGCACCTGGCCTTTAAAAGTCGACGCGACACCGGCGAGCATGTCCTTGCCGGCGGCATAGTTCGGGCCGATGAGGAAGACCGACTTCACGCCCTTCTGATTCATGTACAGGCCCATGGCCTGCGGCGTCTGGTCGTTCTGCCACGAGGTCGAAAACACATACGGCGAGCACAATTCGCCGGCGAGCTGCGAGGGTCCGGCGTTGGTCGTGATCAGGAAGGTCTTCGAATCGACCGCGGGCTTGAGCGAGGCGAGCAGCACGTTCGACCAGATGTAACCGACGATGAAATCGACCTTGTCGGATTCGATCAGTTTCTGCGTCTTCTGCAGGCCGGTCTCCGGCTTGAAGCCGTCATCCTCGTAGATCACCTCGACGGGGAGCCCAGCCATCTTGCGTCCGAGATGGTCGAGGCCGAGCTCGAACGAATTGCGCATGTCGTTGCCGATCACGGCGACCGGCCCGCTGAAGGTGCTGATGAATCCGATCTTGATCGTCTTGCCCTGCGTCAATGCCGGCGCGGCGGCGAGCGTGAGCACGGCGGCGGCAGCAACACCGACCATAAGAAGCGACTTTTTCATGTCTGATGATCTCCCCTAGTTGGTTATTTGCATGGACTAGCGCGCGGGTCCCTCCGCACGCAATTTGAAGCGCTGGATCTTGCCAGTCGCGGTCTTCGGCAATTCCTGCCGAAATTCTATCCAGCGCGGGTACTTATGTGGCGCCAGACGCGATTTGACGTGGTCTTGCAACGTCCGCGACAACTCGTCACGAACGGCAGCATCATTGAACTTTTCGGATGACTTGAGCACGACGAAGGCCTTCGGCTTGACCAGGCCCTGGGCGTCGAGCCAGGCCACCACCGCGCATTCAAGCACTTCCGGGTGTGTCTGAAGCGCACCTTCGACTTCGAAAGGCGAAACGTACTGTCCCGACACCCGCAACATGTCGTCGTTGCGCCCGCAATAGACAAAGTAGCCTTCGGCGTCCTCCAGGTACTTGTCGCCCGAGCGCGTCCATTCGCCCAAAAATGTCTTTCGCGACTGCTCGCGGTTGTTCCAGTACATGATCGCGCTGGTCGGCCCGCTGACCAGAAGCTCGCCCATCTCGCCCTTCTTCACCGGCAGGCCGTCTTCGCCGACGAGCTTGGCCGCATATCCGGGCACCGGCTTGCCGGTCGTGCCGTACTTCACGTCTCCCGGCCGGTTCGAGATGAAGATGTGCAGCATCTCGGTCGAGCCGATGCCGTCGAGAATGTCGACGCCGTAGCGCGCGAGCCAGCGGCGGCCGACATCCTCGGGCAACGCCTCGCCGGCCGAAACGCAGCGGCGCAGCTTGAGCTCGGACTTCTGCGGCGCGGCCGGACTCGATAGGAAGGCTGCGTAGAACGTCGGCACCGCATAGAACACGGTCACCGCATGCTTCTTCAACAGGCCGGCAACGGCGTCCGGCGTCGGCCGGTCCGGCAGCAGCACGGTCGCTGCTCCAACCGACATCGGAAACGTCAGCGCATTGCCGAGACCGTAGGCGAAGAACAGTTTCGCGACCGAGTAGCAGACGTCTTTCTCATTCAGCCCGAGAACCGGCCCGGCATAGAGATCGTTGGTGAGCCGCAAGTCCGAGTGCACATGCACCGCACCCTTCGGCTTGCCGGTCGAGCCGGAGGTGTAGAGCCAGAAGCACATGTCATCGCGCAGCGTCGGCGCGGCCGCGCCGTGCGGTTTCGCCGCCGCGATCAGATCCTCGAAGCGCTTGTGACCCTGCGCATTCTGGCCCGACACGATGACATGCGCGAGATCGGCACACTCGCCGATCAGCTTGGCAAACTTCGGATAGAGCGCTTCCGACACGACCAGCACGCGCGCGCGGCTGTCGGCCAGCATGAAACGGTAATCGTCCTCGGTCATCAGCGTATTGACCGGGACAGCGACCACGCCCGCCTTGATCGCGCCGAGGAATGCGGTCGGCCAGTCTATCGTATCGAGCAGGCACATCAGCACGCGCTCTTCGCGCCGCACGCCGAGCGTCCGCAGCACTGCCGCAAAGCGATCCACCCGCTCGGCGAGCTGCTCGTAGGTCCATGTCCCGCGCGGATCGATGAAGGCCGGCTTGTTGGCGCGGCCGGCTTTCAGGTTTCGCTCCAGGATGTCGGTCGCGAAATTGTAATCGCGTGGGATGGCACCCACCGGATCGGTGGACGTCTGCGTGCTGCTTACGCGCACGTCGGCCGCCAGCGCCATTCGCTTCCCCTCAGACAGATAAACTATTATGCAAGCTGATCATCACAGCCGCAATGGCACGCGCGTTTGGCCGCAGCGGAAGATGCAATATATTTCCGGGAGCCTACGATGATTTTCAGCCGCGACCGCATCCTGACCACCCACGTCGGCAGCCTGCCGCGCAACGAGGCGCTATCCGATCTGTTGATGATGCAGGAGGAGGGAAAGAGCTACGACGCAAAACAGCTCGCGGCGGAAATGGACAAGGCGGTGCGCCATGTCGTTCAGCAGCAAGTCGCTGCCGGCATCGACGTCGGCAACGACGGCGAGCAGCAGCGGGTCGGCTTCCAGACCTACGTGCCGCAGCGCATGACTGGTTTCGCCGGCATCTCCAAGCGGCGGCGCGGAAAGGAATTCGAGGAATTTCCCGAATTACTCGCCTATCTGATGCGGCGGTTTCCGCAGCAGACCAAAGGCCAGCACGCCGCGCCCGAGGCCCAGGCCGACATCAAATATCGCGATCTCAAACCGATCACCGAGGAGACCGCGCGTTTCAACCGCATCGCAGGCGAGCTTAACGCATTCTCCGAGCGGTTCATGACTGCGGCCTCCCCCGGCATCATCTCGACCACGATGCTGAACGCGTTCTACCCGTCGCACGACGACTATCTCGATGCGATCGCGCGCGAGATGAGCAAAGAGTATCAGGCGATCCACAAGGCCGGGCTGATCCTGCAGATCGACGCGCCGGACCTCGCGATGGACCGCACCATGATGTACCGCGACCTTTCGGACGTCGATTTCGTCAAGCGCTGTGAACGCCACATCGCGGCCATCAACAAAGGCATCGACGGCATCCCGCGCGATCGCGTGCGGCTGCATGTCTGCTACGGCAACTGGGAAGGACCGCATATCCACGACATTGCTTTGGAAAAGATTCTTCCGGCGCTGTACCAAGCCAAGGTGGGCGCGCTATCGATCGAGTTCTCCAATCCGCGCCACGCGCACGAATATGCGGCGTTCAAGCGGCATCCCTTGCCCAAGGACATGATCCTCATCCCCGGCGTGGTCGAGACCACGAGCAATTTCGTCGAGCACCCTGAGGTGGTGGCGCGACGGATCGAGGAGGCGGTGGCGGCCGTGGGCGAGCGCGAGCGCGTGATCGCCTCGACCGACTGCGGCTTCGGCACCTTCACCAAACGCGAATGGGTGATCGAGCCGGTGGTGTGGCTGAAATTACGCTCAATCCGCCAAGGTGCGGACATCGCCTCACAGCGGCTGTGGGGGAGGAAGGTGGCGTAAACATTGTGCTGTTCCGGACGTTCGAGAGGTATATAAAGATGGGCTTGCATTGCGTGTTGCGGCCGGTTCACCCGGGCGCCAAAAACCAATAAGCAAGACGCGAGGAATAGGAGATCGCCATGGACGACATCACCAAGCGCGAGCCGAAGAAGATCACGGCCGAGGACATCAACCCGCGATACAACTGGGGCCGCCATCTGCCGGTGCTCGGAACCATGGGTGTCGATTTCGAGGAGCGCGTCGACTACCGGCGCTTGCACCGCTACCGGCTCGGCCGAGCGCAGGCGGCACTGGAAAAATCCGATCTCGGCGCGCTGCTGCTGTTCGACGACAACAACGTCCGTTATGTGACCTCGACCAAGATCGGCGAATGGGCACGCGACAAGCTTTCGCGCTGGGCCTTGCTGCCGCGCGGCGGCGATCCGATCCTGTGGGACTTCGGCTCGGCCGCGGTGCATCATCGGCTCTATTCGCCGTGGCTCAAGCCGGAGAACTGCAAGGCGGGCCTCGTCGGTTTGCGCGGAACGGTCGATCCGGCCTTCGGCCTGATGAAGCGACACGCCGAGGAGATGGCGTCAATTCTGAAATCGGCCGGCGTGGCGAAAATGCCGATCGGTGTCGACATCATCGAGCCGCCCATGATGTTCGAGCTGGAAAAGGCCGGGCTGAAGGTGAAGGACGGCCAGCAGGTGATGCTGGAGGCGCGCGAGGTCAAGTCGGCCGACGAAATCGCGCTGCTCAACCGCGCTGCCGCCATGGTGGATGGCGCCTATGATCTCATCAACGAGAAGCTGCGGCCGGGCGTGCAGGAGAACGATGTCGTCGGCATGGTCAATGATTTCCTCTACCGCCACGGCTCCGACGACGTGGAAGCGATCAACGCCATCTCGGGCGAACGCTGCAACCCGCACCCGCACAATTTCACCGACCGCATGATTCGCCCGGGCGACCAGGTGTTCTTCGACATCCTGCAGTCGTTCATGGGCTATCGCACCTGCTACTACCGCACCTTCAACGTCGGCCGCGCCACCCCCGCCCAGCACGATGCCTACAAGAAGTGCCGTGAATGGCTCGACATGGCGATCGACCTGATCAAACCCGGCGTCACCACCGACGAGGTGTGCAGCGTGTGGCCGAAGGCGCAGGAGTTCGGCTTCCCCGATGAACTGTCGGCGTTCGGCCTGCAGTTCGGCCACGGGCTCGGCTTGAACCTGCACGAACGGCCGATCATCAGCCGCGTGGTCTCGATGGATCATCCGACCGTGATCAAGGAGGGCATGGTGTTCGCGCTCGAAACCTACTGCCCGGCGACCGACGGTTATTCGGCCGCGCGCATCGAGGAAGAGGTCGTGGTGACCGACAAGGGCCACACGGTGATCTCGCTCTTCCCGGCGGAAGAGTTGCCGATCGCAGCGAAATATTGAAAACCGCGATGTAATGAACCGGATTTCGCTCGCGACAGCTGCGACAGTCGCGACGTTCCTCTGCGGCGACGGCGCACTGGCCGCCGAGATTCACGTTTTCTGCACCGGGGCGGCGCGGAGCGCCTTCGAACAGCTGACGCCGCAATTCGAGAAGACGAGCGGGCACAAGCTCGTGACGCAGTACGGCCTGCCTCCGGCGTTGCTGCAGAAGATCGGCGCGGGCGAGGCCTTCGACGTGGTCATTCTGTCGATCGATGTCGGACCGCTGATCAAGCAAGGCAAGGTCGCGGCAAACTCCCGCATCGTGCTCGGCCGCACCGGCGTCGGCGTGGCGATCCCGCAAGGTGCGGCGAAACCCGATATCAGCACGGTCGATGCGTTCAAGCGTTCACTGCTCAACGCAAAGGCGATCGCGACCTCAGGCCAGGGCAGCAGCGGGCAATATGTTTCGAGCCTGCTCGATCGGCTCGGTATCGCCGATCAGGTCAAGCCAAAGATCAAATCCGGCGCGTCGGGCAGCGCCGCGCAATTCGTCGCCAGACGCGAGGTTGATTTCGCGGTGATCGGGTTGCCTCCGGTCGCGGGCGTTCCGGGCGTCGAATGGATCGGCTGGATTCCGGCCGAACTGCAAAGCTGGGTCGTGTTCACCGCGGGCTTGAGCAGTGCAGCCAAAGAGCCGGCAGCCGGCAAGGCGTTATTGGCCTTCCTGACGACGCCGCCAGCCGTTGCGGTTTTCAAGGAAAAGGGGCTTGAGCCCGTGCCGTAGCGGCCGGCGGCCGGAGCTATCGCGGTAATCCGGAATTATCCGATCCCCATCGCCTGCTCGAAGGCGCGGCGGACCTCGGGGGGCTGGCCGTAATGGTGGCGGAATTCCTTCAGCCGCTGTTTCAGCAGCGGATCGTTCTGGAACTCGGCGAGCGGAATGCCGATGGTGTTCAGCTCGCGCGCCATGTCGGGCAGCGCGAGGTTGTTCGCCTTGGCCGGATCGCGGATGACGCCCTTGGGATCGCGGCCGGCCTTGATGGCCTCAAGTTCTTCGAAGAAGCGACCCCGCATCATGGTGATGCCGATGTCGCTCGACCGAAGATGCTCCTTGGTCCGGTCGGCGATCGCTCCCTGCCCGACCCAGGCGACGATGTCCTGATTGATGACATGGCTGGTGATCCAGCGGCCGTCGGGGCCCTTGATGGGGCTGAACCAGGTCGGGATGGACTTCTGCATGTAAGGCTCGCGGCCCTTGGGCACGCGCACGAAGAACCACGCGACCGACAATGTATTCTCATCGTCCACCGGCACGCGCCATTCGAAATGGCGGCCGAGATAGAAGCCGTTCGGCCACAACGCGACGCGGCCGACGGTCCAGTAGCGGTCCTGCTCGCTCTGGCCCTCGCGCACGCGCTTGTAGATGAAGCCGTGGTCGAACTCCTCGAACTTGAGCTTGAGATGCTTCGGCGCATTGTCGTCGCCGCCGCGCAGACGGTTGCTCCAGTTGTCGTGCATCCATTCGAAGTGGACGGGGTCGATGGAGTTCTCCTGACACTGGAACCAGTTGCAGGGCACGTCGGCCAGCACGATCTCGCGGAAGCCGTTTTGCCAGTTGAACGGCTCCCACACCGGCAGTTCGGGCGCGGGGGCGGGACCGAGATAGGCCCAGAGCAAGCCGGCAAGCTCGCGCACCGGATAGGCCTTGATGTCGCAGCCGGCCTTGGACGGCTTGGGATTGGCCGTGTCCTCATAGGGCTGTTCGAGGCAGCGCCCGCTCTCGTCAAATCGCCAGCCGTGATAGCTGCAGCGGATGCCGGGCGCCTCGACCCAACCATAGGACATGTCGGCGCGGCGGTGCGGGCAGTGCCGATCGACCAGGCCATAGGTGCCGCTCAAATCCTTGTAGAGCACGAGGTTCTCGCCGAGCAGGCGGACGGCCTTGAGGGAATTCTTGTCGAACTCGCTCACGCCCGCAATCGGCTGCCAGTAGCGGCGCAAGAGGTCGCCCATGGGCGTGCCAGGCCCGACCCGGGTGAGCATTTCGTTACGTTCGGCGGTGAGCAAGGCTTGCGGCTCCGGACGAGGATGACGGTCGCCATTGTGTTGGCAGACGCAGCCGCGGGCAAGTGCAGCTCTTGGGAAATTCCTTGCGCGTGTCGGTCGAGCGTGTAGCGATAGCTCCTCTGCATCTTGTCGTTCACGACGACAACCCTATACTCGCGCGTCTTTGCCATTCCTTCCTCGGTCATGAACCATCAAGCGCGCAGTTGAAATGCGTATGCATGAGCGCCGTGACGTATCTCGATCAAATCGGAAAGCCACTCCATGAGGCGAACGGCCAGAAGGAAGACGACTAACCGGCGGAACTCCCGTCGCAAGAGAAAGCCGCCGGCGGCGCGCAATGGCACCGCACTCCTCTCGGTTGGCAAAGCGCTGGGCGAGGCGTTCCGTACATTCGATCGGGCGCGAGTGGCAAAACTGACCGATGCGCAGTACCGATTCATCGATACCGCCGGCACCGAGCATTTGAAGTCCGCCGTGCTGCGCAATCTGGAGAAGCTGGTCTCCGGCGGCAGCGAGCGCGCGGTGAAAGTGAGAGACTACGGCCGGATCGCAACGATCACCGGCGTGAGGCGATCAGAGGGACAGCCGGATGTGTTCACGCTCGACGTCTGGGTCAAAGGAAAGAAGGGTTGGCGACTGTTGATCAATCACGACAACCTCTTGGCCGGCCCCGAACAAGCAATCGCGCATGCGCCTTCGAAACCGCGCCCGCACGATGCGCCGCCGCCGGAATGCAAGAATCCGCTGCAATTCGTGCCGTATCGACCGAAATCAAAGGCCGAGCGCGACATCATCGCGTCGTTCCAGCAACTGGAACAGGCGGTCACCCGGAACGACGCCGATGAATGGATCAAGCACATGGCGGACGAGTTCGTCGTCACGCGCACCAACCAGCATCCGACCAGCAAGGCCGAACGGGCGGCGTTCCTCCGCCGCCAGCACGCCATCAATGCCGAGACATTCGTGGCCGAAGTCAAACGAATGAAGATCTGGGTGCACGGCAACGCAGCGGTGATGCGGGCGGATCACGTCATGCCCGGCGCGCGGCGGCCGCCCTATCGCGCGACGCGGATATGGATCAAGCGCGATGGCCGCTGGCAAATGGCTCTCAGCCAGCAAACCACCATCGCCGCATAAACCGCGTGCCGCTACTGACACATGGCGCGGGTGACGAAAGTCTCAGTCACGCATTCGCCCGGTTCGGGCTTGCGGCGGTTCATCCACACCGCCGGCGGGCATTTTTCCGCCGAGACGAAGTCAACGCTGGTGCCGCTGACATAGCCCTTGGCCGTGCAGATGGTCTGCGCCGCCACGCGACAGTCGGGCGCGCCGTTGGGCGCGGTGTCGCAGCGTTGGCGGCCCTCGACGACGCGCGTGGTTGGGATTTTCTTCATCGCTTCCGCGGCGTCCCTGCCGGCCTGAGCGGCCTTCTCGCCGAGGTCCTTGCTGGCGGCGGAGGCCTTTTCGTTGAGCTTGTCCATGTTGGTCTTGGCGTCGTCCATGCCGCCCTTGAACTTGGAGAAGCCGCGCTCAAACCAGCGTTTGACGGACTCGAAAAAGCCGGGGTCTTTCTCCTGCTGCTGGGCAGAGGGCGGTTGCGACGGCGCGGAGCTTTCCGCAACGGCAATAGGCGTCAGCGCCGCAAGCGTTAGCATCAGCCCCGCTACGACTGCGAGCCGCGCAATCCGCATTTGGCCATTTGGGCCGCAGGCTAGAGTCGTCGCCCTGGAAATATCCATTGTCGTCAAATCGAGGCCGCGTTCCGCCGTAATGGAAGAATCGCGACCCGGGCCTTTATGCGTTTCCGACATGGCAAAATTGAGGACGGCTGCTCCGATCAAAACAGGTATATCGCGCCGATGATGCCGACCACGAACACCGCCGCGCCGACCGTAACCCAAAATCCGAGTCTCTCCTCGATGATCACACGAGCCTGCCCGCCATAGCGGTTGAGCAGGAAGGCCAGCAGGAAAAACCGCGCGCCGCGGGTAATGACAGAGAACAGCACGAACAGAAAAATGTTATAGCCGGCAAATCCCGAGGTGATGGTCACGATCTTATAGGGGATCGGCGTGAGTCCCTTGAGCAGGATGATCCAGTGGCCCCAGCGGGCATAGGCCTCGCGAAACGCCTCGACCTTGTCGCCATAGCCATAGATTTGAATCAGCCAGTGCCCGAGCGAATCGTAGAGCAGCGCACCGATGAAATATCCAGCGAGTCCGCCGGTGACGGACGTCCAGGTGCAGAGCGTAGCGTAGTGCCAGGCCCTGTCCGGCCGCGCGAGCGACATCGGAATCAACATCGCGTCGGGCGGCACTGGGAAAAACGAACTCTCGGCAAACGAGATGATCCCCATGATCCAAGAGGCATGAGGTTTGCCGGCGGCGGCAACGCACCAGTCATAAAGGCGGCGGAGCATGGCGGGCCTGCTTAACGGTGGCGCCCATGAATGTCCACAGTAGGGGACCAGCCGTGCGAAAGCAGCGTAAACGGCGCGCTCCACCTGTCGGCCAACGGGTGGAGCGAGCTGCTTCGGGAAGCGATTTAGAACGGCCGGTAATAATGCCGGTAATATGGCGGCGGCACCGGAGGATAACCGTAATAGGCGCGCTGACGGTTATATTCCTCCCAGTCTTTCCGTCGCTGCTCGGCGATGGCGATTGTGGCGATTGTGCCAACGATCGTTCCAAACATTGCCATGGCGGCGCGGTTGTTGCGCTGGCCTGCAGATGCCGGGGTGATGCTCACCGCCGAAACTGCGATTGCGGCCGCTACTGCGACAGCAAGAGCGCGGCTTAGCTTGGTCTTCATGTTCGCCCTCCTCATCGCGGATGTGTGGTGTGACGTACAACACCTTCATGTGGGGAAGCGTCGCGCCGGATTGAGGCGGGACCAAGTTATGTTTTCGTAATGCCGCTTAACGGACGTTCAGGAAAGCGAGCGCGTGCAGCGCAGCATGAGGAGGCGTTCGCGTCAATCGCCGGTTGTCAGCAGCGTCGCGTTGCCGCCGGCCGCCGCCGTGTTGACGGTGACAACCTGCTCGGCAGTGAAGCGTTTCAGGTAATCGGGACCACCGGCCTTCGGGCCGGTACCGGACAGTCCGGTGCCGCCGAATGGTTGAGTGCCAACCACCGCGCCAATCATGCTGCGGTTGACATAGACGTTGCCATGCGAAAGTCGTGCGACAATTTTATCCACCCTGGCATCGATGCGCGACTGGATGCCGAGTGTCAGCGCGGTGCCGTTCGCGGCGATATCGTCGAGCAACGAATCCAGCTCATCGGCGCGCCAGCGAACCACGTGCAGGATGGGGCCGAAGACTTCTTCTTTCAGATCACGCGCCCGATCGAGGCGGATGATTGCCGGCGGAACGAAACGGCCACTCCCCGGCAGCGTCCGATCCTCGTCCCAGCGGTAGATGACGCGGCCTTGCGTTGCCATGTCGGCAATCCAGCTGTCGAGGCGCTGCCTTGCGTCCGCATCGATGACCGGCCCGACATGGATTGCGGGATCGCGCGGATCGCCGAGCACGAGTTCGCGCGCGGCACCGGCGATCATTTCGATGATCCGGTCGGCGACATCATCCTGTATGCACAAGAGCCGCAAGGCCGAACAACGCTGGCCGGCCGAGCGGAACGCCGAGGCGATGACGTCGTCAGTCACCTGTTCTGGAAGCGCGGTGGCATCGACGATCATGGGATTGATGCCGCCAGTCTCGGCAATCAACGGTACGATCGGGCCGTGCTTTGCGGCAAGCGCACGATTGATGGCGCGGCCGACCTCGGTCGATCCGGTGAAGGCAACGCCCGCAACGCGCGCATCCGCAACGAGGGCGGCCCCGATCTTGCCGTCGCCGGGCACAAGATGCAGGGCGGTCTTCGGTACGCCCGCCTGGTGCAGAATCTTCACCACCTGCGAAGCGATCAATGGCGTCTGTTCGGCGGGCTTGGCGACGACCGCATTGCCGGCAACGAGCGCCGCACTCACCTGGCCGAGGAAGATCGCAATCGGAAAATTCCATGGGCTGATGCAGACGAACACCCCGCGGCCCCGATGGCCGAGCTTGTTGCTTTCGCCAGTCGGTCCCGGCATAGCGCGTGGGACGAACGCGCGGCGCGCCTCGGCGGCGTAATAGCGGCAATAATCGGCAGCCTCCCGCACTTCCGACACGCAATCATCAAGCGTCTTGCCGCCCTCGCTTTGCAAGAGCGCGATCAGGCGCGCTCGGTCGGCTTCGATGAGATCGGCCGCGCGCTCGAGAATCATGGCGCGCCGCTCGACCGGCAGCGCCGACCAGGCGGCGAAACCTGCCTGCGCCGCTGCCATCGCGGAAATCACGATGGCCTGATCGCTTTCGAGCACGGTACCGATGGCGGTCGTGGAGTCGATCGGCGAAACGATAGCGCGCGATTGCCCGTCCAGCGGCACACCGTCGATCAACGGAGCTGCTACGAGCTTGCTTGGTGCCGCACGCTGGACCTCGGCTCGTAACGCAGAGAGCGCCGCGCGGTCGCCAAACTCGACGCCGGCAGAATTCACCCGCGCTGGGCGATAGAGATCGCGCGGCAATGGAATTTTGGGATGGCGCACGTGTCGCGCGTCGGCGATCCAGGCCTGCGGACGCGTGAGAATAGTCTCGATCGGCACCGAAGCGTCGGCGGCAACCGCAACGAACGATGAATTGGCGCCGTTCTCCAGCAGGCGGCGCACGAGATAGGCCAGCAGATCGCGGTGGCTGCCAACCGGCGCATAGATGCGACAGGCGAGCCCGGGCGATTCGGCGAGCAGCGCTTCATACAGCACTTCCCCCATGCCGTGCAGCCGCTGGAACTCATAGCCTTCCGTACCACCGGCTTCCGCAATGACGGTCGCAACGGTGAGCGCATTATGGGTGGCAAATTGCGGAAACAGGCGTGGCCGTGCCGCCAGCAGCTTGCGCATGCAAGCCATGTAGCAAAGATCGGTCATGGCCTTACGGGTGAACACCGGGTAATCGGGCAGGCCGCGCTCCTGTGCCCGTTTGACCTCGGTGTCCCAGTAAGCGCCCTTGACCAGCCGTACTGTCAGGCGGCGGTTGAGCGTCTCGGCGGCGGCGGCAAGCCAGTCGATCACCACGGGCGCGCGCTTCTGGTAGGCCTGGACCGCTAGCCCGAAGCCTTCCCAGCCGCTGAGCGATGGATCGGCGAGGACGGTACCGGCGACTTCGAGCGACAGTTCGAGCCGATCGGCCTCTTCCGCATCGATGGTGAACTGCAGATCGTCGTCTTTGGCCTTACGGGCGAGATCCAAGACCCGCGGGCAAAGCTCGGCCAGCACGCGCTCGCGCGAGATCGCCTCGTAACGCGGGTGCAGCGCCGAAAGCTTCACCGAAATGCCGGGCCGCGCAGGCTGTGCAGCATTCGAGGCCTTGCGGCCGATCGCAGCGATCGCGTCGGCATAGGCGGCAAAATAGCGCTCGGCGTCAGCGGCGGTGCGTGCGCCCTCCCCCAGCATGTCGTAGGAATAACGCTCGCCATGCGGGCTGGCGCGGCCAAGGGCTTCCTCGATGGTCTGTCCCAGCACGAAGTGCGAGCCCAGAAGCCGCATCGCCTGCCGCGTGGCAGCGCGCACGGCCGGCAGGCCGAGGCGCTTGATCAGGCCTTCGAGGATCGTTTCCGGGGTCTCGCCGGGATGAATCACCCGCGCCGTAATGCCCAGCGTCCAGGCTGACGCTGAAACAAGCAGGCTCGCCGAATGCCCAACCTGCGACCAGTCGCCGCCTCCGAGCTTGTCCTCGATCAACTGATCGGCGGTGGCCGGGTCGGGCACGCGCAGCAGCGCTTCCGCCAGCACCATGAGGGCAAGGCCCTCCTTGGTCGAAAGTGAATAAGCATGCAGAAAGTCCTCGACGCCGCCGAATCCCCCGGCGTGGGCGCGAATCGCCGCCACCAGCTTGCGGGCCTGAGCATCGATCCGGGCTTCGGCTGCATCGCTCAGCGGTGCAGCGGCAAGCATTCGCGCCGCGATCTCCTCGTCAGGAGGCGCGTAAGGCGCGCTAAAGGCTGGCAAAACACCGTCAACGGCACGTAAAGGACTTGCCGATCTGTTCATCGGAGGCCTCCGATCGGCGGCAACGATTGGAAGTTTATCAGCATACGGATGAATTTGCGCCGGTTCGTTGGTGTTGTTTTGTTACCTGGCGGCGGGTGAGCGTTCCGTCGCTTACGTTAAGTGTAAGAGCAGGCGGAGGACCGCACGATGCGTTCTTTTCTTGCACTTTCGTCCAACATGTTCTTTGTTAGCGTAGCGCGATTTGCCGCCACCCCTGGCAACGAGTCCCGCGCAGTCCCAAGTTGTTGAGTACCCCAAAGTGAGTGTCGCGTAGAGTGAGCAGGGGACAGAGACATGGGAACTCATGAGATCCTGACACGCGGCCGCATTGGGCTCGTCGCGGCATTCTTGATGGCGATGCTCAGCGGCGAAGCTGCCGCTGCGGAAGCTGCTGTCAGAGTCATCCTCGACACCAAGTTCCAGGGACCGGCAGCCCCGTTCCTGATCGGGATCGACAAGGGCTACTACAAGACCGAAGGGCTGGCGATCACGATCGACAGCGCCGCAGACATGAACGAGGCGATCACGCGCGTCGCGGCGGGCGACTACGATATCGGCTTGGCGGACATCAATCTGCTGATCAAATACCGCGACCAGAATCCCCACACTCCGGTCAAGGCCGTGTTCATGGTCTATAACAAGCCGACTTACGCCATCGTCGGCCGCAAAAGTCGCGGCATCACCAAGCCCAAGGACCTTGAAGGCAAGAAGCTCGGCGCGCCGGCGACCGACGTCAGCTATTCGCAATGGAAGATCTTCGCGAAGGTAAACGACATCGATACGTCCAAAGTGACGATCGAGAACGTCGGGCTGCCCGTGCGCGAGCCGTTGCTGCAGAACGGCCAGGTCGACGCCGTTACCGGCAATTCCTATTCGATCGTGCCGAACCTCAAATTCATGGGCTTGCAGGCGGACGATGTGGTGCTGCTGTTGATGGCCGACTACGGCGTCAAACTTTACGGCAAGGCGATCATCGTGAATCCGAAATTCGCGGCCGAGAAAGCGGAGGCCGTCAGGTCATTTTTGCAGGCCCTCACACGCGGCTTGAAGGAAACGGCGAGGGCACCCCAGATCGCCGTCGAATCCGTGCTTCGACGTAATGATGCCCTGCTGAAGGATGTCGAGCTCGAACGACTGCGCATGGTGCTGCATGACAATATCCTCACTCCCGAGGTGAAGATGTTCGGCTATGGCGGCATCGATTACGCACGGCTCGACGAGTCGATCGAGCAGATCGCGATCGCTTACGAGTTCAAAGCCAAGCCCAAGGGCGTGGATATCTTCGACGCTTCGTTTTTGCCGACATCGGCCAGCCGTAAGACACACTGACGACGCGCATTAGGGACTTGCGACCGGCCGATTACCGGGCAAAATCCTAGCATTGCGAGCAAGCACTTCCCGCCTGCCAATTCATTGTCGTAGAACTGGGCGCATCGCGAGAATCAAACAACCCCTGCCGATGCCTGTATGAAGGACTTCCTGCGCGTCTACATTCGCGTGCTCGGCCTGCTCGGCTCGGAGGCCAAACTTGGCTGGGCACTGGCGGGCGCGAACGTGATTCTCGCGGCCGTGCAATTCGCCGAACCGATCCTGCTTGGGCGCGTCATCGACGCGCTCGCCCGCGCGCAAACCAACAACGTGGTGCCGACCTGGCCCGAGCTGTTGCCGCTGTTGGGTGCCTGGGTCGGCTTCGGCCTGTTCACGATCGTCTGCGGAGCGCTGATCGCGCTCAATGCCGACCGGCTCGCCCATCGCCGCCGCCAGGTGGTGCTCAGCGCATTTTTCGAGCGCGTGCTGCAATTGCCGCTCAGCTATCACGGCGGCATGCATTCCGGGCGGTTGATGAAGGTGATGCTCGCGGGCACGGACGCGTTGTGGTGGCTATGGCTTGGGTTCTTCCGCGAGCATCTGGCGGCATTCGTCGCCCTGCTCGTGTTGCTGCCACTCTCGCTGTTCCTGAACTGGCGGCTGGCGCTGCTGTTGATCGTCCTTTGCATGGTTTTTTCCGCGCTGACGGCGCTGGTCCTGCATAAGGCCGAATCGCTGCAAACCAAGGTCGAGCGGCACTATTCGGACCTCGCCGAACGCACGTCCGATGCGCTTGGCAACGTTGCGCTGGTGCAGAGCTTCTCGCGCGTCGAAGCCGAAGTCATCGGTTTGAAGAACGTGATCGCCAAGCTGCTCGGCGCGCAAATGCCGGTGCTGTCGTGGTGGGCGATCGTGGCCGTGCTCACGCGCACCTCTACCACGCTGACGATGCTCGCGATCTTCCTCGTCGGCATTTCGCTGTACATGCACGGGCAGACCACGATCGGCCAGATCGTGACATTCATGAATTTCGTCGGGCTCTTGGTGACGCGGCTCGAACAGGCGGTGGGTTTCGCCAATAGGCTGTTCCTGGATGCGCCGAAGATCAAGGAATTCTTTGCAGTCTACGATACCGAGCCGGCGGTACGAGACGCGCCGGACGCGATCGATCCCGGCCGGGTCCGCGGGCTGGTCGAATTCAACCATGTGTCGTTCACCCACGACGGCAAACGACCGGCCGTCGCCGATCTCAGTTTCACTGTGTTGCCGGGCGAGACCATCGCGTTCGTCGGTCCGACCGGCGCCGGTAAATCGACCGCGCTCGGGCTGCTCTACCGCGTGTTCGATCCGCAGTCGGGCAATATCAAAATCGACGGGATGGATATTCGCGGGATCAAGTTGACCGCGCTCCGGCGCAACATCGGCGTGGTGTTCCAGGAAGTGATGCTGTTCAATCGAACGATTGCCGAGAATTTGCTCATCGGCAAGCCGGACGCCACAGAAAAGGAACTCCGCACCGCCGCCCAACGTGCGCAGGCACTGGATTTCATCGATCGCAAGCCGGAGGGAATGCAGGAAAGCGCCGGGGAACGCGGGCGTGCGCTGTCGGGCGGCGAGCGTCAGCGCATCTCGATCGCGCGCGCGCTGCTCAAGGACCCGCCGATCCTGATCCTCGACGAAGCGACCAGCGCGCTCGACGCGGCCACCGAGATCAAGGTGCAGGCGGCGCTCGAAGAGGTGATGAAAGGCCGCACGACATTCGTCATCGCACACCGACTTGCGACCGTGCGCAATGCCACGCGCATCATGGTGTTCGACAACGGCCGCATCATCGAGTCCGGTTCGTTTGACCAGTTGATGAAACTCAACGGCTCATTCGCCGAGCTTGCGCGAGCACAGTTCCTGGCGACGGATTCGCCGCGGCCGGCCATTCCACGATTGGCGGAAACCGGCGTCGAGGTCGAGGCGGAGTCGGAAGCGAAGGCCTGAAGCTATTTGAGCCGCTGCAACACGCTCACGTAATTCGCCACCGCCGTGCCGCCCATGTTGAAGAGGCCGGCCAGTTCAGCGTCTTTGATCTGGATGTCGCCCGCGGTGCCGGCAAGCTGCATCGCGCACAGCACGTGCATGGATACACCGGTCGCGCCGATCGGATGACCTTTCGCCTTGAGGCCGCCCGATGGGTTCACCGGCAGACGGCCGTCCTTCGCGGTCCAGCCTTCCTTGACGGCCCGCGCACCCTGCCCCTCGGGTACGAGACCCATGGCCTCGTATTCGATGAGCTCGGCGATGGTGAAGCAATCGTGAGTTTCCACCAGCGAGAGGTCATTCAGCGTGATGCCGGCGGCGGCGAGCGCGCGCTTCCAGGCTTCGGTGCAACCTTCGAACTTGAGGATGTCGCGCTTGCGCATGGGCAGGAAGTCCTGCACGTGGGCGGCGGCGCGGAAGGCGATCGCCTTCGGCAACTGCAGCGCGGTCTCAACGTCGGTGAGCACCAGCGCCGCCGCGCCGTCGGAAACGAGCGAACAGTCGGTGCGCTTGAGCGGCCCCGCCACGAATGGATTTTTCTCGCTGGCATTGCGGCAGAAATCGAAGCCGAGATCCTTGCGAATTTGCGCGTAGGGGTTGCCGACGCCGTTCTTGTGATTCTTGGCCGCGATCAGAGCGAGCGCATCGGACTGATCGCCCCATTTCTGAAAATAAAGCCCGGCGATGCGGCCGAAGATGCCGGCGAAGCCGCCTTCGATATCGGCCTCCTCGCGCACGTAGGAGGCTTTCAGCAGGTTCCTGCCGACCTCGGGGCCGGGCGTGGTGGTCATCTGCTCGACACCGACGACGAGGACGGTGCGCGCCGCTTTCGATTCGATGGATTTTAATCCTTGATGAACGGCCGCCGATCCCGTCGCGCAGGCATTTTCCACGCGGACCGCGCGCTTGAAGCGCAAATCGGGCGACGCCTGCAGGACAAGCGAGGCGGTAAAATCTTGCGCGGAGAACCCCGCGTTGAAATGGCCGAGCACAATTTCGTCGATATCCTTTGGCGCCATGCCGGCATCGGCGAGCGCATCATTGGCAACCCGCACGATCAGACTTTCGACGGTTTCGCCTTCGAGTCGGCCAAAGGGGCTGTGTGCCCAACCGACGATGCAGGCCGTCATGCCATTCACTCCTTTGTCGAATTTTGGTCGCTTTCGTTTGGGATTTACCACAGTCGAAAATAGAATATACTAAATCTCGAAGCGTGGGCACGGTTGGCTTTGCGATTCGGCCCGCCTTTGGTCTAGATAGCCGCGCAAACTGTGTGGAAATTCGTCGATCCGAGGCTGAAAAACCAGTGTCAGTCATCACGCTGCTTCGAGGTTCCATCGTTGCATTGACCGCTGCCGGCGTCGCGGCGGTGGGGGTCTCGCGCGCGTCTGCCGAGGCATTGCTCTTGGTCGAGGCCGACAGCGGCAAGGTGCTGTTTGCCGAAAACGCCACCTATCCTTGGTACCCCGCATCACTGACCAAGCTGATGACGGCGTATGTCCTGCTGCACGCGGTCAAGGAGGGGCGCCTCACACTCGACAGCCTGCTCACCGTTTCGCAATTCGCCTCGGTGCAGAAGCCCGCGAAAATGGGCCTCAAGCCCGGCCAGCAGGTCACCGTCGACAATGCGTTGAAGATGCTGATGGTGCGGTCGGCCAACGACATCGCGGTCGTGGTCGCCGAGGGGGTGGGCGGCTCGGTCGAAAAATTCGCCGATGAAATGAACCGCGCCGCGATCCACCTCGGCATGACGCAATCGAGCTTCGTCAATCCGAACGGAATGCCCGCCGAGGATCAGATCAGCTCGGCGCGCGACCTTGCAATCCTCGCCCGCGCGCTGATCCATGAATTCCCGGAATACGACATGTATTGGCACATTCCGGCCATCCGCTTTGGAGCCCACACGACGCAGAACTACAACAAGCTGCTCGGCCGCTATCCCGGAACCGACGGCATGAAAACCGGCTTCATCTGCGCATCCGGGTTCAATCTGGTGGCCACGGCGACGCGCAACAACCGGCGACTGATCGCCGTGATCCTGGGCTCGTCGAGTTCGGCCGCCCGCACGGTCAAGGCGGCGCAGCTGCTCGAACGCGGCTTCAACGGAGCGGGTCTGGCTTGGCTCGCGCCCTCGCTCGGCACCGTCGATACGCTACCCGCGATCGACGCCTCGCCTCCGGATCTGCGCGAGGTCATTTGCGGGGCATCCGCGCACCGCAAGAAGCCGGCGTCCGAAAACGAGGACGACGACGACAACAACGCGATCCACGAAGAGCAGAACGCGCAGCAGGCTGGCAACGGCGAGCAGAAGTTCAAACTGTCCAATCTCGCGCCGGCGCACGGCAAAGGATCGTCGTTGCTTGGCCCGAAGGTGGAGGCCGCAAATCCGATCGAGGTCTATGTCGGCCCGTCGCGCAAGCCGGCAGAATCCCAGTTCATCGCGACGCGGGCAAAACTGCGCAAGGCGGCGCCTAAGCCCGACAAGTCAACCTCCAACTCAACCGACCAGGTGGCGGCCGCGCCACGAACGGAAACAAGCCCTGTCCCGGGTGGTTCGGGCACAGCGACGGACGCGGCTCCGGGCTGGATGAGCTTTGCACCGGCCGGCGCGCCGACAACGGCGCCATCGCCGACGGAATTCGGGATACCGGTGCCGCGGCCACGGCCGAAATCCAACTGAACACACGATGATCGCGGCTGGCGAGGGTGAGCGCCCACGGATCGCGCCTTTGCCGCTGACCGTGCTGACCGGCTTTCTCGGCGCCGGCAAGACCACCCTGCTCAATCGCCTGATCAAAGACCCGGCGCTCGCCGAAACAGCCGTCATCATCAACGAATTCGGCGAGATCGGGCTCGATCATCTGTTGGTCGAGAAGATCGACGACAACCTCATGCTGCTGCAGAGCGGCTGCCTCTGCTGCACCATGCGGGGAGACCTCGTCGGCGCGCTGGAGAAGCTCCTGCGCGACCTCGATAACGGCCGGGCGCGCTTTGCCCGTGTGGTGATCGAAACAACCGGCCTCGCCGACCCTGCACCGGTTCTGCAAACCGCCATGGCGCATCCTTACCTTGTGCTGCGATTCCGGCTCGATGGCGTTACCGCGGTGGTCGATGCGGTGAATGGGCTTTCGACGCTCGATGCGCATATGGAATCGGTCAAACAGGCGGCGGTGGCCGACCGGATCGTGCTGACCAAGACCGATCTGCTCGACACGGCGGAGCGCCGCGCGACAGCCGAGCGGCTGCGAACGCGGCTTCGCAAACTCAATCCAGCGGCACCGCTGCTCGATGCCGCCACAGGCGAGGCCACGGCGGCCCGTCTGCTCGACTGCGGGCTCTATAATCCGCTAGGTAAGATACCCGATGTCAGGCGCTGGCTCGCGGCGGAGGCCTATGCCGAGACAACGCCGCACGGCCATGCGCATCATCACGACGTGAACCGCCACGATGACCGCATCCGCGCCTTTACGCTTGCCACCGAGGCGGCGATTTCCACCTCGTCGTTCGAGCTTTTCCTCGAACTGGTGCGCGCCATGCACGGACCCAATCTGCTGCGGTTCAAGGGGGTCGTGAAGCTCGCCGAGACCCCCGACCAGCCGTTGGTCGTCCATGGGGTGCAGCACATTCTGCATCCGCCGGCACGGTTGCCGCGCTGGCCTGACGACGACCACCGCACCCGTTTGGTGTTCATCACCCGCGATGTCGATGAACGCACAATCCGCGAGCTGTTCGCGGCGTTTCTCAATCAAGCGGCGCCCGACCGGCCCGATCGCGCGGCCCTGACCGACAACCCGCTAACGCCGTTCGGCGGGGCCGACCGCTAATCGTGACGGCGACGCTTGTCACGCGCGGGCGACTCTTGGATGCTATGCCGCATGGGGCGGTGAATGGGATTCGTCCAGCAGATCAAAGATGATCTCGTCTTCCTGCGCGGCGCATTGCGCGCGCTCAAGATGACCACCCCGATCGCCAAGAACCGTACGCGCGTCTTTCCGGTCGTGGTGGAGGAGCTGGCGGAGAAATTTGGCGAAGCGCCGGCGCTGATCTCCGAGCGGGAGCGCTTGACGTTCCGCAGCCTGTTGGAGCGGTCAAACCGCTATGCGCGCTGGGCGCAGTCGCAACATCTCGCCAAGGGCGAGACGGTCTGCCTGCTGATGCCGAACAGGCCGGAATACATGGCGGTGTGGGTCGGCATCACGCGTGTCGGCGGGGTGGCGGCACTGCTCAATACCAATCTCGTGGGGCCGTCGCTTGCCCACTGCATCGACATCGTACAGCCGAAGCTGATCATCGTCGCCGCGGAGCTGGCGCATGCTTTTGCAAGCGCGAAGCCGCTGCTCAAGACCAATCCGCAAGTGTGGTCGCACGGCGCGAGCGGCGAATTTCCGCGTATCGACAGCGCGATCGAAAATCTCTCGGGTGGGCCGCTTGCCGTTGCCGAACGGCCGGCGCTGACGATCGAAGACCGGGCGCTCTATATCTACACGTCCGGCACCACCGGCATGCCGAAGGCGGCGAACGTCAACCATTACCGGGTGATGCTTGCCGCCTGCGCTTTTGCGGGGGTGATGGACACCAAACCCTCGGATCGCATGTATGACTGTCTGCCGATGTATCACACCGCCGGCGGGCTTGCGGCGATCGGTGCGCTGCTGGTCAACGGCGGCTCGGTGTTCATCCGCGAGAAATTCTCGGTTCGCGATTTCTGGGACGACGTGGTTCGCTTCGACTGCACGCTGTTTCAATATATCGGGGAACTTTGCCGCTATCTCGTGCAAGCGCCGCCGAACCCGAACGAGATACGCCATCGGCTCCGGCTAGCCTGCGGCAACGGGCTTCGCCCCGACCTTTGGGTGGAATTCAAAAAGCGCTTCCGGATTCCGCAAATCCTGGAATTCTACGGGGCGACCGAAGGCAATGTGAACATGTTCAACTTCGAGGGTAAGCCCGGCGCGGTCGGCCGCATCCCGTGGTTCGTCGCGCATCGCTTCCCGACCGCGATCGTGAAATTCGACGTCGATCAGCAGACGCCGGTGCGCGATGCGAACGGCCTGTGCGTGCGCTGCGCGGTGAACGAACCCGGCGAGGTGATCGGCAAGATCGTCAACGATGCATCGAAACCGGGCAATCGGTTCGAGGGCTATGCCAGGACGGCCGAGAACGAGAACAAGATTTTACGCAATGTATTCAAGCCAGGCGACGTCTGGTTCCGTACCGGCGACCTGATGCGCAAGGACAAGCAGGGCTATTTCTATTTCGTCGATCGCATCGGCGATACGTTCCGCTGGAAGGGCGAGAACGTCTCGACCTCGGAGGTCGCCGAGACGATCAACGTCTTCCCCGGCGTCAAGGACGCCAACGTATATGGCGTGCAGGTGCCGGGCCGCGACGGCCGCGCCGGTATGGCTGCGATTGTCTACAACAACGGCGACAAATGCGATCTGGCCGGACTTTACGCGCATCTTTCCTCGCACCTGCCGGAGTATGCGCGACCGCTGTTCTTGCGGATTCAAAACGAGATCGAAGTGACCGGCACGTTCAAACAAAAAAAGATTGACCTTGCGCGGCAGGGTTTCGATCCGGCCATCAGCAACGATCCGATCTATTTCAACGATTCGCGATCACGGTCGTTTGTGCGGCTCGATCCGACGCTCTATAACCGGATCACGAGCGGGCAAGTGCGGCTGTGACCTCGCTGTCGTGGAGTCTCGCGTGTGAATACAACTGTTTCTGCCGGCGCCGTGCTCGCGTTCTGGCGTGCGGCCGGGCCGAAAAAATGGTTCACAAAGCATAAGACGTTCGACGCCGAAATCGCGGCGCGGTTTCTGCCGACCTACGAAGCTGCGGCTGCAGGCGCGCTCGACGCATGGGAGGCTACACCGGACGGCGCGCTTGCGCTGCTCATCGTGCTCGATCAGTTCTCGCGCAACATGTTTCGTGGCAGCGCCCGGGCGTTTGCCGCCGATCCGCTCGCCCGCGCAGTGGCTGATCGCGCCATTGCGCGGGGTTACGATGAGCGGTTTACCCTGCCGGAGCGAACCTTCTTCTACTTGCCGTTCGAGCATTCGGAAGATCTTGCCGACCAGGATCGATGCGTGGCGCTGGCTCGCGCCAGCGGCGACGCCGATGCGCTCAAATGGGCCGAACTCCACGCCGACATCATCCGGCGGTTCGGCCGATTTCCTCATCGGAACCATGTGCTGGGCCGAGCGACTACGCCAGCCGAGCAGGCGTTTCTCGATGACGGCGGTTTTGCCGGCTGAGCCCTTCGCATTCCTCTAGGCGATCCCGGAAGCCGTGGGGTAGCATCCCCTCCCGAACGGCCGGGATGCCAAGAGGGCCGCAACGAAAACACTTGGAGAGTTGTGATGCGACACGTCATATCCGCGGCCCTTTTTACGACCCTGCTGACCCTCGGCTCCGCCGTTCACGCGCAAGCTCCGCAAGGCTACCCAGCCGACTACGGCAAGCTGATCGAGGCCGCCAAGAAGGAAGGCAAGGTGGTGATCTACTCCACCACCGATGCGGTCGCCGGCAATCCGCTGGTGAAGGATTTCGAGGCGCTCTATCCCGGCATAAAGGTCGAGTATTCCGATCTCAATTCCACCGAGCTCTACAACCGCTTCATCGCCGAGGCCGCCGCCAACAACGGCACCGGTGATCTGATCTGGTCATCGGCAATGGACTTGCAGGTGAAGCTGGTCGCAGACGGCCACGCTGCCGCTTACGCCTCGCCGGAAATCAAGGCGCTGCCGAAATGGGCGGTGTGGAAAGAGGCCGCTTATGGCACGACCTACGAACCGATCACCTTCGTCTACAACAAGCGCCTGGTGCCGGCCGAAGATGTTCCGAAAGACCACACCGCGCTGCTGAAGCTGCTCAATGCCAAACCCGATTTCTACAAAGGCAAGATCACCGCCTACGATCCGGAACGCTCCGGCGTCGGCTATCTGTTCTGCAATGAGGATGTGAAGAACTTCCCGGCCGCCTGGGACCTGTTCAAGGCCATGGGCAAGGTCCAGGCCAAGCTCTACACCAGCGCCGGCGCCATGATGGAGCGCGTCGGTTCCGGCGAGCACCTGATTGCCTATGGAATTTTCGGCTCCTATGCGCTCGGCCGTTCCAAGAAGGATCCCAACCTCGGCATCATCCTGCCGGCCGACTACACCATGGTGACGTCGCGCGTCGCGTTCGTCTCGAACAAGGCGAAGAATCCGAACGCCGCCAAATTGTTCCTCGACTATCTCTTGTCCAAGCGCGGCCAGGATATCGTCGCCAATACGGCCGATCTTTATTCGCTGCGCTCGGATGTGGATGGCGAAGCGACGCTTAAACGGGTCACGCAGTTGATCGGCGACAAAGCGCGCCCGGTTCCGATCGATGCAACGCTGCTGGAAAACCTGGATCAGGCGAAGCGGCTCGCGTTCCTGTCCAAGTGGCAGGCGGCCAAAAAAGGACAGTGAAGGCATCGCCCGGCCTCGACCTGATGCTGCGGTGATGATCAGGAGGCCATGCCGATCATCGTCTATCGCCTTGTCGTGCTCGGCATTACTACGCTTGCCGTGGCGGCGCCGCTGTCGCTGGTCATCTACCAGAGCTTCCTCACCGCGCCGTTTTTCGATCGTTCGGCGCACTTGAGTCTGGCGGCTTATTCCTTCGTCTTCGCCGATTCCGATTTCTGGCAGGCCTTCTGGACCACGCTTTCCATCTGCACCGGTATGGTGGTGATCGCCGTGCCGCTCGGCGCGCTGCTCGCGTTCCTGATGGTACGCACCGATGTTCCAGGCCGCCGCTATCTCGAGCCTCTGATCCTGGTACCGATCTTCGTATCGGCCGTGGTGATCGCCTTCGGCTACGTGGTGGCGGTCGGACCGGTCGGGATATTTTCGACGTTGGCCGCGGACGTGCTCGGCTTCGTGCCGTGGAACCTCTATTCGATGCTCTCGCTGATCGCGATCGCCGGGCTGACGCACGTGCCGCACGTCTATCTCTACAGCGCGGCCGCCTTGCGCGGCTTGAGCACCGATTTGGAGGAAGCCGCGCGGGTTTCCGGCGCCAATCCTTTCCGTGTCGCGCTCAACGTCAGCCTGCCGATGATTTTGCCCGCGATCTTGTTCGCCGGGGTGCTGGTATTCTTCCTCGGTTTCGAACTGTTCGGGCTGCCGCTGGTGCTCGGCGATCCGCAGGATGTGCTGGTGCTCTCGACGTATCTGTTCAAGCTGACCAACAAGCTTGGCGTTCCGTCCTATCAGCTCATGGCGGTGGTTGTGGTTGTGATCATCGCGGTCACGGCGCCTTTGGTATTCATGCAGCGCCTCCTGCTCCGCCAAGCCCAGCGCTACGTCTCGGTACGCGGCAAGGGTTTGAAGACCCAGCCGCTCAAATTACACGGCTGGCGCTGGATTGCGTTCGCGGCGATCTTGTTCTGGCTGTTCATCACGGTGGCGGTCCCGCTATTCGGCATCACGTTGCGTTCGTTCGTCGTGAATTGGGGCCAGGGCGTGAAACTTTCGGAAGTGCTCACGCTTGATCACTATCGCGAGCTCTCGGACTATCCGAACGTGGTGCGTGGCATTTTCAATACACTCGGCATCGGCGTGATCGGAGGAGCGGCAGCGGTCGCCTGCTACACGGCGATTGCGCTGGCGGTACACCGCTGGAACTCGGGCTGGACGCGGCTCGTCGATTACCTCGTGATGGTGCCGCGCGCCATGCCGGGCCTGGTCGCCGGCCTGGCACTGCTTTGGGTGTTCCTCTTCGTGCCGTTCTTGTCGCCCGTCAAGGAAACCATGATCTCGATCTGGCTTGCCTATTCGATCGTCTGGCTCGCTTACGGCATGCGGCTCGTCTCCGGCACGCTGCTGCAAGTCGGGCCGGAACTCGAGGAAGCCGCGCGTGTCTCAGGCGCCAGCGATCTGCGCGTCAAACGCGACGTGACCGTGCCGCTGATCAAATACGGCATGCTGGCAAGCTGGCTGCTGATTTTCCTGATTTTCGTGCGCGAATATTCTACCGGCATCTATCTGCTCGGACCCGGCACCGAGGTGATCGGCTCGCTGCTGGTGTCATTGTGGGGCACCGGAGCGATCGATCTCGTGTCTGCCCTTTCGGTCGTCAACGTGGTGATGATCGGCGTCGGCCTCGGCGTCGCGGTCCGTCTCGGAGTGCGCCTGCATGGCTGATCTCGTGGTGAAGGATCTGCAATTGCGTCTCGGGGAGAACGAGATCCTCAAGGGCGTCTCGCTCAACGTCACGCCAGGCCAGGTCGTGGCACTGCTCGGGCCGTCGGGCAGCGGAAAGACCACGTTGCTGCGCGCGGTTGCCGGACTGGAGCAACCGCATGCCGGCGCGATTGCGATCAGCGATCAGGTGTTTTTCGACGCATCCCGCGGTATCGACCTGCCGGCCGAACAGCGCGGGCTGGGCCTCGTGTTCCAGTCCTACGCGCTATGGCCGCACCGTACGGTGTTTGGCAACGTCGCTTATGGCCTCAGGCTGCGCAACGCCGCTGCCGCCGACATCAAGGCGCGCGTGGAAAAAACCCTTGGGCAGATCGGCCTCGGCCATCTCGCGGAACGCTATCCGCACCAGCTTTCCGGCGGCCAGCAGCAGCGCGTCGCCATCGCCCGCGCGCTGGTCTACGAACCGCCGGTGATCCTGCTCGACGAGCCGCTGTCGAACCTCGACGCGAAACTGCGCGAGGAAGCGCGCGCCTGGCTGCGTACGCTGATCGTCACGCTCGGATTGTCGGCGATCCACGTAACCCACGATCAGGTGGAGGCGATGGCGATCGCCGATCGGATCATTTTGCTGGAAGGCGGCGTGGTGGCGCAGGAAGGCCCGCCGACCGCCCTTTACAACGAGCCGGCGACCCTGTTCGCCGCCGAATTCATGGGCAGCAATAACCGGCTCGATGGCAAGCTGCTGGACATATCCGGTGGGCAAGCGACCATGGACGTATTCGGAGAGCGCATCAGTGGGATGGCGCGGACCAAAGCCGCCCCGGGCCGCACAGTTGTCGGCGTCATCCGGCTTGAGCGCGTGCGCTGCGCGACCGGACCCGGCCCTAACCGGATCAAGATGGTGCTCAAAGCCCCGATGTATCTCGGCGAACGCTGGGAGCTGGTGTTTGCGCGGGAGAACCTGACCGTGCGCGCCTATGCTTCCGCCCCGCTGCCATCGGGCGAGCATTATGTCGAATTCCCACGCGATGCCCTGTGGGTGTTTTAGCAAACGCGTGATACGACCAGCGCATGACCGAATTTCGCGGCGTCTATCCCTATCTTGTCTCTCCCGTCGACAAAAATGGACGCGTCAAAACCGACGTGCTCGCGCGGCTGGTGAAGGATTTGATCAAAGCGGGCGTGCACGGCCTGACGCCGCTCGGCTCGACCGGCGAGTTCGCCTATCTCAACAACGAACAGCGTGCCGCGGTTGTTAAAACGACGATCGACGCCGCTGACGGGCGTGTGCCGGTGGTTGCGGGTGTGGTTTCAACCTCGACCGCAGACGCGGTTGCGCAAGCCAAGCATTATCAGCGGCTCGGCGCGGACGGCATTCTCGCCATCCTTGAAGCGTTCTTTCCGCTCAAGGACGCGCAGATCGAAAGCTATTTCCGCGCCGTTGCCGACGCGGTGACGATTCCGGTCGTGCTCTACACCAATCCGCAATTCCAACGCAGCGATCTTCCGCTCGATGTCATCGCGCGGCTCGCCGAGCACAAGCGCATCCGCTACATCAAGGATGCGTCGACCAACACCGGACGACTGCTTTCGATCATGAATCGCTGCCCAAAGCTGAAAGTATTTTCAGCCTCCGCGCACATCCCGGCTGCCGTGATGCTGATCGGCGGCGTCGGCTGGATGGCGGGACCGGCGTGCGTGATCCCGAAAGAGAGCGTGCGGCTCTATGATCTTTGCCGCAGCGGAAACTGGGATGGCGCTATGGCGCTGCAACGCGCGCTCTGGCGCATCAACGAAGCATTCGCGCGCTTCAATCTCGCGGCCTGCATCAAGGCGGCGCTGCAAATCCAAGGCTACGATGTCGGCGATCCGGTGCCGCCGCAAGCCGCGCTTACCGCCGACGCGCGCAAGATCGTTAAGGGCATCCTGGCCGACATCAAGAAACTGCCATTGAAGTAATGCGGGCGCTCAGCCACGCGCGCGCAGCAAGCGGCGGATGACCTTGCCGGTCGTCGTCATGGGCATTTCGTCGATGAAAGCGACCTCGCGCGGATATTCGTGAGCGGAAAGCCGCGTCTTGACGAAATCCTGGATGTCGGCAGCGAGCTTGTCGGACGGCGGGTGGTTTGGTTTGAGCATGATGAAGGCCTTGACGATTTCGGTACGCACGGGATCGGGCTTGCCGACCACGGCGGCGAGCGCCACGGCCGGGTGCTTGATCAGGCAGTCTTCGATTTCGCCTGGGCCGATGCGATAGCCGGAGGACGTGATCACGTCGTCGTCGCGGCCGACGAAATGGAAATAGCCGTCGTCATCGACGAGGCCCTGGTCACCGGTCGTCATCCAGTCGCCGATGAATTTCTCGCGCGTCGCATCGGGGCGCGCCCAATATTCGAGGAACATCACGGGATCGGGCCGGAGCATCGCGATCTGGCCCACCTCACCGGCCGGCGCCGATGAACCGTCGGGGCGGATCACCGCGACGGTGTGGCCGGGCACCGGCCTGCCGATGGCGCCGGGCCGCGACACGCCAAGCGCCGCGCAAGACGACAGCACGATATTGCATTCGGTCTGACCGTAGAACTCGTTGATGGTGAGACCGAGCGCGGATTTGCCCCATTCGTAGGTCTCGGCGCCGAGCGCCTCGCCGCCGGAGGCCACCGAGCGCATGCGGATGGCGTGACGGCCTTGCGGATTAGGCGCCGAGCGCAGCATGCGCAGCGCGGTCGGCGGGATAAACGCATTGCGCACGCCGTGGCGGGCGATGAGCGCGAAGGCCTCTTCCGGGTCGAAGCGATCGAAGCGACGCGCCACCACTGGAACGCCGTAGTACAGGCTCGGCAGCAAAATATTGAGCAATCCGCCGGCCCAGGCCCAGTCCGCGGGCGTCCACATGCGATCCCCGGGCTGCGGGAAGAATTCATGATGAAACTCGACACCGGGCAGGTGTCCGAGCAGCACGCGGTGACCATGCAGCGCGCCCTTGGGCTGGCCGGTGGTGCCGGACGTATAGACCATCATGGCCGGATCGTCGGCGGATGTGCCTTCCGGCGTGAAAGCATCCGACGCGCGTGCCAACGTTTCGCCAAAACCGAGCGCATCGTCCTGCGGCCCGTCGATCGCCAAAATGAGTTCGAGGGCGGGAAGCTCCGCGCGGATCGGCGCGATCTTGGCAAGCCCTTGCGCGTTGGTGATCAGCGCCTTGGCTCCCGAGTTGTGCAATCGATAGGAAACGGCCTCGACGCCAAACAGCATCGCAAGCGGCAAGGCGATGCCGGCGAGTTTGTAGATGGCGATATGAATTGCCGCCACTTCGGGCGCCTGCGGTAACAGGATTGCCACGCGATCGCCGCGCTCGATGCCGTAAGCGCGCAACGCATTGGCGAGACGGTTCGACGTCTCTCGCAGCCAACCAAAAGTGATGTCCTGCGTGCGGCCATCAGGTTGCACGGCCACAAGAGCAAGCTTGTGCGGATCGCGCGCGGCCCAGCGGTCGCATACGTCGACACCGATGTTGAAGCGCGCCGGCACCTGCCAACGGAATTGGCGGTAGAGCTCGTCGTAATTCCGGGCGTCAGGCAGCATCGAATTCAGATCGCGTGCGATTGCAAACTGCGCGCTGGCGGCCGTAATCGCTCCGTCCCTTTTTGAAACACACGTGCGGCGCCGCTAACAGGTCCAAAGTCGATGCGTTGTCAGACAGCGCCTGCAATTTCCGATAACGCGTTTTCGAGTCGCTCGGAAAATACGGGCTTTCGACCGTGTCCGCTCGCGACTCATCGCGTGAACACTGCGATTCAATACGCTGTTGCATCTTCGTCGCACCGACGGGAAATAGCGCATCGGGCTCCATTGTTCAGGCTCGCGAAACTGACTAACCTTAGCATTAACAAACATTAAAGCAGCAGCGCGATGCGCGAACGTCGCGGCTGATCGGGGGTCAAGGGCGGTCGAGCTAAGTTGCGTACACTGTGCGAGTGCGTGTTTTGATCGACATCGACGTTGTGCTTGTGAACGTAGACGAACGAACCGCCTTTTGCTCGGACGGCGTCACGCGCTCATTTCATGAAATGTACGATGCCGATGCGCAGCCCACGGAAAATCCCGACGAAGCCATCGCCGCAGTCGTCAAGGTCGGTGATGATCAATACATCGTGCTCAATCTGATGGACGACGAACCGGTCGAAGTCCACTGACCCAAGAGGGGCTCAAGAGGGGGTGGGGCACGAACGCCCAGCCGCGGGGGCGGCTGGGCGTTACTTTTTGTTGAATTCGGCAGAAAGCGACTAGATCGCTTCCTTCAATTCCTTGGCCGCACGGAAGGCCACCTTCTTGCTGGCCTTGATCTGGATCGGCTCGCCGGTCGCAGGGTTGCGGCCCATGCGCGCGGCGCGCTTGCGCACCACGAGGATGCCTAAGCCAGCAAGGCGAATACGGTCGCCTTTCTTGAGATGCTTGGTGACCAGGTTGACCAGGTCTCCCAGGATGGCTTCCGCCTGCTTCTTCGGCATCTCATGGTCGCCCGCGAGGCTCGCGGCGAGGTGCTTCAGACTGACGGTGTTCACTTTGGGCTTATTCGTAGCGGGCTGCATAGCCATGGTGTCGCGACTCCCCTTGAAATAATGGTGTTTTGAAAACACAGAATGATGCGCTCCGCAATCGGGTAACGCAGTTTTCGCCCATAAACATTGGGATTTCGGTGGATGACTAAAGTCGGGGTCTTAAGGGTATTTTGCCAAAGTGCCGGATATTGCTGGTCAATCCACCCTTTCGTTGGGCGCAGCCAGGATTAACACCCAGAAAACCTTATATTTGGATGCCGGTGCATAGGCAGCCGCGATTCCCATCCGGGTCACGTCGGGAGCGAGCATATTGGCCCTATGGCCGGGCGATTCGCGCCAGCCGGAAAAGACCTCGGCGAGCGTGTCGTGGCCGGCGGCGATGTTCTCGACCACGGTGCGGGCGCGGACGGTGGAATGCCGGACGCGCTCGCCAAAACTGCCGCCGACATTGTGGCTGAGCTCGTCGCGGGCCGCCATGGTGCGGGCATGCTCCTGCGCCAGTCGCATCAGCTCCTTGTCGATCACCACGGATCCGAGACCATGATTGTGCCGGAAGCCAGAAATCATCGATGCCGCGGTCTTGGCGTCGAGCACGGCACGTGCAGAGGCCATGCTGACGTAGACGATCGGCGTCTCTGTGTCGGGCTGCTCGACCGCGCAGGCCGTCAAACAAATTCCGAGCATCAAAGCTGCAAGCATGCGGACAGTCCCTTCAATCCATAAGCGCCGCATTTCAGGCTCCGAATGCGTGAAGGGACTATGCAATCATGGCCAAAGGTTGAACAGCCGCGGTCATTGCAGACGCATGTTCATCAGCCGCTCGGCATTGCCGACCATGATCTTGCGCCGCGTCGCCGCGTCAAGTCCAAGCGCGTCCATGACCTCAAGCGTCTTGGCGATAGGGCCAAGCGGTGCATCGGTCGCAAACACCACGCGATCGCTTCCGAAGAATTCGAGCCCGCACGGCAGCCCGTATTGTCCGCCGAACATGGCCGTATCGGCATAAAAATCGTGGAAGTAATCAAGATGCGGCCGCTTGAGTGAAGACAGAACCTTCGAATAATCCTCGTCAATGGTTCGACTGCCGAGAACGTCCATTCCCAGGCCGATGCGGCCGTCGAAATAGGGAATCATCCCGCCGCCGAGATGGTGGGTGATGATCTTCAGCTTGGGATGTCGATCGAAGATTCCAGCAAAGACCAGGCGCGCCATGGCGATTGTGGTCTCGTAAGGCCAGCCGAAGCACCACCACATCTCAAAACGCGATTTCTGCTCGGCTGCGTAGTCCGACATGCTTGCGGTGCGCGCCGGGTGCAGCCAGATCGGCAGGTCGTGAGCGGCGAGCGCTGCGAACAGCGGAGCAAAGCGCGGCTCGTCGAGCGGGTGACCGGCGATATTGGTGAACACTTGAATGCCGCGCGCGCCGAGCGTCTTTATCGCGCGATCGGCTTCCCTGATCGAGGCATCGACGTCATCGAGCGATACCGCCGCAACGAAGGCAGGAAACCGGTCGGGATGACGCGCGCGGAGCTCGGCCATGGAATCGTTGGCGACGCGCGCAAGATTTTTCGCTATCTCGCCTTCGGCGATGTCCTCGATCGGCGGGTTTGGCAGCGAGATGATCTGGCGATAGTCGCCGAATTCATCCATCTCGCGGAAGCGGGCATCGAGATCGAACAGTTTTTTCACGGCCCGCAGCCGCTTGCCCATGTTGCCGAGCTTGGGTGAGCCGCGCTCGAGCTCCTGAAAAAAACGATCGGGAAAGATATGCGTGTAGATGTCGATAATCATGGGACAGCCTGTCGGTTGAGCGAATGCGAGCCTGATCTGCCTAGCGCACGATTTGGGCGAATATCAATGTTTCTCTTGCTGGTCTGATCTTCTTGTCGTTGCCGGGAATGCTCGGTTCGTGTTAGCTCACGACTACGATGAGCATCGCATCGTCCCAGGATAAGCAGAAAGAAATCGCGTTCTTCGATAGCCATGCTGCCGAGCATGCCTATGACGTGTTCACTCCGGAGAGCAGCGCGCGGCTGATTGCGGCGTGCATCGTCCACCTGGGACTCAAGCGCGGCACGCGGGTGGCCGATCTCGGCTGCGGATCGGGCGTGTTTTCCGATCTGCTGCAGCGCGCGGGTTACGATTGCGTCGGCCTCGATATCAGCCCGAAGCTGATTGCGCTCGGCCGCAGCAAATATCCCGATGTCGAATTCCTGGAGGGCGACGTGGAGCGCCTGCCCTTCCCGGCCGCGAGCCTCGATGGCGTGCTGCTCAGCGGAATCGTTCACCATCTGCCGGATCCTTCGCGTTGCGCAGCGGAAGTGTTTCGCGTGTTGCGTCCGGGCGGCCGTTTCGTCGCCTTCGATCCGAACCGGTTGAATCCGTTCATGTGGCTTTACCGCGACCGATCATCGCCATTCTACAGTTCAGTCGGGGTCACCGAGAACGAGCGTCCGGTGCTCGCGCGCGAAACCGCGGCGGTGTTTCGCAAGGCCGGTTTCGCGGTCGACACGGATTACCTTTCGAATTTGCGTTATCGCTACGTCGCTTCGGCTAAAGTGCGCTGGCTTTTACCTATTTATAACGCGATCGATGGTGTAGTGTTCTCGCTGCCATTGACCAAGCCGTTCCGCTCGTTCGTGCTGACCTTTGGAGAGAAGCCTTGAGCGTCACCGACATTCGCTCGGCAGCCCGGAAAGGCACCGCCGCGGTGCAGGCAGCGGACCTGACCGTCGTCGGGGGTGCCGGCCATGTCGGCGTGCCGCTCGTGCTCGCGTTCGCGGCCAAAGGGATGACGGTCAACGTCAACGACATCAACGAGGATAGCCTGGCGACGCTCAAGAGCGGCCGACTGCCCTTCATCGAACACGGCGCGCAGGAATTGCTGACCAAAGCCCTCGCCGACAAGCGGCTGACCTTTAGCGGTAAGCCGAGCGAAATTTCCAACAAAGGTCCGGTGATCATTACGATCGGCACGCCGGTCGACAAGTTTCTCAATCCGGAACGCGGCGTGGTGCAGGATTGCATCGATGCGCTGCTGCCGTACCTGCGCGACGGCCAACTGCTCGTGCTGCGCTCTACGCTTTATCCCGGCACCACGGATTGGATCGACGGCCACCTCAAGCGGCATAAGCGCAAATTGAAGGTCGCGTTCTGCCCGGAACGAATCGTGCAGGGCTTCGGCATCGAGGAATTGAGCCGCATGCCGCAAATCATCAGCGGCACCTCGCGCGAGGCGGAGGAGGAGGCCGCGGCTTTGTTCCGTCCGATCGTGTCTGAACTCGTGATGCTCAAACCGATCGAGGCGGAGTTCGCCAAGCTGTTCAACAACGCCTATCGCTACATCGAATTCGCCGTGACCAATCAGTTCTATCTCATCGCCAAGTCGGCTGGGCTCGATTACCATCGAATCCTCAAGGCGATGAAGCACAACTATCCGCGCGCCAAGAATATCCCGCGGCCGGGCTTTGCCGCCGGGCCATGCCTGGTCAAGGACACGATGCAGCTGCTTGCGTTTGCCAGCAACGAATTCGGCCTTGGCAATACGGCCATCCTCGTCAACGAGGGACTGGTGCTGCACGTGATCGGCGACCTGAAGCAACATTACGAACTCAGCAAGATGACGATCGGCCTGCTTGGCATGGCGTTCAAGGCCGAGATCGACGACGTACGATCGTCGCTCAGCTACAAGTTCAAGAAGGCGCTGGAGAGCCAGGCACGAGAGGTGCTGACAACCGATCCGTTCGTGACCACCGATCCCAACTTGCTGCCGCTTGACGAAGTGGTCGCCCGCAGCGACCTGCTGATCCTGTGCACGCCGCACAATTGCTATAAAACCGCCGACCTGAAGGGCAAACCGGTGGTCGATGTCTGGGGTTTTTTCGAGAAGGCCAACGTCGTCTATTGAGCGATGGCGCCGCAGCTCGACATCGTCATTCCCGTCTACAACGAAGGCCGGAACATCCTTGCGACCCTCGCGGCCTTGTCGCGCGAGGTACAGACGCCGGCGCGGGTTCTCATCGTCTACGACCTGCCGGAAGACGATACGCTGCCGGCGATCCTCGACAATCCGCCGAACCATCCCGGGCTTGCTGTGGAATTCGTGCGCAATCGCGGGCGCGGCGCGCATCAAGCGGTTATGACCGGCTTTACCGCGAGCACGACGCCGTTCGTGGTGATGATGCCCGCAGATGACGATTTCAACGCGGCCATCCTCGACCAGATGGTCGCGCTCGCCCGGCAAGGCTGCGATATCGTTTGCGCCAGTCGGTTCATGCCGGGTGGCAAGATGGTTGGCTGTCCTTGGGTCAAGGCCGCACTGGTGCGGGTGGCGGCCTTTACGTTGCATCACGTCGCACGTGTGCCGACCCACGATGCATCGAGCGGCTTTCGATTGTTCTCGCGACGCGTGATCGACCAGATTGCGGTCGAGTCGAGCGAAGGTTTCTGCTACAGCATCGAACTCTTGGTGAAGGCGCACCGGTTGGGCTGGCGGATCGGCGAAGTGCCGGCGGTCTGGTACGAACGCAAGCACGGCACGAGCCGGTTTCGCGTGTTGAAATGGCTCCCCAGCTATCTGCGTTGGTACTTCTATGCGTTCGCCACCACCTTTCTGCGCCGGCCGCCGAACACGGTTACGATGAAAACGGCAGGCACGTCGTTAGGCACCCTATGACCGAGGAATGGCCGAAGATACGCTCGCGCCGTACCACCAAGGTCTCTCCCTGGATGGACCTGATTGCGCGCGAGGTTGAATTTTCGCCTGGTGCTGCCGTGCAGACTTATCACGCGGTCGCGCAGGCCGATTATCTCGCGATCGTCGCGCGCACGCCAAACGGACGCATTCCGATCGTCCGGCAGTATCGGCCGGCGATCGAGGCATTTTCCTGGGAACTGCCGGCGGGCCTTGTCGATCCAGGCGAGAAGCCGGAGGAGGGCTGCCGACGCGAGTTGCTGGAAGAAACCGGCTATCCCGCGCGCTCAATCCATCTGCTCGGTACGACGTCGCCGTGCACCGGCAGGCTGAGCAATCGCATTCATTCCTTCTTTGTGGAAACCGACGAGCGTGATGCCTCGTTCGAGCCGGAGCCTGGCCTTTCGGTCAAACTGGTATCGCCGGCGGAACTCGCCCGCATGATCACGGCCGGCGAGTTTGCCCAGCAGTTGCATCTCGGAGCCCTGATGCTGGCTGAATTGAACTCGTTCGTGAAGCTCAAGTGAGCCTTCGCTAGCCGCTGCGGCCGGCCAGCAGCGGATCGAGGCCGAGCCGCGCGCGGGACCAGTGGTGCTCCAGCCATGCGGCCATGCGCGGGAAGAGGCGTTGCAGCAGGCCAAGGCCTTCCTCGCCCATCCAGACTGCGCAGACCAGCAAGGTGAGCAGCCAAGTCAAATAGTAGTAGCGCTCGTAAGACAGGTAGAAGAGCGCGACCGGATGCAGCGCAAGCGCCGACCATGCGATGAGCCGAAGCCACGGATCGTAACCACGCGCAAATCCGACACGCACAAGGACCGCGATGGCGGCGGCGTGCACCGGTATCATCAATGAGGATTCGGAAGGACCAGAAAGCCAGCGCGCGATTTGCAAAACCGCGCCGTGGAGATGCTCGCCGGAAAAATTGAGCCGCAGCAGTTCTCCAAAAGCCGCGACATAGGACGATGGCGGCATTGGCAGCGCCTCGGCGATGGTGGCGTTGGCGCTGAACAACACGAAGACGCCACCGAAGTACCAATTGTGCAGCGCCATGGCGAATACCGGCAGAAAGCCGATGCAGAGGCCGGCCAGCCGCCGAATTTGAAGTTGCCACAATGCAGCGATGCCGGCGCCGCCGAGAAGCACAGCGGCGCCCGGTGCAAGATTGGGCCGCACGAACAGCGCCAGCGCAAACAACAGGCCTGCGCCGAGCGCCGGTGCAAAGCGGGCGTCTGGGCCATTCGGCGAGGGGCCAATAACGACGACGAGCCCGGACAGAAAGAGCGTTGCCGCCGCCGGATCGGCGAAACCGCGCGCGGCCCATTTTGCGTAATGAAGGAAACACGTGCCAAACAATGCACCGATCGGGATTGCGATGAAAATCAGCGTTAGCGCGAGCGCGTCACGCATGGCGATGAAGCGCCGGAATGCGGCGAACAGCACAAACGGCAAAGCCAATACGAGCGAGAGATAGCCAAGATAGGTTTCGCCGAAAACGACGTGCTCCAACGCGCGCAGATAACGCAGACCAGGTCCTCCGTAATAAAACACCATCTCTCCGCCTTCGAGCGCTTGCGAAAACTCACCGCTGAGCAAGTGCTGCAAAATCACGCGCCCGACACCGTCGTAAAACAGGCCGTCGTCGCCGCCGTCAAAGGGGCGCAGGCCGCCAATGAAACTCGCGTCAATGAGCAGCACCACCAGCAGCGACAGCGCGATAAACGTGAATGGCAGCGCGAGTCGACGGAGCCGACAGCGCGCCAGCAATATCAGCACGGCCAGAACCCCGATCGCCGGGAAGACAGCGGCGGCAAGATGGCGCAGGCGCATCGGCCATATCGGCTGCAATGTCATGGCAAGGTGCGCGTCGCGTGCGATCGCCAAACCGAAGATGCGCCGCCCGGCGTCGCTGCTTTCGAGCGTCCGGCAGAGCATCGAATCGTGCCGTATTGTCGTGAATTGCCGATCGGGGCCTTCCCACAGCACTTCGCCCTGCCAGCACAGCCCGCTGCCGACATAAGCGGCAGGAAATTGGTACATCACGAAAAACGGCATGGTCAGGCGCCAGGGATGCAGCAGGTCGAGCAGTGAACGCTGGCGCGTATTGCGCTGCAGGTCGCTCGCGTCGGAGAACCAATTGTATTTCACCTCGTTGATGAACCCGAGCCGCAGCCATACCGGATCGGAAAAGTCGATGTCGGTGACGCGGCGCGAAAACTTCGGATCGTCGAAGATGCCATCGGCGGAAAAAGCATAAGGCTGATCGGGACGGCCCTGACCCTGCCAACAGCCGAGCTCGGCCGAACTGCAATGTCGCTCGGGTGGATAAGCGCGATCGAATTCCTCCGCCATCGCGCGATAGACATCCGACGGCAGGGTGGCGACGAGCGCGTTGCTGGGCAGAAAGACGTTGTGGCCCTCCTCGATTTTCGGGCCGTTGAGGAGATGATGGGCGAAGCCGGCGAGGATCACGAGCAACGCGGCGGCCAGCCACGCCTTTGGCTGTCGCACGACGATGCTGTTGAAAATCACGACCACCGCGATCAAGAACAGGGCGTAGTTGAGGAGCGTATTGATCGGGAGACCCAGCGCCGCAATGACCAGCACAAGCGCGGCAAGTTTGCGCCAAATACCGGACCTCGCGCTGCCCTGGGATGACGGAATCAATTGATCGCGCCTGAATAGGTTGGCGGAACGTATCGCCTGGTCGCTCGGTTGTCGATGCGAACCCTTGACCGGCGCAATGATGCCGACCAGATTGCCGCCAATCATCGACCAACGGTAGGACGTCTGCTTGATCCGCCTCGGTATCGTGGGCTGCAACTACGGACGCATGGTCCTGCTGCCGGCGTTTCGCACGGACGCGCGTTGCCAGGTGGTCGCGCTTGCGGGCAGCGATCAGGCGCGAACGGCGGAACTGGCGCGCCAGTCCGGCGTCGCGGCCGGTTTCGGCGATTGGCAAAGCATGATCGAGCAGGCGAACCCGGATGCCGTGGCGATTGCCACGCCGCCGCAACTGCAACCCGCTATAGCGATCGGCGCGCTCGAGCGCGGCAAGGCGGTGTTTGTCGAAAAACCCATGGCGGTGGATCTTGCGGGCGCGACTGCTATGCTCAAGGCGGCTCGCAACAACCCGACGATGATCGATTTCGAATTCACGGAAGTGCCGGCGTGGCGTCGTGCCAAAGCGCTGATCGATCAAGGCGCGATCGGACGGCTACGCCATGTGATCGTGACCTGGAACGTGGAGAATAAATCGACGCAACAGCGGTTGAAGAACTGGAAGACCAGCGCGGCGGCGGGGGGTGGCGCGCTCGGCAACTTCGCGAGCCATTCGTTGCATTACCTGGAGTGGTTTTGCGGCCCGATCGCGGAGCTGACGGCACGACTGTCCGGCCTGCCGGACGATCCGGAATTCGAAGTGACCGCCGTGCTGGCGCTCGGTTTCACGTCTGGCGCGACCGGAAGCTACGTCATCAGTTGCGCATCTTATCTCGGTTCCGGTCACCGCCTCGAATTCTATGGCGAGGACGGCACCCTGGTGCTCGCGAATATGACCACCGACTATGCGCGCGGGTTCACATTAAGCCACGCACGGCGGCCGGCCGCGACGCTGGCGCCGGTCGCGGTTGACGCCGATCCGCTGGATCGGACCTTTCCGGACGGACGTATTGCACCGGTTTCGCGGCTGGCCGGCCGCTTCCTCGATGCGATCGAGCAGCGCAAATCCGTTTCGCCAGGATTTACCGAAGGCTATCGCGTCCAGGTCCTGCTCGACGCGGCGCGGCGCTCGCATGCGCTCGGCCGCACAATCGAGACCAGACAGGCCGTGACGATGGAGGTGGCCCGGTGAAGCGAATTCTGGTCACCGGCGGCAGCGGATTCATCGGCTCGGCGCTGGTGAAGGCGCTGGTCAAGGACGGCAATCGCGTGCGCGTGTTCGACGACAATTCGCGCGGAGCGCCGCGGCGGCTTAAAGAAGTCGAAAAAGACATCGAGTTCGTGGCCGGCGACGTGCGCAACGCGGAAGCCGTCACCAATGCGGCGCGCGCAACCGACGAAGTGCATCATCTCGCGTTCGTCAACGGCACGGAATTCTTCTACAGCATGCCGGAGCTGGTGCTGGATGTCGGCGTGAAGGGCATGCTCAACGTGGTCGACGCCTGCCGCAGCAACGACGTCCGAACGCTGGTTCTGGCTTCGAGCTCGGAAGTCTATCAGACGCCGCCGAAAATCCCGACCGACGAGACTGCGCCGCTGATCGTGCCGGATCCCACCAACCCGCGATACTCCTACGGCGGCGGGAAAATCATCAGCGAGCTGATCGCGATCAACTACGGGCGGAAATTTTTCGACCGGGTGTTGATATTCCGGCCGCACAATGTCTATGGACCGGACATGGGATGGGAGCATGTGATCCCGCAGTTCGCGATGCGGTTGAAGAAGGCCGCAACGCAGCACAAGAGCGGGAAGCTGCCGTTCGAGATCCAAGGGGGCGGCCAGCAGACGCGCAGCTTCTGTCACATCGACGATCTGGTGCGCGGCGTGATGGTGATGCGCACGAAAGGCGAGCACCTCGGCATCTATCACGTTGGGACCACCGAAGAGGTCACGATCGCCGAGGTTGCCCGCCGCATTGCGGCGCACGCCGGCCGCGACATCGAACTCGTGTCGCGCCCGGCGCCGGCCGGCGGCACCGATCGGCGGTGCCCGGATATTTCGAAACTCAGCAAGCTCGGCTATTCGCCGCAGGTGCCGCTCGCCGTTGGTCTGCCGCCGACGGTGGACTGGTACTGGGCGAACGAACAGCTTGCGCCACGGACCTAAATCATTGCATCACGGTCCCCAACAATAATTGAGTGAAAGCGCAAAGCGACTCCCCTCTCCCGTGAGGGTTAGAAAAGGAGACAGCGACGTGTTTCCCACAAAAGTCGCCCGCGCGGCCGGCAGCGGAGCAAGCGTTCCGGTCGAATGCTGCCAGGTCTGCGGGCACGACAAGCTCGAAACGGTGCTGTCGCTTGGATACATGCCGCCGGTGAACCAAATGGTCCCGGTCGGACAGGTGCCGCGGCAGCAACCGTGGTTCCCAACCACCCTGCTCTATTGCGGTCAATGCGAGTTGGTGCAGCTCGGCGTCGCAGTCGACCCGGTCATCATCTTCCCGCCGGAATATCCCTACACCAGCGGGATGACGAAGATTCTGCGCGACAATTTCGCCGAGCTCTATGCCGAGTCCTCCAAGATGCTCGGCCTCAAAAAAGAAGATCTCGCAATCGACATCGGCTCGAACGACGGCACGCTGATCTCGAATTTCCAGAAGGGCGGCCATCGCATCCTCGGCATCGAGCCGACGGACGTGGCGAAGATCGCGAATGAACGCGGCATCCCGACTTTGCAGCGCTATTTCAGCAAAGACGTGGCGCGCGAGGTGAAACAGGCGCACGGTGCGGCGAAAGTCATCACCGCAGCCAATTGCTTCGCCCATATCGAGGACATTCACGCCATCGTCGACGGAATATTGGAGATGCTTGCGCCCGACGGCGTGTTCATATCGGAATCGCACTATCTGATCGGGCTGCTCGACCGGCTGCAATATGACACGATCTATCACGAACACTTGCGTTACTACTCGGTGGGCAGCCTTGCGCATCTATTGTCGATGCACGGCCTCGAAGTGTTTCACGCGCGGCCAATTCCGACGCACGGCGGTTCGATCCGCGTTTATGCGGCACGTCAAGGAACGCGGCCGGTGCAGGGAAGCGTCAAGACAATGATCGAGGCCGAGCCGCGCGGCGACGCCATGCGCAAGCGGCTGCAAAAATTCCGCAATGACGTGATGCTTTCGAAACTGCGGCTGCTTGCGCTGGTACGCGACATCAAGGAGAAAGGCGGCCGCATCGTCGGCATCAGCGCGCCGTCGCGGGCGTCGACACTGGTGAATTACGTCGGGCTCGACGAGGCGATCGTCGATTACGTCTGCGAGATTAAGGGCTCACTCAAGATCGGCAAATGCATGCCAGGCACGCTGATCCCGGTGGTCGAGGAAAGCCGCATGTTTGGGGACCAGCCGGATTGCGCCATCATCTTCTCCTGGCACATCGCGGAGGAGCTTGCGCCAAAGTTGCGGTCCAAGGGCTATCGCGGCATGTTGGTGACGCCACTGCCGGTTCCAAAGGCGCTGTGATGGAGTAGCGAATGGTCGAAGTTTTCGTCGCAAAGGCTGCCGAATTCCCCGACGGGGAGCGGCGCATCGTTCGGAACGGCGCGCACGAGATCGGCGTGTTCAACTGGCAGGGCAAGTACTACGCCTACGCCAACATGTGCCTGCACCAGGGCGGCCCAGCGTGCGAGGGCCTGATCATGCACAAGGTCGAGGACGTACTGGGGCCGGACCGCACCTGGGTCGGGCAGAAATTTTCCGACGACAAGGTGCATTTCGTCTGTCCGTGGCACGGCTACGAATACGACATAAGGACCGGCGAATGTGCGGCCGACCGCAGGCTGCGCCTGAGGAGCTATAATGTGGTGCGGCGGGGCGAAGATATTTTCGTCGCCGTGTGAACTCGAAGGATAGGGTGCTCCATGGAACTTCCGCTCAGCGAAAACCGCCGGCTCAAGATTGAAGAGTTCGACTCCGGCAAGATGCTCGCCCATGCGGCGCAGCAGGCGAAGGACCGCGGGTATAAGAATTTCCCGATCGTCGATGTGGACTCCCACCACTATGAACTCGAGTCGTTCAACGAGATTCTCGAATACATGCCCGACCCGGTGTTGAAGCAGCTCGCGCAGGCCGCCAATGCCGGCAATTCCAAGGGTGTCGGCGTGATGCCGGGCGGTGTCGGCTATCAGGACATGGGCGGGCGCGTGACGCGCTATCCGCTGCGCCGCATCGAGAAACCCGAGCCGGGCATTCATCGTGATGTCTCGCTCACGCGACGCTGGATGGACGCGATGGGTGTGGACGTGGCGGTAATTTTCCCCTCGCCGATGCTGCAACTCGGGCTGCACCCGCAGGTCGAAGCCGAGGTGGCGCTGGCCTGGGCCTATAATCGCTGGCTCTGCGAGCGCGTGCTGGCCGAAGAACCGCGCATCCGCTCCATGCTTTACCTGCCGTTCAACGATCCGGAAGCGAGCTTCCGCATGGTGAAGGAATTTGCCGGCAAGAGGGGCGTGGTCGGTTTCATGGTCACGGCGGCGCGGCACCGGCCCGTGCATCATAATTCCTATATGAAGATTTACGCCGCTCTCGAAGAACGCGATCTGCCGCTCGCGTTCCACGCCGGCTATAATTGGAACGAGCAGTCGATGACCCTGATGAACAAGTTCATCTCGGTGCACGCGATTGGATTCGTGTTCCACAACATGGTGCACCTGACCAACTGGGTGCTCAACGGCATCCCGGAACGATTCCCGAAGCTGAAAGTGATCTGGATCGAGAGCGGGCTCGCCTGGCTACCGTTCATCATGCAACGGCTCGACAACGAATACATGATGCGTTCGTCGGAATGTCCGGCGCTCAAGAAGCTGCCAGGCGAATACATCACCGACATGTTCTACACCTCGCAGCCGATGGAAATTCCGCGCGACATGAGCCTGCTGCAGGCGACATTCAAGTGCATCAAGGCCGAGAGCCAGTTGCTCTACTCGTCCGATTATCCGCACTGGGATTTCGATCTGCCGAGCACGATCTACGATCTGCCGTTCCTCGACGAGAAAACCAAGCGCAACATCCTGGGCGGCAATGCGGTGCGGCTGTTCAATCTCGATATCGGCGCGGGCAAGCTTGCGAAGGTGGCGTAAGCATGAAGGCGATCGTGGACGGACACGTCGTGGCGGAAAGCGCCGATATCATCGAGAACGGCGGCTACCAGTATTTTCCGCCGTCGGCGGTGCGGCTGGAGTGGCTGGAGAAGACTCCGAAGACACCCTCCGATCTCGAATGTCCGCACGTCGTGCAATTCTACGATGTGGTGATCGACGGCGTGCGGCACGCGCGCGCGGCCTGGGTCTACGAGGCCCCACAGCCGGCCAAGAAGCAGATCGCGCATCGTTTCGGCTTCTGGAAGGACGTCAAAGTCGTCTGAGGCTATCGCTTGACGACCGTAAAGCTTTTGGACAGCAGCCGGCGATTGCCGTCCCAGATTTCTACGGTCCAGATTCCCGGAACCAGTTCCCACGGTTCATCCAAGGTGTAGGCGACGAAACCTCCGGTGCCGATCGGCACAGATATGACCTCTTCGTCGCGACGCAGCGGCTGATTGAGGAAGGGCGATTTCAATCCCGCGCCGGGAAAGATCCAGACTTTCCGGACTTCGGCGGCGGTGGCGTCGAACGTACCAATCGTCTTGAATTCCACACCGAATTCTACCCCGGTCCGAAACGGCACGATCGAGGTGGTGGTGATCTGCTGCACGTCTCTGACGGTGCATCGATTCACACCCAAGGTGTCGCGCTGGCAAGACTGCGGGTTGGAAGTATAGATGCCGTATCCGACCAGTTCGATGCGCTGGATTTGTGATGCGTGCGCGACGGCGCCCGTCAGTGAAATTGCCAGCGCGCCTATCAGCGCCAATCGCATCGCTGTCCCCGCGTTGATCCGATTGCTTCTGCCGCGCCGCCCTCAAACGATCGTAGCCAAAAGTGGCTGAACCTGCCAAGCTCTATCCATGAAAGGTGTCGTTCTTCGGCAGATCAGACTGATCCGGCCAGCTTGCGCTTTTACCGCCGCGCTCATCGCCGCATTTGCCGGACTTTCACCGACCGTGGCGCGAGCCGCCTATCCGGAGCGAACGATCACGCTGATTGTTCCATTCCCGCCAGGCGGACCAACCGACATCGTTGCGCGTATTCTCGCGGTCCAGCTCTCGCAGTCGCTCGGCCAGCAGGTGATCGTGGACAATCGCGGCGGTGCGGCCGGCAATATCGGCATGGGCCAGGCCGCGCGCATCACGCCGGACGGCTACACGCTGCTCGTGACCTCGACCGCGATCGCGGTCAATCCGGCGCTGTTCAAGAACCTGCCGTACGATCCGTTCAAGGATTTCGTTCCGATTTCGGAACTGGTCAATGCGCCGAATGTGCTGGTGGTGCATCCCAATTCCGGGATGAAGACGCTAGCCAATCTGATCGCAAAGGCGAAGGCCGCGCCGGGCACGTTCAACTACGCGAGCCCGGGTGCGGGAACCAAATCCCATCTCACCGGCGAATTGCTGAAAATCCGCGCCGGGATCGAGATGCAGCATGTGCCGTTCCGCGGCGCAGGGCCGGCCGCACAGGCGGTGCTGGCCGGTACGGTGCAAGTCGGATCGGTGGCGCTCGCCGCCGCCGAAGGACTGATCAAAAGCGGAGAGCTGCGCGCGCTCGCGGTCACGGGCGCGCAGCGCTGGTTCTCGCTGCCGGAGGTGCCGACCATGATCGAGTCGGGTTTCCCGGGATTCGTCTCCGACACATTCAATGCGCTGTTTGCGCCGGCCGGCACGCCGCCGGAGATCGTTGCCCGGCTGGTGCAGGAAACCCGCGCGGCCATGCAGCAGCCGACCGCTCGCGCGTTGGCGCGCAAAGCCGGCTTCGAGATCGTTGCCGGCACGCCCGAGCAGCTCGCCGCGCGCGTGGCCGCAGAGGTGCCGAGCGTGCGGGAGCTGGTGGCAAAAGCCGGCATCAAGCCGGAATAGCGCGGGAAATCTGGTACAGCTGGGTGGACTCGAACCACCGACCTCTTGGTCCACAGCCAAGCGCTCTAACCAACTGAGCTACAGCTGCACGTGGATGCCGGCGAACCTATGGGCAAAGGTTTGAATTGGCAAGCCGCATCCAGGCGCGTGAAAACGTAAGATAAACCGACAATTACGACGGCGTTCGGGCAATGAAGTTCAAAACCGTCGACGATCTGTTACGATGCCGAACGACGGTCAAACGACGGGAGCGCCGAATGATACGATCACCGGACGCGTGCAACTTATCGTGCTGGCGGTTCCGTCGGCGGCACCGCGGCGGTGGCGGGCGGAAAATTGCGCGCGCTCGCCGTGACATCTTCGCAACGCATACCGGGCTACGAGAATGTGCCGACGGCGGCCGAGACTTTCCCCGGGTTCAACTTCACCGGCTGGATGACGCTGGTGGCGCCGGCCGGCACGCCGGCCGAGGCGGTGAAGAGAGTGAATCGCGAGCTGGTAACAATTCTTAACGACCCAAGCATCGTGAAACGCCTGCGCGACATCGGATTCTTTACCGATGGGGCAGGCACACCCGAAACGACCGGTCAATTTATCCGCACCCAATACAATGATTGGGGGAAGGTCGTGTGGGAAATCGGTCTGGCGCCGGAATAATGTGGACGTTGCCGGCCTGAGCCGATTAAAATTTCAATTAAATGCGGTTCGATTATGCCTGCGGCGCCCCGGGGGGCGAACGCCGATGAACGAGCATGCCTTGCTGCCCGACACACTGCGCGATCGGCGGCTATCCATGCATGCGTTGAGCGCGGCACCAGCGTGGCTCTGGAGTCCCGATGGCACAAAAGTCTTGTGGGCGAATCCGACAGGCGCGGCGATATTAGGCGCGGCATCGCCCGCGGCGGCCGTTGCCGGTCCAAGCGATCCATCGATCAAAAATCAGATCGCAAATCTTGCCGGTACCATGTCGGTCAACGCAGCGCCGCGACTGGCGAAGCTGCGCGGATTCACGGTCGGGTTCGGACGCGCGCTGACGTGCTTGTGTTCGCTCATTCCGTTCGATGAGCGTCAAAACGCGATGCTCGTGGTTTCAGTCGAGCCGGCGGGCCCGCATCTCTCGCTCAAGGAACAGGTTCATCGATTGCTGGCCGGCATCGGCTCACCGTTGGCATTCTTCTCGATCGACGGAAAGTTGATCGACGGCACGCCAGCCGGAACGGCGAAGCTCGGCGGCTTGAGTACGCTCGAAGCGCTCGGCGTGGAAGCGTTGGCGGCGCAAGCGTTGGCAGAAGGCCACGCCAGCAGCGGCGCAATCGAAATCGACCGAATTGGCAGCGCGCCGACGATTGCATTGATGGTGACGTTTGCGCTGCACGGCGCGACGCCCGCCAAATCCTCTGATTTACCCGCGCAAGCGGCTGGCCGCGCTCCTGCCCGACCGCAAGTCCAGCAACCGTTGCGCTTCGTGTGGCAGATGGACGCCGATGGCCGTTTCACGCTCGGCTCCGACGAGTTCAGCAAGGCGCTCGGACCACGCACCGCAACCGCGTTCGGGCGGCCGTGGCAGGACATTTCATCGGCGCTCGGACTCGATCCCGAGGGCAAAATTGCCCGCGCCGTCGCGAGCCGCGAGACCTGGAGCGGGATTACGCTCGCCTGGCCGGCGGATGACATCAGCGAACGTCTGGCGGTGGAACTGTCGGGATTTCCGATATTCGACGGCGACCGCGTGTTCCGCGGCTATCGCGGATTCGGCATATGCCGCGATGTAGCACGACTTGCGCAGCTGATGCAGGCGCGGCGCGGCACGGCAGCCCCGCGCGCTCCCCTGGCGCCGCCGAAAGACGTGGTGGAGCCGAAGCGACCCGCTGAAGCCCTGCCGCCTGCTCCGCCATCTGAGCCACCTTCCGCGCCGCCGCCTGAGACAACGACGCCCGTGTCCGAGCGGCCGGTACTCACGGTCGTGCCGCCGTCGAAGAATGTCGTGCCATTCCGCTCATCAGCGCCTTCTCCGGGCTTGAGCCCGGTCGAGCGCAAGGCCTTCCACGAGATTGCGCGGCAGCTCAGCTCGCGGCTGGGTATCCCGCGTGTCGAACCGCCTCAGACAGGCCCAAGTGAGCCGACAGCGCCAAGCGAGCCTCCTTTCGACCTTACGACCGAACGCATGGCGGAAGCGACGGAAGTCGGCGCGGAAAACAGAGCTCAACCCGCCGACATCACCGTCACGGAGACGATATTCGACCGCTTGCCGGTCGGCGTGCTGCTCTACCGTGGCGACCAATTGATTCACGCCAACCGCATCCTGCTTGAGTGGACCGGCTATCGCTCAATCGAGGCGCTGGCCGAAGCCGGCGGCATCGATCGCCTGTTCAGCGACACAGGTCTCGATCTTGCGCCCGAAACCGGCGCGAAAACTCTGGCGATCTCCACGATCAGCGGCGAGCAGCTGCCGGTCGAAGGCCGGCTCTACACTATTCCCTGGGAAGGCGAAGCCGTGCTGGCGCTCGTGCTGATGCTGGCATCCGCGGTGGCGATCGACCGCCAGCGCACCGCCGAGATGCGATTGCGGCACGTGGAAGCCGAAGCGCGCGAGCTGAAATCGATCCTCGATACCGCCACCGATGGCGTCATCGTGCTGGATGCCGTGGGAAAACTGCTCTCAGGCAATCGCAGCGCGGAGGCATTGTTCGGCTACGAATCGCATGAGCTTACCGATATGACGTTCGCCGACCTGTTTGCGCCCGAAAGCGAGCGAACCGCGCTCGACTATCTCGACGGGCTCACGCGCGCAGGCGTCGCGAGCGTGCTCAACGACGGGCGCGAAGTGATCGGCCGTGTACGCCAGGGCGGGCTCATTCCGCTGTTCATGACCATGGGCCGAATCGGCGATGGCGACGAGAAGCTCTGCGCGGTGTTCCGCGATATCACGCAATGGAAAAAGGCGGAAGAGGAGCTGCTCGAATCCAAGCGACAGGCGGAAAAAACATCTTTGGCCAAATCCGAATTCCTCGCCAAGATCAGTCATGAGATCCGCACGCCGCTCAATTCCATCATCGGTTTTTCCGAGGTGATGATGGAGGAACGATTCGGCCCGATCGGCAACGAACGCTATAAGCAATATCTCGACGACATCCACGCCTCGGGTCAGCACGTGGTCTCACTGCTCAACGACCTGCTCGACCTTTCCAAGATCGAAGCCGGCAAGTTGGAACTCACGTTCACGCGCGTGAACCTCAACGAGCAGGTACAGCAATGCGTCGCCTCGATGCAGCCGCAAGCCAACCGCGAACGTATCATCATCCGCACCTCGCTGGCGTCGACGTTGCCGCAGATCGTGGCCGACGCGCGTTCGGTTCGTCAGATCGTGATCAACCTGCTGTCGAATTCGATCAAATTCACCGGCGCCGGGGGACAGGTGATCGTGTCGACTGCGTTCAATGACGCCGGCGAAGTCATCCTCCGCGTGCGCGACACCGGGGTCGGCATGAGCGAGCAGGATCTTGCGACCGCGCTCGAGCCGTTCCGGCAGCTTGCGACCTCCGCGCGCTGGGGATCGAACGGCACCGGACTCGGTCTGCCGCTCACGAAGGCCCTGGTGGAGGCCAATCGCGCCAGCTTTTCGATCTCGAGCCGGCCGAACGCCGGCACGTTGGTCGAAATCTCATTTCCCGGCACGCGCGTGCTGGCCGAGTGAGCGCAGAGCGGACGTCTGCGATCGGCGCCTGACTTAAGATCCGCCGCCGGGCACGAAACACAAAATCTTGTGTTCGCCCGTCGGTTGGCCATTTTCGTAGATCGGGTTGTACCAGACCACGGCCTCGGAGAACGGATTGCCCTTGTCGTAGATCACGACTTCGGGCGGCACGGGCGTCCAGACCTGATTGATCGGTACCCAATAGCTGTTGTTCCGCATGTCATATTCGGTGCGGTGGCCATCGGCATAGGAGCAACAAAGTTTCCCGCTGGGTGACTTCATTGACTCAAACCATTGCCGGATCTGAGGCGGGACATTACGCAACTCATCCCTGTCCATTGCTCCCACCTTGCTGGCTAAAAAAGCAGCAGCGAGGGCGAGCGCAACTACGACGCTAGTCGACGTAATTTTGAGGATCGGTTTGTGCATTCGCCAAGCTCCATTGCAAGAACGAGACGTTCCAACGCAAGGACAAGACGCTGCAATGCAAGAACCAGACCAGCCTACCAATGCGTGTGTATTGGGCAGGCAAATGGTTAATAAATGATTAACATCGTATGGATGAGACCAAGGGGCGTCCTGCCCAGCAATCGATCAGTCTATGCTTTGCCGACAAGCCATGAGGCCCAGCCATGCCAATCGCCAAGGTCCGCGGAATCAACATCGCCTATCAGATCGTCGGCGACAGCGGGCCCTGGATCGCGCTGACGCCGGGCGGTCGGCGCGCGCATCATGAATTTCTGCCGCTTGCCCGCAAATTGGCCGCGGCTGGGTATCGCGTATTCCTGCACGACCGACGCAACACCGGTGCGTCCGATATTCTGATCGCGGGCGAGGAGCCGGAGGAATCGCTCTGGATCGACGACCTTTACGAGCTGCTGTCGCAGCAAGGCGCGTTACCCGCATTCATCGGTGGATCGTCAGCGGGGGCGCGGATGTCGATCCGCTTCTATTTGCGGCATCCGGAGGCGGTGCGTGCACTGCTGCTGTTTCGCGTGACCGGCGGGGCGTTCGCGGCGGGGCGATTGCCGGAGAATTACTACGGCCAATTCATCCGCGCCGCCGCGGAGGGCGGCATGGCGGCGGTGTGCGCGACCGAGCAATACCAGGAGCGAATCAAGGCGAACCCGGCCAATCGCGCTCGGCTGATGGCCATGGACTCGAAGACATACATCGCAGTGATGTCGCGCTGGCGGGAGGAATTCTCCAAAGGCGGGCATTTGCCGGTCATGGGCGTGAGCGAAGCCGAGTTGGGCTCGATCACGGTCCCGACGGTGGTTATTCCGGGCAACGACAACACCCATTCATCGGCAAGCGGGCGTGCGGCGGCCAATTTGATCCCCGGCGCGCTGCTGCACGAATTGCCCATCAAGGATCAGGACATCGCCCTCATACCGTTCGAAGAATGGGCGCCGTACGAGGACGAGATCGCGCGCGTGTTCGCCGATTTCATGCGTGGGGTCGCGATGCGGCGCGCCGGATAGGTCCGATGGCTTTGGACAAGGTCAAGAAGGCGCATTTCATCGGAATCGCCGGCAAGGGAATGAGCGCGACCGCGCTGCTGTTGCGGCAGATGGGCTGCAAGATCAGCGGATCGGACGACGGGTTCTACCCGCCGGTGAGCGAATATCTCGCGCGCGCGAACATTCCGTTCTCCAAAGGCTACAGAAAAGAACACATCCCGCCGGACGCCGACATCATCGTCATCGGCAAGAACGCCAAACTGACGCGCGAGGAAAACGACGAGGTGCGCGCGGCGTTCGAGAGCGGCAAGCCGGTGCGCTCGTTTGCGGATGTACTGGAGGAACTGACCGAGGGCAAAGACACGATCGTGGTGGCCGGCAGTTACGGCAAGTCGACCTGCACCGCATTGCTGGCCTGGTGCCTTGCACATGCGGGCAAGGATCCCAGCTATTTCATCGGCGAAGTGACGAACGGTTTCGACGCCTATGCGCATCTCGGCAACAGCAGCCTGTTCGTGCTCGAAGGCGACGAATATCCTTCGGCCAATTGGGACGACCGCTCGAAATTCCTCCACTATCGGCCGAGGAATATTCTTCTGACGTCGGCCACTCACGATCACATCAACGTATTTCCGACGCACGAAGAATATCTGGCACCCTTTCGCGCGCTGCTGAAGCTGCTGCCGCCGGACGGATTGCTGGTCGCCAATCAAACCGAGCAGTACGCGCGGGAGCTGGTGCAGGAGCGTTCGGGCAAAACCGTATACTACGGGCTCGAGGACGCCGCCTGGCACGCCGAGAAAATCCAATACGGCAGCCAGACGACATTCAAGCTCATGCGCGAAAAGGATATGGTCGTCCCGCTCTCCACGTCGCTGCTCGGCGCGCACAATATCGAGAACATCGTCGGCGTGGGCGCCATGCTGCTGGAAAAGAAACTGCTGTCGGCCGGCGAACTGGCGGCGGGCATCGCCACGTTTCAAGGCGTCAAGCGTCGGCTTGACCGCAAATCCCACAAGACTTCGATCCCGATTTTCGAAGGCTTCGGATCGTCCTACGAAAAAGCCAAAAGCGCCATTTCGGCGATCCAGAAACATTTCCCCAGGCAACGGCTGATGGTCGTGTTCGAACCGCACACGTTTTCGTGGCGCAACCGCGGCGCACTCAAGTGGTACGACGACGTATTCGCGGGCGCGGCGAAGGTGTTCATCTACGAACCTGCGGCGCAGGGCGCCAATACGCACGCGCAACTCTCGCAGGAGGAGATCGTCGCGCATGTGAAAGATGCCGGTTTTGACGCAGAGGCGATCCAGGAGCCCGCTGCGGGATTGAAAAATATCGACCGCAGCCTTGAGAAAAACGACGTGATCCTGCTGCTGACTTCCGGTAATCTCGGTGGGCTGATCGAAACAATACCGCGCTTGGCCGAGCAAAAATTTCCGGCCAAATAAACAATATGCGGGACCAAGAGGAAGCGTCATGCGCGCAAAAATATTCTGGCTTGCGGTCTGTGCGCTTTTCCTGCCAACGCAGATCGCGTTTGCGCAAAACGTCACAGTCGGCGCGGCCAGCACGACGAGCGATGCCCCAATCTACATCGCGGACAAGAAGGGTTTCTTCAAAGCGGAAGGCCTGAGCGTCACGGTGTCGAATTTCCGCTCGGCTGCCGACATGGTGGCGCCGCTCGGCTCCGGTCAGTTAGACGCCGGTGCGGGCTCCGCCTCGGCCGGGCTCTACAATGCGGTGTTGCGCGGCATCAAGATCAAGATCGTGGCCGACAAGGCGTCATCACCGCCCGGTTACGGCGCGACGAAAATCCTGGTGCGCAAGGATCGTGTGGCCAGCGGGCGATTCAAGGAGCTCAAGGACCTCAAGGGCATGAAGTTCGCGATGAATGCGCCGGGGGTGAGCAATACGGCCACGCTCTACACGCTGCTGAAATCCGCGGGCCTAAAATATTCCGACGTCGAGACCGTGAACCTGCCGTTTCCCGAGCATGTGGTGGCGCTGAAAAACAAGTCGGTCGATGCCTCGGCTTCCGTCGAACCCGGGCCCGCGATCGCCATCAAGAATGGCGACGCGGTGCTGGTCAAGTCGGACGACGAAATCCTGCCCAATCACCAGATTGCCGTGCTGCTCTATTCGGAGGATTTCGCGCGCAAGCGGCCAGATGAAGCCAAACGCTTCATGCGTGCCTATATCCGCGCGGTCCGCTTCTATAACGGAGCGCTCAAGAATGGAAAGCTCGACGGCCCGAATGCGGACGAGGTGATCGCCATCCTTTCGGAGGCGACGCCGATCAAAAGCCGCGAAATCTACAAGCTGATCACGCCGACCGGAATGAATCCGGATGGACACGTGAACAGTGAAAGCCTTGCGTATGATCTCGCCTTCTACACCGAGCAAGGCCTGATCAAGGGCAAGGTCAATCTGGCCGAAGTCGTTGATGATTCTTTCGTCGAGGCCGTGCTGAAGGAACTCGGACCGTATAAACCGTAGCGCGGAGGACGTTTTGCTGGACCGCACCGCATCGATGGCCGACCGCCTTGCCATGCGCACGGGCAATGCGCTCAAGATCGGGCTGTTCGGCGCCAACTGCTCCTCCGGCCGCTCAGCCACCAAGGTGCCGGAGCGTTGGCAGGCGACGTGGCCGGAATGCCTGCGCCTTGCGCGGATGGCGGAAGACGCCGGCATCGATTTCATGCTGCCGATCGGACGCTGGAAGGGTTACGGCGGGGAGACCGATTTTCACGGATCCACATTCGAGACGGTGACTTGGGCGACGGGGCTGCTGGCCGCGACCAAGCGCATCACCGTATTCGGTACCGTGCACGCGCCGCTGTTCCATCCGCTGATCGCAGCCAAGGAATTCGTAACCGCCGATCACGTGGGCGAGGGTCGTTTCGGACTCAATCTCGTCGCCGGCTGGAATGAAGGCGAGTTCGACATGTTCGGCGTCAAGCAGCGCGACCATGAAACCCGTTACGAGTTCGCGCAGGAATGGCTCGACACGATCAAGCGCGCGTGGTCGGAGCCCAACGAGTTCGATTTCGAGGGGCAGTTTTTCAAGCTTTCGGGCGTGAAGGCATTTCCAAAGCCCTATGGCGGAACACGGCCGATCATCATGAATGCGGGCTCGACGCCGACCGGACAGGCTTTCGCGCTGCGAAACTGCGATGCGTTCTTCACTGCCACGGCCGCCTCGCGTACCTCGATGGACGCGAATGCCAAGAAAGTCGCAGAGATCAAGGAACAAGCACGGGGATTCGGCCGCCAGATCTCGGTCTATACGGTCGGGCAGGTCGTATGCCGCCCCACCCAGGGCGAGGCGGAGGATTATTATCGTCACGCGGTGATCGAAAACGCCGACTGGGGCGCGGTGGAAGGGATGCTGGCGCTGAAAAACATCACCCGGCAAACGGTGTCAGCGGAGGAATACGAGGAGAAACGCGCCTATTTCGCCTCACGGGCTATTGGCGGTTATCCTTTTGTCGGCGCACCAGACCGCGTGGCGGAAGAGCTCGCCAGCATCAGCAAAGCCGGCATAGAGGGCATTGCGGTTTCATTCGTCAATTATCTCCATGAGGCGCCTTATTTTTGCGATGAAGTCTTGCCGCGATTGGTGCGGCACGGTGTACGGGTCAAACATTAACCGGCATAAATGAGACACAAATTCGTGTTGGCTTGACCCGATTACACTGAATAGCGGAATCGGCTAGTATCCGCCTCAGGTTTGTTGAGGAACGCACATGCTCCGAACGGTCCGTTTGTTCCTGGCACTGACAGCGTTGCTGCTGGCAGGTCCGCTCGCGCGCGCAGCCGAACAGGTGGACCTTCTGCTCGTGCTCGCCTCTGACGTTTCGCGCAGCGTCGATCAAGCGAAATTCAAGCTGCAGCGCGATGGTTATGTCGCAGCCTTCTCAGACAAGCGCGTGCTCGACGCCATCGCCTCCGGCCGGTATCAGCGCATTGCCGTTTGCTTCGTCGAATGGTCGGGGGTCGGCGCTCAAAAGCTGCTGATCGATTGGATGATCATCAATGGAACGGACTCGGCGCACAAATTCGGCGACAATCTGCTCGAGTTGCCGCGTTCGTTCGCGGAGCGAACCTCGATCAGCGGCGCGATCGATTTTTCCATGACCTTGTTCGATCAAGCGCCTTATCAATCGGAGCGTCATACGATCGACGTGTCCGGCGACGGCACCAACAATTCCGGCCGCGATGTGACGGGGGCGCGAGACGCCGCGGTCGCCAAGGGCGTCACGATCAACGGCCTCGTCATCTTGAGCGACCGGCCGATGGCTTGGAATCCCGAGCACACAAATCCGCCGGGCGGGCTTGAGAACTATTATCGCGAGAACGTGGTCGGCGGGCCGGGAGCTTTCGTCATCGTGGCGCAGGATTTCAACTCGTTCGGCCAGGCGATCATCAAGAAGCTGATCGCCGAGATCGCGCTCGCGCCCCAGCCGGCGGGTGCCAGGGTCCGCCTGCCCGGCGGGTAAGTCCGGGAATTTCCAACGTCCACCGCAAGCGCTTCAGGCGAGGCCGGGGCGCTTGATCGTTTTTTGGCAGATCGCTAGAGACAACGGGCGGAGTACTTCCAGCGGTCGAGGGCCGAGGCCATGAAGAAAGTCTATCCCGATGCTAAGGCGGCGCTCGCCGGTCTGCTCAAAGACGGCATGATGATCATGGCGGGCGGGTTCGGCCTGTGCGGCATACCGGAAACCTTGATCGTGGCGATCCGCGAATCCGGCGTCAAAAACCTCACCGTCGTTTCCAACAATGCAGGCGTCGACGGCATCGGCCTGGGGATTCTGCTCGACTCCAAGCAGATCAAGAAAATGATCTCGTCCTACGTGGGTGAGAACAAGACCTTTGCCCAGCAATATCTTGCCGGCGAACTCGAGATCGAGTTCAACCCGCAGGGCACGCTGGCGGAGCGCATTCGCGCCGGCGGCGCCGGCATCCCGGCTTTTTTCACCAAGACCGGTGCCGGCACGATGATCGCCAAGGGCAAGGAGGAGCGCGAATTCGACGGCGGCCGCTATGTGATGGAGCGCGGGTTGGTTGCCGATCTGTCGATCGTTCACGCCTGGATGGGCGATACCGAAGGTAACCTCGTGTACCGGAAGACCGCGCGCAACTTCAATCCGATGATGGCGACCGCTGGCAAAGTGACCGTCGCCGAGGTCGAGCACCTGGTGCAGCCGAGCGACATCAATCCTGACCACATCATAACGCCCGGCGTTTATGTCAAACGCATCATCCACGTTCCCAACGCCAAGAAGCACATCGAGCAGCGCACCGTGCGCAAGCGCGAGGCGGCTCCTGCCGGAACCGGAGAGGAAGTGTAATGCCTTGGACCCGCGATCAGATGGCCGAACGCGCGGCGAAGGAGCTGCGCGATGGATTTTACGTCAATCTCGGCATCGGCATTCCGACGCTGGTGTCGAACTACATTCCGAAGGGCATGACCGTACAGCTGCAAAGCGAGAACGGCATGCTCGGTTTCGGACCATTCCCTTACGAAGGCGAAGAGGATCCCGATCTGATCAACGCCGGCAAGCAGACCGTCACCGAATTGCCAACGACCAGCTATTTCTCATCCGCCGACTCGTTTGCGATGATCCGCGGCGGCCATATCGATCTGTCGATCCTGGGCGCGATGCAGGTGGCGGAGAACGGCGACCTCGCCAATTGGATGATCCCCGGCAAGATGGTCAAGGGCATGGGCGGCGCCATGGATCTCGTCGCCGGCGTCAAGAAGGTGGTCGTGGTCATGGAACACACCGCGAAGGACGAAAAGAAGCTGCTCAAGCGCTGCTCGCTGCCGCTCACCGGCGCCGGCGTTGTCGATATGGTGATCACTGACCTCGGCGTCTTCACCATCGACAAGAAGGGACGAGGCGGAATGACGCTCATCGAGCTTGCCCCCGGGGTCTCGCTCGCGGAGATCAAGGCCAAGACCGAAGCCGATTTTCAGCCCGCGCCGGGCCTGCACTGAGCCGCGCGCGGTCGGAATTGGCGCTCTTTCGCGGACAAGGGTGCCGGTCGTTGCTCGCCTGTCATGGGCATGGGCGGAGCCCTTTGTCGCGGCCTTGAAAGCGTCACAGAACGATCCCATGGTTGCAGCATTGATCTTACGAGTTATAGTCGGTGGCCGTTTGGTAACCCCTATATTTTGGAATTATCCGTGACCGTTGCGACTGGGCTGAAGCGACTGGGATACGCCGTTGCCGCCGTCATCTTGATTGGCGTCGGCTCGATGGCGCTGATGTCGCTCCTGATCTCAAGCGACAAGGTGCGCGAAGACGCCAAGAGCGAGATCCGCAAGGTCACCGGACTCGATCTGATGTTGCGCGGCGAAGCGAAAGTCTCGCTGTTCCCAACCGGCTCGGTCACTTTCAACGATGTGGTGCTTGGGGAGGACGGCGCAAGCGTGCCGGCGTTGGCAACCGGACGGTTGACGGCGCGGCTGCGGCTCTTGCCGTTGTTCATCGGCCGCATCGAAATCGCCGACGTGGCGCTCGACCAGCCGCGGATCAATCTGACGATCAATGCCGACGGCCGCTCGAACTGGTCGGGACTGATCGCATCGCTGGCGCGCGCGCTGGGGCCGAAGGAAAATCGCGCGAATCAGGAATCGTCGTTTTCGGAAATTCTAGTGCGCGGGGGCACCATCGTGTTGAGCGACACCGCGCGCGGCATGACCGAAATGGTGACCGGCGTGGACCTCGCGCTGGCCTGGCCCTCGATCTCCAAGAGCTTCGCCGCCACCGGCCGGCTCGTGTGGCACGGCGAGCCGATCGACGCCAGCGTATCGTTGAACGACTTTCCCTCCGCGCTGGCCGGCGAGCGCTCGGGCTTGAGAATTCGCCTCACCGGCGCACCGTTGAAATTGGCGTTCGAAGGCCAGATGAGCGGGTTGCCGACGCTGAAAATCGAAGGCACGCTTGCCGCCGATTCCACATCGCTGCGCAATACGCTGCGCTGGATGGGTCAAAAGCCGCTGCCGGGCGGCGGATTTGGTCGATTCGCCCTCAAAGCACGGACCAGCGTGGCGGGCGGCACGATCGCGCTGTCGAGCGTCAATGTCGAGCTCGACGGCAATGCGGCCGAGGGCGTGCTGACTTTCGCGACGGACGGACGGCAAACCTTGCAGGGCACGCTTGCGGCCGACGACCTCGACCTGACGCCCTATGTCTCCACGGTGCGGCTCGTCACCGCCAACGAGCGCAATTGGAACGAACTGCCGATCGTGCTCGACGGTCTGAACGGGCTTGATCTCGATCTACGGCTGTCGGCCGCGAAAATCACCATTGGGCGCGCAAAAGTTGGGAAGACCGCAGTGGCGGCGAACCTGCGGGGCGGGCGGCTGACGGTGACGATCGGCGAATCGAATGCTTTTGGCGGGGTCATCAGGGGCTCGTTCACGCTGGCCGCAACCGACCTCGGCGCCGATGTGAAATCACAGATGCAGTTCAACGATGTCGACCTTGAGAGCAGCCTCGGCGAGATATTCAACATTCGCGGGCTCGAAGGCAGAGGGAATTTCGCGGTTGCGCTCGAGACTTCGGGCGGCAGCATCCTGGCCATGACCCAGAATTTGAACGGTTCGGTCAACCTGAATGCGCGTGATGGCGCCCTGTTGCGGCTCAACGCCGAGGCCCTGATGCAACGGCTGCTGCGGCGCCCGCTTTCGGGTCCGGGCGATTATCGCAACGGGCGTACGCCGTTCGAAAAGCTGATCGTCAACCTCAAGATCACGCAGGGCAAGGCCAATATCGAGGAGGCGCGGCTCGAAAGCTCGAAGGTTCGTATCACGCTGGAAGGCTCCACCATGATCCCCACGCGCGACCTCGATCTGCGCGGGAATGCCAGCCTGTTCATCAATCGCGCGAACGACGCACCACCGGCATTCGAGATTCCCTTCATCGTGACCGGCTCTTGGGAGGACCCTTTTCCGATCTTTAGTTCTCAAAGTCTGATCGAGCGGGCGCCGGCGGCGGCGCCGCTGCTCGATCCGGGCAGGCGAAACGCGCCCGAAATCGAGAAACAAATCGCGCCCGATCCGCAGAAGAAAAATTCGGCCGAGCCGGACAAGAAGAATGCGGACGACGCCGTACGCAAGGCGATCGATCGGCTGATGGGTGCGGACGTGCCCGCGCCCCCGCCTACCGCGGCCCCCGCGCCCACCGCCCCGGTTACGCCTGCGCCCCCGCAAAATCCGCAATGAATCTGATTACGTGGCGGCGGCGCGCTGCGTGCGTACGCGAACGATTTCGTTATGCTTGGACATCAATGACGCGGCGATCACGCCAATGGCGACGACCGCAATCATGATGGTGCAGACCGCGTTGATCTCCGGCTTCACGCCGAGGCGCACTTCGGAATAGATGCGCAGCGGCAATGTGGTAGCCCCCGGGCCGGTGGTGAAGCTCGCGATCACGAGATCGTCGAGCGAGAGCGTGAATGCCAGCATCCAACCGGCGGCAATGGCCGGAAAAATGAGCGGCAGCGTAATGGTGAGAAAGGCGCGCAGGGGTGGACAGCCGAGATCCATCGCGGCTTCCTCGAGGCTGATATCGAAATCGAGCAGGCGAGCCTGCACCACGACAGTCACGAAACACATGGTCACGGTGGTGTGCGCCATCACGATGGTCCAAAAGCCGCGGTCGACGCCAATTGCGACGAACAGCAGCAGCAACGACAGCCCCGTAATGACCTCGGGCATCACCAGCGGCGCATAGACAAAGGCGGAAAACAGCGTGCGGCCGCGGAACCTGCCGAGGCGCACCAGAGTGACTGCTGCGAGCGATCCGAGGATCGTGGCTGCGGTCGCGGACAGAAGGCCGATGCGAAGCGTGGCCCAGGCGGCATCCAGCATGGCGTCGTCGTTGAGCAGTTCGAAATACCATTTGGTCGACCAGCCGCCCCAGACGGTGACAAGCTTCGAGGCGTTGAAGGAGTAGATGACGAGAATCACCATCGGCGCATAGAGGAACGCAAGACCGACTGTTATCGCGGTCACATTGAAGAATGACAGGCCACGGCGCACGATCAGCGGCCTTTCTCGAGCTCGCGCATCTGCAGATGCTGGTGGTACACGATCGGCGCGAGCAGCAGGCAAAGCAGCACCACAGCAACGGCGGATGCGACCGGCCAGTCGCGGTTGGCGAAAAATTCGTTCCACAAGGTCTGGCCGATCATGATCGATTCCGAGCCGCCGAGCAGATCGGGAATGACGAATTCGCCCACGATCGGAATGAAGCACAGCACGACGCCGGCGACCACACCGGGCAGCGATAGCGGCAGGGTGACGAGCCAGAATGCCTTCCAACGCGGGCAGCCGAGGTCGGCCGCGGCTTCGAGCAACGTCTCATCCATTTTTTCCAGAGCGGCATAGAGCGGCAGCACCATGAACGGCAAATAGGAATAGACGATGCCGATGTAGATCGCGGTATCAGAGGCGAGCCACGCGACCGGCGCGCGGATCAGCCCGAGCGCGAGCAGCGTGTCATTCAATAAACCATCCGGCTGCAGGATGTTGATCCAGGCATAGATGCGGATCAGATAGGCCGTCAAAAACGGTAGAATCACCAGCATGACAAGGATCGACTGCGCGCGGCGCGGTGCGCGCGCGATGCTGTAGGCAACCGGATATCCGGTGAGGAGCAAGAGCAGGGTCGAAATGACCGCAATTGTCAAACTGCGCAGGTACGAAAGCAGATAAATCGTGTCAGACAGCAGCGACGCATAATTTTGAAGCGAGAGCGCGGCGAGAAAATCTTTTATCCCCTGCCAACCGGCATCGGGATCGAATACCGGCCGATAAGGCGGCTGGGCGATCACGGTTTCGGACAGGCTGATCTTCAGCACGATCAGGAAAGGAATGAAAAACAGCACCACGAGCCAAAGCGCGGGAATGGCGATCACGAGCCATACGCCGAATGAACGGCGTTGCTTGCTGCGCATACTCATTGGGTCAGCACCACGCCGGCATCAGGCGAAAACGTCAACCACACGCGCTCATCCCAGCTGATCGGCCGCGCCTGCAATCTGCTCTCGTTCACGGCGGCAGCATGCATGACAAAGCCGTTGTCGAGCTTGACCTTGTAGACCGAGAGATCGCCGAGATAGCCGATGTCGAGAACGGTTCCGACAAAGCAATTTTCTTCGTCGTTCGCGGGCCGGTTCGGCGCGATGTGCAGCTTCTCGGGACGGACGGCAACCCAAACGGTCGCGCCGGGTTTTGCATCCACCCCTTGTGCGACGCGCAGGCGGCCACCGACGACACTATCGATCACCGCGTCCGGCCCCGCCGCGACCACGCGGCCTTCGAGCAGATTGACGTCGCCGATGAAGTCGGCGACCCAACGCGAATTCGGCTGCTCGTAGATTTCCGAAGGGGTCGCGACCTGCGCAAGCCGGCCCTTGTCCATGACACCGATGCGATGGGCGACAGTCATTGCCTCTTCGCGATCATGGGTGACAATGATGAAGGTCAGACCGAGCTTCTGCTGCAAGTCCACCAATTCGAACCGCGTTTCGTCGCGCAACTTGCGGTCGAGCGCCGCGAGCGGCTCGTCGAGCAGGAACACGCGCGGCCGCTTGACCAGCGCACGCGCGAGCGCAACGCGCTGGCGCTGGCCACCGGAAAGCTGGTGCGGTTTGCGGGCGGCAAACGTTTCGAGCTTGACCAGCGCGAGGATGTCACGCACGCGTCCTTCGATTTCGGATTTCGGCAGTCCTTCTTGCTTCAGACCAAACGCGACGTTGCCGGCGACGGTCAGATGCGGGAACAACGCATAGTTCTGAAACATCATATTGACGGCGCGGCGATGCGGCGGCACGTCCGCGATGTCCTCGCCGTCAAGCAAGATGCGACCCGCGCTCGGTTGCTCGAACCCGGCCAGCATGCGCAACAGCGTCGTCTTGCCACAACCCGACGGGCCGAGCAGTGCAAAAAACTCGCGCTCGTAAATGTCGAGCGACAACTGGTCCACAGCCGTGAAGTCGGCAAATTGCTTGCTCACCGCTTCGAAGCGCACAAGCGGGCTTTTTGCCGGATCGGTCCACGGTGCAAAACCGCGCCGTGCGCTGCCGACCATTCGATTCGCCTGCATCCCCATGGCCACACGCTAAACGCAGCGGGCTGGCGGCTCAACACGGGAGTCGCGGAATTGCAGCAGGCGGTCATCGAGGTGAGGAGGACGGGAACGTCAGATCAGTACGACGTCGTCTCCGCTGTCGGTAGCGGTACTATCGGCGTTCCCGCGGTTGATTTGGTTTTTCCGCTCCGCACGCGCGGCCTCGTTGGGGGGCACCACGGTTCCAAATTGCTGGAGGTCGTAGGCGCTGAGGTTGCGCGGCCTGGGGCCGTAATAATCGCCTATTTTCACCATCGGGCGCGGCTTCGCGAAAATCGAGATCAGACGATCAAACAACGCTTTGGTCGACACCGGCTTGAGCAAATATTCGTTGGCGCCGACGTGCATGGCCTCGACCACGCATGATCGCTCGCCGTGGCCGGTGAGGACGATGATGGGAATGCTTGGGAGGGGGAAGGAACCTGGCGAACGCACAGAGCGCACGAACTCTGCTCCGCCAACGTTCGGCATTTCCCAATCGAGAATCACGACGTCCGGCGTAAGCGCCCGGATCGCCTGCAAACCGGTCATGCCATCGCTTGCATCGTAGATTTCCCGCACGCCAATGGCGGAGAGCATGGTGCGCACAACCTTGCGCATATGGTAGTCGTCATCGACGATCAGAATCTTGATCGAGCGGATAAGTTCCTCCAAATGTTTCGGGACCAGCGATTGCGCCGGCGTCTGCGTAAACAGTTGCGAGGTCGAAGACATGTTATGATTCCATGCGTCCGAGGCGCCGTAAAACCAATCGAAAAATTTATCGACGCATTAAACCATTTCCATATTGCGGCGACGCCAATTCAGCCGCCAAACATTTAGACATGTTGTTGATGCCGCATTAACCCTATCAGCACGAAGACGTTCGTGTGCGCCGAACCGCGTCGCGCCAGCCCATCCACTTACGCTCTCGGGATGCCGTATCGAGCTGAGGCTCGAAGCGGCGATCGAGGCGCCAACTCTTGGCGAAGGTTTCCGGGTCGGGGCATACGCCCGCCGCATGACCTGCCAGGAACGCCGCACCGACCGCGGTCGTCTCCATCACCATGGGCCGATCGACGGGCGCGGCGAGAATATCGGCGAGAAACTGCATGGTGAGATCACTCGCGGTCATGCCGCCATCGACGCGCAGGACGGTGCCGGCGCGCGCGGCGGCGGGCCAATCGGCGTGCATGGCCTCAAGCAAATCGCGGGTCTGATAACCCACGGATTCGATGGCAGCGCGCGCGATTTCGGCGGCCCCGGAGTTGCGTGTGAGACCGAAGAGCGCGCCGCGGGCGTTCGCATCCCAATAAGGCGCGCCGAGGCCGACGAAGGCCGGAACCAGATAGACTTGCTCGGCCGGATTGGCGCGCTGAGCAAGACTGTTCACGTCCGCCGCATTCGTAATGATTTTCAACCCGTCGCGCAGCCATTGCACGGCGGCGCCAGCAATGAAAATCGCGCCTTCGAGCGCGTAGGTTCGACGGCCGTCGAGCTGATAAGCGATCGTGGTCAGAAGCTTGTTGCGCGAGCGCACAGGCACGGCGCCGATATTGAGCAACGCAAAGCAGCCGGTGCCATAGGTGGATTTCATCATGCCGGGCGTAAAGCAACCCTGGCCGATGGTTGCGGCCTGTTGATCGCCGGCAATGCCGCGGATCGCGATCGGCGCACCGAATATTTCGGGCAGCGTGTGGCCGAAATCCGCGGCGCAGTCCAGCACCTCCGGCAAAAGTCCCGCCGGGATGCCGAACAATTCTGCAAGCTGCGGATCCCAGGTGCCGTTTGCAATGTCGAGCAGCAACGTACGTGAGGCATTGGTGGCATCGGTCGCGTGCACCGAGCCGCCGGTGAGGCGCCACAGGAGAAAACTATCGACTGTGCCGAAGGCGAGATTGCCCGACTCGGCCGCACTGCGCGCGCCAGGTACATTGCCGAGCAGCCACGCGATTTTCGTTGCGGAGAAATAGGGATCGAGCAGAAGTCCGGTCTTGGCGGATATCATGTCCTCATGGCCGGCGCGCCGCAGGGCCTCGCACACGGCTGCGGTTCGACGGTCCTGCCAGACGATGGCGTTGTATATCGGTTTGCCGGTGGCGCGGTCCCAGACAATTGTGGTCTCGCGTTGATTGGTGATACCGATCGCGGCGATGTCCTTGGCCGCAAGTTTGGCTTGCGTCATGGCCCCGCGCGCAGTCGAGAGCACGGCGCTCCAGATTTCCTCCGGGTCATGCTCGACCCAGCCGGGCGCGGGATAAATCTGCCGGATTTCCTTCTGCGCGATCGCCTTTGGCGCAAGCGTCGCATCGAAAATGATCGCGCGCGTCGATGTCGTGCCCTGGTCGATGGCGAGGAGATGGGTCATCAGGTGTCTGCCGATCGAGGCAGATTATCCCAAAGCGGCACAAAAACGTCAGGCGTTGACTGCTTTCGCGGGCGGTCCGATCATAAAGGTGTGCAGCCTTTCTCGTTCGACCTTCGACAGGCGCATGCCCAGCTTGGTCCGACGGAACAACACGTCGTCGGCGGTCAACGCCCATTCAAACTGCATCAAGTAGCGCACTTCGGCCGCGGTCAGGTCGGCACCGAAATTGGGCCCGAGCTCGCCGAGACTCTTGGCCGTCCCGAGAATGCGGTTGATGCGCGTTCCGTAGGCGCGGACCATGCGTGTGGCGGTCGGCTCGCTCAGGAACGGCCATCGCGAACGGACATCGGCGATCAACTGCTCGATGCCGTCGTGGGAAAAATCGCCGCCGGGCAACGGCACATGCGCGGTCCAGTGCGGCGTATCGCGCAAGACGTGCTTGAGGCGATCTAGCGCTTCCTCGGCCAAGCGGCGATAGGTCGTGATCTTGCCGCCGTAAACCGTCAGCAGCGGAGCTGCGTGCTTGCTCTCGTCGAGCGTCAGATAGTAGTCGCGCGTGACGTCCTCCGGCTTTTTGGAGCCATCATCATGGAGCGCGCGAACGCCGGTGAATATCGCCACCACCTGCTTATTCGTAATCTCGGTCCGGAAATATTCGTTCGCCGCGCCGCAAAGGTATGCGATCTCATCGCCGGTGGGGATGGCCCCGGAGGGATCGTCGGTGAACTCGTTGTCGGTCGTGCCGATGAGCGTGAAATCCCGCTCGAACGGCAATGCGAAAATGATACGACGATCTGAATTCTGGAATATATAACCGCGATCATGGTCGAAAAGCTTTCGCACCACGATATGCGTGCCTTTCACGAGCCGCAGCGGCGGCCGGCCGGGGATTTGCAGGAGATGCTCGGCCACCTGCCCCACCCAAGGACCGGCAGCATTGATGAGGATCCGCGCGGTCATGGGTGCGCGGCGGCCGCGGCACTCGAGCATGAAATGCCAGACGTCGCGCCGGACGACATTGATCATCCGCATCCGCGTGCGGATGGTTGCTCCGCGTTCGGCGGCGTCGAGCACATTGAGGACGACGAGACGCGCGTCATCCACCCAGCAATCGGAATATTCGAAGGCCGAGCGCAGTTCCGGTTTCAACGACTGGCCAGCCGGATCTTGGGTCAAATCCAGCTTGCGGGTCGGCGGCAAAATCTTGCGGCCGCCGAGGTGGTCGTAGATGAAGAGGCCGAGCTGCAGCAGAAGCTTGGAGCGACGTTCGGGATTGATCGGCAGCACGAAACGCATGGGCCGGATGAGGTGCGGCGCGATTTGCAGCAGCACTTCGCGCTCGATGAGCGCCTTGCGCACGAGCCAGAACGCGCCGTGCTCCAGGTAGCGAAGCCCGCCGTGGATGAGTTTGGTGGAGGCCGAGGATGTACCGGAGCCAAGGTCGTCCTGCTCTACAAGCAGGACACTCAAGCCGCGACCGGCCGCATCGCGCGCGATGCCGGCGCCGTTGATGCCGCCCCCGATGATGGCGATGTCGAAATCAGCCATGAAGTCCAGGCAATTCGCTTGGATTTAGAATGCGATAGGGGATAGCAGGTCCAAGCCTTTCGCGCCTCCCCACACCGGCTCAAAGGAGAGTAGAAGCGCGATTTACTTACTTATTTCTGAATCGCCTGTTTACGGTCCCTCAAATGCGGGAATCGCTCGGTCAGGAGCGAGCCAAAATAATAGGTCGGCGCGTAGGCCTTATGGGCGCGAATCAACTCATGCCAGCGGACGATCGGGGGTTTGTCCGCCCACATGTTGTCGAGCCCGAGATCCGCCATGCGGACAATTGTGGGCATCACGCATATGTCGGCGAGCGTCGGCTTGGCACCCAGCAGCCATGGTCCGCCGCTCTTTTCGATCTCCGCGTTCATGCGATCGAGCGTGCGGCCGAGCCGATCGAGCGCCGCCTTCATTTCCGACTCGGGAAAGCCGTTACGCCCCATCGCCAGCATGAACTCCTTGCGCAATGGTTTGGATTCGGCGAACGCGACGAATTCCTGTTCGCTCATCTTGGAAAAGTGCGGCAGAAAAGCGAGATTGAACGTCGGCACACGGATCGCCGCTGCCGGCATCTCGTCGATGAAATGCATGAGCGCACGCATGTGAGCGCGCGCGACCGGATCGTGCGGCGTAAAGCTCTCGCCTTCGGGCGCCACTTCGTCGAGATATTCTACGATCACGGAGGAATCGATGACGATATTGCCGTCGTGATCGAGAGTGGGGACCACGCCATTGGGATTGAGTTTCAGATAGTCCGGCTTGAGCTGATCGCCCTCGAGCAGGTTGAGTTTAACTTCCGCGAAGGGCAGCGATTTGGCATTGAGCACAAAACGCACGCGCTGGCTGCAGGTCGATTGCGGAGCATTGTAGAGCGTGAAGGCCATTACGCATCATCCAAATTGGCCGGCGTCTTACGCCAGCGCAGATTGTCGGAAGCTTAGAAGGTGGATTTGAGTTTGAGATTGTCGAGGCGGTTGATCGAATGGACGTCGATGTGCCGCTTCTCCTGATCTTGCATCACGTCAAGCGGCACCGTCACGCCGGCTTCGCCGACGGACCAAAGTTTACGATAGAAATCGGCGAGATTCTTCGGCGTATCGTTGCCGATGCCGACGATGATGTCACCGCGTCGCAAACCGGCTTTTTCGGCAGGCCCGCCGGATGTAACACGGCTCACGATCAACCGCCCGCGTATTTCCTCGGTGGTAACCCCAAGCCAAGGACGTCCCGGGCCGGAAACGCGTCCGAGCGACAATAGATCGCCGAGGATCGGCGGCAGCGCGTCGATCGGAACAAACATGTTACCCGGAACGCGCTCGCCTTTGCCGTTTATGTCGGCGACGACGAGCGAGCCTACGCCGACCAGTTTACCCTCGTGATTGATCAGCGCCGCGCCGCTCCATTGCGGATGCGGCGGCGAGGTGAAGATGGCGTCGTTGAGCATATATTCCCAGCTGCCGACATACTCGTGTTTGCTCACGATGTTGACCGGCAAGACCCATCCCGGGCCGCCGAAGCTCGCGATCAGGGCCGGGTCGTGCTCCTTCAAATCAGCCGATCTGCCGAGTTCCATCGGCCGCACCTTCAGCGGCGCAAGCGTGCGTAAGAGGCCGAAGCCGGTCTCGTGATCGTAGCCGACGACCTCCGCCGGTACGGTCCGGCCGTCATTGCTACTCAACTCGACCGCTTGCGCCTCGACCATGAGGTAACCGATCGTCACGACGAGGCCGTTGTTGTCGATGACGATGGCGGAACCTTCACGCTCGCGACCAAGACTCTGCAGCGTGCTCCCTTCGGGATCGATGAAGGTCTTGACCCGTACGACGCCGGAGACGAGCTCTTCCAGACTGGGACCATCCGCCGCAGCGTTGCCGCCACCTGCAATGGCGACAAGAATTACACCGAGCATCAGCGCCGCGAGCCGAATGGCGTCCGTAAATATTACGTTGCAGGCCCGCGCCACCTCGCGCATCGAGGTCCTCATCTCGCATGAGCAAAATTAATAACTTTTAATCTATCATAGCGATCAAAGTCCCGTGCTGTCTCGTCTCGCGTTCTTTTTTTTGCCAGCAAATCACTATAGAGAACGACCCCAACGACGTCACCGACCCGTCTCACGAGACTTCGATGCCTGCTCCCCGCCTGCTTGTCATGGAAGGTAATTCACCGGAAACCCGCGCCGAGCACCAAGCCGCGGGGGGCGTGCTGGCGAGTCTCGGTTATGCAAAGCTGCTGCAGGAATTGTTGCCGAGCGCGGTCGTCGACATCTGTTTTCCGGGCGATCCCGGGGCGAATCTCCCCAACGGCGAGGCGCTCGAAGGCTATGACGGCGTCACCATTACCGGCTCGAGCCTGCATGTCTACAACGGCGGCGCGGAAATCATGCAGCAGATCGAAATGGCGCGCGCGGTGCTGTCGGTCGGCACACCCATCTTCGGCAGCTGCTGGGGGTTGCAGATTCTCACGGTCGCGGCCGGAGGCAGCGTGCGGCGCAATCCCAACGGTCGCGAGCTCGGCTTTGGGCGGTCGATCACATTGACCGATGCCGGCCGTAAACATCCGATGTACGCCGGCAAGCCGAATGTGTTCAACGCACCGACGGTGCATCTCGACGAAGTGGAGACCGTTGCGCCAGGCACGACCGTGCTGGCAACCAACGCCGTGTCAAATGTGCAAAGCGCCGAAATCCGCTACAACGGCAGCACTGCCTGGGGCGTGCAATATCATCCGGAGTACCCGCTGTGCGAAATCGCGGCGATCGTCCGCCGCATCGGCCCGCGACTGATCGGAGAAGGCTTTTTCCTCAACGAGGCGGATATCGTCAATTTTGCCAGCGATCTGGAAGCGCTGGACCGTGATCCCAAGGACAAGCGTTTGGCTTGGCGCTACGGCATCAGCAAGAACGTGCTGGACAAGCGGCTCAGGACCGGCGAGATCGCGAACTGGGTCGAATTTCAGGTTCTGCCGACGCGAGCCAAACGCGGGCGCGGCTGAAGCGCCCGCGTTGCGGCTCACATCATTGCGCTGCCTTGAGGCCCAGGATCTTCGCTGCCGCCGCCATTTGCGCAACTTGTTCCTTGATGGCGGCATCAAACTCGGCCGCGGAGCCCGGGTTGAGCACCTGCCCGGTTAGTTCGAGCCGCTGGGCGACGGCAGGATCTGACGCCACTTCCTTGACGTCGGCCGCGATGCGGTTTCGAACATCGGCCGGCAGATCCTTGGTCGCGAACAGACCCACGAGACCGTCGGTCGCCAGTTGCGGAAATCCCGCTTCCGTGGTGGTTGGCACATTTGGCGCGACGGACGCGCGCGCCTTGTTGGTAACGGCGATCATCCGTACCTTGCTCGCCTGCACGTAGGGCCGCACGATGGCAACGGCGGCGATCATGAACTGAATTCGTCCCTCGGCGAGATCCGCAGCCGCCTGGACCGTGTTGCGATACGGGACCGGCGTCATCTTGAGATCTGCAGTCTGAAGATAGGCGCGAAGAACATAGTCAAGCATCGGCGTGGCGCTCGCCATGTTGATCTTGCCGGGCTCAGCTTTTGCGCTTGCCAGCAATTCAGGAAGCGTCTTGATGGAAGACGAGGCCGGCACGGAATACGACACGATCGTATTGGAAATCCTGGCAACCGGTATCAAGTCTGCCGGATTGTAGGGCATCTTGTCGTGAGTATATGGATGATGAGTGAATTGCGAGGCGGGCGACATCAGCAGCACATGATTGTCCTTGGCAGTCAGAACTGCGTTGATCGCAATCACGCCGTCGCCGCCAGCCTGGTTTTCAACGACGACGGGCTGGCCCCACTTCTTGGAAAGCAGGTCCGCGAAAAGTCGGGCGCCGATGTCCACGCCCGAGCCCGGACCGAGCGGGACGACGAACTTCACATTTCGCGTCGGCCAACCCTGGGCCTGCGCCGTATTGGGCGACACGGCGGGCTGCACGAGAACAAAAATGCCAAAAACAGCGGCGCTGATGCGCGCCAAAGATTTCATCGAAACCACAGCGTCCTCCCAGTTTGGTTTAGGAATGCGCGAAACCACAGGCCGATTGCATTCCCCTTGTGAGACAAATTCAGGTCTATGAACCTCAGAGCGATCACAAAATTGCGCATACCTCCTCGAAAACGAAGCGATCTTCGCGCGGCGGAAGCTGCGACGGATCGCCACGGCCGAGACAGCACAAGAAATTCGATTTCCAGCGACCATCGGGAAAGAACTCGGCGTCGACCTTTTCATTATTGAAGCCGGACATCGGCCCGCAATCCAGCCCGTAGGCGCGCGCCGCAAGCATGAAATAGGCGCCCTGCAGCGAGGCGTTGCGCAGGGCCGTGGCGCGGATGTGGTCCGCCGTGGTCTCGTACCAGCTGCGCGCGCGCTGGTCGTGGAACATGCGCGGCAGGTGTTCGAAAAATCGCAGGTCATAGGCAAGAACCGCAACCACGGGCGCGCTCATGGATTTCTTCCTGTTGCTCGAGGAGAGCGCGGGTAAAAGCCGCTGCTTTGCCTGTTCGCTGCGCAGAAACAAGATCCGTTGCGGTTGCGAATTGGCGGTGGTCGGCCCCCATTTCGCAAGCTCATAAATCGCGCGTAGCTCGTCATCTCCCACTGGGACGACGCGGTAAACATCGAAACTGCGGGCTTTGCGCAGCAGCAGGTCGAGGGCCTGATCAGAGAGCAGCGATGCGGCCTTGCTGACTTCGTTCATCGGCGCCCCCTGCAAGCCGCGCGACCTAACGGAAACCGACTACCACTTTTCGGGATCATGCCTTAGCCGGTCTTCACGAGCTCGGTGCCGGTCTGGCGAACAAGACGTTTGACGGCATTCGACGCCACGACCGAATGACCTTCGGCGTAGGCTTCGTGGTTCTTCTCGATGTCGTCAACGGCATAAAGATAATTCACCATCAGGCCATAGGACTGGCTCATGCCTTTTTCGCTGGTGTCGGCCAGGAAGTTGAGCCGTTCGAGACGAGCGCCATTGCCGAGATGGAAGCGGGCGACGGAATCGACCGGCAAGCCGCGCGGATTGCGGGCCTGCAGAAAATACCAGGCGGCGGCGCGCAGGAACGGCTCCTGCACGCGTTGGCGCATCGCCGGCGTCTGCCACCAATCGGCGTGGTCGAGATTGGCGAGCGCTTCCCGATCGGCTTCGGGCAGCACGCGCGAGCCTTCGACTTTTCGCTCGCGATTGAGCCAGCGCGCGAAATCGGCCGCCGGCGAAAGCGTGACGTAGGTGGAGAGACGGGAGTTCTCGCGTGAAATTTCTTCCACGACCTGTTTGATGAGAAAACTGCCGAAGGACACGCCGGCAAGTCCGCGCTGGCAGTTTGAAATCGAATAGAACACCGCGGTCGTTGCCTTATCCGGATCGAGCGGGTTGCGATTGTTGGCGAGAATCGGCCCGATCGCATCGGGGAGCTCGCGTGTGAGCGCGACCTCGACGAAAATCAGCGGCTCGTCAATCAGCGCAGGATGAAAAAAGGCGTAGCAACAGCGATCGGGCGGATCGATGCGACTGCGCAGGTCGTCCCAACTGTTGATCTTGTGGACCGCCTCATAGCGGATGATCTTTTCCAGGATGACGGCTGGCGTCGACCAGTCAATCCGACGCAGCACCAGGAATCCGCGGTTGAACCAGGACGTAAACAAGTGGACAAAATCGGCATCGACGGCGGCGAGATCGGCGCGGCGCTCCAGCGCATCCATCAGCTGCTCGCGCATGCGCACAAGCGCCGCGGTTGCGCCGGGCGCAAGGTTGAGCCGGCGGAACAGTTCCTGCCGACGCGGCTCGGCGGCATTGTGAATCTCGGCGGCTGCGGCATCGGTCGGGCTTTTGCGCCAGGCGGCAATGGCGGCTTCGAGCCGCTCGTGGTTCGGTCCGAAGCGCTCCGCCAGCGCCTCGAAGAACGCGATGCGGGGGCCGATGGTGAGATCGCGATAATGGTTGAGAATTTCAGCGGCGAGCGCGGTGCCAGACGCCTCGCCGCGGCCGGTCAGTAAAGCTTCGCAACGATCCGCCAAGCTCTCCGAGCGCGTTCTTGGCGCCTCGCGCCGAGATCGGGCGAGCAGGGCTCGGCCGCGCTCCGCTATGGACTGCAAAAGCTCGCCAAAGAACGAGGTGTTCATATCGTAGCCCGCCCAGCCGGCCGTTTTGGCCTCAATGCTAGATGGCAATTTTGACGGCAAGGTTCAAGCAATCGCAACCACCTTGCAGCTCCCAAGCCCTAGACAAAACCGCGCCAGCGGGCCACAGGTTCCGTTCCTGGAGCGATTTCGCGTCTATTTCGAGGAGCCGTCATGTCGGGGCCGTTGGCCGGGTTGCGTGTGATTGAACTTGCCCGAATTCTCGCCGGTCCGTGGGCGGGCCAGGTGCTCTCCGATCTCGGCGCAGATGTCATCAAGGTCGAGCGCAAGGGCGCGGGCGACGATACCCGCGGCTGGGGCCCGCCTTTTGTGGAGGCGGCCAACGGGGGGCATCTCGGCGCTGCCTATTTTCACTCGGCCAATCGCGGCAAGCGTTCGATCGAGCTCGATTTCGAGAGCGAGGACGGCCGGCGCATCGTCCGAAAGCTGGCCGCGCGCGCCGATGTTCTGATCGAGAATTTCAAGGTCGGCGGGCTCGCCAAGTTCGGGCTCGACTACAAGAGCCTCAGCAAGGAATATCCGCGGCTGATTTATTGTTCGGTTACCGGCTTCGGCCAGGATGGACCCTATGCGGCGCGCGCGGGCTACGACCTGATGGCGCAAGGCATGGGCGGGATCATGGATCTCACCGGCTCACCGGAGGGCGATCCGCAACGCGTGGGCGTCCCGGTTGCCGACATCGTTACCGGCGTGTATTCAGTCGTTGCGATTCTTGCCGCTCTCAGACAGCGCGAGACAACCGGTAGGGGCGCTTATATCGACACCGCCCTGGTCGACACGCAGGTCGGCCTGCTTTCCAACCAAGCGCTAAATTATCTGATCTCCGGCAAGATACCCAAGCGCGCCGGCAACACGCATCCCAATATCGTGCCATATCAGATGTTCCCGACCGCCGACGGCAGCATCATCGTCGCCACCGGCAACGATCGGCAGTATCAGAAATTCTGTGCCGTGCTCGGTCAGCCGCAACTGGGCGAAGACCCGGCCTATCGCACCAATAGCGATCGCCTGGCCAAGCGGGACGAATTGATTGCCAAGCTTTCCGCCCTCACGAGCAAAATGAAGCGCGATGAATTACTGGAAAAGCTGGAAGACGTGCAGGTGCCGGCGGGCCCCATCAACAATCTTCAGCAGGTGTTTGCCGATCCGCAGGTCATCCATCGCCGCATGCAGCTGAAATTGCCAAGCGCGGCTGCGAAAGGCGGCAGCATCCCGGGCGTACGCACGCCGATTATGATGGACGGCGAGCCCATGGCGGCTCCGCGGCCCTCACCCCGACTTGGCGAGCATACGGCGGAGATTTTGCGCGAGATCGGAGAGACTTAAGCCCGCGGTCAACGGTGCTGCATCGGCCCCATCGCATAGTCGGGCAGCCAGGTCGCGATCTGCGGGAAGGCGCACAAGACGACGATCGCCAGCATCATGCAGATGACATAGGGGATCGTGCCCCACATCACCTTGGTCACCGGCACGTCTGGCGCGATCGAATTGACGATGTAGATGTTCAGGCCGACCGGCGGATGGATCAGGCCGATCTCCATGTTGATGGTCAAGATCACGCCGAACCAGACCGGATCGAACCCGGCGGCGGTTATGATCGGCAGCAAAATCGGGCTCGTCATCAAAATGATCGCCGCCGGCGGAATGAAGAAGCCGCAGACCAGCAGGAAGATGTTGATGAGAAACATCAGCACCCATCTGTTCGCGTTCAGATCGGCGATCGCCTGCGCCAGCGTTTGCGTCAGGTAGAGCGACGTCAGCATGTATCCGAACAATACCGCCGTCGCGATAATCATCAGGATCATCACGGATTCCCGCATCGTGTCGCGCAGGATCAGCCACCAGTCCTGCGCCCGCCACATGCGATAAACGACGACCGCGCAAATGACGCAAAGCGCGGCGCCGACGCCGGCCGCCTCCGATGGGGTCGCAACGCCACCGTAGAGCGAATACATCACTCCGAGGATGATCAATATGAACGGTGCGATTTTCGGGATCGACTGGAATTTTTCCTTCCAGCTGTATCGAAAGTCCGCCGCGTGAGTGCGAAAACCGCGCTTCAAAATGATGAACCAGGTCCAGATCATGAAGAAAAACGTGAGCATCAAGCCTGGGACGACACCGGCCAGGAACAGCCGTCCGATCGATGTTTCGGTGGCGATGCCATAGAGAATGAAAGTGATCGACGGCGGGATCAGAATGCCGAGCGTGCCGCCCGCGCAAATCGAGCCAGTTGCCACATCGTCCGGATAGCCGCGCCGCCGCATTTCAGGAATGCCCATCTTGCCGATGGCGGCGCAACAGGCCGGGGAGGAGCCAGTCAGCGCGGCGAAGATGGCGCAGGCACCCAGGTTGGAAATCACGAGCCCGCCGGGGATACGGTAGAGCCAACGATCGAGCGCTTCGTAGAGATCCTTGCCGGCTGGCGAGGAGCCGATTGCGGCGCCCATCATCACGAACATCGGGATTGCCACCAAGGTGAATTCGTCGAGGCTGGAATTGAACGTCTCAGCCACGACTCGCATGCTGTCGAGGCCCTGGAACAACAAAAGAAAGACGATCGAGATCGCGCCAAGCCCAAATGCCACCGGCACGCCAGACATCAGCACCGCCAAAGTCACGACGAGAACAATGGCGCCTTCGGTGGTCGGACTCATGGAGCGCCCCCGAGCGCCTCTTTAGCGTGCTCGCGCGCGATATCCTCGGCGGTTTCCTTCGGCTTGAGCCCGAAAGGCAAAGCTCGCCCCGTCACCACTTTGATCAGCTCCACGACATATTGCAGGACGAGCAAGCCAAGTCCGATCGGCATCGACAGATACGGAATCCACAAGCGTGCGCGCCAGACCGTATTCGAGCGCCAGTTCAGCGACCAGGCCTCGTACCAGTATTGCGTGCATAGAACGAAAATGACGAGGCAAAAGCCCAGTCCCATCAATATCGTGAAAACCGCGAGGCGATAGCGCGCGCTCGGTCCAAGATAGATCGGAAGAATGTCCACATTCACATGACCGCGCACCATCAGCACATAGGAACTGCCGACAAAGGTGGCGCCGACGATGCTGTAGGTGACAACATCGATCTGCCAAATCGTCGTGAGATTTAAGATGTAGCGCTCGACCACAATGTCGCAGATCACCAACACGGCCAGCGCAATGAGGAGAGCCGCAACCAAACCCGCAACCTGCGAGAGAAAGGTTACGGCCCGAATAAACCTGTCCATGGGCCTTTGTCCCGGAGGAAGAGCGACCGAGAGTGTGAACTATAGCGCCTCGAAAACAGCGGGCCGGCGAGCAATTCGCCGACCCGCCGACTGCGTGGGCTTTTACTTAACTGCGAGCGCTTCGTCGATCAGCTTCTGGCCGATCGGCACGTCCTTGGCGAATTTCGCGTAAGAGCTCTTCTTCGCCACATCCAGCCATGCCGCATAGTCGGCGTCGCTCAGCGTTACGACCTTCACTTTGTGATCCTCGAACGCCTTGACGGCGTCCTTGTTCACCTCGTCGGCCTTGCCTTCATAATAGGCCTGAGCATCCTTGCCGGCCTTGAGCACGATCTCCTGCTGCTGCTTGTTGAGCTTGTCGAAGCTCTTCTTCGACATCAGAACAGGCTCATACATGAACCACAGCGCGTTGTTACCGGGCGCGGTGAGGCAGTCGGTGACTTCGTAGAGACGCATCGACTGGAAAGTCCCGAGACTGGTGTCGGTACCGTTCACGACGCCGCTCTGGAAGGCGTTGTAGATTTCATTCGACGGCGGGCTGACGATGCTGGCTCCGGCTGCCTCCCACATGCCAGCGAAAGTCGGGCCGGCAGCGCGGAACTTTCGACCCTTCATGTCGTCCGGCTTGACGATGCATCCGTTCTTGGCTGCAACGCCGCCGGCAAACCATGCATCGGACAGCACGATTACCCCGTTCTTCTCGATTTCGGCACGGATGTCCTTCATGAACTGCGAGCCATTAATTCGTTTTGCCCGTTCTTGGCTGCGGATCAGTCCCGGCATCAGCGTGGCGCTGAAGGCCGGCACTTTGCCGCTCGCGTAGTCGAGGGGAAACAGCGTGATGTCGAGCTGGCCGTTGACCATGGCGTTCCATTGGTCGTTCGGCTTGAACAGTGACGCACCGGGATAAACCTGGATGTCCAATCCGGCGTTGGCTGCCTTCGCAGCCTTTGCGATCATCTGCACCATATCGTCGCGAACATCGCCCTTGCCGCCGGGAAATTGGTGGGAGGCTCTGAGCACGAGCTGCGCATGGGCCGAGGCGGCAAATGCAATGGCGGCAACCGCGCCGGCCAATATCGTCGATATCTTCCTCATCGGGTTCCTCCGGGTTCATTCATTGTTATGGCGATTGAGCCGCATAAAACGGTAATTTACCTGCCTTGTCAAAGGGAAGGGCAGTAACATTTCTGCAACCGGCTGGCGGCGCGAAGATGTGCATTGGATCGCCAGCTTGCTAAGAGATGCTCGCCAACCTCCGGAAAGGCCCTCCGATGCCCGCGACCGCCCTCGACTCCGCCATCTTCCGCGACATTTTCGGCACCGAAGCCATGCGTCAGGTCTGGTCGGACGGAAACCGCGTTCAAAAGTACCTGGATTTCGAGGCGGCGCTGGCGCGCGCACAGGCTAGACTGAAAATCATTCCGCAGGAGGCCTGCGACGAAATTGTCCAGCATTGCAAGGTCGACCAATTCGATATCGAGAAGCTGAAGAAGCAGACCGAGCGCATCGGCTATCCGGTGCTGCCGGTGGTGCAGCAGCTCGTTGGTCTGTGCAAAGGCGGGCTGGGGGAGTGGTGCCATTGGGGCGCCACCACGCAAGACATCACGGACACTGCGACGATTTTGCAAATCCGCGAGGCACTCACCCTGATCGAGCAGGACATCGACGCGATCTCGGATGCGCTGGCTGCGCTGGCGAAGAAATACCGCGATACGCCGATGGCCGGCCGCAGCAATCTGCAGCAGGCCGTGCCGATCACGTTCGGCTACAAGGTCGCGACCTATCTCGCGGCGTTCGAACGGCACAAGCAGCGGCTCAGGCAGCTGCGCGAGCGTGTGTTGGTGTTCGAATTCGGGGGCGCGGCGGGGACGTTGTCGTCGCTCGGCAAAGACGGACTGCGCACGCAGGTGGAACTCGCCAAAGAGCTCAAGCTCGCGCAGCCCGAAATCGCCTGGCATACCGTGCACGACCGGATCGCCGAGGTCGGCTGCTTCCTCGGTCTCGTCACCGGAATCTGCAACAAGATCGCCTATGACGTGAAGCTGATGATGCAGACCGAGGTGGAAGAGGTCTACGAGCCGTTCCACGAAGGCCGCGGCTCGTCGAGCACGATGCCGCAAAAGCGCAATCCGATCTCGTGCGTCTACATCACCGCACAGACTGCGGTGGTGCGCACGCAAGTCGCGGCGCTGCTCAACGCCATGGAGCAGGATCACGAGCGCGCCACCGGCCAATGGGAAATCGAGTGGATCGTGCTGCCGGAAATTTTTGTACTGACGGGCGGCGTGCTGGCGCAAACGCGCTTTCTGGTCGGCGGCCTGCAGGTGGACGAGAAAAAGATGCGGGCCAATCTCGATATCACCAAGGGGCTGATCGTTTCGGAGGCGGTGATGATGGGTCTTGGGCCGAGCCTCGGTCGCCAACGCGCCCATGACCTCGTCTACGACATCTGCCGCAAGGTGGTGGCGACGGGCAGACCGCTCGTCGATCTGCTGGCGGAGGACAAGGAAATATCCAAGCATATGAGCCGTGCGGAATTGGCAAAGCTGTGCGATCCGGCGAATTACCTCGGCCAGGCCGGCGAGATGGTGGATCGCGTGTTGGCGATGCGGGGGCGCGGTTCGTAGCCCCGCCAGCGAAAGGTTTTGACGCCGCCGCCCTGATGCGCTTTGTTTGCCTGCCCAAAGGTCCAGCGTATGAACGTTTCCGGCCAATTCACCGTGCAGGCGCCGCGCGAAGTCGTGTTCGAGACGCTGCGCGATGCGCGCAGGTTCGTGGGCTTCGTCGATGGCGTCAGTGAGCTGAAAGAAATCGATCCAACGCATTTCACAGCCATGTTCGAAACCAAAGTCGCCTACATGAAATTCAAGTTCGCCGTCACGGTCGAAGTCACGCGGCTCGAAGCGCCGAGCGAAATCGAGGCAAAGATAGAAGGGACACCGCTTGGCATTGTCGGCCGGCTGACAGCGACATCGCTCACGAAACTCAGCGACGCCGGGCACGAGACCCTGGTTGATTATTCGGTCGATGCCACACTTGCCGGCAAACTCGGCAGCATTGGCCAGCCGGTGCTGCGCTCCAAGGCGAAAGACATGGAAAAACAATTTGCGGCGAGACTGCGCGCCGCCTTCGCGCCCGTGGAGACGGCGCGATGATCCCGTTCGATCTCGCCGAACCGCACACGCTTGCCGAGGCGATCAAGCTGCTCGATCCGGACGACGCGGCAGTACGGCCGATGGCGGGCGGCACCGCCTTGATGCTGATGATGAAGGCGGGGGTATTCCGGCCAACACGGCTCGTGAGCTTGAGCAAGATCGAGAAGAAATATTCCGGCATTGGCACCGACAAGGACGGCCTGCGTATCGGCGCGATGACAACCCTGACCGCACTCGAGCACTCGGCCGAGGTCCGCAAACATGCCCCCGTGATCACGCGCACGCTGCTGACGCTGTCGAATGTACGGGTGCGCAACGTGGCGACCGTGGGCGGTGCGTTGGCGCACGGCGATCCGCACATGGACCTGCCGCCGGTGCTGATGGCGCTCGGAGCCAGTATCACGGTCGCAGGCCCGAAGGGGGAGCGCAAAGTCGCCGTCGAAGAGCTGTTCACGGGTTATTACGAAACCGCATTGGAGAGAAACGAGCTGATTTCCGAAATTCACGTGCCCCCGCAACGCTCCAAGCACGCCGTCTACATGAAGGTCACGGCCGGGTCGGCCGACGATTGGCCGGCACTCGGCGTTGCAGCCGTCATCGAGCCGGATGGCGCAGCAATCAGGTCCGCGCGCATCGTTGCGAGCGCAGCAACGTCGAAAGCGACCCGACTCAAAAAAGCGGAGGCCGCGCTGATCGGCCATCGCATCGATGACCAGCAGCTTGCCCGCGCGGCGGATGCTGCGGCGGAAGAAGCCGACATTCTCGCTGACGTGCGCGGCTCGGCCTCGTACAAACGGGAAATCCTGCGCGTCTATGTCGGACGCGCGGTGCGCGCGGCCCTGCAAGGCGGAGCGCAGTAATGGCCCCCGCGGAAGCAAAAGTCGGCGCGCAAGTCGGCCGCTCGGTGCCGCGGCTCGAAGGCCGCGAGAAGGTCACCGGCCGCGCCGAATACACCCACACCATGCGGCTGCCGGGCATGCTGCATGCGAAACTGTTCCGGAGCACTGTCGCACACGGCCGCATCAAATCGATCGATGTCAGCGCGGCGAAAAAGCTGCCGGGCGTCGCGCATGTCGTCACGATCCAAGATGTGCGCAACGTCATTCCCGATCCGTATTACGGACCCGCGTTCCACGATCAGCCGATTCTGGCGGATGGCAAGGTGCGATTCGTGGGCGAGCCAGTGGTCGCCGTGCTTGCCGCCGATCCGCATGTGGCCGAAGAGGCCGTGCAACTCATCACCGCCGAGTACGAGGAGCTACCCGCGGTCTATGACGAGGTCGAGGCGCTGACGTCGAAAGTGTACGTGCACGATGTGCTGAAGCCGGCCGGCACGTTCGCGGATCTGAAGCATCTCAAGGGTGCCAAGAACACCAACATGGCGCTGGATTATCGGCTGCGCCGGGGTGACGTGGACAGGGCTTTCGCCTCGGCCGCACACGTGTTCGAGCACGAATTCAAGACCCAGAAGGTGCTGCACCTGTCGTTCGAGCCGCACGCCACGATCGCCGACTACAAGGATTCCGGCGTGACGCTCTACACCGCCTCGCAAGGCCCTTCGTTCGTGCGCACGGAAATCGCGCGCCTGCTCGGGTGGCCGGAAAACAAGGTGCGCGTCAAGGTGCCGTACCTCGGCTCGGGCTACGGATCAAAGCTCTACATCAAGCTCGAGGCGTTGGCGCTCGCGCTGTCCATGATCGCGCGGCGGCCGGTGAAGGCCGCACTGACATTCGAGGAATTGTTCTACCAGATCACGAAACACCCGAGCACGTTCCGCATCAAGAGCGGTGTCGATAAAGATGGCCGGGTCGTCGCGCGTCAATGCGAAGTGTTCTGGAACGGCGGCGCTTATGCGGATGTCGGTCCTCGCGTCACACAGAAGTCCGGGCTGACTGCGTCCGGGCCTTACGACATCGACAATGTGTCGATCGATTCCTACGCGCTCTACACCAACGTCACGCCGGCCGGCGCGCTGCGCGGCTTTGGCGTGCCCCAACTGGTGTGGGCCTACGAAAGCCATACCGACATGATGGCGCGCGCGTTGAAGATCGATCCGGTGGAATTCCGGCGCAAGAACCTGCTGCGCGAGGGGCGGCCGCATGCCACCGGCACGGTGCTGAAAGACGCCGCGCTCGAAAAATGCCTCGACAAGCTGGTCGAGCGCATGAACTGGTCGCAGCCGTTCGATCGCGGCAGCGGCATCGTGCGCCGCGGGCGCGGGCTCGGCATCGCGATCAAGGCGGTGATCACGCCCACAACCTCGGTCGCGATCGTCAACGTCAATGCCGATGGCTCGATTGCGCTCTATTGCGGCACGATCGACATGGGCCAAGGCTCGGACACTGCCATGGCGCAGATGGTCGGCGAGATACTCAACGTTTCGGCGGAAACCGTGCGCGTCGTGCAGCGCGACACGGATGTCACGCCCTACGACATGGGCACGCTCGGTTCGCGTTCGCTGTTCCACATGGGGCACGCGGTGCGTCGCGCGGCCGAGGACGCGCGCGAGAAGCTCAAGGCGCTCGCGCGCGAAGTCGGCGAGCCCGAGGGCTCAAACACACCGATCCCGGCGCTGTTCGTGAAGAAGTACGGCATGCAGGCTGGCAACGTGATCGGCACCGGCATCTACAAGCCGGATTACATCCCACCTGCGCCCAATACGGGCTTATCGGAGAACGTAACGGCGTTCTGGATGATTTCCGGCACCGGCGCCGAAATCGAAGTCGATACCGAGACCGGGCATGTGAAGATCGCGAGGCTCATCAGCGTGCTCGACATCGGCAAGCCGATCAATCCGAAGATCGTCGATACGCAGATATCCGGCGCTGCGTTGATGCAGCTCGGCTTCACCATGTTCGAGAAGATGCATCTCGACGGCGGACAGGTCACCAATGCCTCGCTGGCGGACTACAAGATCCCGGGCTTCCATGACGTGCCGGTGGCGATGGAAAACCTCTGCGTCGACACCCATCAATCGAACGGGCCGTTCGGCGCCAAGGGCGTCGGTGAGGTCGCCACTTTTTGCGTGTCGCCCGCGATCGCCAACGCGATCGACGACGCGGTCGGCGTGCGGCTGACGGAATTGCCGCTCAATCCGGAAGCGGTGCTGCGCGCGCTGCGGGCGAAGCAGGGCAAGCCGCTGGGGGATGAATAATGACTGCGGCACGCACGATCAATTTCAAGCTCAACGGCGCGCAGGTCAGTGCCGACATCAAGCCGCATCACAATCTGGTGGAGCTATTGCAAACCCAATTCGGCCTCACCGGCGCGCGCGAGAGCTGCGGCCAAGGCCTGTGCGGATGCTGCACGGTGCTGGTCAATGGCAGCGCGGTGTCCGGTTGTCTTTATCTGGCGGCACGGGTCGACGGCGCGGAGGTGGTGACGGTCGAAAGTCTGGATGCGGTCGGTAGACTCAATCCGGTGCAGGAGGCGTTCATCGAGACCGGCGCGTTCCAGTGCGGCTTCTGCACGCCCGGTTTCATCCTGATGGCGAACCAATTGCTCGAGGCGCATCCGGAGCCGGACGACGATCTGATCCGGCATTATCTGTCGGGCAATCTCTGCCGCTGCGGCGCCTATCCGCAGATCATCGAGGCGGTGAAGCTCGCCGCGCGCAAACGCAAGTCCGCGGCCGCGTGATATAGTCCATGCCTCCCGTTGCGTGGAGGAGCAATGTCCGCCGCAGTCATGCAGACCGAAACCGATGTGCTGGTGATCGGCTCCGGCGCGGCCGGTATGTATGCCGCGATTGAAGCCGCACGCGGCGGCGCGAGCGTTCTGGTGCTCGACCGCAGTCTGATCGGCCGGGGCGGCGCAACGGTCATGGCGCAGATGACGGTGGCGGTGGCGCTCGGCTCGGAGACGCCGGATCACTGGTCGCACCATTATGACGACACGCTGAATGCCGGCCGCGGGATTTGCTCGGAGCCGCTGGCGCGGCTGTTGTGCGAACAAGGTCCCGACTGCATCCGCGAAATGGACGAATGGGGCGTGGGCTGGGCGCGCAAGAATGGCCGCATCGCGCAGGCGATGGCGCCGGGCCACGACCGGCCGCGTTGCGTCTATGTGGATTTTCTCTCAACCGGTCCGGCGGTGTCGAAGACGCTGCGCAGCACGCTCTATCGCATCTCCAGTGTTCGTCGCGCCGGCGATATGTGCGTTATCGATTTGATCAAAAGCGATGGCGAAGTGACGGGCGCGGTGGCCTGGCATGTCGGCAGCGGCATGCCGGTGGTGATTTCCGCCAAGGCGACGATCATCGCGACCGGCGGCCTGACGCGGCTCTTCCGGCGCAACAGCGCGTCGGCCAACATGGGCGGCGACGGTTATGCGCTGGCGCTGCGCGCGGGTGCGCCGCTGGTCGACATGGAATTCGTGCAGTTCTTTCCGATCGGGCATTTGGCACCACGGCTCATCGGCATGGATCCGATCATGTGGGACCCGTTCCGCTACAAGCTCGGCGGGAAGCTGTTGAACAATCGCGGCGAGGAATTCGCGAAGCATTACGGCGTCGTAGAGGACGGCAAGTACGTCATCACGCGCGATGTCGGAACCTACGCGATCCTGAAAGAGGTCGAGGCTGGGCGCGGTTCGCCGCACGGCGGCGTCTATTTGAGTTTTCAGCATTGCCCGGAGAGTGCACTGCGAGAGGCGTTCGGCCCGGTGATCGATCGGCTCGCCAAGAACAATATCGATCTCACAAAAATGCCGGTCGAGGTTGCGCCGATCGCGCATTACCACATGGGCGGCGTGGTGGCCGACGCGCGCATGGAAACGCAAATGCCCGGACTGCTGGTTGCCGGCGAGGCGGTCGGCGGCGCAAACGGCGCGAATAGATTATCCGGAAACGCGATTACCGAAGCCCTTGTCTACGGACGGCGCGCAGGCAGAAGCGCGGCCGAAATGGTCAAAAAGACGCGCGCGTACCATGCAAACTCAACATCCGCACGTGAAACTCTGGATTTGATGACCCGCGATGCACCCGAACATAAAGATGCGCCCAACACCGCCGCGATGGTATTGGAGCTGCAAGCCACGATGGCGGAGGATGTCGGCGCGCTGCGTACCCAATCCAAGCTCGAACACGCCCTCACCCGCATCGACGCGCTTGCTACCATGCTCGGCGATAGCCCGCTCGGCGATCATCGCGCCTTCGATTTGCGGCGGCTGGAGTGGTTCGATCTGCGCAACATGCTGCTGGTTGCGCGCACGGTCGCCGAAGGCGCGCTGGCCCGAACGGAAAGCCGTGGCGCGCATCAGCGCGAGGACTATCCGGGCATGTTGCCGCAGTGGCAGGCCAATCAGGTGGTACGCCTCAAAGGCAGCCACCTCGAAGTCGCGCAAAGGCCAGTGCGCACGGAGATGGCGGCACAATGAGCGAGATGGCGATACTGAAAATCTGGCGCAGCCAGGACAGGCGCAGCGGTCGCTGGGAGACCTACGAGGTGCCGTTCGAGCGCGGCCAGTCGGTGCTCGACGGCCTGCGTTGGATCCGCGCCAACCATGATCCGACTCTTGCGATCCGGTTCTCTTGCATCAACGCCAATGCCTGCAAGGAATGCATGATGGAGCTCGATGGCGAGACGGTCTATGCCTGCACGGCGCGGCTCGAGCCTCGCGTCATGAGCGTGGCACCCCTCTCCAACAAGATGCTGGTGCGTGACCTCGTGACCGAAATCGCGCCGCCAGGCGAACGCTGGCCGATTGCACGCAGGTAATACCTGCCCCTACGCATGCCGCGCTTGCGTCTTGCGGCCGCCAATGCGAGTTTCCCGGCGCGGCAAGGGAGAGAGCATGACGATTGAACGAAAACTAGTCGCGTTCGGCGACCTGCGCGGCTGGATAAAGGCGCTCGAAGCTGCCGGCGAGTTGCATCAAATCAAGGCCCAGGTCGACTGGAACATCGAGCTCGGCACGATCACCCGCCTGGCCCAAGGCCCCGGCACCGGTCCCGCGCTGCTGTTCAGCAACATCAAGGACTACAACAAGGCGAATAGCCTCTGCCGGAAGGTCTTTGCGGGCGGGCTTTCGAGCTACCGGCGCATTGCGATGATGATGGGCCTATTGCCCGATACCCATCCGCGCGAACTGGTCAAACTCGGCCGCAACATCCTGCAAGGAAGCGTCCCGCCGAAGATCGTCGATACCGGACCGGTGAAGGAGAACATCATCACCGGGAAAAATATCGATCTTTACAAATTTCCCACGCCGTACTGGAACCGTGTCGATGGCGGCCGCTATATCCTGACCTACGGCGGTGTGGTCACCAAGGATCCTGAAACCGGCGCGATGAACGTCGGCGTCTATCGCGGCATGGTGGGCGCCAAGAACAAAATCCCGATCCTGATGTGGCGTGCCCAGCATATCGGCCACCATGTCACCGCGTGGCAAGGCAAGGGCGAGAATCGGATGCCGATTGCGGTGGCGATCGGCTGGGAACCTTCGCTCGATTTCGTCGGCGGCTCGCCGGTACCGAAAGGCACCTGCGAGTACGATGTGGTCGGCGCAATCCGCGGTGCACCGGTCGAACTGGTCAAATGCGAGACCGTCGACCTCTACGTGCCTGCCAGCTCCGAGATCGTGATCGAAGGCTATCTCGATTTCGATCCGAAGACGTATCTGATGGAAGGACCGTTCGCCGAGTTTACCGGCTATGTCGCCGGCGATAAGTCACCGAAGCCGACCATCCACGTCACGGCGATCACGCATCGCAATGATCCGATCCTGCGCGGCTGCATCGAAGGTGGGCTGCCGGGAAGCTATTCGGAGAATACGGTGACCTCATCGATCATGCGCGCGGCGACGGCGTGGAACGTGCTCGATCGCTCGGGCGTGCCGGGCGTGACCGACGTTTGGTGCCCGCCAGTGCATGCCGGCATCAACCTGCTGATCCAGATGAAGCAAAGCTACCGCAATCAGGCCAAGCAGGCTGCCAACGCGGTTTGGGGCTCGTCTGCGGCGCACGTCCGCTACAAGCACATTATCGTGGTCGATGACGACATCGACATCCACGATTACGCGGCAGTGGATTGGGCCATCGCCTTCCGCGTGAACGCCGGCGAGGACGATATCATCATCATGCCATCGACATTCGGCGCCGGACTCGATCCCTCGACCCGCAAGCGGGACCGCAACCCTGCCCTGTTCGGCACCGGCAAATGGAACCGCGTGCTGATCGACGCGACCATGAACCTCGATTACGACCCCGATCCCGATTTCGGCGGCGCGCGTTTTCCGCCCAAAGTCTGGCCGGCCGAAAAGGACATCGATGCAGCGAAGGCACGCTGGTCGGAGCTTGGCCTTGATAAGCCGCGCGGCGCGCGAAAAGGCGGCGGCCGGCGGCCGGTCAACGTTTCCCGCCGACCGGCGGCAAAGCGAGCGCGGCGTCGACCAGGGCGGTAGCGCGTTTGTAGTCGTAGAGCCGGTTGATGTTCTGCTTCACCGTGTAGGTACCCCCGCCGTAGAACTTTTCGTATTGCTGGTGGCGGCTGCCGAATTCGCTGCCGAGGAAATCCCATAACAGGCGCAGAAGCTGCATGCGCGTTTTCGCATCGGACGAAGCCGAGCGCATGTAGCGTTCGAGGTCGCGAGCGATCTCCGGATTATCGAAGTCCTCGGCCGACGACGGCAGCGTGATCATGGCCGATCCGGACAGTTCGCGGATCAATTCGAGCATGCGGCCGTTGAACTCCGACTGCATGGCCATGACCGCATAGAGCGTTGTACGCGATGGCCAGACCACACCCTCGTTGTCGATGGTGGCAACCACTTCCTGCGCGATGGCCATGGAATCGACGATCGAGGCAAGCGCGGCGAGCTCGCCCATGGCGATCTGCACCGGCGGATTGCTATCGTGGCCGGTGTTCTCGTTCATACGCTTGGCGAGCCCCATCATGAAGCGCAGCTTCACGGCATAGCGCACCTGTGCCTGCAGATTGCCGTAGGCGTGCGAGGGCGTCATGCGCCATTGGTCGCGGCAGATATCGATGTTGCGGTAGCAGTAGACGTTCTCCCACGGCACGAACACATTGTCGAAAACGACGTAGGAGTCCGTTTCGTCGAAGCGCGTGCTCAACGGGTAGTCGACGCTGTTCATGTCGGGCTTGGCGAAGGCGCGGCGCGGATAGAATTTCAATCCGGATGCGTTCACCGGCACCACGAGCCCGTTGGCGTAATTCTCGTCGCCGGGCTGCAGCGGCTGGATGCAGGAGAGATGCAGCCAGTCCGAATAGATGCCACCGGTCGCGAGTTGCTGGGCGCCCGAGATGACGATGCCGTCGTCGCGTTCCTTCACCACGCCGGCATGGAGCGCCGGATCGCTCTGCTTGTGCGCGGGCTTGGAACGGTCGATCTGCGGCGGAACGATCGCGTAGGACATGTAGATGTGATTGTCGCGGGCCTGCTCGTAGATGCGCACGACGTTCTCGCCGAACTGCCTGCCACCGGCGGCAAAAACCGAAGGCTTCGCCGCAAAGCCGCAGAAGAAGCCGGCGACATGATCGGGCGTACGGCCCATCAAACCGAAATTGGACTCCGCCCATTTCTCCGAGAACAGTCGCCGCGCTTTCAAATCAGCGTGCGACTTCGGAATTTGATACCCACGATGCACCGGCTGCCCGGTTTTGGGCGAGGTGAACGTCATCAACTCACGGTTCTCGGGCGCGGCGGCGATATCGTAGAGCCGCGCGATCGAGCGCGCGGCCTCGCGCAGGGCCGGATGCTCGGTGACGTCCTTGACCAATTCGCCGTCGAGGAACACGCGGCGGCCGTCGCGCAATGATTTGAGGTATTCCGCCCCAGTGCGCAACGGTGCGCTGCTTGTTGCAGCCTTGCTGACTGGTGTGCGCTGCTGAGACATGCTCATGGTCCACCCCTATATTACGATCACAACCGAAAGTGATTTGGCCTTGCCAATAGGGGTAGCGTCAATAGCGCTTGTTGGCGCGAGCCTGATCACATAAGAGTTGCGGCATGTCGGAATTTGAACGTTGGGAAACGCGATTTGCCGCCCCCGAATACGTCTTCGGCAAGGCACCCAACGCATTCCTGAAAAGCCACGCGCACCTGCTCAAGCGCGGTCAAAAGGCACTCGCGATCGCCGACGGTGAAGGCCGCAACGGCGTGTTCCTGGCGGAAAGGGGTCTCGACGTGCATTCGATCGATTTTTCGCCCAAGGCAATCGCCAAGGCACAGGCGCTCGCCAAGGAACGCGGCGTAAAAATCCACGCCGAACAAGCTGATATCTTCACCTGGTCCTGGCCAACCGCAAGCTACGACGTGATCGTGGGTATTTTCTTTCAGTTCGCGTCGCCGGATCTGCGCACGCAACTATTCAATAACATCAAGAAGGCACTCAAGAAGGGCGGGCTGTTGCTGATCCAGGGCTATCGACCGAAGCAACTCGAGTACAAGACCGGCGGGCCGTCGCAAGTCGAGAATCTTTATACGCGCGAGCTTTTGGAAAATGCCTTCAAGGATTTTTCATCGCTCGAGATCAGGGAGCACGACAGCGCTGTCGACGAGGGCGGCGGGCACAAGGGCATGTCCGCCCTGATCGATCTGGTCGGTCGCAAGTAGCGACTGACGTCCTGCCCTAATTCAACGTCACATTCGCGGCGCGAATAACGGCGCCCCAGCGCTGCGTTTCCTGTTTCAGGAACTCCGCCATCTGAGCCGGCGTACCTCCGACAAGCTGCATATTCAGTGCGGCAAAGTGCGCCTTGATGTCCGGCAACTGGAACACCTCGTTAATGGCGCCATTGATCTTCGCCACGATTGCGGCGGGCGTTTTCGGCGGCGCGGCGAGGGCATTCCAGGTGAGCGACTGGAAGCCCGTTAGCCCTGCTTCCTGCAGGGTCGGAATGTTCGGCAACACCGGCGTGCGCTCGTTGGCGGCAACAGCAAGGATCTTCGCGCGGCCGCCTTTGTACAGCTCGGCCGATTCGGAGAGTTGCAGGAACATCATGTCGACGTGACCGGCCACCACATCGTTGACCGCCTGCGCGGTGCCGCGATAGGGCACGTGCACGAGCTGCGTGCCGGTCATGCGAGCGAAAAGCTCGCCGGTGAGATGCGGAGTCGTGCCTATCCCTTGCGATGCGTAGTTGAGCTTGCCCGGGTTGGCCTTGGCGTAGGCGATCAGCTCCTGCACCGTGTTGGCGGGAAAATCCGGCCGCATGACGAGGAGATTCGGGAACGAGGTCATGATCAGGACTGGCTCGAACGCAGCCGGATCGAACGCGAGCTTCCTGTAAAGCACGGCGTTGGTGGTGAGCGGCGCAGGCTGAGCCGCAAGCAGCGTATAGCCATCAGGCTCGGCGCCCGCGACGGCTTCGGCGCCGGTATTGCCGGCGTTGCCGGGGCGATTCTCCACCACGACCGGCTGGTTCCATTTCTGTCGCAGCTTGTCGCCGATGATGCGGGCGGCGATGTCGGGACCGCCGCCGGGCGGAGCGGAAACCAGAATCTTGACGGTATGGCTGGGATAATCAGAAGCGTCTTTCGGCTGGGCGAAAGCCGCCGATGCGGCAAGCATGATGCAACCGATCAGCAGATATTTCGCGACTGCCTGCATTTCGTTCATCTATAGCTTCTCGGCCAGGAAACGGACCAGCCGCGGCGCGAGAAAGCCGGTGTAGCTGCCTGGCTCGTCAATCGGATCGTTCATCCAATAGTGCGGCGCGCCCTGCAGCAGGCAAGTGCGAACAAAAAAACCCGCCTGTTTGAGCGCGAGCAGGAATGCATCTGTCTGAGCGTGACGGCTGACCAGATCATCCTCGGTGCCGCAGGCGAGATAGACCGCGAGCTTGTTGTTGGCGACGGTGGCATAGCTCATCGGCGAGGATTCGAAATAGGGCCGGCGGTCCTCCATGGGCGAGACGCCGATGAATTTCTCGATGTTGTTCTCGCGCGGGCTCTGGTGCTGATAGCGCTGCCACATCTCCAGCACGTCGTAGATGCCGTAGACGCCAATCAGCACCTTGACCTGAGTGCTGAGAGCGGCATGGGCATCCTGTGGATAGCCGCCGTCAAAGGGCGGCACACCGCCCGCAAGCGCGGCCAGCGCGGCCAAATGCGCGCCGGCGGATACGCCGATCAAGCCGATACGCCCGGCGTCGAGCTTAAAGTCCTTGGCATTGCCGCGGATATATTGCACGCCGGCGAGTACATCTTGCACCGCCTGCGGGAAGGTTTTTTGCCCGGTCTTGGCGAAGCGATAGCTGATCGCGAACAGCGCATAGCCGCGGGCGGCGAGATAGGGTCCCCAATATTGAAAGGCCGAGCGGGCGCCCTGCACCCAGCCGCCGCCGTGCACGGCGACCAGCGTGGGAAACGGCCCGGCGCCCATCGGCAGATAAAGATCGCCTTGCAGTGCAACACTGTCATGCGTGGCGTAGGTGAGACCGGAGCGAATTTCGACTTCCGGCGCTTTTTCGCGAGGATTCATTTGAGTAATGTCCGAAGTCTCAGCACGGCGGTTGTTGGAGCGAGCCGAAGCGGCTGGCAATCTTGATCCAGCACCCACGGTCGTGCAATGGGAGAATGAATGGGGGAATTCAGGGGCTGGCTCAATGTCTGCGCGTAGCGACAACCCGGTCACCCCGATCGCGGTCAATGGCATCCGCATCGATGCCATCGAGCGTGGAACCGGTCAGCCACTTCTGTTCCTCCATCCCGGCATCGGCATCGACGCGAAGGCGCCTGTCCTCGGCTATCTCTCGCGCGCACATCGGCTGATCGCCCCGACGCATCCGGGATTCGGCGGCTCGGAATTGCCCAAGGGGATGAGCACGGTTGACGATCTCGCCTATTTCTATCTCGATCTGCTTGAGGCACTCGATCTGCGCGAGGTCGTGGTGGTCGGGATATCGTTCGGCGCATGGATCGCGGCCGAGATCGCGGTGAAGACGACCGAGCGGCTTTCGCATCTTGTGCTCGCCAATCCGGTCGGCATCAAGGTGAGCGATCGCGAGACGCGCGACATTGTCGACATCTGGGCGCTGACCGACCAGGAGTTCGCCGAGCTTGCGTATTTCGATCCAAAGATCGGCAGTCCCGACTACAAGACCATGAGCGATGCCGACACGCAGATTGCCGCGCGAAACCGGGAAGCCACCGCGCGTTTCGGCTGGTCGCCCTACCTGCATAATCCGAAACTCAAGAGCCGCCTGCACCGCGTTCGCATTCCGACTTTGTTTCTGTGGGGCGCCGCGGATCGAATCCTGAGCGAGCCATACGGGCGCGCTTATTGCGCGGCGATCGCCGGCGCGCAATTCGAGACGATCGAGCGCGCCGGACATTTCCCACATATTGAACAGCCGGAGGAATTCGCGCGGCGCACCCTGGCATTCATCGGCGAGCAGTCGGCAAAGATGCGCGCGCGGCGCTGAGGGGACTCGCAATGAGGGTGTATCAGTTCACCGAGCAGCCATATTTCCCGACCTGGCACGATCATGCCGGCTCGCTGCGCGTCAATCTCCCCAATAGCAAATGCGATCCGAAGATCGCGGCCGACTTGTTCCATCGCTACTACGACGAATGGGCGATGTGCGACGAACTCGGCTACGACATCATGCTCAACGAGCACCATCAGACCGCGACCTGCATGTCGTCGACGGTGATCGTGGGCTTGTCGGTGCTCGCGCGCATCACCAAGCGTGCGCGGCTATTGGTGCTCGGCTATCCGATCGGACATCGCCCCGATCCGCTGCGCTGCGCGGAGGAACTTGCCACCATCGACGTGATCTCGCGCGGCCGCCTCGATATGGGTTTCATCAAGGGCGTGCCTTACGAGTTTCCGGCGTCGAACCAAAATCCGGTCGGCGTGATGGAGCGTTTCTGGGAAGCGCACGATTTCATTCTTGAGGCGATGACCAGCCACGGCGCGCCGTTCAACTGGGAGGGCGAGCATTTCCATTACCGGCAAGTCAACATCTGGCCGCGGCCCTATCAGCAGCCGCATCCGCCGATCTGGAGCACTACCGGTTCGCGCAACAATGCGCGCGTGCTGGGAGAGCGCGGCTACGTGATGGCGACGCTCGGCACCGGCTACGCGACGCGGCCGCTCTACGACGTTTACCGCGAAGGCTACATGTCCAAGGGCCGTCCGGCGCCGGGACCGGATCGCTTCGCCTATCTGGGGCTGGTAGCGGTCGCGCACGACGAGAAAGAGGCGCGCAGGCGCGGAAAGCTTGTTGCCGAATACCTCAGCACGAGCGCAATGGTGCACGTGCCGTTCCGCAATCCGCCGGGATTCCTCTCGGTCGACGAACAGGCGCGCTTCCTCAAGGGACAGACCCCGCCACGGACGCGCGCGAAGGATGGACGGGTCGTCGATATGCGCGCCGGCAACGTTCAGGATCTCATCGACGGCGGCGTGCTGTTCTGCGGCACGCCCGATCAGGCCTATCAGCAGATCATCGAATTCTGCGAATATTGCGGCGGCATGGGCAATCTCCTGATGATGGGCCACGCCGGTTTCCTCACGCACGAGGACACCGTCGACAGCCTCACGCTGTTCGCCAAGGACGTGATGCCGCGGCTGCGCGAATACAGGCAGCCGATCGCGACGGCGGCCTAATCCTTACCCGTTCGTCCCCGCGAAAGCGGGGACCCAGCTCATGCCAAGAGCTTATTGATTCCCGCTTACGCGGGAATGAGCGGAGTCGGAAAATTCGGCGCTAGGCGCGGGCGTATTTGCCACGGCCGAAGAAGCGGTCCTTGTTGTCGTCGGTGGCGTGCTCGCGGCTCGACTTGATGTCGGCCTGCCTGGCGATCATGGCCTTGACGGCTGCCCGCCCGGAGAGCTCGTCAAACCAGCGCTTCAGGTTCGGCATCTGGTCGAGCTTGACGCCGTGGGCCTGATGATTGCGCGTCCACGGGAACGTCGCGATATCGGCGATGGAATATTCGCTGCCGCCAAGATACTTCGCCTCGCCGAGGCGATGTTCGAGCAGATCGTAGAGCCGCAGCATCTCGGTCTTGTAGCGGCTGAAGGAATATTCGTTGCCGGGCTTCGGCGCGAACAGGTTAAAGTGAGTGAAGTTGCCGAAGGCCGGTCCGACGTTGGCGACCTGGATCATCAGCCATTGGATCACGTCGTATTTCTTCGCCAAGTCCTTGGGCAGGAATTTGCCGGTATTCTCGGCGAGGTACATCAGGATCGCGCCGGACTCGAACACCGTGTAGGGCTTGCCGCCCGGCCCATCACGATCGACGATCACGGGAATCTTCCTGTTGGGGTTGATCTTGGCGAATTCGGGCGTGTGGTGCGCGGCGGCCCAGACGTCGACCGGCTTGAAGTTATACGGCAGTCCGCACTCCTCCAGCATGATGAAAATTTTCTGCACGTTCGGGCTGGTCAATCCATAGAGGTCGATCATTGCTTTCTCCGCTTGCGTCACGCGATGTCAATTGCTGGCCTGGTCTCCGTCGATAGCCCCACGACCGGCGTTTGCAGCCTGCGTCGGCCTGTCGCGGGTGCAGTCGAGGGCATGATACCTAGCGTGTCCCGCGCCTTTCCGCCAATGAGTTCGTTCCGCATCCCGGAATGGCTGCTGTTGACATCGTGTGCATCGCCTGAAAACCTCGCGGCCGCTGGCGATGGTGATGGCGGAGCAACGAGGCGATGAAGCCTCTTCCGGACGGCGCGCGATGGGGAGCATGACCATGTGGCGGGCATGCTCATGTATCGTCATAGCATTCGTCTGCGCGTTGGGGGTCGGCGGCCGTGCCGGCGCGCAGGATTCGGTCGAGGCCTTCTACAAGGGCAAGCAGGTCAATATCGTGGTTGGCTCTTCGGCCGGCGGCGGCTACGACACTTATGCGCGGTTGCTCGCGCGTCACATAGGCAATTATATTCCCGGCAATCCGACCATTGTGGTGCAGAACATGACCGGCGCCGGCAGCAACCGCGCGGCGGGATATGTCTATTCGGTGGCACCGAAGGACGGCACCGTCATCGGCGCGATTTTTCCCGGCGCAATCCTGCAGCCGTTGATCGGAGACGTGCAGGTGCAGCACGATCCGAGCAAATTCATTTATCTGGGCAGCGCCAACAGCGATAAATACGTCTGCTTCGTGCGCACCGATGCGCCGGTGACGTCATTCGCGGATGTGATGAACCGGGAGCTGATCGTCGGTGCCAGCAACGAGGGCGGCACCACGCGCGACTTGCCGGCCCTGTTCAACAATGTGCTCGGAACCAAGTTCAAGATCGTCACCGGTTATGCCGGGAGCCGTGAAATCACGATCGCGCTCGAACGCAACGAGGTGCAAGGCGTCTGCGGCATCGGCTGGACCGGAATCACGACAATGCATCCTGACTGGTTCACGCAAAACAAGATCAAGGTGCTCGCGCAACTGGGCGTCAAAAGCTATCCGGAGCTGCAGCAGATCGGGGCACCGCTGGCCATCGATTTCGCCAAGACGGCGGAGGATCGCAAGGTGATGGAATTAATCTTGAGCCAGTCGATTTACGGCCGGCCCTATGTCCTGCCGGCCGCCGTCCCGGGCGAGCGGGTTTCGGCGTTGCGCAAGGCCTTCGTGGATGTCTTTGGCAACACCGATCTGAAGACCGAAGCGACCAAGATGAAGCTCGATCTCGACGCCATCTCGGGCGAGGACCTGCAAACGCTGGTCAAGGACATCTATGCCACGCCGACGCGCGTCGTCGAACGCGCCCGTTTGGCGCTAGCCGCCAAGTCGCAGCGATGATAAGCGATGCTTCCGTCATGCCTGCGCGAACCGCCGCAAGGGCCCAACCATATTCGCGGGAAAGTGAGTGAGGCATGGACGGGTTCGGGGCAGATGCTGCTTTCATGGCGGCAGCCGCCAGCAAGGCGTTCCTCGCGCTGATCGAGCCGCATCGGCTCATGTTCTTGATGCTCGGCTGTCTGATGGGGCTGGTGCTCGGGATCGTGCCCGGCATCGGCGGGCTCACCGGAACAGCGATGCTGCTGCCGTTCACGTTCAGCATGGACCCCTACTCGGCATTCGCGATGCTGCTCGGGCTCGGCGCGACAACGTCGACCGGCGATCCAATACCGGCGATCTTGTTCGGCGTGCCCGGAGGTGCCGCCTCTGCGGCAACGGTCCTCGACGGCTTCCCGATGGCAAAGAAGGGCGAGGCAGGGCGGGCGCTGAGCGCGGCCTATATGTCGTCGCTCATGGGCGGCGTGTTCGGCGCGCTGCTGCTCGCCATTTCGATCCCGATCTTAAGGCCGGTGATGCTCTATCTCGGCTCACCTGAGCTGCTGGCATTCTCGGTGCTCGGCATATCGATGGTGGCGGTGCTGTCGGGCAGCGCGCCGCTGCGGGGGGCGGCCGCCGGCTGCCTCGGCATCATGATCGCGATGATCGGCTCGGACCCGCAGACCGGAACGCTGCGCTGGACGATGGACAGTCTTTACCTTTGGGATGGGCTGCCGCTCACGCCGGTGCTGCTCGGGCTGTTCGCCCTGCCGGAGCTTTGCGACCTGCTGATCGCGCGCGTTGCGATTGCGCAAGGATTCGAGAAGGCCGACATCTACAAGGGCCAATGGCAAGGCGTGAAGGATTGCTTCCAGAATTGGTGGCTGATCCTGCGCTGCTCGTGGATCGGCGGCGGCATCGGATCGATTCCGGGGATCAGCGCGTCGGTCGTCGATTGGCTCGCCTACGGTCACGCGTTGAAAACCGAAAAAGGGGCAAGCCAGACCTTCGGCAAGGGCGACGTGCGCGGGGTGATCGCATCGGAGAGTTCCAACAACGCGAAGGAAGGCGGCGCGCTGGTGCCGACTGTCGCGTTCGGTGTGCCCGGCAGCGCAACCATGGCGATATTGCTCGGCGCCTTCCTGATCCACGGGCTGGTGCCCGGCCCCGACATGCTGCACAAGAATCTCGACATCACCTACGCCATGGTGTGGTCGGTGGCGCTCGCCAATATTCTCGGCGCGGGTCTGTGCTACCTGTTCAGCCCGCAATTCGCCAAGCTCGCGACACTGCGTTACACGCTGGTGCTGCCCGCCGTGCTCGGCGTGGTCTATATCGGCGCGTTCGAAGCGTCGCGCCAATGGGGCGATCTATTCGCGCTGCTGTTCTTCGGTGTGGTCGGCTGGCTGATGAAGCAGTTCAAATGGCCGCGCCCGCCGCTCGTGCTCGGCCTCGTGCTGGGGGACAGCATCGAGCGATACCTGTTCATCTCGATTGAGCGCTACGGCGTGTCCTGGTTTACGCGGCCGCTGGTGGCGATCCTCTTCGCCATGGCCATCGTTGGCCTGGTGCGGCCGTTGCTGGCCGACATCAAGAGACAGGGCGGCATCGGCAATATGCTCACGAGCTTCCAGGCGCCGACATTTCGTCCGCAGCAATTGTTCACGCTGATGTTCATCGTCGTGATGGGCGTGCTGGTGGTGACCGCCCTGCCCTGGCACTTCAGCGCCAAGGTTGTCCCGCTGGTGGTGGGCGGCATCGGCATTTTCGTTGCGGCTTTGAGCCTGTTCAACGACATGTGCCGCAAGCCGTCGGCATCTTCGGATGAAGGCATTGCCGACAAGGCGGAACGCGAGGTGACCGAAAAGATCCACATGGATCTCACCTCCGACACCGGACATCTGTCGGTGCAGACCATCGTTTCGCGAGCGACGCGATTCTTCGGCTATCTGCTCGCGTTCATGGCGGTCATGGCGCTGATCGGATTGATTCCGACGGTGGTGGTGTTCGTCGTCGTGTTCATGCGGCTGGAAGGACGGGAGCGCTGGTCGCTGGTGATCCCCTACGCGGCGCTGCTGGTCATCGGCATCTACTTCGCGTTCGACTATTTCATGGCGATCCCGTGGCCGCCGTCGCTGCTCGGGCAGCTGGTTCCGGCGGCGCGGATGATTCCGTCGGTCAATTAGAGCGCACGCCATTGAGAGGAAGTGGTGCCCAGGGGCTGGATTGAACAGCCGACACCTGCATTTTCAGTGCAGTGCTCTACCAACTGAGCTACCTGGGCTAAGTCCCCGATTTAGTGGCGTTTAACACGACCAAGGACTGGGTTCTGTACCGTGGATTTGTACCAGGTACAAGCGGTACTTGGATGACTGGGAAATGTCCATTGATGCGGCTTCCAGGCATTCGGTCCGCGCCATCCGATACGCAAAAGATTTTGCGCACTTCGTCAGCTGTCACGGAGCTTTAGGCGAATCAGCATTTTGGCGCAGAGTCGATATGATCATTTTTTTCACACGAGCGGTGTTTAACGCTAGAAAGTAGCAAATGAGAATGTATGGAAGCACTAAAAGAACATCGTGTAGCGTGATATTGGCTCCGTGGACATTCGTTAGCGCTATTTTGCCAAATATTTTGCAGTGGTACGCAATTAAAGCAACCAGAGAGCCGAGGCAGCACGCGAACGCAATACAAAGGTTCAATATCACCGTCGGCTGGAGCTCCGGAAAAATTAGGTCGTCTGGTTTTCTAGGATATTGCCACGCGTAAGCCCAAATACCAAGAAGTGCCATGGCGATACTCGACCAAAACCAGTAGTCACTATCGCCCACATAAACGGAGCATGCGATTTGCGCGACACCAAGCAAATGCAACTGCACGGTATCGATCCATGTCGGGTAGCGATCCTGGATCATTGAATAGGAAATGTATTCCATTATTACCCAAATGATGACAATAAACGACGAAATCCCGCGTGCGATTTCTGCCCAGAGTTCTTGTTGATTGGGGTCTTTGAAAGCGTTGAAAACGTTGATTGCCAATAGCGCCAGAGATGCGTTCATGAGCACGCCAAGACTTGTTGTCCTCAGTTGAACGTATATGGAGCGCCTGTACGACGTGAACTCTGCTGAGCTGGTCATGGGATTAAGTTTCTGCCGGTCTAAAATATTTAAGTAATCAGTTCGGCCGACTTTCACTCAAAACGAAATTCCTCTGATGAAATTGAAACTAGCGTGGATAGTAGAGATTTACTAAGCCATTTGGAAGTCCTGCCACGGTCTGTAGCCGTTCGCCGAGCACGCGCTCAATTCTGCCACCAAGCAGTTCGATGTGCATGGGCTTGAATAGGGTTACCGCGCGCAATTTCTTGGCCCTGATCTGTTGGTAGGTGAACGTCAGTCCAACGTGATAGGTCCGGCAGAACGCGGTAAGCGAATACGCTATATCACAGCCCCAGCGGGAGCGCATGTCAAAGCCGGCTACTACGCCTTCGAGGATAGCAATGTTGACCCGAGTGTACGCGGGATGATTAATCGGCGCGAAGTGTTGGTTGACAAGAAGGCCCGTGCTGCTGCGAATGAGATTGCGCTTAAGGACACCAAGGTCTAGTCGGCACAATATAAGTCCCGTAGATTGCGCCCCATGAAGGGGACGTAATCGTGGCCGCGAAGGTATTTATCGTCGATTGTCCGGGATGCAGGGCGAAAGTCGCCGCAGAAGAGGTCGGTCGCGTCGAGGATACCGGCTGGGCCGACGAAGCAATGGAACCTTACGGCGAACGATTATTGATCGGCAAATGTCCTAATCCCAAATGCAAATCACTAATTGCTGCGCGGTCGTATCAAACAAGTTTTGAGGGATTTGAAGGCGACGACGAAAATATTTGGTCTGATCCAGTTCGCGTTTATCCCGATCCCCCAAAAGGGTTTTCAAGCCATAACATTCCCAAGGCCGCGACCAACTCCATCGAACAAGCGAATAACTGCTTACAGGCCAACGCCTACGACGCCGCGTCTGTGATGTATGGCCGTGCCCTGGAGGCAGTATGTCGGGAACTCCTCCTCACAAAAGATCAGATAAAGGCGGGCAAGGGTATCGTGCTAGCGAGCGGCCTAAGCAACTTCATGAGACGGGGATCATTGACGCTCGCCTCCTCGATTGGAGCCAGCAGCTGCGCGTATTCAGAAACATTGGTGCTCATGCCAGCGATCAATCCATTTTACGGGAGGATGCCGAAGACTTACGGGTTTTTGTTTACGCGATCATTGAATACATCTACGACCTAGCTGAACGATATGCCGAATTTCAAGATAGGCAAAAACTCCGGGCGAAGCGCAAAACCCCCGGACTGTGACCCTCATTCCCGAAAGCAAATTGATCATATGGCTTGGAACACCGAAACAGACGAGCTGATCAAAAAACTGTGGGCAGACGGACGTTCGGCTAGCCAAATTGGAGCCGAGATAGGTGTTTCGAGAAACGCCATTATTGGACGGGTCCACCGATTGGGTCTCAGCGGACGCTCCGTCCCTGCAAAACAATCCCGCAACGAAGATGATGCTCGCCTGGAGCAAGAGGTCACCCGGCTATTCAAAGAAGCCAAATTCAAAATTATTTCCGGTGCAACCTTCCGACGGATGACAGGCGATATTGTCGTAGAGCATCCCTTGTTAGGACGGAAGCGGCGCTATGCCATCGAATTCGTTGCACAAGCCACCGACAAACAAATTAACGAGCGCGCAGCGCGGTTCGAGAATTATGTTCGACAGAGTAAGCGACCTTTTGCCGAGTTTGATGAGTTTTGGCTTGTCACGGACAAATTCACCGGAGACATCGATTATACTATGCCTCATATCCCTCGACAATTTCGTGCATTCGATCTTGAAGGACTGAAGGCCGTAC
>DATJVR010000062.1:0-38306 GCA_035501735.1 Xanthobacteraceae bacterium | reverse complement strand
CGGCGATCCCTACCGGCGGCGCATCCCGACCTTCACGTCGCAGCTCGACCGCTCGCTCGAGGCGCGCGTGGTGGCGCTCGGCCCGGTGCGCCCCGACACCACCGACTTCAAGCTCAAGTACGAGCCCGGCAGCCCGGCGGCCGATGCCGCCGGCAACGTCAAGTATCCCAACGTCAATCCGCTGATCGAGATGACCGACATGCGCGACGCCCAGCGCTCCTACGAGGCGAACGTCAACCTGATCGGCGCCACCCGCGCGATGATCCAGCGCACGCTCGACATTCTCAAAGGCTGAATCGGAGAGCCATCATGGCGACACCCGGACTTGCAGCAGGCGCCTATGCCCGCATGGCGCAGGTGACCACCCCGGTCGGCGGCGTCAACCGCACGGTCGGCGGCGGCGCCGACGAGGCGGGCCAGAGCTTCGGCGCGGTGCTCAAGGACGCACTCGCCTCGGTGCGCCAGGCCGGCGCCAAGTCGGACGGCCAGGCGCAGCTGATGGCGGCCGGCACCAACAAGGCGAACATCGTCGACGTGGTCACCGCGGTGGCCGAGACCGAGGCCGCGGTCAACACGCTCGTGTCGGTGCGCGACAAGGTCGTCGCCGCCTACGAGCAGATCATGCAGATGCAGATCTAGCGGGGGGCCGCTGGAAGGGCGCGTGTCGATACCGGCGAAACGGGGACGTCGCCGCGACACGCGCAGCAGGGGGCCGCGAGGGGGCGCGTGTTCATATCGGCGAAACGGGGACGTCGCCGGGACACGCGCAAAGCGGGGGGTTCCCCGGAAGGGGGGAAGGCTGGGATGAGGAGCGCTCGCCTTGCTTGGCTGAGCGCTCCTCTCCCGGTTCGTGCGAGGAGCTGGACGTACGATGACCGGACCGGATGTGCTCGACGTCGCGCGTGACGCCATCATGACGCTGGTGATCGTGTCGAGCCCGCTGATGATCGTCGGCCTGGTGGTCGGCGTGGTGATCTCGCTCTTTCAGGCGCTCACCCAGATCCAGGAAATGACCCTGGTGTTCGTGCCGAAGATCATCGCGATCTTCGTCGCCATGCTGATCGCACTGCCGTTCATGGCCGACGTGCTGCAGGGACAGATGACCCGCATCGCCGCCCGCATCGCCGGCGGGTGATGGGCGGCTGGATGCGCATCGACATCTCGTTCCTGCCGGCGCTCGCCGCCGCCTTCATGCTGGTGTTCGCGCGCATCGGCACCATGCTGATGCTGCTGCCCGGCCTGGGCGAGCGCATGTTCTCCTCGCGCATCCGCCTCACCATCGCGCTGGTGCTCGCCGCCGTAATGCTGCCGCTGCACCGCGACGCCTACCAGGTCGACCTGCGCCAGCTCGGCCCGGTGGCCGTCATGCTCGCCGAGGAGCTGCTGATCGGCGCCGTGCTGGGCCTGACGGCGCGGCTGACCATCTCGGCGCTCGAGCTCACCGGCTCGATCGTCGCCCAGCAGCTCGGCCTCGGCTTCGTCACCGCGGTCGACCCGACCCAGGGCCAGCAGGGCGTGCTGGTCGGCAACTTCCTGAGCCTGCTCGGCGTCGCGCTCCTGTTCGCCACCAACATGCATCACCTGGTGATCGCGGCGCTCGACGACAGCTATACCCTGTTCCATCCCGGCGAGGTGCCGCTGACCGGCGACATGGCGGCGCTGATCACCCGCACGGTGACGGGCGCCTTCCGCATCGGCGTGCAGCTGTCCGCGCCGTTCATCGTGTTCGGCCTCATGCTCAATCTCGGCCTCGGCCTCTTGTCGCGGCTGATGCCGCAGATGCAGGTGTTCTTCGTCGGCATGCCGCTTTCGATCCTGGTTGGTTTCCTGATCCTGCTGCTGGTCATCGGCGCCATGATGGGAGTCTTCCTCGATTATCTGCAGGGCGTCCTGCGGGAAATCGCTCCAAATACATAGCGCCATGGGATAGCGGCGATGGCCGAAGAAGACCGCCACGATACCGACCGTACCGAAGATCCGACCCAGAAGCGGCTGGACGACGCGGTTAGCCGTGGCGACGTGGTCAAAAGCCAGGAGGTCAACACCTGGTTCGTCATTGCCGGCGGGACGCTCATCCTCGTCGCCTTCTCGGGCCCCATGGTGGGGGGCCTGTTCACGACATTGCGCGGCGTATTGGCCAACGCGCACGACATCCCGATGAACGCAAACGGCGTGTTTTCGATCGCAATACGGCTGAGCGGCGAGACGCTGATGGCGGTGGCGGTGCCGTTCCTCGTGCTGATGCTGGCCGCGATCGGCGGCAGCCTGATTCAGCATCGGCTGGTGTGGTCGTGGGAGCCGTTGCGGCCGAACTTGAGCAAGATATCTCCGGTTGCCGGCTTGGGCCGGCTGTTCTCCAAACAGGCGCTGGTGAATTTCGCCAAAGGGTTAGCCAAGCTGGTGCTGATCGGCGCGGTGATGACGGCGCTGATGTGGCCGCAGCGCCACTTGCTCGAAGGGCTGGTGATGACCGATCTCGCCGGCCTTCTGGCGGTGACGAAATCGCTGTCGGCGGAAGTTCTCGGCGCAGTGGTGGCTATTCTCGCCATCGTGGCGGCCGCGGATTATCTCTTCCAATACAGGCAATGGTACGAGCGGCAGAAAATGTCGATCCAGGAATTGCGCGAAGAGTTCAAGCAGACCGAGGGCGATCCCACGATCAAAGCCAAGCTGCGGCAGATGCGACAGCAGCGCAGCCGAAAGCGCATGATGGCGGCGGTGCCGAAGGCGTCGGTGATCATCACCAATCCGACGCACTATTCCGTGGCGCTGCAATATGAAAAGGGGATGAATGCGCCGGTGTGCGTGGCCAAAGGCGTCGATCTCATCGCGCTCAAGATCAGGGAAGTGGCCACCGAGCACGGCGTGCCCTTGGTCGAAAACCCGCCGCTTGCGCGGGCGCTGCACGGTACGGTCGAGATCGACGAGGAGATCCCGGCCGAACACTACAAGGCGGTGGCCGAAATCATCGGCTATGTCATGAAACTGCGGCGCAGCGCGGGGCGGCGCTAGGGGTCTTGCGGCACTATGTCAATCGGGGCTGATGCGACCTTTCCGGCCCGAATGCTTAAGCTCAGAAAGGGTTTGGGTCGGGGTTTTAGGCTCTTGCGCGAACCGCATGGCTTGAGGCACCAAGGAGAGGTTGCTGCGTCGCGTGCCCAACGGATCGCAAGCACATCATGGCAGTCCAGGATCTGAGCGAAGAACAAAGACCGTCGAGCGTCGATCGGACTTTTACGACGGGCCGGGGCGGCAGCATCGGACTCGTGCTGCTCGTCTGCCTTGCCCTGATCGCCGCGGCGGGTGGATTCCTGCTGGTCGGCCGCGACAACAGCGGACCCTACGTTCTCGTCTTTCTCGGCGTGCTCGCCATGGTGGGCGTGTTCGCACTGTTCGCGCTCGCCTGCGGGATCATGCGGGTGGGAAACGGCAGCGGCCATCCCGTGCTCAAGGCGATGGCGGACGAGGCGGTCGATGGAATTCTGATCACGGATCGGCGCGGCCGCGTGATCTATGCGAACGCCGCCTATCGAACCATTGTCGACACCGACGGCGCAAACGACATCGATTCTATCTCACAGGTGTTCGACCGCATCCCGGAAATGTCGGAGGCCGTCTATCGCCTGCGCAAGGCCGCGAGCGACGGTCTGCGCTCGCAGGAAGAAGTGCGTATCAATGGCTTCAAAGGCGGGCCGGGGCGATGGCTGCGCGTGCGGGTGCAGCCGCTCGGCAAGACCGGAGGCGATGGCGGGCAGGCGGTTTGGACGGTCAGCGATGTAACACGCGACCACGAGCGGCAGGAGAATCTTTTTCGGGAGTTGCAGCACGCCATCGATTATCTCGATCATGCGCCCGCGGGTTTCTTCTCGGTCGATGCCAACGGCTTCATTGGCTATCTCAATGCCACGCTGGCGACCTGGCTCGATCACGACCTTGCCCAGGTCGGCTCGGGTGGGTTGAGGCTCACCGACATCGCGTCGGGCGACGGAGCCGCGCTGCTCACGACGCTCACGGGGGCGCCGGGCGAGACCAAGACCGAAGTCATCGATCTTGATTTCAAGACGCGCGGCGGCCGTTCGATTCCGGTGCGGCTGTTCCACAAGGTCGAGTTCGGCCAAGACGGAACGCCAGGCGCGTCCCATACGCTCGTGCTCAACCGCGGGCGCGGACAGGCTGCCGATCCGCAACGCGCCGCGGAAGTGCGGTTCATGCGGTTCTTCCAGAACACGCCGATGGGAATCGCGACCGTCGATAAATCCGGCAAGATCCTGCGCTCGAATGCGCTGTTCGCCCGCATGTTCCAGGGACTGCTCAGGGACGGCGGCAACGATCGCTCGATCCTTTCGGTTGTCGCCGAAGGCGAGCGGGGCGCGCTGGAGAGCGCGTTCCGCAGCGCGGCCGAAGGCAAGAGCGATATTGCGCCAGTCGATGCACTGCTGGCCGGCGTGTACGAGCGGGGGAAGGAGCGTTATGGCCGCTTCTACGTCACCGCCGTGGAGGACGGAGAGCGCGATGGCGAGACGGCGATCGTCTACGCGTTCGAGACCACCGAGCAGCGCGCGCTGCAAATGCAATTCGTGCAAGCGCAGAAAATGGAAACGGTGGGCAAGCTGGTCGCTGAAATCGCACACGATCTGAACAATGTGCTGGGCACCGTGATCATGGCGACGGAATTCCTGCTCGTCGCGCACAAGCCGATCGATCCTTCGTTCAACGACATCACGCTGATCCGTAACGCATCCAATCGGGCGGCGGGCCTCGTCAACAAGCTGCTTGCCTTCTCGCGGCAGCAGACGTTGCGGCCGGAGGTGATGGACCTCAATGAAAAGCTTTCGGAACTCAACCTCATGCTCAACAAGCGGCTGCTCGGCGAGCGTATTGCGGTCGAGCCCCGGCTTGCGCGCGATTTGTGGCCGGTGAAATTCGACCCGACCCAGTTCGAGCAAGTGATCTTGAATCTTGCGGTCAATGCGCGCGACGCCATGCCCAATGGCGGCACACTCGCAGTGCGAACCGCGAATGTCACCGCCGCCGATGGCGCTCGGTTCCAATACAAGGGCATGCCGGCCGCCGATTACGTGTTGATCGAAGTGTCCGATACGGGCACCGGCATTCCGGCCGACATCGTCGACAAGGTGTTCGATCCGTTCTTCACCACGAAAGAACGGGGTACCGGCACTTCGGGCACGGGCCTCGGACTTTCGACCGTCTATGGCATCGTGAAACAATCGGGCGGTTTCATCTATCTCGAAACGGAAGTCGGCCGCGGTACCATCTTCCGAATCTTTCTGCCGCGATACGTGCCCACGGCGGCCGAAGAGGCCCCCATTCCCGCCGATACGGCGCCGCTCGCCGCGACCGACTATACGGGGCAGGGAAAAATCCTGCTGGTCGAAGACGAAGAGGCGCTCCGTGTGCTCAATGCGCGCGGGCTGGTATCGCGCGGCTACGACGTGCTCGAGGCCGGCAATGGCGTTGAGGCGCTGGAGGTGTTCAATCGCGAAGGCGGAAAAATCGATCTCGTCGTGTCCGACGTGATGATGCCCGAAATGGACGGTCCCACGCTGCTCAAGGAGTTGCGTCAGCGCAATCCGGCGCTGAAAATCGTCTTCGTGTCCGGTTATGCCGAGGATGCCTTCGGCAAAAACAAGCCGGAGGGTCAGTTCGACTTTCTCGCCAAGCCGTTCACGCTCAAGCAACTGGTGACGAAGGTGAAGGAGACGATGGCGTCCTAGGCCATCACCACGGCGTTACGCAGCCCATGTCTGACAATCGCAAGCCATCCAGCGATCAGGAGCCGGAGCCCCTCGATCCCGAAAGCGAAGCACGCGATCGCCGGGCGGCGAACATTTTCCTGCTGGTGGCGGCTGCTGTCCTCATCGGCGTCGGCCTTTGGCTCGCGGATGCCATGATCGCCGCGAAGAAAGCCGACGACTGTATGTCCTCCGGCCGGCGCAATTGCGCGCCGATCGACGTGCCGGCGCGCTAATGCCGCGACCACCAGAAGGATGCGCCCGCCTTCACCGGGTCGTAGCCCGGCGGGTAGCGGCAGATGAAACTGATGTAGTTTCCGTAGCCGGGCACCACGCCGGTGATGTAGGCGACGCGGTTGTAGAACGCGCAATGTTCGGCTGCGATCTGGACAACGTCGCGCTGAAATTCGCGGTCACGGAGGTCGGGAATTGACGGGATAAGGCCGCCTTCCTGATTGCCGAAGGCAATGTAGGCGGCCTGTGCGCCGGACGAGATGCAGCCAAGCGCTACGGCGGAAAACACAATCGACCTGATACGCATCGTAAACTCCCTCACCGCATCACTCTACAACAGATCTGCGATCGCGGCTACTGAACGCGCTTGAATTTTTGCGCGCGGCGGCCCCAGCCGACTTCGGCGGTGTAGAGGTTGCCTTTGGAATCGATCGCGATGTTGTGCACCCACTTGAACTGCCCGGGCTGGCGGCCGTGGCGGCCCCAGGAGGTGACGACTTCGCCGTTCTCGCGCAATAGAGTCACGATCTGACCGTTGGCGCCGTCCGCCATGAAGATATAGCGCTGCGCGCGATCCTCGGACAGCACGAGATCCCAGACCGATCCGTTCTGCAGGGTTTCGGGCGTGACGCGAAATTCCTTCACGAAGGTGCCGTCCTTCTTGAACACCTGGATGCGATCGTTGGCGCGGTCGCAGACATAGACCAGCCCGTCGTGCGACAGCCGCACGCAGTGCACGGGATTGCTGAAACTTTTCGACGGCGCCGCTTTCGGATCGTAGGCGGGGGGCTTGTCGTCGCTCACCTGTTTGATGCCGTAGGCGCCCCAGTGGCGTTTGTAGGCGCCGGTCTTGGCATCGAAGACAACCACGCGGCGGTTCTGATAGCCGTCGGCGACGTAGAGCTCGCCCGCGGCTTCATCGAGCATCATGTGGGCGGGACTGCCCAATCCGGTGGTGGAATTCGAGCCGGATGCCGGTCCGGGCTTGCCGATCTGCAAGAGAAATTTTCCAGTACCGGTGAATTTCAGGATCTGCGCGTCGTTTCTGTCGTTGCCGGCGATCCAGACGTTGCCGTCCTTGTCGACGAAAATGCCGTGCTCGCTCTTCGGCCAATCGAAGCCATCGCCCGGTCCGCCCCAGGAGGCGAGCAGGTTGCCGCTGCTGTCGAATTTGAGCACCGGCGGGGCTGCGGTGCAGCATTTGGTGGCGGGCGGGTCCTTCTGCGCGCCTTTCTCGTCGTCGAGCAGCGTCGAGGGCCGGTGAATGATCCAAATGTTGTCGTTGCGGTCGACCGCGATCCCGGACACCTGGCCGAGTATCCAGTTGCCGGGCAGGGGTTTTGGCCAGAACGGCTGGGGCTCGAAGCGCGGGACGTTCTTGGTGCTTTTCGCCTGCGCGAGCGCATTGCCGGGTAAAACGGCGAGCGCGGCAAAGGCCAAGGCCTGCAATAATGCCAGGACGCGAAGCATCCGATCCTCCCCAGTTCGCACTGTCTGACGTTCGTGCGTTGAGGGCGATGCTAGTCAAGGCAAGTCCGCCTTTCCAGCGGGTTGGCGGGCACGTCGAAAACGCTTTGCAGCGGAAGGCATGATCGATAGCTTCCGGCCGATCGTCACGGATCCGTTCAACGCCATCGTTCAAGGACGTAAGTCATGGACATCTACCCTTGCGGTACCCAGCTTTCGCGCCGAATGCCGGCGGACTATTTCACCGGAACAGTATGGCAGGACCCGATCATCGAGGCGCCGGCACCCGCGCGCATCCGTTCGGCCTGGGTGCGGTTTGAGCCGGGCGCGCGCACAGCATGGCACACGCATCCGCTCGGTCAGACGTTACACGTGACGGCAGGGGTCGGCCGCGTGCAGACCTGGGGCGGGCCGATACGCGAAATCCGCGCCGGGGATACGATCTGGTTTCAGCCGGGCGAGAAACATTGGCACGGAGCCGCACCGAACATGGCCATGACTCATATCGCCATGCAGGAGGCGCTCGACGGCAAGCATGTGGAATGGCTCGAACACGTCACGGACGCGCAGTATGGCGCGAAGGTCGGCGGCTGATCGAGGTGCTCCGATGCCGTCTGCTATTTCGCAGACGCACGCTGTTGTCCCATAACGTGTCAGTCGCATCTGCAGCAATCACCTGTCGGTGATGTGCTCGCGAAAAATTTATTTGGCGCGGTCAAGCAAGCGCTGCACAGTGTTCGCAACTTGCGGACCCTGCAGGTGGACCCCGACGACCCGATGAACGGACTGAAGCGGACGAGGTTTTCTCTTCTCACCTCACTCGTCATCGTTCTGGTCGGTGCAAGCGCGCAGGCGCAGCAAGCGAATATGACTTTCTTCGTCACAAGCGTCGGACCCGGCAAAGGAGCGGACCTGGGCGGCTTAGTGGGCGCGGACCAGTATTGTCAGAGGCTCGCCAGCGCGGTTGGCGCTGGTCGAAAGACCTGGCACGCGTACCTAAGCACACAAGGGTCCGGCGCGGTGAATGCACGCGATCGCATCGGGCGCGGACCCTGGCAGAATGCCAAGGGCGTTGTGATCGCCAAGAGCGTCAATGAGTTGCATGGCGCCAACAACCTCACCAAACAGACCGCGCTGAGCGAAAAGGGTGAGGTGATCAACGGCCGCGGCGATACCCCGAACATGCATGACATGCTCACGGGTTCGAAGCCGGACGGCACGGCGTTTCCGGCCGGCGATGATCGGACGTGCAAGAACTGGACGAGCAGCACGCAAGGGGCGGCAATGCTCGGACATGCCGACCGGCAGGGCCTGCGCGACGACGATGCGTCAAAGTCTTGGAATTCCTCGCATCCTTCGCGCGGTCCGGACGGTGGTTGCAGTCAGAACGACCTCAAGAGCACTGGCGGTAACGGGCTGTTCTACTGTTTTGCCGTGAATTGAAGCGAAAATTCGGACCCCGGTCTTCGGCGGACCCAAGACGGACGACCTCGTCGTCACTTTGCGGTGCAGCGTGCCGTGATGAAGCTTTCGTTCAAGTTTCGGAAGAGCGTGATGTCTTCCGGCTTGACGTCGCCGCGCTCGCAGAATGGAATCTGCGTGGTCTTCTTGTCGTAAGCGCTGTCGGTGCTACAGAGCTCGTCCTTTTTGTTGAAATCATAAGGGCATGGGCACGGCCGCTTATGCTTATAGACTTCACGGCAGGTCTTGATGATCAGGTCGGCCGTTCGTTTGTCGGCGTGCGACATTTCAGCCAGTGCGCCGGCAGCCGGAAGCAAAAGGAACACGAGAACGAAGAGTCCTTTCACCTTGTTGTTCATCTGAATGCCCTTTGTTATCCGCATGCTTGAGCCGCACCATCCTAGCGTAGCGAGGGGGTTTATAACCTCCATCCGCGATCTTTGTAGGGGGTTTCAGACCGTAAGATTAAAGCCGGCCGGACGGTCCCGGCACGGGTGCATCCATTCGATGACATTATGACATTTCATGACATTGCGGTCAGTTTGGTTTGGCCGTGTAGGCGGCGCGGACCTTTTCCAGCATTGCAGGCGAAAGATCGCTGACATGGACCACCAGCTTCTGCAAATCCTCTCCCGTCATCGGACCGACACCAATGTTCATTTTTTTGGATTCGGCCAGGAGTTCGGGGTCTTTCATCGTGGCATCAAAGGCACGCCGCAGCGCGGTCACGCGGTCGGCGGGAACTTCGGGCGTGGTGAAAAAGGCCGAGCCAATCTCGGTCGCCGCCATGACGGCGGTGAGGAGCTGCCGTTCCTCGTCGTTGCGGGCGAGTTCGATCACGGTGGGAATATCGGGAAGGTCGGGATGTCGCTTGAGCGCGAATTGGGCAAGGATGTTGACTTGCTTTTCCGGCCACCACGTCGGGTGGGCGACATGCATTGCGGTCCATGAGGTAGAATGCCCCTCGACCTCGCCCCGTTCGACCGCCAACATGGCATCGTTCGAGCCCTTGTAGCCCATGACCAGCTTGAACTTGGTGCCGAGCACGTTGTTCGTCACCGTCGGATAGATGGACACGGTCGAGCCGACCCCCGTGCCCGAGAGTTTGACCTCCGTCTTCAGCGCATCGGCGAATGTCTTCACTTGCGAGGTCTTCCAGGTGAATACGATGTTGACCAGGGAGTCGACGCGGCCAATCCAATTAAATTCGGCCGTTTTGAAGCGCACACCCTGAGTCCCGAGTTTCTCGTCGAGTGCGGCGGTAGGTGCGCAGATGGCGATCGAAAGGCCGTCCTTCGGGATCGTGTTGTACATTTGACTGGCGGCGAGGAAACTGCCGGCGCCAGGCTGATTGCGCGGGATGACGGTGGGATTCCCGGGAATGTATTTTCCGATATGGCGGGCGATCAGGCGCCCGAATGTGTCGTTGGAGCCGCCCGGCGGGTAGCCGATCACCACGTCGAAATTCTTGCCCTTGTAGAACTGCTCCGGCGTCTGGGCCGCAGCCTGGCCGGCCAGCATCGCCGTCACTGCCAGGGCAATGAAAATTACGCGCGAACCTTGCATTTGTTCTTTCCTCCCCGTGCGGAATTCGAGCGGCGCCATGTTAGTGCAGATGCGAGCCATCCAAAACCGGAAACTGACGCGGGTCGTCCAGCGATGGTTTGTCGCAGGCGACATGAGACATCGGCTGATTGCGGGCGGTCATGGAGTTAGCGGCGCGACTCGCGCCAAAGGAGAAAGAGTCCCGAGCCCACAACGATTGCGGAACCGGCCAGCAGTCCGACGCTCGGCGCGTCGCCCCATACAAGAAAGCCAATGATGATTGCCCACACCAGCGAGAAGTAGAAAAACGGAGTCACGGCCGATGCGGGCGCAAGATGGAGCGCGCGGGTCCACCAATATTGACCGAGCGCGTTGGCGGCGCCGTTCGCCATCATCAGAGCGCCGTCGCTCAGGCTCGGCATTTTGAAGCCGAAGGGCAGGAATGCAGCAAAGACGCAGGTGAGGACGACCATCTGGTACATGGTGAGCGTCTCGGCCGATTCGGTGGCGGTCATGCCGCGTACCGCGGCGGTGACCGAGCCGTAGATCACCGCGTTGGACAGGGCGAACAGCGCGCCAATATTAAAACTGTCGGCGCCCGGGCCGGCCACGATCAGAACCCCCAAGAAGCCGACGATGAGTGCGCTCGAGCGTGCCGGGCCGACGGCTTCCTTGAGCACCAGCGCAGAGGCGAGCGTCGCAAACAGCGGCGAGGAGAAATTGATCGCGACCGCACCTGCAAGCGGCATCATGCTGAATGCAATGACGATGAAAGACTGCGAGGTGGCCTGCGCAATGCCGCGCATGAAGTGGTCGTAGCGTCTGTTGGTCCGGAATACACCAAGGCCCGCAGCCGGTAGAATGAGCAACGAGCAGACCAGCAGCGAGGTTACCGTGCGAACGAACAGCACCTCGCCGACCGGATATTCCACGACCTGCCATTTGGAGAGCGCGCTCGAGCCGGCGAACATCACGGTCGCGGCGAGCATGAAGGCGATGCCGAGCGGGACGTGGTCCCGGCGCGCCGGCCGTTTGGGCACCTGTTCTTCGACGATGTCGGCGCCACTCACCCGGCTGCTCCCAGTAGTGCATTAGCTATCGGTTAACCTACTCCCAGCGGCAACATGCAAATGCGAATGGCTGCGCAGGGGCTCGCGCATGAGGAGGCAAATCGTCCCTCTCGTCGGACGGGCGATGGTTACTGAAAGGCAAACGCAATTGTTCGGGTTTATCGCAATGAATCAAAATCACAAAAAGCTTTCTCTGATAAAGGCAATGCGCCCAACATTAGGTTTCGACATGTTCAACGGTGCACGAAAATCGACCCGCCGGAAGATGGGCTCGCAAGCCTGGATTCGTGCCGAAGACGAGTTCTCGGTGCGGAAATGCGTCATTTCCGACATTTCGCCCACGGGCGTGCGGCTGTTCGTCGATCCCTCGCAGATCACGTTGAAGCGATTTCGCCTCATGATGTCGCGCAACGCCGCACAGGGATGCCCATGCCGCGTGAAATGGCGGCGCGGTTTTGAGGTCGGCGCCGAATTCCTCCATGGCTAGCCAGCGGACGACTTAAGCTGCCACGCCTGCGCAGCCTTGCGCGTGCGTTCGCGTCGCTTCAGGTGTCGCAGCGACAGCCGATCAGGGCAACTCGGAAACGAGCTTATGAAATTCCGGTTCCGTCCAGGCGCGGGCGGTGCGGCTGCGCACATTGCCGAGAGCGCCGATTGCCAGGGCGAATTTCGCGACGTTGTCGCCGTTCGGGGTTTCCAGCAAGGCAACCAGATCATGCTCGCCGGACGTCAGATACAGTTGCTTGATATCCACCCCGACTTTTTTGGCGATATCGTGCGCAGTCTTGGCGCGTTTCGGCGCGTCCTTGATGGCGCGAATGCCCTGTTCGGTAAAATTGAGCGACATGATAAACAGCATGGATTCCTCCTCTTGCTTCAAACAACGCGAACGAAGAAATAATGCGGCAAGGACCGGTGGCGGGCAAGGCACGACAGCTTAAAGCAATTTCGCTGCCCGAGTTTCGGCCGCGAACTCTGCATTGCCGCCGCTCGACGATCGCGCGATCATCGGAAACGATTCCGTGTCATCACGGCCTGGAGATCAAGGAGACGGCGATGCGGCATATCGGCATTTCGTCGACGGCATTGGTGGTTTTGCTGATGGGACTTGCGACGGCGAGCGCGGAGGTTCTCAAGCGCGAGCCGCCGATGGGCAAGCTCATGCCGGGCCAGATCGTCTACGTTGATGACGGCTCATGCCCGAAGGGCCAGATCAAGAAGGTGACCGGCGGCGATCACGTGAAAGTGGGTGGCCGCTATCACATCGAACGCACGCGGGTGTGCGTGGCGAAATGATGATCGCCCGACGGACTTATTGCATCGAAACCGTGGCGCTTGGCTGCGCTGGGCGGAATTGGCGCTGCAGGGCCAGCACGGAACTATGAGCATGCCCAAATGCTGGGCATTTGCCGCACTGCAAATGGTAGGATATTGCCGTTAACATATTGTAATTTATAGATTATTCTACATGGCTGCCATGCGGCCAGACGGACTATTCGCAAATGCAAAATAATTTATGTTGCGGCGCAGGGGCTCGCACAACGGAGACTCAAAATGAAGAAGACTTTGATTGCCTCACTGACGCTTGCCGCCCTGGCGGCTTCTCCGGCATTCGCGCAGAACCAAGCCGAGCGGATGCATCAGGCCGTTCATCGGTCCACGGCCACGAGCGAGTATTTCGCTTCCGTACCGGGCTATGTGCCGGGCGATCCCTATGCGGTGGTCTCGAGCAACCGGGTGATCGGCCGCGATATGGACGCGAATGTCCGGCTTCAGCTCCTGCGTGATGCAGGCGTGTCCCAGAACTAAACACAGCATCTCGCAAACCACACGAGACAAAGCCCGGCAAAAGCCGGGCTTTGTTTTTTGCGAGCGCGCCGCAAAGGCAAGGTATAATGACGCACCAGGAGGCGCGGTGCGCTACGAATTATACTACTGGCCGACCATCCAGGGCCGCGGCGAGTTCATCCGGCTTGCGCTGGAGGAAGCGGGCGCGCGCTACGTGGACGTGGCGCGGCAAGGCAAACGCGGCATGGCCGCGATGATGAAATTGCTCGAGGATAAACGCAGCAGGCGGCCGCCATTCGCTTCACCCTTCCTGAAGGCGGGCTCGCTCGTGATCGCGCAAACCGCGATGATCCTGCATTACCTCGGCCCGCGGCTGAAGCTCGCGCCGCGCGATGAGGCCGGCCGGCTGTGGCTGCATCAATTGCAGCTTACCATTAGCGACCTCGTGGTGGAAATTCACGCGACCCACCATCCGGTCACGAGCTGGCTCTATTACGAAGAACAGCGTCCGGCGGCCAAACGACGAACCAAGGATTTCTGGCGCTACCGCGTGCCGAAATTTCTGGGATATTTCGAGCGCCTGCTGGCAAAAAGCGGCGGGCATTATCTGCTCGGAAACAGGCTCAGCTACGTCGATCTGAGTCTGTTCCAGATCGTCGAGGGGTTACGTTACGCCTTTCCGAAGCGCATGAAGCGGTTCGAAAGGAAAATCCCGCGCCTGATTGCGCTGCATGATCGCGTGGCGTCGCGTCCGCGCATTGCGGCCTATCTGAATTCGAAGCGGCGGATTCCTTTCAGCCAATGGGGCATCTACCGGTATTTCAAGGAGCTCGATTAATGATCGGAATTTGCGGACGAGCGGGCGCGTCTTTGCTCGGTCTGATATTGATTGCCGCGTTCTGCGGGTCTGCATCGGCGCAGGGCGCGTCGCCATCGGCCTTCATCACGTCGATCTACAAACCTTATACGAGCAAAACGTACAAGGGCGCGCGGCTCGACACGCCGGCGCGCATCCGCCGCTATTTCGAGCCCGCTCTGGCGAACGTCATCATCAAGGACATGGCGGAGGCCGACAAACGCAAAGAGGTGCCGACGCTCGACGGCGATCCGTTCATTGACGCGCAGGACTGGGAGGTTGCCAATCTGACGATGGACGTGAAACAGACCGGAGAGAAAGCGCTCGCCACGGTGAATTTCACCAATTTCCGCGAACTGAAAACCGTCTCGCTCGATCTGGTCAAGACGTCCGCTGGCTGGCGCATTGCGGACATTCGCGCGCCGAGCGGATCGCTGCGCGAACTGTACAAGCTGAAATAACGGCGCGCGCGCCGGCGGGTCAGAAGCTCAATAAAATGATTTGGCTTATTCGCAAAGTCCGAACGGGTGGTCGGACTGGAAGCTGTAATCCTGCGCCTTGGGATTGTCGCTGCCGCCGCTGCGGGTGGTGATGCCGCGGCTCAAATGGCCGGTGGCAACGAACTTGGCGCCGGTGTGGCAAGAGCGCAGCTTGGCAAGCGTTTGAATGGAACCGCAGGCGGGATCGGTCGACTGCACGACGATCGTGTCGTAACCGGTGGCGCCGAGAAACAGCGGCATTGCGGAGGTGACCTGGCCGTGCAAGGTGATCGGCTTGCCGACGAGGTCATCGCAGGCGGCCATTGCGCTTAAGGGCACGGACACACCGCCGATGGTCAGCATGGCCAATGTGCAACGAAGTGCCAACCATTGCCTCATGATGTTCTCCGCTTAGGATCGCGCGTGATCGCTGGGCCGCTCGCAACGTTGCGCGCTAGTTTTATATGCTAGCGCCGCACTCGCGGCGGTTCAACCTCTGGATAGCGTTAACGTTGAATTTGCAGTGTCCATATTCATTGCCGCGGCGACACTAGCTTTAGTTATATGCCGCACCGCTCCCGATTTGTGTCGGTCGCCGGTCATAAAGCTTAAGCAGGCCGATCATTCGCCGGATTTTTGCGGCGGCTCGCTCTCCGGCGGTTTCGGTTCGCTCTCCGGCGGTTTCGGCACGTTCGCGCGGTACCAGACGACCGTGAACTTTTCGTCCACGATGTAGAACATCTCGCTCGGCAAACCGTCGGAGAGGGTGACGTAAATGCCGCACTCGGGGCATTTGGCGGTCAGGTCATTGAGCCCGGTCGAGTTGCGATACCAGACATAGGTCATGTCGGTCGGACGGTCGTGCGAAAAGACCTTGTAGGCGTTCCCGAACGATTTTTCGAGATCGGCCAGGGTCACGGCTTGCCCGGACGCGGCGATGCGCTGCAGGTCGTTGAGATGGCGCTTTTCTTCGGCCACCAATCGATATTTCCGGACCGTCTTGTCGGTGAGCAATGCGCAATGGTCGAAATCCTGGAACTCGCAAATGGAGAATTTGCCGTCCTTGGTCATGGGTTCACGGCTTGCGACTTCGCGGTCACGCGCAGGCGCGGGCAGGGCGGTAGCGAGCAGGGCGAGGACGAGCAGGATTCGCGAAATCATACAACCATTCTAGCAGAATTCCGGCGTTGCTTCTCCCTCCCGGCTTGTGGAAAGAGGATGCGCCGGAGCGGATGGGAACACGAGACGACAGCATGTCACAGCGCCTTGAACTGGGTTTGGATACGTTCGGCGACGTGACCGACGGCCTCGACGGCAAGCCGCTGCCGTATGCCCAGGTGCTGCGAAACCTGGTCGACGAGGCGGTACTGGCGGATGCGCTCGGCGTCGACTTCATCGGCGTGGGCGAACATCACCGTCCCGACTTTTCGGTGTCGGCGCCCGAGGTGGTGCTGGCGGCGATCGCGGGCCGAACCAAGCGCATCCATCTCGGCTCGGCGGTGACCGTGCTCTCCTCCGACGATCCGGTGCGCGTGTTCGAGCGGTTCGCGACGCTCGACGGCCTGTCGAACGGGCGCGCGGAGGTGATTCTCGGCCGCGGCTCGTTCACCGAGTCGTTTCCGCTGTTCGGCTACGACCTCAACCGCTACGAGGAGCTGTTCGAGGAGAGGGTCAGCCTGTTCGCCGAATTGATCAAGCAGCAGCCGGTGACCTGGCATGGCAACACGCGCTCGCCGCTCACCAACCAGCGCGTCTTCCCGACGGTCGAAAGCGGAACCTTGAAAACCTGGATCGGGGTCGGCGGCTCGCCGGAATCGGTGGTGCGCGCAGCGCATTACGGATTCCCGCTGATGCTCGCGATCATCGGCGGCGCGCCGCAGCGGTTTGCGCCCTACGTCGATCTGTTCCGCCGCGCGCTTGCCGAGATGAAGAAGCCGGCGCTGCCGATCGGGCTGCATTCGCCGGGTTATGTGGCCGACACCGACGCGCAGGCGCAGGAGGAGTTCTGGACGCCTTATAAGAATTTTCGCGACCGCATCGGCCGCGAGCGCGGCTGGGGGCCGATGGGGCGGCCGGAATTCGAGCACGAGATCGCGCGCGGCTCGCTCTATGTCGGCTCGCCCGAGACGGTGGCGAAGAAGATCGCCGAGACCGTGAAGGCGCTCGGCGTCGCGCGCTTCGACATGAAGTACTCGACGGGCGCGCTCGCGCACGACAGGATGATGCGCTGCATCGAGCTCTACGGCCGCAAGGTGATGCCGCTGGTGCGCGAACTGGTCGGGTGAGGGTCGCGGGCTCGGATTATTCGTCGAGCTCAGGCTCGTTCTCGACGATCCATTTCATGGCCTCGTCCTCGGAGGAAAAGCCGTCGATGCGGCGCTCGTGGCCGTGATGGTAGCGGATGATCACGTGCCAGCCGCTTCCGCCGGGATCGGGGAAGGCCTGCATCACCGGAGCTTCTTTCGGGTCGCCATGGGTGCATTATGCATGCCGCGGCGGCGCTCGCCAGCCCTGGGCGAACGGCACGGGCGCAGGGGCCGCATCGGATGGCGGCGATGCGCAAAAGGCGCGCGATAGTTCTGGGCGTTGCGGCGGCGGTGATCGTCGGGATCGTGTGGCTGCTGCAGACGCCGCTCGGCCTCATGATCTGGATCGCGAAGGAAGAAATGTTCCCGGGCACGATCGCGTGGGACGGCAAGACCGCGTGGCGACGCTGCGAGAGCGCGATTGCCGGCAAGACGTCGTGGCCGGCGACGCCGGAGGCAGCCTGCGCGGCGATGCATCTGTGCGCCAACGAGGCGGTGCTGTCGGAAGAGCAGGTGGATCAGCTCACGCAGGCGATCCGCGCCACGCCGGGGTGCCAGGCGCCGTGAGTTTCGTTGTCATGGCCGGGACTTCAGGAGCGCAGACGTGATAATCTTGATCTAGGGGATGCGCCGAGGCGATGCCGCCAAGGCAGGAGCGTCCTCGTCAAGGAAGGAACACCATCATGTTTATCGTCAAGCACACCATCATGATTGCGGGTGGCATCATCGGTCTCGTCGCCGCGGCACAGGCCGCCGATATGACGGGAGCGGAAATCAAGTCGTTTCTCGCGGGCAAGACGGCCTATCTGGAAACCACTGCGGCGTCGGCGAGCGGGATGGCCGGCCACGTCGTGATCTATTGGAACGAGGACGGCACGGCGCTCTACAAGGCGCCGGACGGCAAGATCATGCACGGCAAGTGGCAAGTCAAAGACAATACCAACTGCACCGAATGGAAAGAGCGGCCGGGCACCGGATGCGTGCGCTACGACAAGAACGGCGATGTCGTCACCGTCATCGACGTCAAGAGCGGGCAGACGCGCGCGAAGATCATGAAGACTGCGGCGGGCAACGTGGAGAAGCTCGCGCCCTGACGGCGCGTCGTTATCTCAAATTTGCGCGGTTGTGGGGCGGGTTGCGAAACCCGCCCTCCGTACTTTGTACTTTCGTTGGTGAAGCGCAGCGCGTGATGCGGAAGGATTTTTTGCGTCGAACCGCATCGTGGATGGCCGGGACAAGCGCGGGCATGACGAATATGATGCCGTCCGGGGCTCTATCGAACTCAGTTTATTTTACTTGGAGTCAGGCATGGCCGTTGCGCGCAATTCGTTGATTGCTTTCATCTTCATTCTGACGCTTGGCGTCCTTTCCCCCGCCCATGCGCAGACGATCCAGATTTCCGCCATCGGCGACAGCAATATCGCGGGCCGCGGCGTATCGCCGTGGGAGGCCTATCCGGCGAAACTCGAAACCGCGCTGCGCGCGAAGGGGCTCGACGTGCACATGGTCAATCATGGCATCAATGGCGACACCACCGAGGGCGTGCTGGCGCGGCTCGACGCCGCGGCGCCGGCCGGCACGCAGGTCGCGATCGTGTGGATCGGCGTCAACGACCGCAAGGCGGGCGTGCCGCAACCGACCATCCGCGCCAACCGGCAGGCGATCGTCGGGCGCTTGCGTGCGCGCGGCATCGAGGTGCTGTCGTTCGACAACGACCCGGCCGCCGACCTGCGCGGCAATCCGCAGTACACGGTGCCGAACGATCCGCAGCACCACCTCAACGCGGCGGGCTACGACGTGCTGGTCGGGCGCACGCTTGGGCAGGTCGCCGCGCTGGTGCAGCGCGCGCAGCAGAAGGGGCATTAGGCGCCGGACTTCAAACTCCGTTCATTCCCGCGCAAGCGGGAATCCAGACACTGGGTCCCCGCTTTCGCGGGGACGAGCGGGTAACCAACTGCGTCATGCCCGGCCTTGTGCGCCGGGCATCTTATATTTTCGTCATGCCCGCGCTCGTCGCGGGCATTCACGTCTTGCCTGTTGCGATTCAGCGGAGAAAGACGTGGATGACCGGGACAAGCCCGGCCATGATGATGTGTTATATGTAGGGCGCAATAGCACTCGGGTCCGGCCTTCTGCCGGGCTGAGTGTAAACTCCACGTATTGCGCCAATTTTTTATCGGCGCATTACGCCTTCGGCTGATGCGCCCTACGGGCTGAAATTGTCTCCATTTAAGGGCGGCATGGATTTTGGAGGAATTTGATGGAGATACGGTATCAAGTGTTCATCAGCTCCACCTACGCAGATTTGCAAGAAGAGCGCCAAGAAATAATGCAGGCATTGCTTGAGTTAGATTGCATTCCGGCCGGGATGGAATTATTTCCCGCAGCCAATGAGGATCAGTGGACACTAATTAGAAAAGTTATCGACGATTGTGATTATTACATTGTCATTATCGGTGGCCGATACGGTTCGCTATCGCCATCAGGAATTGGGTACACGGAATTGGAGTACAGATACGCCTTAGAGAAAGGGAAGCCGGTAATTGGTTTTTTGCACAAAGACCCGGGAAAATTGGCTGCGGATCGATGCGAGCCCACTGAAGATGGGAAAAAGAAACTTAGTGATTTTCGTGACCTTGTTCAGAAGAAAATGTGCCGGTTTTGGGAGAGCCCGGCTGATTTAGGAAGCCAAGTTAGTAGAAGTTTGATCAAGTTAATCAAAAGTAGCCCGGCTATTGGTTGGGTTAGGGGTGATTTGGTTCCCAACCAAACAGCGGCGCTCGAAATATTGCGACTCAAAGCACAAATCGAAGTGTTAGAGTCGAAACTTGAAAATGTGAGTACCTCTGCGCCAGAAGGAAGCGATAAGTTACAACAAGGCGATGACAAATTTGAGATTGTTTATTTTTTTAATGCTTCTCCTGATGGTTACTCATTCCACGGAGAAAACTACCAAGACCGAATAGAAATTTCTTGGAATGACATCTTTGCCTCTGTTGCTCCAAAAATGATAGACGATGCTTCAGAAAGTGACTACGTGTCGGCTCTTGAGCGATTGATACGGAACCGCGGCTTTCCGATCCAAATCGCCAAAAACCAATTCGCAAAGCTGCAGCTTACGGAATTTAAAATCTCGCCCGATGACTTTAATACGATTAAGGTTCAGCTTCGAGCGCTTGGTCTAGTAACAAAAAGTGAGAAAAGTAGGAGCATCAAAGATACGAAGACATATTGGACACTAACACCTTTCGGCGACATTGTAATGACTCGTTTATTGGCGATAAGACGAGATACGTCGCTCCCCTGATCTGTAGGCAAGGATCGAGTTTTGCGGCCAATCCTTAGTATGACTGAGCGCGTGGAGGTTGATCGTCGCATTTCATTCAGGAAAAATGCGCCATCAACTCGTATAAATCAACCTTTCCGTGCATAAACTCTGTGACAGGTCAAAATGAACGCCCCAGCCCATATCAATCCGCCCGTCTATAAACACACCCCGCTATTTCCACTCGGCAAGGACAATACGCCGTACCAGAAGATCGCCGGGCCGGAAGCGGTGAAGGTCGAAAAGGTGATGGGCAAGGAGATGCTCGTCGTCCCGGCGGAAGCGTTGCGCGCGCTCAGCGAAGCGGCGTTCATCGACATCAATCATCTGCTGCGGCCGGCGCATCTGGCGTCGCTGAAGAAAATCGTCGAGGACCCGGAGGCGTCGGATAACGACAAGTTCGTCGCCTACGATTTCCTGAAGAACGCCAACATCGCGGCGGGCGGCGTGCTGCCGATGTGCCAGGACACCGGCACCGCCATCATCATGGGCAAGAAGGGTCGGCTGGTGTTCACCGACGGCGCGGACGAGGCCGCGCTCGCGGCCGGCGCGCGCGACGCCTATTTCAAGAAGAACCTGCGCTATTCGCAGCTCGCGCCGGTGTCGATGTTCGAGGAGAAGAACACCAAGAACAACATGCCGGCGCAGGTCGAGATCTACGCGGAGGGCCAAGGGGAATATGAAGGCGAATACAAAATCCTGTTCATCGCCAAGGGCGGCGGCTCGGCGAACAAGGCGTTCCTGTTTCAGGCGACGCCGGCGATCCTGACGCACGACCGCATGATCGCTTTCTTGAAGGAGAAGATTCTCACGCTCGGGACCGCGGCGTGCCCGCCATATCATCTGGCGATCGTCATCGGCGGAACGTCGGCCGAGCTGACGATGAAGACGGTGAAGCTCGCCTCGACCAAATATCTCGACACGCTGCCGACGACGGGCTCGGAGGACGGGCACGCGTTCCGCGATCTCGCGATGGAAAAGGAAGTGCACAAGCTGACGCAGTCCATGGGCGTGGGCGCGCAGTTCGGCGGCAAATATTTCTGCCACGACGTGCGGGTGGTGCGGCTGCCGCGGCACGGCGCGAGTTTGCCGATCGGCTTGGGCGTGTCGTGCTCGGCCGACCGGCAGGCGATGGGCAAGATTACGCGCGAGGGAATCTTTTTGGAGGAGCTCGAGCACAATCCGGCGAAATATCTGCCCGATATCGACACGTCGAAACTCGGCGGCGCGGTGTTGAAAATTGATTTGACCAAGCCGATGAAGGAGATTCTGGCGCAGCTCAGGAAACATCCGATCAAGACGCGGCTGTCGCTGACCGGCCCGATGATCGTGGCGCGCGATTTGGCGCACGCAAAGTTGCGTGAAAGGCTGGAAAGCGGGAAGGGGCTGCCGGATTATTTCAAGAACCATCCGGTGTATTACGCCGGGCCGGCGAAGACGCCGGAAGGCTACGCGTCGGGCGCGTTCGGGCCGACCACGGCGGGGCGGATGGATTCGTTCGTGGATGATTTCCAGGCGGCCGGCGGCTCGATGGTGATGCTGGCGAAGGGCAACCGCTCGCCCGCGGTGCGCGAGGCCTGCAAGAAGCACGGCGGGTTTTATCTGGCGTCGATCGGCGGGGCGGCCGCGAACCTCGCCGAGCACTGCATCAAGAAAGTCGCGGTGCAGGAATATCCCGAACTCGGCATGGAAGCGATCTGGCGCATCGAGGTGGTGGATTTCCCCGCGTTCATCGTGATCGACGACAAGGGCAATGATTTCTTCAAGGAATTGAATTTGGGCTGAAGTGAATTTACCTCTCCCCGCAAGCGGGGAGAGGAAGAAGCACGGCGACGACGGCAGGAGAATAACCGATCAGCAAGCGAAGGAGTGCATGACACCCTTATGCTGCGGCGGTGGCGTGCACATGATCGTTACATCAGCGCGATGGCGAACAGGATCAGCGACATCAGCAGATATTTCATCACGTGCGCGGACGTATAGAGCTGGTCGACCAGCGCATAGAGCCAGGTCGAGGCGCACAACCCGACCACCCCGTATTTCACGAGCGGGGCGTACTTCTGCAGTGGCGTGGCCAGCTTCGATTTCAGATAGGACATTCCAGTTCTCCGTGAGTCCGTATTTGTCATTGTGCAATGCAGAAGCCATGCCAGCCGCCGCCGGTTCCGGCTATTGAGATTTACACGTATCTTCAATGAGATGGGACGCGAGCCGTGCGGGTGCGGCTGGCTAATTTATGAGCATTGCCTGCCGCAACGCCAACGTGTGCGTGGGCGGTCGGCACCGAATCAATTTGGCGAAAATTCAGCGCGCGGCGCTCAATCGCAGCGCGCGGTCATGCCGCCGTCGACAACGATCTCGGTGCCGGTGATGAAGCGCGCCTCGTCGGAGGCGAGGAACAGCGCGGCGTTGGCGGTGTCGCGGCCGTCGCCCATGAAGCCGAGCGGAATGCGCGCGACGCGCTGCTTGAGCAGGGTCGCGATGTCGCCGCCGGTGCGCTGCTTGGCCAGGCGCGCTTCGACCATCGGGGTGTGCATCTGGCCGGGGATGACGGTGTTCACGCGGATGCCTTTGCTCGCGTATTGCACGGCGGTCACGCGCGAGAACTGGATCACGCCGGCCTTGGATGCTGCGTAACCGATCTGCGGCGAGCCGGTATAGCGGATGCCGGAACTCGATGCCGTGTTCACGATCGCGCCGCCGCCCTGCTCGATCATGACCGGAATGACGTGCCGGCAGGCGAGAAAGACGGTCTTGAGATTGTAGTCGATCTGGTTGTCCCAGGACTCCTCGGAGATTTCGGCGGCGCCGCCGGCGGCCGATCCGCCGACGTTGTTGAGCAGAATGTCGATGCGGCCGAACGCGGCCTTGCAGGCCGCCACCATGGCGGCGACCTGCGCGTTGTCGGTCGCGTCGCAAAGATGGGTCTTGATCTCGCCGCCGGCTTCGCGCACGCGGGCGACCGTTTCGGTCATCGAATCTTGATCTTTGTCGACGGCGAAAATCTTGGCGCCTTCGCGGGCGAAGAGGACGCAGGCGGCGCGGCCGTTGCCCCAGCCGGGACCGACGCAGCCGGCGCCGACGATGAGTGCGATTTTTCCAGCGAGACGTTGAGCCATCGGTCGACCTCTTGTTCGGTTTGCTCCGTCGATCGCGTCGCGCCGGCTATTTCACCAGCAGCGCCAGGCCGCTCGCGATCAGCGCGACGGAGACGGTGCGGCGAAACAGGGTTTCGTTCATGCCGTGGTGGAAGCGGTTGCCGATGACGATTCCGACGAGCATCATCGGGAACAGGATCGCGGCGAGGATCATCACCTCGCGGGTGAACTCGCCGACCGCCCAGTAGCCGACGCCGCGCACCACCGCAAGCGTGAGCAGGATCGCGGTCATGGTGGCGCGGAAGTGCTGCTTCGACAGCCGAATGGCGTCGTAATAGATGGCGAAGAACACGCTGCCCATGGTGCCGAGCACGGTGCCGACGATGCCGCCGAAAAATCCGCCGACCGCGGCGGCCAGGCGCGGCGGAACATGGGTATGCGAAGCCGCGCGGAACGTGCGCCAGAGCGCATGCAATCCATAAAGCAGTACGAACACGCCGAGGCCTTTGGCCAGCGTGGCAGAATCGAGCAGCGTGAACACGTAAAGTCCCACCGCGATACCGACCAGCAGGCCGGGCACGAGCTTCACCATCTCGTCCCAGGCGACGTTCTTGCGGTCGTTGCCGAACAGCGCGAGACCTGCGGCGGCGCCGATCACGGTCCAGGCCGGGATCAGGACTTTGAGCGGCAGCACGAGACCGAGCAGCGGCATGGCGGCGGCCGCACCGAAGCCGGTGGAGCCGCGCGCCGCATAGGCCGCCACCATCACGACGCAGCAGTAGAGAATAATGAGAGGGGAGAAGGCTTCGATTGTCGCGCTCCGGACTTCGCGCGGGCAACTCTAATCATCGCGAGCGTGCTTGTCGTCAGATTTTCGACCCCATACACTTTCACGCCATGTCCAAGCTGTTTGGATTCGCCGCAGGAGCATCCGTCGCCGCCATGATGGTTGGCGGTTTTGTTTTGTCGGCGCGCGCGGATGGCCTGAATCGATGCCTTCGATTCGCCCAGTACCAGTATCCCTACGACTACAACACCATGACGCCGGAGCAGCAACAAGAGGAACGCAACAGGGCGTACCGGGATCAGTACGAGCGGAATATGGAGCAATATCAAAAAAACCAGCAGGAGATGCAGCAAAGGCGGAGGGAGTCCTACGGCGCGATCGCCTACAGCCCGGACGGCGGCGACTACGGATTTTCTTTTGGCTACGGCTCGCGGGCGGAGGCGGAGAAACGCGCCAAGTCCGAATGCGGCAAGACTGACTGCGAGATCGCGGCATGGTTCTCGAATTCCTGTGGCGCGCTCGCGGTCGGTGACGATGGGACGTGGGCCGGCGGCAACGGCAACAGCGAGCGCGCGGCGCGGGCGGATGCGATATCCGATTGCGTCAAAGACGGCGGCAAAAAATGCGAAGTGCTGATTTCGAAATGTTCGCGGTAAGCCTGATCTGAAGGCACGACACAAAATCGCCGCACGAACTTCTCCGTTTTAAAGAAAAAACGCGCAATTCGCGCGGCCACGGAGCCGGGCGTTAACGAATTATTTCGATCTTCGGCGGACCAACCCTGGATTTAAGGAAAATTACCGGGACCTCCCTAGGCTTGGCAAAGCAATCCAAATTCTGATTCGTTCGAATAGCCGAGGAAATGCAACATGACCCAGGCAATTCAGCGCGCGCTCGCGAGCGCGGCCTTCGTTGTCGCGATCCTGCCGATGTCGCCAGCCGGCGCGCAAACGCAACAGCAAGTCAATTCGTGCTTGAACAAGGATGACTCGTTCTCGCCCCGTCTGCGGATCGACGGTTGCACGGCCACGATCCTCTCGGACCGTTATTCGGGCCGGGAACTGGCCGCGATCTATTATCACCGCGGCATCGCCTACGCGAAGAAAGGCCAGTACGACCGCGCCATCAGCGATTTCGACCACGCGATAAGGCTCGATCCCGACTCGACCTATGCGTTCAACAATCGCGGCGCCGCCTACGCCAGAATGGGCCGCTTCGACGTCGCGATCGCCGACTTCGACGAGGCGATCCGGATCAATCCGAGCTACGCCACGACCTACAACAATCGCGGCATCGCCTACGCGAAAAAGGGCCAGTACGAGCGCGCGATCGAGGACTTCGATCAGGCGATCCGGCTCGATCCCAACGACTCGAGCTCGGTCAACAACCGCCGGCTGGCGAAGCAAATGATCGCGCGCCGGACAACGGGCATGGGCGATGTCAGTCCGGTCAAGAACCGGGAACCGGTCGAGCAATATAAGGAGCACGCGGCGGTTGCCAGCGCGAACGAGCTGACCGCGCTCATGGAGCGCGGCGGGGCCGAGCCGGCGAAGGCCGTGGATCCGGAGCCGGAGCACAGCGTGGCCGATCCGCCGAAGCAGCAGCCTACGCTGGAGACCGACGTGAGCGAGGCTAACGAGTCGTATAATCGCAGCCAGGCGAAGAAACTGCGCGGTCACGGCAGCGGCGCCGAGCCGAAGGCCGCTATTGCCGCCGCTGATCCCAAGGTCACCACCGGCGTCGATCCAAAGGTCACCACGATCGGCGCCGAGCCGAAGATAACGGTTGCGCCGAAGGCAAAGATCGAGACGGCAGCGAAAGCGAAAACCGTTGCTGCGCCGAAGCCGCGCGGCTCTGCCGCGGCACGCAACAAGAGCAAGATCAGCCGCGTGGCGGCACACCCGCATCACGCAAAATCAAAATCAGCACTGACGCGATTCTTCCAACAGCATCGCCTCATTCCGGATCTGCGAAAGGTGCTCAAGTTGGCGAGCCACCGCAGCGGTTCGACACAAAGCCGGAAGAGCAATTTCTGACGCGCGGGGATAGAGGCGCCGACTACGCCGCGCGCCGCGCGATGTGCTTGCCTTTGAAATTCGGCGCGACTTCGCGCATGAAGCGGTCCATCTCCTCTTTCACTTGATTGTGCGGCTTCATGCCGACGTTGAAGTAGAGGATGACCTCGGAGAAGCCCGCGGCTTCGACTTTCTTCAAGACTTCGGTGATGCGCGGGCCGTTGCCGAACAGCACGGAATTCTCGGTCAAGTCCTCGGCCTTCACCTTGTGCAGGCGCTCAACCATCTCGATGAAGTAGCGGTAGCTCGGCGGAGTGTTTTTCGGATCGCTCGGGAACGCCGGGATCACGCATTCCTTGTAGTAGCGGATCTGGCGCGCGCGCTGAGCATCCTCCTGCGCCTTGTTGTCGGAGAAATGCGTGAAATAGCTGCACATCAGGCGGCCAGGCTTTTTGCCGTGCTTGATGCAGGTCTCGTTGTAGAGATCGGCGACCTGCTTGAGGCCGCCGTAGCTCATGGCAGCGGCAAACGGCGCGACGATCAGATTGAAGCCGAGACGCGCGGCCAATTCGATCGAGGGTTTCGAGAACGAGCCGATGTAGACGGGCAAGGGTTTTTGGATCGGCTTGGGCGTGATGCGCACGTCGTCGAACTGGTAGTGCTTGCCGTGGTGCGAGATGCGGCCGTCGGCGGTCCACAACTTCTGCAGCACCTCCATGCCTTCCTCGAAGATGCTCTGGTTGTCGGCGAACGACACCTTGAACGGCGCGTATTCGCGGCTGTCGTAGCCGCGGCCGGCGGCGAAATCGACGCGGCCGCCGGAGAGCAGGTCAAGGGTCGCCCATTGCTCGGCGACGCGGATCGGATGGTGCAGCGGCGTGACGTTGACCGCCGGCGCCAGCCGAATGTGCTTGGTGCGGGCGGCGATGTAGCTCAACACCAGCTCGGGCGAGGACAGTACGCCGAGCGAATTGAAATGATGCTCGCCGATCCAGGCCGAATGCATGCCGAGCTGGTCGGCATAGAGCGCTTCGTTGGTGATGTCGGTGACGAACTGGTTGGCGTTGCGCGGATTGTTTTCGTAATGGTTGTCGCTGAGCGTGAAATAGCCGAATTCCATGGCGTAACTCCCCTCGCTGGACGTTGCCGGCCGCCGTCTGCCCGGTCAGCCATAAGGCGCACTTTACAGGCAAGCTGCAATTGTTGCAATTGCAATAATTGAAATTGCAATTGTGTTTATTGCAATAGTTGAAATTGCAACAAAAAGAGCTTAGAGGGAGTGTGTGCCGTGCACAATCAGCGATTCGCGGCGGCCGGCAGGGGCCTCGCAACGTGACGCAGAAACAGCGCCTGGATCTGGATAATTACTTGCCATACCTGCTGAATCGGGTCGGCTTCGCGATGGTGGACAGCTTCACCGCGGAAGCCCTGAAGGACAATGGGCTCAGCATCGACATGTGGCGGGTGCTGGCCGCTCTCTCGAACGCGGATGAGCTGCGTCAGGTGGACCTATCCACAAAAACCAGCATCGATGCCTCGACCATGTCGCGCATCGTCAGCCGGCTGGTGCACATGGGTCTCGTGACGCGCAGCCGGTCGAAAACCTCCAGCCGCGAGGTGCTGGTGGCGCTCTCGCCGAAGGGGGGTACGCTGGTGCAGCGCCTGATCCCGGTCGCGCATCAGCTCGAGGACACCACGGCCGCCGACCTGCCGGCCAAGGATCTGGCGGTGGTCAAGCGGGCGCTGCGCCACTTCTACGATAATCTGGTGAAGGTGCGGTCCGCGCGCTGATATGGCCAGGGCAGGAGGCTTGCGCTAGTCTCGCGGCCTTCCGAATTCCTTCTGGGCCACCATGAATATCCAGTCCGCATCCGCCCCGGCACCGCGCGCCAAAGGTCCCATTGTCTGGCTCGACATGGACCAAAAGGCGCTCGACGACGCCTACGATCAAGAAGTCTACGCGCCCAATCGCGACCAGATCGTCGCGCGCCGCCACGCCAACAGCGATCGCGTGCGCGCGATCATCGGGCCGCCGCAGCGCGTTTCCTATGGGCCGAGCGAAATTGAGAAGCTCGACATTTATCGCACCAAGGCCACGACCGTGCCGATCCAGATTTTCATTCATGGCGGCGCGTGGCGGCGCAACAAGGCGGCCGATTACGCGGTGCAGGCGGAAGCCTTCATCCGCGCCGGCGCGCATTACGTCGTTCCGGATTTCATCAATGTGGACGAGGCGGAGGGAAGCCTGTTCCCGATGATCGAGCAGGTGCGGCGCGCCATCGGCTGGGTCTACCGGAATGCCGCGAGTTTCGGAGGCGATCCCAATCGCATCCATCTCTCCGGCCATTCGTCCGGCGCGCAGATCGGCGGCTGCATGGTGACGACGGACTGGGCGCGCGAGAATCTGCCGGCCGACGTGATCAAGGGCGCGCTGCTGGCCAGCGGCATGTATGACCTGAAGCCGGTGCGGCTGTCGAAACGCTCGGCTTACGTGAAATTCACCGACGCCATGGAGCAGGAGCTCAGCGCGCAGCGGCACATCGACCGCATCAACGCGCCGCTCATCCTGGCGCACGGCACGCGCGAGACGCCGGAGTTCCAGCGCCAGACGCGAGATTTCGCCGCAGCCCTCAAAGCGGCCGGAAAATCCGTCGAGCTTCTGGTCGGCGACGGCTATAACCATTTCGAGCTGCTGGAGACCATGGCCAACCCCTACGGGTTGCTCGGCCGTGCGGCGCTCGCGCAGATGAAACTCGCAATCTCGTGACGGAATTTCGCTCGCTCGTTTGGTTCCTGTTCCGGTTTCCTGACGCGTATCTTGGGGGGATGCCACGCCAGCACGAGGAGACAAATCGCGGAGTGCGACCATGACGCGGCGCACGTTGGTCGCGGGCGCGGCCGCCGGCATTGCGGCGGCTGCGGGCGGAAGCGCCGGGGCGCAATCGGATTCCGCGCCGCGCGAAAAGGGCCCGCCGGTCTGGCTCGACATGGACCAGAAGGCGCTCGACGACGCCTATGACCAGAGCGTCTATGCGCCGAACCGCCAACAGATCCTCGAGCGCTGCAAGCGCAACAGCGAGCTGACGCGCGAGCGGCTCGGCGCATCGCGGCGATTTGCCTATGGCCCGACTGCGATCGAGGCGCTCGACGTGTTCGCAGCGAAAGCGAAAAACGCGCCGATCAACGTGTTCATTCACGGCGGGGCGTGGCGGAGCGGGATGGCCAAGGATTACGCCTATTTTGCCGAAACGTTCCTGATGTCCGGCGCCACGCTGGCCGTGCTCGACTTCAACAACGTCATCGAGGCCGGCGGTGACCTCACGGTATTGGCGGATCAGGTGCGGCGCGCGGCGATCTGGATCTGGAAGAACGCGGACAGTTTCGGCGGCGATCCCGAGCGCATCTACGTGACGGGTCATTCGTCCGGCGCGCATCTGGCGGCCGTGCTGCTGACGACGGATTTCCTCAGCGATTTCGATTTGCCGCCCAACATCATCAAGGGCGGTGTGTGCGCGAGCGGCATCTACGATTTGAAACCGGTGCGGCTGTCGAAGCGTTCGAGCTACATCAATTTCACCGACGCGATCGAGGAGCGCTTGAGCCCGCAGCGCCATATCGACAAGCTGCTGGCGCCGTTGCATGTGGTTTACGGCACGCTGGAGACGCCGGAGTTCCAGCGCCAGGGCCGCGATTTTGCCGCCGCGGCGAAAGCCGCGGGCAAGGAGGTCTCGCTCACGGCGCTGGAAGGCTACAACCACTTCGAAGTCATGGAGCAACTGGCCAATCCGTTGAGCCCGCTCGCACGCGCGGTGCTGCACCAGATGAAGCTCGCGGCGGGGTAATCACTCCGCCCGGATGTTGGCTTCCTTGATGTCGCGCTCGTAGTTCTCGTACTGCTGCTTGATGTGGGCGGCGAAGTCGGCGCCGCAGGCGTTGGCCGGGTAGAGCCCTTGCGCGACGAGCTTGGCCTGCACGTCGGGGGTATCCAACGCGGTCTTGAACAGCGCGATCAACTGGCCGAGCGTCTCGCGGTTGGTCCTGGGCGGCGCCATCATGCCGAACCAGGCCGTGGCCTCGACGTTCTTGTAGCCGCTTTCGGCCATGGTGGGCACATCGGGCAGCGGTGCGATGCGTTCGCGTGCGGCGACGGCGAGCGGCCGCAGCCTGCCGGCTTTGATCTGTTCCATCACCTCGCTGTAGTTGGCGATGATCGCAGTGACGTGGCCGCCGAGAATTGCGTTCACGGCGGGCGCGCCGCCGGCATAGGGTACGTAGGTGAGGTTGATCTCGGCCGCGCGTTTGAACATTTCGCCGGCGATGTGCTGCGTGGTGGCGGGTCCGACGGCGGCGTAGTTGAGCTCGCCGGGCCGCGCCTTGGCGGCAAGCACGAAGGAATCGAGCGTCTTGTACGGCGAGCTGGCGTTGACCACCAGCACCTGCGGCGAATTCACCAACAGGCAGATCGGCTCGAAGCTGAACGGATCGTAGGGCAGCGACGACCGCACGATGGGATTGATCACGAACGAGTTCGCCATCATCAGCACGGTCGTGCCGTCGGGCGGGGCGCGCGAGACGAATTCGGTTGCGATCACGGTGCCGGCGCCCGGGCGATTTTCAGTGACCACCGACTGGCCGCTGATCTGCCCGGCCTCCTGCGCGAGCAGGCGCGCCAGCACGTCGGTGGCCCCGCCGGGCGGAAACGGCACGATCAGGCGGAGGGATTTTCCGGTGATCTGGGCATCGGCGGTGCGGTTTAGGGCGGCGGCGAGCAGGAGGATCAAGCCCAGCGCAAGGCCAACACGCACGAACTTCACGGTGTCGTTCATCGGACCCCTCCGGCCCCGGAAGCTCCAATATAACAGCGGCCATGGGCTGTCACGGGCGGACCGGCGTGAAGCCCGGCGCAAATGTCGAGGCCGCCAAACGGGGCGGCCTCGATGGTGTCCGGATGCTATGCGGCAGGCTAGCAGCGCACGCAGAAGCAGCGGCGGGGGCCGCAAACCTGGTGGAATCCAGGCCGGCAATGTCCCCAGCCGAAGCAGGCAGCCTTTTCGATGGGCGTATGGTTCTGCGTGACGGTTTTCACCGTCGCCATTCCGCGCGACATCTGCGCATTGGCGTCCATCGTCGGCGATCCCACGAAGAGGACCGCGGCCATTGCCGCCAGGACAAAGAGCAATCTTCGCATCGGTGGTTCCTCCGATTGAGCCCCCGCAAAAGGGTAACCGCAAAGATGTGACAGCGGCAAAACGTATCAGAACGTTTTCAACCGCAATCGGCGCGGAATTGGACCGAGGCGCTTGCGCTCAAAATCAGCGAGGCCGCCCAAAAGCGGCCTCGCTTCGGGATGCCGCCCGGGACAGGATTATTGCGGCAGGCCTTCGACCGCATAGGCGCGGAATTTGGCGTACTTGTCGCCGATCTCGCGCGCCTTCTTGTATTCCGCCGATGCGCGCCACTTCTGCGCGGTCTCGACGCTGTCCCAGACTTGAATGGCGACGCGGCTCTTGGGCGGCGTGCCTTCCAATGGCGTGATCTTTTGTCCGGCGGCAAGGAGCTTGCCACCCGAACTCTTGATGCTGGCCTGCGCCAGTGGAGCGTAGTCCTTGACGTAGGCGTCGAGGTTCGTGATTTCGATTTCAGTCACGGTATAGACGGGCGGTTTGCCCTGGGCGTGCAGGCCCTGCGTTGCGACGGCACCGAGTCCGAAGCCGGCGACGAGTCCGAGTGCGAGCGCGAGTTTCGATTTCATGTCCACCTCCCTGGTTGTTGAAACAGTCGACAGGCCGTCGTTGCATGGTCTTTTAGCGCAACTTGGGCGGCGGATGTGGGAAAATGCATCAATCCGGATTTTTCAGCGGTCTGTTATTGCTTTTCCGTGGCGGTCAACACGCGGCCGGTTTTCGGATTGACCAGATGCGTCTGGCGGCAAGCCGTACACACGATCGCAGCATAGGATTCCGTCTTGTCCGCTGACGGATTGGATTCCGCTCTCTCCGTGGGTGGCTCGTCGGCCGCAAAGCCTTGAACATTCAAGCCGGTCTTCGGACAGCGAAAGATGAAGGTCGTCATGCCGGAGCTATGTTGCGGCCTGCGGCCGATCCGGCAACTAAGGGATTCTACGGATTTTATGCTGAAGGCATCCTGCAAGTAGCATTCTTAAGGCCTCAGGGAACAATTCGGGAAGCAGGCCAGTTCGCAAGTAAAAATTCTTAACGCTGCACCCGGATTAACCAAATCAAACTGGGTCAGTGCTGGATTCAAGCTCGGGCCATCGTAATGGAAACAGGCGAGTACCCGATCCCTCGGCGCTGGCCCCTCGGAACGAAAAGGGACCACTTGAGTGCTGCGATTTAATCCGGCAGATCATCTCGAGTCATGAATTCAGTCAATAGCGTGGTCTATCGGCGCTGGTGCGTCATACCGATCATGATCAACCACGCGATGACGATGCCAACGGCAAGGATCGTTATCGGCACCAACCAATTAACCGACATGGCCATGAACGCCCAACCGCAGCCGCATGACGGTCAGGTTACGCCGTTCCGGCCGCTTAGGATACCGTTAACTTTGAAGGTGGGCACGGCGGCGGGCGGATGCGCGCAAGCGCCTGCAAGGACTGGACAATGTGCCAATCGGGCATAAACGAGCCGCGATCATGAGGCCGCCAAGCGAGGCGGCTCTCAATTCGATAGCGGCGCCATTATCGGATCGGGCAACCGGCGTCCCGCAACTGCTTTGAACACCAAGCACCGCAAAGGTTCACGCGTCCGCCGCCCTTCTCGCAAGCGGCGATACATTGGTCCATCGTCCGGCACTTTTTCGCCGCTGCTGTAATGGGGGTCATATTCTGCGCGTTGGCGACGGTCAGCCCCGCGAACAAAGCGCAGGCGATGGCGATGCTTCGGGTCATTTCCAATCCCCTTACATGAGTCAGGCCATCCCAGTTTGAGGGTTGGAACGGCTTTCGTCAAAAGAGGCCCACGACCTGAAATCAGGACACTGAGGTCGAATGAGGACACCATCCAGCAAACTCGGTGCTGGCCGAATTCGGACACGCCCACAACCTCGCCCACTTGCCCTCAAATCCAGGTTGTATCAGACTTGGCGGGTCATGATGGGGGGGATAGCATTGTCCATCAGACAGGAGCCCCGGGATGGCCAATTCGTCCTGGCCTGTCCCCGTGTGACGCCCGGGGCTCTTTAGGGGACTAGCCCATGATCCTCTCATGAAAGAGGCCGCCAGCTTGAGGCGGCCCCCGCAGCGAATCAAGAACGGATAAGGATTGAACACATAAGAAATACGATACCAGCGATAATCAGACCCGGCGGATAATCGCAAAGCGGATAGACGTAAACACAGGTTGCATTGGCCCAGGCTTCCTGTAGGCGCAGATAGGTGGCCACGAGGATGGCGAGGTCAGCGACGAGCAGCAATTGAAAAACCACTGACAGGGCCCCTCTCCGTATCTGTCAGAGGGAAACCGTAGTCCTCGCGACTTACATGTGCCTTACAAACGCCGCCTCAGTTGGCGGCCTATTTTTCGTCCGTAGTCAGAACCTTGCCGGTTGTTGGATTCACCAGGTGGGTTTGGCGGCAGGCAAGGCAGGTAATTGATTCGTAGACGTTGCCGTTCTCTTTCAATGGATCGTCAGCCACGAAGCCCTGCACGTTGAGGCTCGTATTCGGGCATTTGAAAACGAAGGTTGCCATGTGCGCATGGCCATACAGATTTGCGGGCGGCGCTTTGATTAAACGCAAAGAGATCACGGGCGCGTGATCAGCCAATAGGGGCCACTCTAATTTTCAAAGGGGGCCAGTGGGTTGACTGAGGGTCGGAAAGGGGCCAGCACCCACCCCCCGGTACTGTCCGAATTAGGACACGCTGCAACCTTGCACCAGCGAATACAACCAGGACTTGATATTAAAGATAGGTAAGAAATATTGTCTTTTTCATGCACAGCGCATAAACCCTACCATGAGGTGGTTCTTCACGAACGCTTGTTGCCATATGGCGGCCAGCCTAGGATGTTCTAGATACCAGGGGAAAGCGTATTAACGAACCATTTACCGTATTTGAGCGACTCTGGTGAGTCGGTCTTACGGCGAAGAGTTCGGGTACGGATGAAAGAGGCAAGCATCATGGCACCGCTCCGTAAGCATCGTGCTCGACATGATGGACTTGTTGTCAGTTACAACGATGAAGTCACGGAAGAGCAAGTTCGGAATATCGACGACCTAGTTCGCGAAGAGTTCGAACAGGGAGAGTGGGTTCCTGTAGAACAGGAGTCGTGATAAGTAGATTTCCCTTATGGGGAGCCTCAACTACTTTCACGTTTCCACCCTTCCGAGACTGCACCATATTGTCTGGTGCAGACTTCCAGAAGGCGGCAAGCCTGGCATGAAGGTACGACCAGTCCTCGTGCGTGGGACCGAGCGTGAAGTGAAATCTGGACGAAGCAGGGTGCTGGTATCATACGGCACCACCCGCCTTAAATTAGTCCAGCGCGAACGCATCGATTTAATTATTCAGAATGCCGGACGTTTGGCACAACTGGGTCTGCCAAGTGCGGTGCGTTTCGATCTTGGCTTGGAAAATTGGCTTCCTTGGGCTTCGGAATTTTTTGCTCCCCCTGAACATTCCATCCATATAATTGCTGGCCCTTTGTCAGCAAGCGAACTGCGTAGGCTTGAGACAAGGTTAAAAAGACGCTGGAAACCGCAGCCCCTCTGATATTAATCCAATTTACCACCTTCGATTACCTGGAACCGCTTGCGCCGCTCTGGCGGGGACGTGACTGGCGTAATGGGTTGTGTTGCCAGCGCGGCGTCAATTAGCTCGCCAATCGACCAAGCATGATCGGTGATGCCGAGCGCCTGCGCTGGCGTGCTGCGTATGGTTTCGTGCACGCGCACGAAATTGTAAAACGCGATATGCAGACTCACCGCTGCTGCATGGTTCGGCCACGTCTTGCTGAATGCGTTTGTGAGCCGTGCGAAGCGGCGGCACTGCATCCGCATCGTCAGATGACTGCGCTCAACCAGTGACGTGCTGATGTAGGCAGGCAATCCGCTTACTACCTCACGTTCTACGGCTATTACCTCGGCAGGCGAGTAGCGGCGTGCCGCTTCCTTTGTGACTAAGTTAGTTACGCTGTACGTTTTTACGATCTGGCCGTGCGCGGCTTTCCCACGAAACGCATCGCGGATTGCATTCTGATAGGGCAAGTAGCCGTCTGTGCTGATTTCAGGCGCACCAATGACGCGCTGGCGCAAGTCCTGAATGAATTCGTCCGTGGTCGCGCTATCTCGTTTGCCAGTGCGATACGTCACGATGGCGCGCGTTGATGCACTCAGCGCAACGTATGTATACGTGTCGCCACGCGGATCGCCGTGCTTTGGCTTCTCTTGCTGACGCCGCCGGCGTCCGATGTACGCCCACAGCTCATCCAACTCCAGTCGATTCGTGCGAATGCCGACCACCATGCGGTCATGTAGTTCGGCGCAGCCGCGTCCGACCTTCGCCCCAAGGCGCATGATGGTATCGCGGTGAATGCCGGTGAGGCGTTCAACGGCGCGGATGCTCATACCCTCAGTGAGGGCGGCAATGATCTGAATTTGCTTATCGCGAGGAAGGATATTCATGGCGGGCCAAATCCGTCAGTTGGGGACGGCCCGAAGCGCGACTCTGGAAAAACGGCTCTGAATCCGCTATATTAACCAGATGGGTCATTTGCTTCGGGGCCAAATCCCGGGGTTTCTGATCCGGGACCGGCACTGCGCAAACAGCGTCGGTCCCACTAATTCGGTTGTTCGGGGCGTCGGATTCGGACCGACATTTCCTCACTGGTAAGGGCGGGTGTCCTACCGTTAGACGAGCCCCGAGACTTACGAGAACCGATTAAGGGCCGCTTCCTGACCTAGCCGGCGGGGGCGGCCCTTCCTATTGAGTCATCGCCCCAGCCGCCGGTCGGCACGTAACGGCGGGGCTCTGTCACTCTGGGCATAGGAATCTCCATTTACTGTAGGGAGAAAAACACGTGTGCAAGGGTATGTCAAGGGTAGGAGAAATAATTTAAGGGTCAAATCAGATTTGGGCTTTCCCAGATACCTTTGTTGCTGTATATGCCTTCGTCACGTTTTGGATCGGAGGCTGTTATGGGCCGGGTGAAAGCAAGCATCCAGTTTCCCTTTATCAATTTGGAAAAGGCTATAGGCCGAGCGCAGGAGCTTTATGCCGCTGATGAACGCGGCAACGAGATGTCTGTGTCCACCGCCTTCGCTGTCTGGAAGTACAGCGAGAAAAGCAGCGGCGGATTCCAGACCGTTTCGGCCCTAAAAATGTATGGTTTGCTTGAGGAAGGTGGGTCTGGGAAAGTCAAACTGACTAATCACGCTCTAGACTTTTTTCGCGATGAACGAGAGGATCGTAAGGCGCAGCGTCTTCAAGACTTCGCCACTAATCCACCCTTACTGAGGGAGTTGTTCAATACTTGGGGTTCTCATGTGCCGTCTGACACTGTGGCGCGAAGCCATCTAAAGATTGAGCGGGGTCTAAATGAGCAATCAGCCCGCGCTGTTTTGGGCATTTACAAGGAAAATATCGCCTTTGCCAACGTCAAGGGTGATGGTAGGATTAGTGAACTTGCTGCGGGTATGGGTCCAGAGCAGGGTGCCTTTGAGCGAGGAAACAGTATGCAGATCGAACCTCGACGGTCAGGTAGCCCGACGCCAAATACTGAGCCGGTGACACAATTGCCCGTTCGTGTGGTAATGAATGGCAATCGCCTCGATATTCAAGCCTCAGTCGATCTTGATGGACTCAAGAAGCTACGAACCATGCTCGACAAGTATCAAGGCATCTTGGAAATGATGCAGCCGGAACCAGAAAAACCGAAACGCAAGATGCGCATCCTCTAATGAAAGAGGCCGCCAACTGAGGCGGCCTAATCGCAGAGTTTCTTGTTCGGGCAGGCTGGCCCACCAGTCCTGAGGGCATCCAAATCCACCGCGATGGATTTCATGTTCTGATAAAATTCGTGTTGCTGCATTTCTTCGTCTGCTGAAACGCGGATGGGGGCAGGGCTAGGTGATGGTATCGGCCGCATTAGCGGTATTAAGGCGATTGCCCAAAGCCCAGCTGCGATTGTTGCAAGAATTATCTTGGTGCTGCGATCCATCGGCGGTCCCTTTCCGTTCTACAACCTGAAATTAGGACACTGGCCTCGGAATTAGGACACGCCCCCGAAAAGAACATATTGCGAACGGAGAACAAATAGTGTACGGTGCGATTCCATCGGGGCTGGGCGGATCCCCGGGAGGTCGCCCGTTTGTCGGTCCGTGGATTCCCGGTCATAAGGAGCGCGAAAATGGCCCAGGCTGCCCTGCGAGTCATCGAAGGAACCTCAATGGATAAATCGAAGGCGCTGGATGCGGCGCTCTCCCAGATCGAACGGGCGTTCGGCAAGGGCTCGATCATGCGCCTCGGCAAGAACCAGAAGGCGGTCGAGATCGACACGGTGTCGACAGGGTCGCTTGGCCTCGACATCGCGCTTGGCGTTGGCGGCCTGCCGCGCGGACGAGTGATCGAGATCTACGGACCGGAATCTTCGGGCAAAACGACGCTGACGCTGCACGTGATCGCCGAAGCGCAGAAGAAGGGCGGCGTATGCGCCTTCGTCGACGCCGAACATGCACTCGATCCCGTCTATGCGCGCAAGCTCGGCGTCAAACTCGACGAGCTCCTGATTTCCCAGCCCGATGCCGGCGAGCAAGCGCTCGAGATCGCCGATACGCTGGTGCGCTCCGGCGCCGTCGATGTGCTGGTGATCGACTCGGTTGCGGCATTGGTGCCCCGCGCCGAGCTCGAAGGCGAGATGGGCGACAGCCAGCCCGGCTTGCAAGCGCGGCTGATGAGCCAGGCGCTTCGCAAGCTGACCGCCTCCATCAACCGCTCCAACACGATGGTCATTTTCATCAATCAGATCCGCATGAAGATCGGTGTCATGTACGGCTCGCCGGAGACGACGAGCGGCGGCCAGGCACTCAAGTTCTACGCCTCGGTCCGCCTCGACATCCGCCGCATCGGCGCCATCAAGGAGCGCGACGAGGTGGTCGGCAA
>DATJVR010000061.1:0-5493 GCA_035501735.1 Xanthobacteraceae bacterium | reverse complement strand
TGCGAAGACGGGCGGATCAGGTACTACCAGAGAACTGGCGAGACTGATGATCGCGCAGATAGCACATCGATCGTGCTCATCGTTTGGAACATTCTGGGATGGCTCATTTTGGCGCTGAGCAGACCCGGATTGGTCCACAATATCGATATGGGTCGAAGTGAAGGCCTTGAGGTGGACGTGGCCAAATGAAACGAACAACTGAAATACAATCGCGAACAGCGCCAAATAGCTGCAGAAACTGTTTCTTTGGCGGAATCCACACATCACACTGGACGCTCGATCCACGAATTAAAAATCATGATAACGCATGCTGACTGCTGTGTCACCGTTTCTTTTTGGTGAATAGATTGTGACGTCTCATCCGCCAAAATCTGCGTCATCCATTTCCGCGGCACCCTGAGCAAGGGCGGTTTGCACCTTGGACGTCTCGGGCCATTTAGGCGCGATCCTGCCCGTCGTCACGAGCAAGAAACGGGAACCGGAAATCAATCAACGACGGCTCAACCCGATTTCATGCTTTGACGCATGTCGCCATTGAGAGCGACAACGCCTAAGTCCGTGCGCCGAGAGCGCACGTGCGCGCGAACGAACAAAGTTATCAGCTGCGAACTCGTCGAGTTATTGGAGCGGGCGAAGGGATTCGAACCCTCGACCCCGACCTTGGCAAGGTCGTGCTCTACCCCTGAGCTACACCCGCATTGAGGTATCGCGGCGCTGGCGCCGACAGCGAACCTATAGCGAATACCGCCGCCCCTTTGCAACCTTGCTGCCGATAGCCTTAATAGTCCGCATGCCGGCCACGCCCGACGAACTGTTCGCCTATCTCGACCGCCTCGGCATCGCGCACAAGACCGTCACGCATCCGCCACTGTTTACGGTCGAACAGTCGCGCGCCATGCGCGGCCAGATTCCCGGCGGGCATACCAAAAATCTGTTCCTGAAGGACAAGAAGGATACGCTCTATCTCGTGACCGCGCCGGAGGACGCTTCGATCGAGCTCAAATCCCTCCACCGCGTGCTTGGCGCAAGTGGGCGCTTCTCGTTCGGCTCCTCTCACCTCTTGCTCGAGACGCTCGGTGTCACGCCCGGTGCGGTGACGCCCTTCGGCGCCGTCAACGATTCCGGCCACCGCGTCACCGTCGTGCTCGACGACGCGCTGCTCAAGCGCGACATCATCAACTGTCATCCGCTGGTCAACACCATGACCACGTCGATTTCCCGCGACGGGCTCTTGAAGTTCCTCGAAGCCACCGGCCACCCGCCCCGGATCCTGGCGGTGGCCGCGCCGGACCGTGGAAATTGACCGGATTGCATTTATATGCGTCCTCGCCATTTAATAGCGTGAACCGACCGGGCTGTTCGCCCACCGAGGCTAAGGATCAAAAAATGCTGCAAAACAGCGCTGGGGCAGTCGCCGCGGCCCCCGAGGGTCTTATCAAGGAGACCACGACACAGGCCTTCGTCAAGGACGTCATCGAGGAATCGAAGCGCCAGCCGGTGCTGATCGACTTCTGGGCGCCCTGGTGCGGGCCGTGCAAGCAGCTGACGCCGGTGCTCGAAAAAGTGGTCAAGGCCGCCAAGGGCAAGGTCAAGCTCGTCAAGATGAACATCGACGAGCACCCCGCGATCCCCGGCCAGATGGGCATCCAGTCGATCCCGGCGGTGATCGCCTTCGTCAACGGCCAGCCCGCGGACGGGTTTCTCGGCGCGCTTCCCGAAAGCCAGGTGCTCGCTTTCATCGAGCGTCTGACCAAGGACAAGATCGGCGGCGAGGAAAAGGACCTGCTCAAATTCGCCGAGTCGGCGCTGCTGAACAACAATTTCGCCGGCGCGGCGGATATTTTCGCAAAGGTGCTGGTGCAGGATTCCACCAACATCGCGGCGCTCGCCGGTCTTGCCCGCTGCTACGTCGGCACCGGCGCACTTGATAAAGCCAAGCAGACGCTTGCCATGGTGCCGGAAGGGAAAACCAACGATCCGGCCGTCGCCGCCGCGCGCGCGGCGATCGAACTGGCCGAGCAGTCGAAAGCCGTCGGCCCGATCGGCGATCTCGAAAAGAAAGTTGCCGATAATCCGAAAGACTGGCAGGCGCGTTTTGATCTCGCGCTGGCGCTCAATGCCAAGGGCAAGCGCGCGGCCGCGCTCGATCATCTGATCGAGATCGTCAAGCGCGACCGCAAATGGAACGACGACGGCGCACGCAAACAACTTGTTCAACTGTTCGATGCCTGGGGCCCGGCCGACGAGGCGACGGTCGCCGGCCGCAAACGCCTGTCCTCGATCTTGTTTGCATAAATCCTCTCGTCCGGCCGAGCCGGCCGGAATCGGAGAGTGACGATGCCGATGAATGCGGTCTATCACAGGCCAGCCGACCTGCCCGAGGTCATCCCGGTGTTTCCGCTGCCGGGCGCGCTGCTGCTGCCGCGCGGGCAGATGCCGCTCAACATTTTCGAGCCGCGCTATCTCGCCATGGTTGACGATGCGATGCGCGACGGTCATCGGCTGATCGGCATGATCCAGCCCGACCCCACGCATCCGGGCTCGGAGCAGAAACCGACGCTGTTCAAGATCGGCTGCGTCGGCCGCATCACCCAACTCGCCGAGAGCGGCGACGGTCGCTATCTCATCCAGCTCACCGGCATTGCGCGCTTCCGTATCAAAGAGGAACTCGACGTCACCACCCCCTACCGGCAGTGCCGCGTGAGCTTTGTTCCCTTCGCCGACGACTTCAGCGCGCGGCTCGGCGAGGACGCCGTCGACCGCAAGGCGGTGCTCGACGCGCTCGCCGCCTTTCTCAAGGCCAACAATCTGAAGACCGACTGGGAAGGGATCGATAACGCGCCGAACGAAGCGCTGGTCAACGCGCTCGCCATGATGTCGCCCTACGGACCGGCGGAAAAACAGGCCTTGCTGGAAGCACCCGACTTGAAAACGCGCGCCGAAATCCTGATCGCCGTCACCGAGATCGAGCTCGCCAAGAAAACCGCCGGCGGCGAGTCCCCGCTGCAATAGGCGAATTTATTGTGTTAAGGAGCCGTGATGACCGACTCTTCCTCGCCGCCCGAACGCCCCGCCGGCAGCATCGATCCGAAGCTGCTTGAGATACTCGTCTGCCCGCTCACCAAGGGCCGGCTCGAATACGACGCCGCCAAGCAGGAACTGATCTCGCGTGCGGCCAAGCTCGCCTATCCGATCCGCGACGGCATCCCGATCATGCTGCCCGAGGAAGCGCGCCGGCTGGATTGACCGTGGACGCGTCGCTCTGAAGCGTCATGCCCGGCCTTGTGCCGGGCATCCACGTCTTCCAACATAGCCGACGCGAAAGACGTGGATGGCCGCGACAAGCGCGGCCATGACGGGCAATGGGAATGCGGGAGGGCAAAGGTGATCAAAATCTGGGGCCGGAATACTTCGTCGAACGTGCAGAAGGTGATGTGGGCGGTGGGCGAGATCGGCCTGCCGCACGAGCGCATCGATATCGGCGGGCCGTTCGGCAAGAATCGCGAGCCGGCTTATCTCGCCATGAATCCGAACGGGCTGGTGCCGACGCTTGAGGAAGAAGACGGATACCTCCTTTGGGAATCCAACTCCATCGTGCGTTATCTTGCCGCCAAGCATAAGGCGACGGTGCTGGAGCCGGCCGATCCGCACGCCCGCGCCAACGCCAGCAAGTGGATGGATTGGCAATTGTCGGTATGCGGGCCGGCGATCACGCCGGTGTTCTGGGGCCTCATTCGCACGCCGCCGGAAAAGCGCGATCACGCCGCCATCGAGGCCGGCAAGAAGAACACGACGGCGGCGTTTGTCATGGTCGACGCTCAGCTGGGCAAAACCGCGTATCTTGCCGGCGACGCGTTCTCCTACGGCGACATTCCGGTCGGCATCATGGCCTATCGCTACCGGCAATTGGTGCCGGAGCGGCCGCCGCTGACAAACTTCGAGCGCTGGTACGCCGCGATCGCGTCGCGCCAGGCGTTCAAGGATCAGGTCGGCGCCGTGCCGCTGACGTAACTGTTCATCATCGGCGAAAGCGGACGATTGAGTATTCGCCAGGGCCGCGCGCGACTGCGCAAAGCCAGGCGTATTGTCGCCTAGCTCGGTACGGCGCGGCGGCCGACCAGACGCTTGAGCCCGAGCGTCGGCTTCTCGATGTAATGCCAGGAGAACGCGGCGAAAACAAAGGTGGTCGGCGCGGCGACGACAAACAACAACGGCCACCATTCGCGGAAAATCGGGAACAGGTGCACCAGCGTCTGCTGGATCGGAAAGCCGTACAGATAGATGCCGTAGGAGTAGTCGCCGGATGTGACGATGGGGGTGCGGGGATATTTGACCATGCCGAGATAGAGCATGCAGTACATCGTCGGAATGGCCGCGACGAAGGCATGTCCCGGATAGCGCATCGACACATAGGCTGCGGCGAGCGCGACGCCGAACAGCCTGCCGTCGACGGGGATGTAGTCGCGCCAGTGATAGGCGGCGATGCCCAGCATGAAATACAGCTCGACCACATACGGCAAATAGGCGTTATGGCCGCTGTCGCGCTCGCTGATATTGATGAAAAAGTTGACGACGAAGGACGCGGCAAGGAGCACCACCACCGCCGTGGCGACGACGCTGGTTCGCCGGATCAGGCCGGTGACGATGATGCCCGCCATGACCGCGTAACAGGCGAACTCCGGCTTGAGCGTCCACAAATTGACGTTGACCAGCCCGGGCATCGGATTGTCGACGAACACGCCGGGCAACGTGAAGCGGATCCAGCCGATGATATTGCCGAAATAATGGTGGAACTCGCTGCTGGCGAAATAGTCTTGCAGCGGCAGCGTGGTCAGCAAAGCGCCCAGGATCACGGCGGAGAGCATGACCTCCGTCATCAGCGCCGGAACGATGCGCAAGATGCGGAACGTCATGAACACGCGCAGCGACTGCGTGCGCACCGCGCTGCCGGTGACCAGAAAGCCGCTGAGGCCGAAGAACATCGGCACCATCACCATCAACAGCGGCCGCGCCGGCGACAGCCACAGCGAGCCGTCGTCGCCCTGGGAGGTAAAGAACGAATGGCTGGAGAAGATGGCGAGCGCAAGCAAAAGCCGCAGCAGGTCGAAGCCGGGGCCGGCTCCGCCGTTGGCGCGCATGACGTCGCCGACCGATATCGTCTTGTTCGCGTTCATCGCCGCAATGATCCGCAAGGCTCGACGAAAAGCCTCGCCGGCATGATGCCAGAAAAGTCGCGAAATTCACGTCTTTGCTGCGATAACCATGAATCGCGGCGCGTTAAGGTTGCCGGCGGCGGGGTTACCTTGCGCCGATCTTATCCTGCGTTTTGGTCTCGAAATCGCTGGCGTCATGGCGTTCGTGCAATTGTTCTTCGAGCGGCCCGCTGGTGCGATTGACCATGCGCCCACGCTTGACGGCCGGGCGTTCGCCGATTTCTTTGGTCCAGCGCGTCAGGTTTTTATAGTCGTGGGTCTGCAGGAACTTGCGCGGGTC
>DATJVR010000060.1:0-36327 GCA_035501735.1 Xanthobacteraceae bacterium | reverse complement strand
TGCTTCGCAGAATTTGAACGAGAAACAGGCGGAGCAGAACACTTTCGCGGTCCTCGCTTTGCAGAAATCGGCGCCCGGACTCGACTGGCAGGTTGCCGGCTTCACCCGCTACAGCGCGCTCCATTTCATCCCCGATACGGTTGGCGACATTCTGTTCAATGGCGTTGCCTCCGATGTTTACCGGCGCAGTATCAATAGCGGCATGCAGGGAGACGGCGCCTTCAGCCTCAATGAGGCCCATACGCTGCGCGCGGGCTTCACCTTCAGCGGAGAAAACACCAAGAACAGCAACATCTCGACCGTGTTGCCGGACACGCTGGTCGATGCGCCGTTCACGCTCATCGACGACAATTCGAAGACCGGCTGGATCGCCGGCGCCTACGTTCAAGACGAATGGAAGATCACCAGTTGGCTGACGCTCAACGTCGGTCTGCGCTTCGATCAGATGTGGCAATTCGTCAATGCAAACCAACTCAGTCCGCGCGCCAATCTGGTGTTCACGCCGACCGAAAGCACGACCTTCCACGCTGGCTATGCGCGCTACTTCACCCCGCCGCCGCAGGCGGTTGCGGCGCCGGTCAATATCGCCGCCTTCGCCGGGACGTCGGCGGCGCCGGAAACATTCCAACAGAGCCCGGTGCAGCCGGAGCGATCGCATTATTTTGACGTGGGCATGACGCAAAAAATCATGCCGGGGCTGAAAGTCGGCATCGACGCCTACTACAAGATCGCGAAAAATCTGCTCGACGATGGACAGTTCGGCTCGGCGCTCATCCTGAACGGATTTAACTACGAACGCGGGATCAATGAAGGCGTGGAACTGAGCGCGCAATACACGAGCGGCAGCTTCAACGCCTACGGCAACCTGACCTGGGCCAGGCAAGTGGCCACCAACATCGTGTCAAATCAGTATTTGTTCGGGCTCGATGAGCTGGACTTCATCGCCCACAACTGGGTCGCCACCGACCATGCGCAGCAATGGACCGCCTCGGCCGGTGCGTCGTATTTGTGGCGCGCTACAAGGTTCAGTATCGACATGGTCTATGGCAGCGGCTTGCGCTCAGGCGATTTCAACACGGACCATGTCGCGCCCTATGCGACGGCGAATGTCGGCGTTTCGCATGAGTTCAAAGTCCCCGACGGCAAGCCGATCACGGTGCGATTCGACGTCGTGAATGTCACCGATACGATCTACCAGTTACGCGATGGCAGCGGGATCGGCGTGTTCGCTCCGCAATTCGGCATGCGTCGCGGATATTTCGTCGGGCTGTCGCAGAAGCTATGAACTATCCGGTTCGACACCATTTGAGCGTGATTGACTGGGGGTGTAAGACTGATCGTGACAACTCCGAAGAGGCAGCATGCAAAGTAAACGACCCGCGCGCCATTTAACAATAACCTCAATGCTTGTTGGTGGGGTCGTGAATGCGATGCTGGCGGGCGTCGCCTTGGCGCAGGACACCTCGACTGAGGGAGCGACTCCCTTGGTCATGACCAGTATCCTGCCGCGCGATCTGTCGCCCTGGGGGATGTTCCTGCATGCCGACGTGGTCGTGAAGGTGGTGATGGTCGGCCTGGTCTTTGCTTCGGTCGTGACCTGGACGGTGTGGCTGGCGAAGACCTACGAGTTGTGGACGGCGAAGAAGAAAGCACGCGCGGCAATCGGCGTGCTGGCGCGCACGCGCTCGCTCGCCGAAGCACAGAAGCATTTCGGTGAAGGCCGCGATGACGTGGCCAAGCTCGTGAACGCCGCGATGCTCGAAGCGCAGCTCTCCACCAATGCCAGCGCGGAGGGGCTCAAAGAGCGCACCGCCTGGTTGCTCGAGCGCCTTGAGCTTGCGGCCGGCCGCCAGATCGGGCGCGGCATGGGCGTGCTCGCCTCGATCGGCGCGACCGCGCCGTTCGTCGGCCTGTTCGGCACGGTCTGGGGCATCATGAACAGCTTCATCGGCATTTCGAACGCGCACACCACGAACCTCGCGGTGGTAGCGCCGGGCATCGCGGAAGCGCTGCTGGCGACTGCGCTCGGCCTGTTCGCCGCCATTCCGGCGGTGGTGATCTACAACGTGTTCGCGCGGCAGATCGGCGGCTACCGCGCGCTCCTGGCGGACGCCGGCGCGCTGGTGATGCGGCTGGTCAGCCGCGATTGCGAGCGCACGCCGGTGTCGCTCGCCGGGGCGGCGGAGTAGCGGCCTCTTGGAGCAGTGATATGGCGATCCGGCTTGCGCGCGAAGACGATGAATTCGCGGAAACCCACGAGATCAACGTCACGCCGTTCATCGACGTGATCCTGGTGCTGCTGATCATTTTCATGATTGCGGCGCCGCTGGCGACCGTGGACGTGGCGGTGGATCTGCCGACCTCTAACGTGGAACCACAGAATCGCCCGGACAAGCCGATCTTTCTCACCCTGAAGCCGGACCTCACGCTCGCGCTCGGCGATGAGCCGGTCGCGCGCGAGCAGCTTGCGGCCGCGCTCGACGCGGCGACCGGCAGCAACCGCGACGAGCGCATATTTCTGCGCGCGGACCACACGGTGAGCTACGGCGAGGTGATGACGGTGATGAACGCGCTGCGTACGGCCGGGTATCTCAAGATCGCACTGGTTGGCCTGGAGTCGCGGGAAGTAAAATGAAGTCGCGTGGCTTGATGCTGTTCGAACACGACCCGCGTGAGGATTTGGCGCGCTGGGGCGTGGCCGCGTCGATCGTGCTGGCCGCGCATCTCGGGCTGGCGGCGAGCTACCTGTGGGTGCGCGACACGCAGCCCAGCGGAATGCCCGATGTGCCGGTGGTGATGATCGATCTTGCCCCTTTGCCGGTTGCACCGGTTTCGGACGTGGATATTGCGCTCGGACCGCAGATGAAAGAATCGCTCGTCCCGCCGGATGTGCCGAAGGTCGAGCAGGAGGAGCCGCCGCCCAAGGTCGAGAATCCAGTGGTCGCGATGCCGGAACCGCCGAAAGCCGAGCCCAAGCCGGAAAAGAAGCCGCCGGCCCCGCGCACGACGGCGCCGCCGCGCAATCCGACACAGACCGCAAAGGTGGCCGCGGCGCCCCCGCCGTCATGGGTTAACCTCTTGTTCTCCCATCTCCTGCGCTATCGCCAATATCCGAGCTCGGCGCAGGCAAACCATCAGGAGGGCGTGGTGACGCTCGGCTTCACCATGGACCGCAACGGCCATGTGCTGTCGCGGCACATCGTGCATAGTTCGGGCGTTCCGGCGCTCGATGTCGAAGCGCTCGCACTGATCGAACGGGCCCAGCCGCTGCCGGCATTTCCGCCGCAGATGACCGAAGCGACACGCAGCTTCACCGCGCCGATCAAGTTCTCGTTGCGATGAGGCGCTGGCGGTTTGTTGGCGTCCCATGTCCGCTACTGCTACATTAAAACCGATCGCTCGTTTGTTCGCGATCTTCAATTGACATAAAACTCAATTTAATAACGCCAGCGAAACGGGCACTCGTCGCATCAATGCCGGACATAGGCGACTTTGGCTTGAGCGAATTGCACGAAACGATTCGGGGCGGTGAGCGCGTGCTGATCCGCCGGATGCGCCCTGAAGACATGGCGCTATACCGGGATTTTTTAGGCGATGTCAGCGCCGAGGATCTGCGACTTCGGTTCTTTGCGCGCATTGCCGAGCTCAGCGCCGCGGAGCTCGATAAGCTCACCCATCTCGACTACAGGCACGAAATGGCCTTCATCGCGCTCGACGAAGACACGGGTCAGATGCTCGGGCTCGTCCGCTTGAAGGATGAGCTTGATGAGAAGACCGCGGAATTCGCGATCTTGGTGCGCTCGCGGCTCAAGGGTCACGGGCTCGGCTGGGTGCTGATGCGGCGCGTCATCGATTACGCCAAAGACAAAGGTCTGCGGCGCGTGTATGGCGATGTCTTGGTCGAAAACGCGACCATGCTGCAGATGTGCGCCGAACTCGGTTTCCATGCCGAGGAGGTGGGATCGGACCTCAGGCGCGTTGTGCTCGATCTCGAAAATATCGGCGGCCGGTGAGCGTCAGAACTTTCGGCGCCGTTCGTGGCCATCGACCATAAGCTTCGGTCGTTCAACGGACCGGTTTAAAATCGAACGGCCGACGGCATCCATCATACCGTCGCGGGTCCTATGCAGGTTGCCTGCATAACCTATCGGTCCCTCGGCAGGGCCTGCTTTTTGCGGGATTGGCCAGGTTTTACAGGTCTTAGCGACTCCTTTCTCCTTTCCCCCGCTACAATCTGTCAATTGCATAGCCGAAGCCGCGCGCGTTAAAGTTTGCCATCCGGCCGGCTCTGGAGGGGACCAGGGTGCGAGCTGGACTTTCACGGGAGGAACAATCGATGCTCAACAGTGCAAGAACTGCGGCATTATTGGCAACGGCGGCGTTGGTGCTGACTCCGATAACTGCTCGTGCACAGGCGTGCGAGGATTTGGTTCTCGGCGCGGCTCTTTCGGCGACGGGTATCTACGCCGCGAACGGCAACAACACCAAGATCGGCTACGAATTCGCCCTCAAGAAAATAAATGACGCCGGCGGCATCAAGATCGGCGGCAAGTGCTACCACCTGAAAATTACCTATTACGACGATGAATCGACGCCAGCCCGCGCGGCTCAGCTCATCGAACGCCTCATCGACCAGGACAAGGTCAAGTTTGTGCTGGGCCCCTACGGCTCGCCGCTGACGAAGGCCATTCTCCCGGTCACTGAGAAATACCGGGTTCCGATCGTGCAGGGCGAAGCGGCTTCGCGATCGCTGTTCACGCAAGGCTACAAATATCACTTCGGAATCGTGGCGACGTCCGAAAAATATCTCACGCCAGTCATCGACATGGCGGCTGAGGCGGCCAAGAAGGCCAACAAGAATCCGTCGGCCGTCAAAGTCGCCATGATTTACCAGGACGACGCATTTTCGCTCGATGTGCGGGAGGGTGTCGTCGAGCAAATTAAGAAGTACGGTATGAACACGGTCATCGATGACCGCATGCCCAAGGACCTCAACGACATCACCACCTTCTTCACCAAGGTGAAGGCGTTGAACCCGGACGTGCTGCTGATCTCCGGGCATGAAAAGGGAGCGGCGACCGCGGCCCGTCAGATGGGCGAGCACAAGGTCGAGGTACCGCTCGTCGGCGTCACGCACTGCGAGTCGGCCAAGGTGGTGAACGACTTCCCGAAGGTCGCCGAAGGTTTTGTCTGCCCGACCCAGTGGGACGAGACCATGAAGGCGAGCGATCCGCTGTTCGGATCGGCTTCGGAATACAACAAAGCCATGCTCGCCGCCCATCCTGAATACAAAGTCGTGCCCTATCAGACCGCGCAAGCCAGCGCGGCGGTCTATGTCTGGAAGGATGCGTTCGAGCGGGCGCAGTCGCTCGATCAGGAGAAGGTGCGTGACGCGCTGACCAAGACCGATCTCCCGACCTTCTACGGTCATGTCAAGTTTGCGGCCGACGGCAGCAATCCCGGCAAAGAGATCGTCATGCGCCAGATCCAGGGTGGCAAATACCTGGTCGTTTCACCGGCCAAGGTTGCGGCGGCTAGCCTGATTTACCCGCGCGACGCGCACTACTGAACTGCTGAGGGGCGGGGGCGGGTGGGTCCGCCTCCGACCTCCGCCGTCGCCTGATCGCAATGCGACGGGGACGTCTGCCTCGCACATCTGCATGATCGGTTGAGGGCGCACGCGATGGAGCAAGTCATTGGCAACATCTCCGTCTTGATGACGGCGCCGATCTTTAATTTCGGTCTGTTAATCGACGGACTGTTGATCGGCTCGATCTTCGCGCTCGCGGCCTACGGACTCGCCTTGGTCTGGGGCGTGATGAACGTGAAGAACCTCGCCCAGGGCGATTTCATCATGATCGGCGGCTATCTGACCTGGTGTCTCGGCCGTCTCGGCATTCATCCGCTGTTCGGCGTGCCGGTGGCGATCGTGGTGCTGTGGGGGATCGGCTGGGTGCTCTATCGGACCGTCATCAGCAAGGTGATCACGCGCGACCTGTTCACCTCGCTGCTCGCCACCTTCGGCATCGCCATCGTGATCCAGCAAGGGCTCAATCTGACCTTCGGACCCGACACGCAATCCGCGCAAGCTCAGCTGCCGACCTGGGAATTCGCCGGCGGACTGATCACGGTCACGGCGACCAGGGTCATCGGATTCATCTTCGCGGCCATCCTCGCTGTGGCGGTTATCCTGTTCATGAAGAACAGCCGCATGGGACAGGCCATTCGCGCAACCGCGCAGGATGCACGGGCCGCGCGCGTGCTCGGCATCGATACCGAGAAGGTCTATTCGTTCACATTCTGCCTCAATGCGGCGATTTGCGGCGCGGCCGGCGCGCTGGTCGCGGTGGTCTGGAATGTGCAGCCCTTCATGGGCACGACCTATTCGATCCGCTTGTTCGTCATTGTCACGGCGGCGGGATTCGGAAACCTGCCGGGCGTGATCGCCGCCGGCTTCGGCATGGGCGTGTTCGAACAGTTCGGCGGCTTCGTTTTGGGCGCCCAGTTCCAGCAAGCCCTGATCGTGCTGCTGCTCTTGTTCGTGCTCGCGGTCCGCCAATTGCAGCAACTCAAGGTGCGTCAGGCCGTGCAATGAATGGTGCAGCGCTGCAACCTCTCACTTTTTGGCTGCTTCTGCTGTTCGGCATCACTGCGCCATTGTTGTTTCCCGCCTATACCAACCAGATCGCCGTGCTTTGGCTCATGATCGTCTTCGCATCGACGTGGGACATCCTCGGCGGCCAGATGGGATACAATTCGCTCGGAAACATCTTTTTCTTCGGCGCCGGAATGTATGTATCGGCCGTGATCCAAATTGGTCTGTTCTATGATGTGGGCTTGTACACCTCGGGTGCCAGGACCATCCATATCGCCTTCAGCCACGAGCAATATTTCATCGGCTTCGTACTCGGAATTGCGGCGGCTGGCATTGTTTCCGCCGCGCTCGCCGTTGCGGTTGGCTGGATCGTCTTCGGTTTGCGCGGCCCCTATTTTGCGATCGGTACGCTCGGCGTCGCGGTCGCAGGCGCCGAACTGATGGCGTCCTGGGAATGGGTTGGAGCAGCCAGCGGCATTTCGATGCCGGTGTTTCCGGGCGGACCGGAAGCGCAGAAGCTTTTCTTTTATCTCTTGCTGTTCGGGCTCGCATTCGCGCTGCTGTTGTTCCTGCGATGGCTCTATTCCACCAACTTCGGGCTTGCGATCAATGCGATCAGGGACGACGAGGAGAAGGCCGAGGCCATGGGCCTGCACACGCGCCGCTACAAGCGCACCGCCTGGGTGATTTCAGCATTCTTCCTCGGCATCGCCGGCGCGATCTTCGGCAACATGACCGGCTTCATCGAGCCGCGCGACATCGCCTTCCCCACCACCACCTTCAACATTTTCATGGTGCTGATGGTGCTGTTGGGCGGCAAGGGAACGTTATGGGGCCCGGTGGTTGGCGCCGTGGTGTTCCACCTCATCAAAGAGTTCACCTGGACCTATTTCCTCGGCTGGCAGTTCGTCACGCTCGGCCTGCTGATAGTGATCATCGTGGTTTATTTCCAGCAGGGCATCGTCGGCTGGATATTGGAAAAATATCCCGAGCGTTTCGGGGTCAAAGTCGCACCCAAGGAGTCTCGTTCCATCGACGGCCAACTGGCGGCTCAGCCGGAGGGTGCCGAATGAGTGACGCGATCATCGAGCTCGAGAACGTCACAAAATCGTTCGGCGGCGTCGTCGCCAACCGCGCGGTTTCCCTCAGGGTGCCGCGCGGCAGCATCACGGGCCTGATCGGCCCTAACGGGTCTGGCAAGACCACGCTGTTCAATTCCATCGTCGGCTATCACCCGATCGATGCCGGTTCCATTCGATTTGAAGGATCGGAGATCTCGACGCTGCGCGTTCAGGAAATTGCGCGTCTTGGCCTGCTGCGCACATTTCAGACCACGCGCATTTACGGCAAAATGAACTGCATGAAGAACATGCTGATCTCGATTCCGCACCGCAAGGCCGGATTTTTCGACATGTTCGCACGCGATCATTCCGGGGTGGTCGATCGTGCCGAACAGCTGCTCGCCTTCGTCGGGCTCTACGAGAAACGTTACCTGCGCGCGGGCAGCCTGTCATTCGGCCAGCAGAAACTCCTCGAATTCGCCATGGCGCTGATGAACGAGCCCACCGTGCTGCTGCTCGATGAGCCGACCGCCGGCATCAACCCCACGCTGATCAACGGCCTGATCGATCGCCTCAAACGCGCCAACACCGATTTCGGTATCACGTTGTTCATCATCGAACACAACATGCGCGCGATCATGAACATGGCCAGCACGATTTACTGCCTTGCGCATGGCGAACTGCTGGCCGCCGGCGCGCCCGGCGAGATTCAGCGTGATCAGCGCGTCATCGACGCTTATTTGGGGGTGCATTGATGGCGGTTCCCGAACAGACGCTCCCGTCGACCGGACGGGGCTATCTGGGCAGCGTGGACACCGTCATTTCCGTTGACGAAGTAGCGCGACAAGCTCGCGCGCTCGCGCAGCGTGTCGGTATCGAACAGCTTGACGCATTGGCCGGCAATCAGCCGCATCTGCTGATCGACGACCTGCACGCAGGCTACGGCAATATGGAGATCCTGCACGGGTTCAACCTTCGTGTAGGCCGAGGCCAGTCATTATGCCTCATCGGTCCCAACGGAGCGGGGAAATCAACCGTGCTCCATTCCATCTTCGGTTTCACAAACATTTTTTCCGGAACGATCTGCACGGTGCGGGATGGGCAAAACGTTGACGTGACACGCATGTCCGCCAACGAGAAGCTTCGCTCTGCCGGCATCGCCTACATCTTGCAGGACAAGTCCGTATTCCCGTCCATGACGGTTGAAGAAAATTTGTGGATGGGCGCCTACCTCATGGATCGAACGGCGCAGGCGAGGCTGGCGGCAGAGAAGGTCTTCGACGCGTACCCGCGGCTCGCCGCCCGCCGCAAGCACCCGGCCAAGGTGCTGTCCGGCGGCGAACGCCGCCTGCTCGAAATCAGCCGTGCGCTGGTCATGGATCCGAATATCCTGCTCGTGGACGAACCCTCGATTGGGCTTGAGCCACGATTCATCGACGCGGTTTTCGAAATTCTGGCCGATCTTCAACACAAGCAGGGCAAGACCATCATCATGGTCGAACAGAACGCAAAGAAGGGCCTTGAGTTCGCCGATATTGGTTATGTGCTGGTCTCCGGAGAGATCGCCCTCGCGGGCCAAGCAAAGGTACTTCTGACCGACCCGGACGTCGGGCGCCTGTTTCTCGGAGGATGAAGACCGCTCATTGATCGGTCTGGCAGACTTGGGGCCGAGCTCGCGTGGTTCGCGGAAGATCGATCGACCAGTCGGGAATGGAATGCCTGGGGGCTAGAACGTGACCTACAAAGATTTGCGTGGGTTCATCGACCAGATTGAAACGATTGGTGCGTTGCGGCGGATCAACGATGCGGATCAGAACTATGAGATCGGCGGGATCACCGAAGTAGCGGCCGGCAGTCCGGAATGCCCGGCGTTGCTGTTCGATCGCATCAAGGGATTTCCCGCTGGTTTTCGCGTGTTCACCAATGCCACGACAACGCCGCAGCGCGCGGCGATTGCGCTTGGAATTGACCCGGGCCTCGCGCCGCTCGATGCCCTCAAAGCCTGGATGACGAAGCGCAAGACCTTGCGGCCGCATACGCCGGTGGTCGTATCGCGTGCGGCGTTCATGCAAAACTCGATGCGGTCCAAGCAGGTGGATTTGGGGAAATTGCCGGCGCCCTATTGGCACCGAAAGGATGGCGGTCCGTTCATCGGCTCCGGTTCCATCGTCGTCATGCGCGACCCGGACAACGGCTGGATCAATGCTTCGATCTATCGCGTGCAAGTTCACGACAACAATCGCGTGACCATCCAATTCGATCATGCCGGCCGGCATGGCGCCATCATCGCGCAGAAATATTGGGCCAAGAGCAGGGCCTGTCCGGTCGCGGTCGTCAACGGCGAAGACCCGGGCCTCTTCATCGCCGGTTTCGAATATCTGCCAGAAGGCCAATCCGAATACGATTATGCCGGCTCGATCAGAGGGGCGCCAATCGAGGTCATGACGGCGCCGGTCACGGGCCTGCCGCTGCCGGCGCATGCGGAAATCATTTTGGAGGGCGAATTGCTGCCCGAGCGCGAAATGACGCTGCCGGAGGGGCCGTTCGGCGAATTCACCGGCTATTACGCGTCCGGCAAACGGCCATGTCCGGTGATGGTCGTCGCGGCGGTCCATCATCGCGACGATCCGATTCTGCTTGGCTCTCCGCCAATGAAACCGCCGCGTTTTCATTTCGGCTTGCCGTTACGCGCCGCATCGATCTGGAGCAATCTGGAAATGGCCGGTGTCACCGACGTGGTGGGCGTATGGCAGCATGTCGCACAGCTCATGACAGTGGTCGCGCTCAAGCAACGCTACGCAGGTCATGCAAAACGTGCGGCGCTAATCGCCGCGGCAAACAGCTATATGGGGCGGCTGGTCGTGGTCGTCGACGACGACGTCGATCCCTCCAACCTTGCCGATGTGATGTGGGCGGTAACGACACGCTGCGAACCCGCGGAACAGATCGACATTGTGCGCAATGCGTGGAGTTCGGCGCTTGATCCTCGCATTCCGCCCGACCAGAAGGACGCGGGCGTGACATCGCATTCAAAGGCTATCATCGAGGCCTGCCGGCCGTTCGGTTGGAAGGACAACTACCCGCAGACTTCCGCGCTGACGCAAGACGAAGCGCGCGCTATCGAGAGCAAATGGCATGATGCGCTGAAAGGCCACTACGGCAAGCCTGCCGCGACCAGGATCAGCCGCAAGCGCGGCCAGCCGCGCAAGCCACGGTGATCGTGGTGTCGGTGGACGGGCAGACTTGGCGAACGCATCGCATCGACGCCTTCCGGCCATCCTGACGCCTCCCAGAACGCTCGGTGATGAATTGCCGCATGCTCAAAATTTCAGCAGCCCGTTCCATTCCCGCTGAACTCATGCTGTAATTGCCGGTGCAGTTGCACAGGACAACGCGCGGAATTGCGGGACACGCTAAGTTTCAATGGTTAGTGCAGCAACTGGTCCGGGGCGACGCCGTTGCACGCGCCAACAATAACGTTCGCGGCCGGTGTCCGGCTCAAGGAACGAACAGGACTCGACGTCGACATCGACCATGCATCCCCCAGGGAGGAATCTGATGTGGAACCTACAAAATGCATTCTTGAAATTCGCGCCACTCTCGCTCGCGTCGGCCAGTGTCGCCGCCGTTCTTATCGCTGCGACATCAAACGCGCGAGCGGAGGATGCCAAGCAGTTCGTCATGAAACTGGCCACCGCGACGATCAACGACACGCAGCACGAATGGCTGAAGCGATTTTCCGCGGCAGTCGAGAAAGATTCCGGCGGCAAGATCAAAGCCGAAATCTATCCGGCGAGCCAGCTTGGCCCAATTCCTCGAATGATCGAGGGTGTGCAGTTCGGATCGATCCAGGCCTGGATCGGACCGCCGGAATTTCTGGTCGGCGTCGACATTCGCTATGAGGCGCTGAGTGCGCCGGGTCTATTCACCAGCACAGATCAACAGATCAAGGTGCTGGCCGATCCCGCGGTGCGCGGCCTGTATTTTCCATTGGGTAAGAACAAAGGCATAGAGGGAATCGGCTTGGCTCCGATCGGGCCGTCGTCGATCGCCATGCGAAAGGACGTGAAGACGCTTGCGGACTTGAAAGGAAGCAAGATTCGTGTGCTGGCATCGCCATTCCAGCTCGAGCTGATCCGCCGGATGGACGCCTCTCCGGTTGCGATGACTCTGGGCGACGTTCTGCCCGGTCTGCAACAGGGCGCGATCGACGGCGCGCTGGCCACCATCACGGTCTTCACCACGTTTCAATACGTCGATGTCACGAAATACGTGGTGGAGAGCGATCAGCCCTATTTGAGTTCGCTCGTCATCATGAGCACCAAGTGGCTCGACACGCTCCCGCCCGACCTGCAAAAAATCGTGCGTGATGATGCTTCAAAGGTGTCCAGCGACATCGTTCCGTTTGTAAAGGAGTTTTTTGCCAAGCAACGCGATGTCTGGAAGACCAAGGGCGGCACGCTGATCCGCTTCCCAGCCGCCGAGGACGCTGCCATTCTGGCGAAGATCAGCAGCATCGGCGAGGATCTGTCGAAAGACAAACCGGACCTCAATGCCGCCGTGAAGCTGGTCTTCGAATCGGCGAAGCGGAACAAGTAAGGAAGGCTTTTGCCAGGCACGAATCCAGCCATCGCGCCGGGTTCGTGCCTGTTCGCGGCAAAAGATTTTCGAGAGCGGGGCGAATGGCGCACGCCATTCTCGGGGGAGCAGTGAATGATCGATAGTGTTCTGCGGGGAGTGCGAGCGCTTCTCGCCCTTCTGCGCTTGCTGGCAGGCATTCTGCTGGTAGCCAGCGTGCTGCTCAATTTTGCGAACGTCATCGCGCGCTACTTATTCAATGCGTCGATTTATTGGGCTGAAGAAGTCATGCTGTTTTTCATGGTCGGCTGCGTCTTTCTTGGCAGCAGCAGCGTCGCGTGGGCCGGCCGGCAAATCCGAATGGACGTAATCGTCGGCATGATGCCGGAAAAAATGCGCGCGGCGCTCGATCTCTTTTCCGAAATCGTATTCATCGCCACCGCCCTGTTCGTCGTGATATTCGCTTGGCCCGTCATCCGCGACCTCTACGCCTACGATCAGCGCAGCCAATCCGCCGAAATTCCTCTGTATATCCCGCAAGTGCTCATACCGGTCGGACTCGCCATCATGGCCGCGCTGGTGATGGTGCGCCTGCTGATTGGCCGGCACGACAGCTCAGAAAAATCTCGCCAATAGCCAAAGCCGGCAACCCGCGGACCGCACAAACGATGACAGCCGTTCTTGCCTATTTCGTCCTGCCGACGGTGCTTCTCGTTCTTGGCCTTCCAATTTTTCTCGTCTTGCTGGTGACCAGCCTGGTCATCGTTGTTTTCGTCGCCGACGTTCCGACCGCAACGGTTCAGACCTTTCTTTTCAGCGGTCTTGACAATTTTCCGCTGCTCGCGGTGCCGTTCTTCGTCCTGGCGGGCGAAATCATGGCGCAGGGCGGTATCGCGCGACGCGTCGTGGTGTGGGTCATGTGCCTGATCGGCGGGGTACGCGGCTCGCTCGCAGTGACGACGGTCGCCGCGTCCGAGCTGTTCGGCGCGATGGCGCATACCGCAGTCGGCACTGTGGTCGCGGTCGGCCGCATGATTTATCCCTCGCTCAAGGACAACAACTACAACGACCGCTTCGCGGTCGGTCTGATCGCTTCCTCGGGGGCAATCGCCGTCGTCATTCCACCGTCGATCGCGATGATTCTTTATTCGGTGTCTGCGCAGCAATCTGCCGTCGCGCTGTTTACGGCGGGGATTCTGCCCAGTCTCCTGATCGGTATCGTGGATGCGTTCTATGTCATGCTGTACGCACGGGTGCAGCGCATTCCGCTCACTGCCGCCGCGCGCTGGGAAGCGATCTGGTCATCGACCAAAGAGGCAAGCTGGTCGATCGGCACAGTGGTTGTTATTTTCGGCGGCATTTACGGCGGCGTGTTCACGCCGACAGAAGCCGCAGGCGTGGCGGTCATCTATTCGCTGTTCGTCACGATGGTGATCCACCGCGAAGTCAACCTGCGCATCCTATGGCACATCATCATGAGTTCGGTGTTCCTGATTGCGCAGATTCTCATGATCGTCACGGCGGCCGGCCTTTACTCCTGGCTGCTGACGACCAGCGGCATTCCGCAGCAGATCATAGGCCATATCAATACGCTGCAATTGCCCTCGTGGGCGCTATTGCTTTCGCTCAATGTCGTTTTGCTGATCATGGGCAGCTTTCTCGAACCGCCGGCGGCGATCCTGATTCTCACACCGCTGCTCCTGCCGCTGGTTCAGGCGGAAGGCGTAAGCCCCATTCACTTCGGCATCATCATGGCGGTCAATCTCAGTATCGGCATGTACACGCCGCCCTTTGGCCTCAACTTGTTTGCGTCCCAGGCCGTCTTCGGGACACCCCTCGGCACGATCTACCGGGGCGTGCTGCCGTTTCTGCTGATCAATTTCGCGACGCTCTTGGTCATTACCTATGTGCCCTCGATATCAATGGGACTGCTCAGGCACGGGCACTGACGGGAAGGCCATCGTTTTCTTGGGGGTTCCCATTCCTATAAACCACCTGAGGATCGTCTGGATACGAAAGCAGCCCGAATATCGGTAATTCGATACCACGCGTTACGTTGTCTGGGATGTGCTGTTCTGATATTTCTGCAATGCAATATCTCGTAATTCCATCACATAAAAATCTTGCGGAATAATCCTGGCCACGGTTGGGTCGAGGGGGATTAATGAGTTTCGAAATCGAGCGCAAATTCCTCGTGCTTGGCGACGGCTGGAAAGAACTCGCAACCAGCCAAACTTTCATTCGACAAGCCTATTTGGCCTCCGACGGAAAGGCATCGGTCCGCATCCGGACAAAGAACGACCACACCGCAACACTCACAATCAAGTCTCGTCCTGTGCATCTTCGACGGCTTGAGCTCGAATATCCCATACCGATCTTGGAAGCTGAGGCCCTCATGCAGCTACGGATAGGCTCCGTCATCGAGAAGATGCGCTCGGTGATTACTTGGGGTGATCTTGCCTGGGAAATCGATGTATTTTCAGGCGACAACCTCGGCTTGGTTATTGCCGAAATCGAGTTGCGCTATGAACACCAGCACATCGAATTGCCCGGTTGGATCGGTGCAGAGGTGACGGGGCAATCGCGCTATTACAATAGTTCCCTGGTGCAACGGCCATTTTCTTCCTGGTCGCGCCAGGACAATCTGGGCAATCTATCTGCGCTGGCCTAAATCGCGCGGACACGGCGACGGCAGCGCCCACATTTCATGATAGATGATCTGGCTCAAATCGAACAGCTTGGGCAAACTGATATTTTATCGTAATCAATGCGTCGCGCCACGGCGCCTTTCGCGGCGATAGAGATCCGCAGCAATAGCGATATTTATGGTGCAATTTGACCGCCATCGAATGACCAAGCTGAGACGGCGTCTCTACGAAATTCTTGAGCAGGGACCCGTCGGCGACAGCGCGGGTAGTCTCGTCAGCCGCTCGATCGTTGGCATAATTGTGCTCAATCTATTCGCGGTCGCTTTGGAATCCGTTCCCGAGCTGCAATCTCGATACCGACTCATCTTTTGGGTCATCGAGATGATGTCTTTGCTCATTTTCACCATTGAATATGCTTTGAGGATGTGGGTCGCGATTGAGCACCCGCCTTATCGCCATTTGCCGCACCGATTAGCGCGCGGAAGGTTCGCAACAAGCCCATTGGGCATCATCGATCTTCTGGCGGTTTTGCCGTTTTGGTTTGCGTTTATCGTGCCCGGCGACGTGCGTGTTTTACTGGTCTTTAGAATCTTTCGATTTTTCAAACTCACCCGCTATTCGCCCGGAATGCGCTCATTGCTCGATGTGCTCTATGCCGAGCGGCGTGCCCTGTTTGGTTGCTTCATCATTCTAATTGGCATGACGTTGGTTAGCGCAGCGCTCATGCATCTTATCGAGGGAGAAGCGCAGCCGGACAAATTTGGAACGATCCCTCTCGCGATGTGGTGGTCCATCGTCACGCTCGGTACCATCGGCTATGGCGACGTCGTGCCGATCACGATGCTCGGCAAAATCGCGGCTGGACTCACGATCTTCGTCGGGCTGATCATGATTGCCTTGCCCGTCGGTATCGTTGCGACCGCATTCTCTGAGCAAATTCACCGTCGAGATTTTATAATTACATGGGGCCTCGTGTCGCGCGTGCCGCTGTTTGCCGAACTCAATGCGTCGGAAATTTCTGACATCATGCAGCTGTTGCGAGCGGTGCAGGTTGAAGCAGGCGCGGTCATCGTTCGACGCGGCGAGCCTGCGCATAGTATGTATCTGATCGCTGCCGGCGAGGTTGAAATTGAACTCAAGAATGACCGCAGGCGCCTGGGTTCCGGTCATTTCTTCGGGGAAATCGCGGTTCTGCGCCGTGCGCGACGATCGGCGACAGTAACCGCGGTGACAAGCACGAGCCTCTTGGTGCTCGATGCGCAAGATTTTCACTCCCTCATGGAGCGCGACCCGCGAATCGCAGACCATATAAACAGGGTTGTTCGCACCCGCCTTGGCGATGAAAGCGTGACGACAAGGGGGGATATGGTTTCGGAGGAACTGGGCGAAACCCATGACCAGGATGCCATCAAAAAGAGCTAACCAGTCTACCCTTTAGCAACGGCGGACTTGCGTTAAGAGATGGGGTTCCTCTTCGCCGTTCCAACTCGGGGGTGAGACCGGTCCAGATGCGCGAAAGCGCGTCAGATGCGCTTGGCATTCCGACGCGCTTTCGTCGTTTGCGGAAGACTTAAGCCGGGATGCGCTCGTCGTCGGTCATCGGTTCGCGCAGCACATAGCCGCGGCCCCATACGGTCTCGATATAGCTCTTGCCGTTGGAGGCGTTCGACAGCTTTTTGCGCAGGTTGCAGACGAACACGTCGATGATCTTCAGATCGGGCTCGTCGCCGTCGGCGTAAAGGTGGCTGAGGAACATTTCCTTGGTCAGCGTGGTGCCCTTGCGCATCGAAAGCAGCTCAAGCACCTGATATTCCTTGCCGGTCAGATACACGCGCGAGCCGGCGACTTCGACGATCTTCTGGTTTATGTCGACGATAAGATCGCCAGTGTTGATGACAGGCTGCGGGTGATGCTTGGAACGGCGCACGATGGCGTGGATGCGCGCCACCAGCTCGTCTTGATCGATGGGTTTGGCCATATAGTCGTCGGTCCCGAAGCCGAGACCCTTGATCTTCTCGTCCATGCCAATGACCCCGGCGAGGATCAGAACCGGCGTGCCGACCTTGGAGAAACGCAGCGCGCGCAGTACTTCCATGCCCGACATATCGGGGAGATTCAGGTCGAGCAGGATGATGTCGTAATCCCGCAGATTTCCGAGGTCGATGCCCTTTACTTGCAGTTCCGTCTTGTGGACGGTGAAGCCTTCGGATTTGAGCGCCAGTTCGATCGATTGGCCGGTGGAGCCACTGTCTTCAATCAGCAAAGCACGCATGTCACTGCCCTTCTGCTGCTGCGGCATCGATGACGGCGCCGCTCAGCCCCGTTTTTGAAAACGCCTCGGGATGTCCAGAAATATCTAACGTTGATGCGGATCGCGTAACGTTAAAAATTTCTTACCCCACATACGCAGGTACCGCATCACACTCGATTTTCCAATATCACTTAAGATGTAGTCGGGCCGCGCGATCGATGGTCCGGTTTGCCACAATGTGCCGGAGCAATTTTTTGTCGCAGTCGGATTTACAAAAAAGCGTCACGTGAATTGTTTTTGTGCAAAGGACTAAATTCGCAGGGCATCTAATATCCAACCGACACCGCGGCACGCGAGCGCGTGTCGGCGGCGCCGATCGGGCCATCGGGGGTGAGCAGAATCGAATTCACGGAAGTTCCGAGCCGGGTGATCGCCACATTCTGTCCGCGGCTGACCAATCCCTGCACGGTGGTGGGCGGCATGCCGGGTTCCACCAGCAGCTGATCGGGAAGCCATTGGTGGTGGATGCGCGGGGCCGCAACGGCATCGCCGATCCCCATGTGAAAATCGATCACGTCGAGGACGATTTGCAGCACCGCGGTGATGATGCGGCTGCCGCCGGGCGAGCCCGTCACCAGGAAGGGCTTGCCGTCTTTCAGCACGATGGTCGGCGTCATGGAGGACAGCGGCCGCTTGCTCGGGCCGGGGGCGTTGGCGTCGTAGCCGATCAGCCCGAAGGCATTGGGACTGCCGGGCTTGGCGGCGAAATCGTCGAGTTCGTTGTTGAGCAAGATTCCGGTGCCCTCCGCGACCAGGCCGACACCATAGTTCAGGTTGAGCGTGTAGGTGTTGGCCACCGCGTTGCCGTCGCTGTCGACGATCGAATAATGCGTGGTATTGGCATGGTCGAAGGTCGGCGCCTCGCCGGCGCGGATGTCGTTTGAAGGCTTGGCGTGCTGGGGGTCGATCGCGGCGCGCAGCGCCTCGGCATATTTCTTCGACATGAGGCCTGCGATCGGCACCTTCACGGCGTCGGGATCGCCCAAGAAAAGCGCGCGATCGGCGTAGGCGCGCTTCATGGTCTCGACGATGAGATGCAGCGATTCCGGATCGCGTGGTTTCAGCGTGTAGCCTTCCAGCACGTTGAGCATTTCGATCAGCAGCACGCCGCCGGAGGACGGCGGTGGCATCGAGATGATGTCGTAGCCGCGATAGGTGCCGCGCACCGGCGTGCGCTCGACCGCGCGATAGGCTTTGAAGTCGTCGAGTGTCATCTGCCCATTGGCTTCACGCACCGCGGCGACGATCTTCTCTGCGATCGGGCCTTCGTAGAACGCGCTTGGGCCGTCCTTGGCAATGGCGGAAAGCGACGCCGCGAGATCGGTCTGCACGAAGCGCTCGCCTTCGGCCAGCGGCCTGCCGCCGCGCAGGAAGATTTTGGCCGACGATGGCCAACGCGCGAGCAGCGAACGCACCGGGATCAACGAGTCGGCGAAATCGTAGGAGACAGGAAATCCATCGCGGGCGAGCGCGATCGAAGGTTCGATCAGTTGCGCCAGGGTGAACTTGCCGGAGCCGTATTTGGCATGGGCGAGCGCGAGCCCCGCCACCGTGCCGGGCACGCCGACCGCCAAACCGGTCTCGCGCGACTTGGCCGCATCGGCCTCGCCGCGTTGGTCGAGGAAGGTATCACGCGCGGTCGAGGCAGGCGACATTTCGCGGTAGTCGATGGCGATCGGCTCTTTGCGGCTGGCGAGGTGAATCAGCATGAAGCCGCCGCCGCCGATGTTGCCCGCGCTCGGATAGGTGACGGCCAGCGCGAAGCCGACCGCCACCGCGGCGTCGACTGCGTTGCCGCCCTTCTGCAGGATTTCGACGCCGATGCGCGCGGCGCGCGGTTCCTGCGCGACCACCATGCCGTTCTTGGCCGCGACGGCACGGACCGGAGGAAAAAATTCGTGTGAAGGCGCGCGTTCCTGCGTCGTGCCGGGGAATGGGCTCGGCGCCGGCGCGGGCGGCTGTTGCTTTTGCGGTGGCGGTAACGGCGGCGGAATCAGAAACGGCAACGGCAACGGTGCCGGCTGCGCGCAGGCCTGCGCAACGGCGAGCAACGAACAGATCAAAACAGCGCGGAAACTCCGGAACATCGCTAAAAAATAGCTTGAATCGTGCGCTCGCTCCATTGCTCGCGCGCGCGGTAATTTGGCGCTGTGGTTTTTAGGATACGATCCTGGACCGCGCACTAACGCCCCTGCCGGTGATAGACGCTGTTCGGCCGCATGTCGGAGGCAAAGGCGACTCGGTTGCTCATGTTGAAGAAGCCGGCGACCGCGGCGATGTCCCAGATGTCGCGGTCGGAGAAGCCGACGCGACGCAGCTTCTCGCGATCGTCCTCTTCGACCAGCCACGGCTCGGCGGTGAGCTTGACCGCGAAGTCGAGCATGGCGCGCTGGCGCTTGGACAACCGCGCGGCGCGGTAGTTCATCACCATCAATTCGCCGAGCACCGGATCGCCGGAGAGCATGCGCACGTCGGCGCCGTGCGCCACGAGGCAATAGTAGCAGCGGTTCTGCGACGAGACCGCGACCGCGATCATCTGGCGCTCGAGCTTGGAGAGGCCCGAGGGTCCGAGCATTATTTCGCCGTACATGGCGACGAAGGGCTCGAGCTTGCCGTTGTCGAAGGCGTAGGCCTTCAGCACATTGGGCACGAAGCCGAGTTTTTCGATGCATTTGTCGAAATAGGCCTGCATGGCCGGCGAGAGCTTGCCGGCGGGCAGCGATAACGCGGTGATTTTGGTGTCGTCGCCCGCGGCGGCACTTGCGGCCGGCGCTCGGTCGTGTTGCGGTTTTGTAATATTTGCCTTGTTATTATTCGCCTTTTTGGACTTCCTCGCCACGGTCGCGCTCCCTAGTCTTGGTGCGCCGGAGAGCCTACAACCCTTTTGCGGGGGAGCGAAACCGGTGAGATTTATCGCCGTTGATTCGCGTGGAGACAATCTGCAATGGCCGGTCTTCTGGGCACCAAGGACGAACGTGCGGCGCTTGCGCTTACGGATGAGGCGAGTCGGCTGCTCGACAATGGGCGCGACTCGAACGGGCACACGCTGCCGCCGGGCTTCGCCGGCAACTTGTTCGCGCGCGCCGCGCCGGAAGACCTGATCGGATATACGGCAGACGAACTCGCCGCACTCGCGCGCGAGGCCGCGGATTTCTTGGCGACGCGCAGGCGCGGCGAGCCGAAGATTCGCTTCGAGTCGCCGCAGGCAGATGCCGATCGGCGGCTCAGCACAATCTCGGTCATCGAAATCGTCAACGACGACATGCCGTTCCTGGTGGATTCGGTCATGTCGGAGTTGAACCAACGCGGGCTCGACATTCGTCTGGTCGCACATCCGATCTTCGCGGTCGAGCGTGACGCGCAAGGCAAGCTCTTGCGGCTTGCGGCGGACCCACGTTCGAGCGACCTGGGTTTCCGCGAGAGTTTCATCCACATTCACGTCGAGCGCATCGAGGATGCCATCCGCCGCACCGAAGTCGTGCAGGCGCTGGAACGCGTGTTGGCGGAAGTGCGCGTCTGCGTGCAGGACTGGCGCACCATGCTGATGCGCGTCAGCGAGGTGATCGCCGACCTGAAAGCCAATCCCCCAGCCATGCCGGTGACCGATATCGCCGAGGCGATCCAGTTCCTGCAGTGGTTGGTGGCGAACAATTTCACCTTCCTCGGCGTGCGCGAATACGCGTTCGTCGGCGCCGAGCGTGAAGTGGTCGCAAAGCACGAAACCGGCCTCGGCTTGTTGCGCGATCGCGAGGTGCAGATCCTCAGGCGCGGCGGGAAAGCGGTGGTGATGACACCGGAAATCCGCGCATTCCTGGATGAGCCCAAGGTGCTGATCATCACCAAGGCGAACGTGCGTTCGCGCGTGCACCGACGCGTCTATCTCGACTATATCGGCGTCAAGCGCTTCGACATGGACGGCAATCTGATCGGCGAGTTTCGCATCGTCGGCTTGTTCACTTCGACCGCCTACACGCGTTCGACGCGCTCGATCCCGTATCTGCGCCGCAAGGTGGACGCGATTCTGGACCGTGCGGGCTTCAATCCCGACAGCCACTCCGGCAAGGCGCTCGCCAACGTGCTCGAAACCTATCCGCGCGACGAGCTGTTTCAGGCCGACGAGGATACGCTCTACCAGTGCTCGCTCGCGATCCTGCAATTGGAAGAACGGCCGCGTGTGCGGGTGCTGGCGCGGCGCGATCGCTTCGGCCGGTTCGTCTCGGTGCTGGTTTTCGTGCCGCGCGAGCGTTTCGATCTGCACCTCTTGAAGGAAGTTGGCGAGTACCTGGCCGAAGCCTTTGCCGGCCGTGTCAGCGCCTATTACCAGCACTTCCCGGAAGGGCCGCTGACGCGGGTGCATTACATCATCGGCCGCGACGCCGGCGTCACGCCCGATCCCGACCAGACCAGTCTCGAGGCCGACATTGGCGAGATCGTCCGTTCCTGGACCGACGCGTTTGCCGCCGAGTTGAATGCAGCGCATGAGCCGGACAAGGCACGCGCGCTGTTCTCGCAATATCGCGACGCGTTCTCCGAAGGATATCGCGAAGCCTATACGGCGCGCGAGGCGGTCGCCGACGTCCGCATCATGGAGCAATTGTCGCCGGAACGGCCGCTGGCGGTCGAATTCTATTCGACCAGACGCGATGAGCGGCACTGCGTCGGGCTGAAAATATGGAGCCACCGGCGGCCGATTCCGCTGTCGGATCGCGTGCCCGTGCTCGAGAACATGGGGTTCAGGGTCGTCGACGAACAAACCTATCACCATGTCGCGGAAGAGGCCGAAGGCGAGCTGGGAACCTGGTTCCACGACATGCTGCTGGAGCGCGCCGACGGCGGCGCAATCGATCTCGCCGCGCTGAAGTCGCCGCTGGAATCGTGCTTCGTGAAGGTGATGCGCGGCGGCGCCGAAAACGACGGCTACAACGCGCTGGTGCTGACGGCGGGGTTGATGTGGCGCGATGTCTCGCTGGTCCGCGCGATCTCGCGTTTCCTGCGGCAGGTGCGGGTGCCGTTCTCACAGGACTACATGTGGACGACTCTGCGCAAACATGCGGATGTGGCCGCCAAGATCGTCGGGCTGTTCCTCGAACGCTTCGATCCGCGGCCCGACATCACGCCGGCCGAGCGTGGCGAGCGCGAGGCGAAGGCGCTGGCCGAAATCGAAACCGCGCTCGGCGCGGTCGAAAGTCTCGACGAGGATCGGATCTTGCGGCGTTTCGTCAATGCGGTGCAGGCAGCGATCCGCACCAATTTCTTCCAGATCGACAACGATGGGCAGCCGAAATCCACGATCGCGATAAAATTCGCCAGCCGCAAGCTCGACGGCATGCCGTTGCCGAAGCCGCTGTACGAAATCTTCGTCTATTCGCCGCGCGTCGAAGGGGTGCATTTGCGCTTCGGCAAGGTGGCGCGCGGCGGCATCCGCTGGTCCGACCGGCCGCAGGATTTCCGCACCGAAATCCTTGGGCTGGTGAAGGCGCAGCAGGTGAAGAACGCCGTCATCATTCCGGTCGGCTCGAAAGGCGGCTTTGTGCCGAAGCTGCTCCCGACCGGTGGACCGCGCGAGGCGATCCAGGCAGAGGGCGTGTCGGCCTATAAGGTTTTCATCTCGACGCTACTCGACATCACCGACAATATCGGCCGCGAGGGCGTCATTGCGCCCACGAACGTGGTGCGGCACGATGACGATGATCCCTATCTGGTGGTCGCGGCCGACAAGGGCACCGCGACATTCTCCGACATCGCGAACGCGATTTCGAATGAGCACGGATTCTGGCTGGGCGATGCGTTCGCGTCGGGCGGATCGGCCGGCTACGACCACAAGAAGATCGGCATCACGGCGCGCGGCGCGTGGGAGGCGGTGAAACGGCATTTCCGCGAGCGCGATACCGACATCACCAGCAAGGCGTTCACGGTGGTCGGTGTCGGCGACATGTCGGGCGATGTGTTCGGCAACGGCATGCTGCGGGAAAGGACGATCAAGCTCGTCGCGGCGTTCGACCACCGCGACATCTTCATCGATCCCGAGCCCAATCCGAAGAACAGCTTCGACGAGCGCGCGCGCCTGTTCGCACTGCCGCGATCGAGCTGGCAGGATTACAACAAGCTGTTGATCTCGAAAGGCGGCGGCGTCTACCCGCGCAATTCGAAGGAAATCGTCTTGTCGGCGGAGGCGCAGGCTCTGCTCGGTCTCGCCAAATCCAAGACCACGCCGCAGGAGGTGATGAGCGCGATCCTGAAGGCGCAAGTCGATCTCTTGTTCTTCGGCGGCATCGGCACCTATGTGCGGGCCGCGAGCGAGAGCGACGACACCGTCGGCGATCGTGCCAACGATCCGATCCGCGTCACCGGGGAGCAACTGCGATGCAAGGTGATCGGCGAAGGCGCCAACCTCGGCATGACCCAGCGCGGCCGCATCGAGGCGGCGCAGCGCGGCATCAAGCTCAACACCGATGCGATCGACAATTCGGCCGGCGTCAATACCTCCGACATGGAGGTCAATATCAAGATCGCGCTCGGGGGACCGGTGCGGGATGGCCGGCTTTCGATGGAGGCGCGCAATGCTCTGCTGGTGGGGATGACCGACGAGGTGGCACAGCTCGTGCTGCGCAACAATTATCTGCAGACGCTGGCGCTGTCGCTCACCGAACGGCGGGGGCTCGAAGACCTCGGCTTCCAGCAACGGCTGATGCAGACGTTGGAAGCGCGCGGTGAGCTCGACCGCTCGGTGGAATTCCTGCCCGACGACATGGAGATCGCCGAGCGCACGCGGCGCGGCCAGTCGCTCACGCGGCCGGAGCTTGCGGTGCTGCTCTCCTACGCGAAGATCGCGCTTTATTCCGAACTGCTGGAATCGGCGGTGCCGGACGATCCGTATCTCGGTCGCGAGCTTGGACGGTATTTTCCGAAGGTGCTGAGCGAGCGTTATGCCGACGCGCTGGCGCAGCACCGGTTGCGGCGGGAAATCATCGCGACGCAGCTTGCGAATTCGATCATCAACCGCGGCGGGCCGTCGCTGGTGGTGCGGATCGCCGACCAGACCGGCGCCGCGGCGTCGGGTATCGCGATGGCATTTGCGGCCGTGCGCAACAGCTACGACATGCCGGCGCTCAACGAAGAGATCAACGCGCTCGACGCAAAAATTCCGGGCAAGGTGCAGCTATCGCTCTACGCCGCGGTGGAGGATCTGCTGCGCGATCGTCTGATGTGGTTTTTGCGGAATGTCGACATGTCGAAGGGGCTCGCGGGCGTCGTCGAACACTACCGCAACGGGATCGCGGTCGTTTCCGACGCGCTCGCCACAGTGCTGCCAGAGGAGGCAGCGACGGCCCGGGCGGCGCGGGCCTCCGAATTGAAGGGCGCCGGCGTGCCTGACGTTCTGGCGCAACGGATCGCTGATTTTCCGGAACTTGCGGCCGCGCCCGATATCATCTTGATCGCAGATCGCGCCAACAAACCGTTGGCCGAGGTGGCGGCGACCTATTTCGCGGCGCTGGCGTTCTTCCGCTTCGATCGAATCGTGAGTGCGGCGCGGTCGATCACGGTGTCCGATTATTTCGACCGGCTTGCGCTCGATCGCGCATTCGACGCGATCGGGGAAGCCGAACGGCGGCTGACCGCCGCGATGGCAATATCTGACAAATCGGGCGTGGCCGCGGTCGAAGCGTGGGTCGCGCCGCGCAAGGCGGACGTCGAGCGCATCCGCGCGTCGATCCATGCCACCGCGAGTGGCGGCCTCACGCTGTCGAAGCTGACGGTGGCGGCGGGCCTGCTCGGGGATTTGGCGAAGCAATAGTTCAGGATGCCCGGGACAAGCCCGGGCATGACGCCAAAAATCCTGCGGGATTCAATTGAGGCTAATGCCGGAAGTGCCGCGTGCCGGTGAACACCATGGCGATAGCGTTGTCGTCGGCAGCCTTGATGACTTCGTCGTCGCGCACGGAGCCGCCGGGCTGGATCACCGCGGTGGCGCCGGCTTCGATCGCGACCAGCAAGCCATCGGCAAACGGGAAGAAAGCGTCGGAGGCAACCACCGAGCCCTTGGTGAGCGGTACGATGATTTTCGCGGCGAGCGCCGCATCCTCCGCCTTGCGCGCAGCAATGCGCGCGGAATCGACGCGGCTCATCTGACCGGCGCCGATGCCGACGGTGGCGGCGTCCTTGGCGTAGACGATGGCATTCGATTTGACGTGCTTGGCGACGCGGAAGGCAAAGCGCATGTCGGCAAGCTCGTTTTTCGTCGGCACGCGTTTGGTGACGGTCTTCAATTGCATTTCATCGACCACGGCATTGTCGCGGCTTTGCACCAGCAGTCCGCCGGCGACCGATTTCACCAACACGCCAGGCGCGCGCGGGTCGGGCAGACCGCCCGCGACGAGCAGTCTTAAGTTCTTCTTCGCGCCGACGAGCTTGATCGCTTCCTCGGTTGCGTCCGGCGCGATGATGACTTCGGTGAAAATTTCGGTGATGGCGCGCGCGGCGTCGGCGTCGAGCGTGCGATTGAGCGCAACGATTCCGCCGTAAGCGGATACCGGATCGCAGGCGAGCGCCTTGCGATAGGCTACGGTGAGACTTGCACCTTCGGCGACGCCGCAGGGATTGGCGTGCTTGATAATGGCGCAGGCGGCGGTGCGCGTCGGATCGAACTCGGCAACGCATTCATATGCCGCATCGGTGTCGTTCAGGTTGTTGTAGGACAGCTGCTTGCCCTGCACCTGGCGCGCGGTGGCTATCCCGATGCGTCCCTCGGGGGCGCGATAGAACGCCGCGGTCTGGTGCGGGTTCTCGCCATAACGCAAGACTTCCGCGAGCTTTCCACCGAAAGCGCGGTAGGCGGGCGCGGGATCGGCAAGCGTTCGCGCGAACCAATTGGAGATCGCGGCGTCATAGGCGGCGGTGCGGGCGTAGGCTTTGGCGGCAAACTTCTTCCGCAAGGCGAGGGTGGTGGCGCCACCAAAATCCTGCAGCTCGTCGAGCACGGCGGCGTAGTCTTCCGGTTCGACCACCACGGCGACATCGGCGTGGTTCTTGGCGGCGGCACGGATCATGGCCGGGCCGCCGATGTCGATGTTCTCGATGCATTCGTCGAACGCGGCGCCTTTCGCCGCGGTCGCCTCGAACGGATAGAGGTTCACGACCAGGAGATCGATCGGGCGAATGCCATGCGCCTGCATCGCCGCGGCGTGGTCCTTGTTGTCGCGGATCGCCAACAGGCCGCCGTGCACCTTCGGATGCAAGGTCTTCACGCGGCCATCCATCATCTCCGGGAAGCCGGTGAGCTCCGACACGTCGATGACCTTGAGGCCGGCCGCTTTCAGCGCTGCGGCGGTGCCGCCGGTAGAAACGAGTTCGATGCCGAAGCTCGCCAGCGCGCGCGCAAAATCGGCAAGGCCGGTCTTGTCAGAAACGGAAATCAGCGCGCGGGTGACACGGCGGCGATCGGTCATGGCGTGGTCAGCGGCAGCTCGGGTTCGTCGCCGCGTTCGCGGCGGGTACCGGTGCCACTGGAGGTAACATGGGTGAAGCTCCAATGCACGCGCTGGGTCTGGCGGGCATGGCCGTGGATCACGATCTGCACGGTCCGGCGCGGGCCGTCGTTGCCGGCGAGGTAGACGCTCTCCTCGATCTCGACCTGGTTCTCATGGGCGTCGAAATTCCACACTTCCTTGTTGGCCAGCACCAGCATGACGCCCTTGCCGTCCGTGCGACGGCTGGCCTTGACGGTGGGGTGGACATGAAAGCGCACCGCGAAGGCGTCGATCACGTTCACCTGCTTGAAGTTGTCGCTCGTGGCCGTGAACAGATCCTCGCCGTCGAGCCGGTTGCCGTCGGCCGCAAGCATGACCGAGCGCTGGTGAATGATGCCGAAGCGGTCGGCATAACCGTCGTGCGAGGCGCGCAGCATGGCGGCGCGGTTGACCTCTTCGCGGGCGATCGGAATGTGCTTGGGGCCGGCCACGATCGGCGTGCCGATCAGGCGCTTGAACGCGCCGGTCTCGAGAAAGCGGCATGACGAGGTGTCATTGATGGTCACAGTCGAATGGGCGGCTGTGGCGCGCGCGACCTGCCGCCAGGACTCGCGATTGACCCCCGGCAGGCCGCAATTCACCACGATGCGCTGCTGCTGCGCGGACAATTCGAACGAGAGGCAGCCGGCGTGCGCCTCCTGGCTGACGGTGAAAGGCGGGGGCAGACCGACGTCGATTAGCAGCAGCAAATCCTTGGCTTCGATGCGCTGATAGCCGGAATGCGGCGCATTGGTGGGAGCAGCGCCGCGCGCATCGTCATAGGCGAGCACGGTGGCGATCAGATCGGGAGCGGTCGGGCCCATGCCGTTGAAATGCGCAAAGCCGCCGTCGCCGTGACGAAAGAACCGCAGCATCGGCATCATGCGGTCGATGGCGTTGTTGAGCGCGGGAGGCGGCGGCACGTTGCGTGCGGCGAAGGCCTGGCGTAAAGGCAGGAGATCAAGCATAAGCTCGATCAGCGCACCAGGATTGCGGCTGATGTGACCGCCATCGGGCAGGATCTGGCGTTCGACTTCGCTGACAAGATAATTGACCGTGCTGCGCAGATAACGCATCTGCGCGGCCATGCACAGCGCCGCGTAGGTGAGCGCGATGTATGCCTGCAGGCGCGACACGCCGTCGGGCGTTTCGTTTGCGGTGTGGCGCAGATAGCGGATTTGGCGCGTGAGCGATCGCAGAAAGCGGCGATAGAACCGCTCGTCGGCCTGATGCAGGATGAGCGGCGCATGGGTGAACCAGGCGGTAATCCGCCGCGCCAACACGTCCGGACGCCAGGCGATCGAGTCCCAGGCGCCTTGCAGCGTGATCCACTCGTCCACCAGCGCGCGCGCGTTTGCACGCGTGATGCCGGATTCCGCAGCGCGAAGGTGGCGCAGCCAGGAAAACGAGACCAGATTGACGGCCCATTCTTCGGTCGGCGGGACGAGCTCGAACGGCGAGCGACCATCGCAGATGACGACCTTGCCGGCGAAAGCAAAGCGGCCGGCGTAGAATTCACTCGCGCGTGTTGCGTCGGCGGTGCGCAAATCCTGCGGCGCGATGACGAGGCGGTCGGTCTTGCTTGTAAGTATGTTCCAGCGCAGCAGGGGATGGCCGCGCAGGCGGCCGATCGCATTGCGCAAGCCGCGCCGCATCAGAAGCAGCGACAGCCTTGTACCCTCCGCGATCGACACGCCGACCATGGACGAGCTTGCCTTTCCGCTTTAAGGGCATCCGCCGCCGTAGCAGCCCCGGCCGAGATATAGCGAAGGGGTAAACAAGGTCCAGCTAGGGCGGAACCCTCGGAAAATTCACTCTTTTTTCTCGATCCGCGCGGCATAGAAACCGTCCATTCCGCTCGCGCGCGGGTCCGAATCAGGAAGATACGATGGCAGCGTGCGCAAGTCGCCAGCGGGCGTGATCAATTCGGCCAGCCCGCCGACTTCGTCAGCCCCGATCGGGCGGCGGCGAAGCCCCGGATTGCGGCTGAGCAACGACGCGATGGCATGCTCATTTTCTTCAGGCTCGAGCGAACACGTGCAGTAGACCAGCAGGCCGTCGGGTTTGAGCAATGTTACGGCGTGGTCGAGCAGCGCGCGCTGCAATTCCACGAGTGCGGGCAGATCGGCCTCGGATTTGATCCACGGCACGTCCGGGTGTCGGCGAATGGTGCCGGTCGATGAGCAAGGCGCATCGAGCAGCACGGCATCGAATAGGCCGCCCTGCCACTGCGTGGCATCCGCGGCGACGGTCTCGGCGTCAAGCTTGAGCCGTGCGAGATTTTCGCGCAAGCGCTCAAGGCGCACAGCCGAGCGATCGACCGCGACGACGCGCGCCCCGGCCGTTGCGAGCTGCGCGGTCTTGCCGCCGGGGGCTGCACACAAATCTGCGACTTGGCGGCCGCGTACGTCGCCGAGCAGCCGCGCGGGCAGCGCTGCGGCGGCGTCCTGCACCCACCAGTCCCCTTCCGCAAATCCGGCCAATTGCGATATCGGCCCGTGCGCAATCAGCCGCACCGAGCCGGTCGCGAGGACGCGGCCGCCGAGCCGTGCGGCCAGAGTTTGCGGGTCGCCCTTTGGGCTCAGATCGAGCGGCGGTTCTTGTGCGTTGGCTATGGCGATGGCGCGTGCCGTGGCGGCACCGTAATTCGACGTCCAGCGCCGCATCAGCCATTCGGGGGTATCGAGCTTTACGGCATCGAGCGGAGCGAGCCGGTTCTTGCCTTCGCGCGCGAGCCGCCGCAGCACCGCATTGACGAGGCCGGAATAGCGCGCGGCGCGACGATCCGACTGCACAAGCCGCACCGCGAGATCGACCGCGGCGTGATCGGGCACATCGAGAAAGAGAATCTGCGCGGCGCCGACGAGCAGCACGCTCTCGACGTGCGGCGCGTCGTGCGGCAATCCGCGTTCGAGCATGGAGCCGAGGAGATGACGGAGCGTGCCAAGCCGCCGCAAGACGGTCGCGACCAGCCGGCGTAGCAGCGCGCGATCGCGTTCGGAAAATGCCCGCAGCGCGACTTGGTCGTCGAGCTGTTCATCGAGCGTGCGCTTGCGGCGCAAGACGCCATCGATGATCTCGGCGGCGATGCGGCGGACGGCAAGGCCGGGAACGGGCGGTGGCATGTCGGGCTCGAAGAATGACGCTCCAGCGTGGCGTCCGCTTATACCGAATTCAGCGGATCAAGTGTCATGGGTGCGCCAAAATGAAGACGCGGCGCTGTCGCGCCGCGCGTGCCAGATCGCAAAAAGAAGGTTACTTGCGGCCGTGTTTGCGCCGCAGCCGAACCACCACGTCGATGCGCGCGATCTCATAGCCTTCGGGCGCCGCCGGCAGCTTGCTGACGATGGTTTCGGCAACCGGAATGTCGAGCAGTTCGTGCTCGCCCTCGACGAAAAAATGATGATGCGAGGTGGTGTTGGTGTCGAAGTAGGTCTTCGAGCCGTCGACGGCGACCTGGCGGAGCAAGCCGACGTCGGTGAACTGGTGCAGCGTGTTGTAAATCGTCGCGAGCGATACCGGTACCTTCGCCTTGCTCGCTTCCTCATAAAGCATCTCGGCGGTGAGATGGCGCCCGCCCTTGGAAAACAGCAGCCAGCCGAGCGCCATGCGCTGGCGCGTGGGCCGCAAGCCGACCGTGCGCAACATGGTTTTCACGTCATGCCACGGGCAGCCATTGAGGCCGCTATGCTGCGGCTCAGGCCGCGGCGGCTCGATGGCACTGGAAACTACCAAGGTACGCTGGGTCATTCCTCGCTCGCCGCTACATTAAAACGAGTCTAGATTGTTGCAAATGAAATTATATCCTGACCGAGACGTAAGATGCAACTCTTTCGCAACAAGGAAAGTTTATCGGGAAAGCCCATGAACAGCAGCCCACAGGCCTGTTTTTGCGGTCCGGATGGCGTATATGATAGAGGGCGTTGTCCTTCGGGCGCCGCCTTCGACCGTGCCACAGGACCGATATAAGCATGCAGGATCGTCGAAACAATTTCGAGTTTGAGGATTTGCTCGCCTGCGGGCGCGGCGAGCTGTTCGCGCAAGGGCCGCAGTTGCCACTGCCCCCCATGCTGATGTTCGACCGCATTTCCGAAATCGCGGAAATCGGCGGCGAATACGGCAAAGGACTGGTACGGGCGGTGCTCGAACTCAAACCGGACTTGTGGTTCTTCCCCTGCCACTTCAAAGGCGATCCGGTCATGCCGGGTTGTCTCGGTCTCGACGCGCTCTGGCAACTTCTCGGGTTCTTTCTCGGATGGCTGGGCTCTCCGGGAAAAGGCCGCGCGCTCGGACTGGGCGAAGTGAAATTCTCCGGCCAGGTGCTGCCAACAGTGAAGAAAGTCGTCTACGGCATCGACATCAAACGCGTGATGCGCTCAAAGCTTGTGCTCGGTGTCGCCGACGGATGGCTGCAGGCGGACAACTCGGTGATCTACCGTGCCTCCGATCTCAAGGTCGGATTGTTCCGCGAAGCGGATGCGTTGCAGCCGAACGCGGCATAAGTCATACGTTCAACAATCGAGTTTGCATCCTATCAAGCCAGCCCAGCGGGTAGGGCAAGGCGAATGCGGACGAGGCAAGCATGAAACGCGTTGTTGTTACCGGCATGGGCATCGTTTCGTCCATCGGCAACAATACTCAAGAGGTGCTGGCGAGCCTGCGCGAGGCGAAGTCGGGCGTGGTGCGCGCCGACAAATATGCCGAGCTCGGTTTCCGCTGCCAGGTACACGGCGCACCCACGCTCAATCCGGAAGACTCGGTCGACCGGCGCGCCATGCGATTCCTCGGCGGCGGCGCAGCCTGGAACCACGTTGCGATGGAGCAGGCGATCCGCGACTCCGGGCTTGAACAAAACGACATTTCGAACGAGCGCACCGGCATCATCATGGGTTCGGGCGGGCCGTCCTGCCGCGCTATCGTCGAGGCGGCCGACACCGCGCGCACGAAAGGGCCAAAACGCGTCGGGCCGTTCGCGGTGCCGAAAGCCATGTCGTCGACCGCATCGGCCACGCTCGCGACCTGGTTCAAGATCAAGGGCGTCAATTATTCGATCTCGTCGGCCTGCGCGACGTCGAACCATTGCATCGGCAATGCGATGGAAACGATCCGATACGGCAAGCAGGATGTGATTTTTGCCGGCGGCTGCGAGGAACTCGACTGGTCGCTCTCGGTGCTGTTCGACGCCATGGGGGCGATGTCGTCGAGCTTCAATCAGACGCCGGACAAGGCCTCGCGCGCCTACGACAAGGATCGCGACGGGTTCGTCATCGCCGGCGGCGCGGGCGTGCTGGTGCTTGAAGAGCTCGAGCACGCCAAGGCGCGGAACGCGAAAATCTACGCCGAACTCGCAGGTTACGGCGCCACCTCCGACGGTCACGACATGGTGCAGCCGTCGGGCGAAGGCGCGGTGCGATGCATGAAGATGGCGCTCGAAGGCGTGAAGGCGCCGGTCGACTACATCAATCCGCACGCCACCTCGACGCCGATCGGCGACTTGAAGGAAATCGAGGCGATCCGCGAAGTGTTCGGCGCCAAGTGTCCGCCGATCTCGGCGACGAAATCGCTGACCGGGCATTCACTTGGCGCCGCCGGGGCGCAGGAGGCGATCTATTCGCTCTTGATGATGCACAACGGATTCATTTGCGAGAGCGCCAACATCGAAAATCTCGATCCGGCCTTCGCCGACATTCCAATCGTGCGCGAGCGGCGCGACAACGTCAAACTCGGCTGCGTGCTGTCGAACTCGTTCGGCTTCGGCGGCACCAACGCGTCGGTCGTGTTCAAGCACGTGGATGCGTGATTCCTCTCAGTTCCCTCGTTCGTAATCTCACATGACAGAGCTGATGAAAGGCAAGCGCGGGCTGATCATGGGGGTCGCCAACGACCACTCGATCGCCTGGGGCATCGCGAAGGCGCTGGCCGCGCACGGCGCCTCGCTCGCCTTCACCTACCAGGGCGAGGCGCTGGGCAAGCGCGTGAAGCCGCTCGCGCAGTCGGTCGGCAGCAAGATCGTGCTGCCGTGCGACGTCGAGGATATCGCAACAGTCGATGCGGTGTTCGCCGAGTTGAAGAAGCAATGGGGTACGATGGATTTCCTGGTGCATGCCATTGCGTTCTCCGACAAAAACGAACTGAAGGGCCGCTACGCGGACTCGACGCGCGAGAATTTCATCCGCACCATGGTGATCTCCTGCTACGCCTTCACCGAGGCGGCCAGGCGCGCCGCCGCGCTGATGCCGCAGGGCGGCAGCATGGTGACGCTGACCTACAACGGCGGCGATCGTGCGATGCCGAACTACAACGTGATGGGCGTGGCGAAAGCGGCGCTGGAGGCCTCGGTGCGCTATCTCGCGGTCGATTTCGGTGCGCAGAAAATTCGCGTCAATGCGATCTCGGCGGGACCCATTCGGACTTTGGCGGGCGCCGGCATCACCGAAGCGCGTTTCATGTTCGCGTTTCAGCAAAAACATTCGCCGCTCGGGCGCGGCGTGACCCTCGACGAGCTCGGCGGCGCGGGGCTCTATCTCCTGTCGGATTTGTCGACCGGCGTGACCGGCGACATCCATTTCGTCGACTGCGGCTACAATGTCATCGCCATGCCGCAACCCGATGCGCTGCGTGCGGACGAAGGGGACGAGGCCGAAGATGCCGCGCAATAGAGCCATGCGCTGGCGCTTGATCGCCGCGGTTTGGCTCATCTCACGCTTGAGCTAGAATTTGCCGGCGGAGTGGACGCATGGCGGCGGCGCTGGAGCGCGATTACGACGGCATCATCATCGGCGCGGGCCACCACGGACTGGTGCTCGGCTCATACCTTGCGCGCTGCGGGCTCGCTATCCTCCTGGTCGACCGGCGGCTGCAATACGGCGGCGCATTGGTCACCGAAGAGGTGACGGCGCCGGGTTTCTATCACAATCTGCATTCGATCAATCATTTTCACATCAGCGAAACGCCGTGGTTCAAAGATCTCGGCTTGGCCGACCGCGTCTCCTACATCACGCCGCGCTACGAGTTCGGCCAGCCGCATCTCGACGGCACGGCGCTGGTGTTCGGGCGCGAACTTGAGGAAACGCTGGCGAATGTGGCGCGCTTCTCGAAGAGGGACGCGGCGACGTTCCGCGACTGGAACCGCAAGGCCGAGGAAATCACCGCGCGTATTTTCCTGCCCGAGCGGTTTTCCGAGCCGCTGCCGCAAGCGGAGCGCGAGGCGCTGCTATCGCGGAGCGAGATCGGCCGTGATTTCCTGGTTATGACGCGGCGGCAGCCGTTCGACGTGGTGCGCGAATTGTTCGAGAACGAGCACGTGCAGCTGTTGTTTCTGTTCAAAGTGTCGCTGTTCGGCACCTGGCTCGTGGACACGCTGTCGAAGACGAGCCCGATGGGCTCGGTGATCCGCGCCTTCGATCTGCAGAGCGGGTACCAACTAGCCAAAGGCGGCTCGGCCAATCTGGCACGCGGGTTGATGGAGGTGTTTGTCGCGGCGGGCGGTCGCTTTGCGCCGCAGGTCGAACTCGATCGCATCGTGATCGAAGGCGGCAAGGCGACCGGGATTGCGTTGAAAGACGGGCGTAGCGTGCGGGCGCGGCAGTTCGTCGCCAGCACGCTCAATGTGCACCAGACGTTTGAGGATTACATCGGCCGCGCGCAGCTGCCGGCGGCATTCGTGAAGAAACTCGACGGATTTCAGTACACCAAGTGGACCATCTTCGGGCTGCATCTGGCGCTGCACGAGCCGGTGCGGTTTCACGCTGAACAGTTCGATCCGAACATCCATCGCACGCTGAAATGGAGCCTCGGCGCGGAAACCATGGACGAGTTGCTCGCGGCGCATCGCGACGTGATGGCGAACCGCGTGCCCGAGATCGTGCAGTTCGGCTCGGGGCCGTTGAGCGTGCTCGATCCGAGCCAGGCGCCGGCAGGCAAGCACACGACCTATGCGTGGCACGTCATGCCGCTCAATCCCGAAATCGGGGCAAAGAGTTATGAAGCCTTCAAACAGGAGTTCGCCGAGAAGATCGTCGAAAAATGGGCGAAATACGCGCCCAACATGACGCGCAAGAACATCATTGCGCAGCATGTCTATACGGCGCGGGAATACACCCAGCATTTCCCGGAGATGCGCCAGGGCGACATTTTCATGGGGGCGTTCAACGCCGAGCAGGTGATGTACAATCATTTCGGCTACCGCACGCCGATTGGGCGGCTCTACATGGCGGGTTCGGCGACGCATCCGGGCGGCGCGATCTCGGGCGGCGGCGGTTACATCAGCGCCGGAATCATCGCGCGCGATCTTGGCCTGAAGCTGTGGTGGAAACCGTGGGACGCGGGCGATGCGATCCGCGCGGTGCCGGCAGAGGCGGCGTAGCAGGCTCGCTCCTCCGATCACCTCGGCTCTGGGTCCCCGCTTGCGCAGGGACGAGCGGTTGTACACAGACGAGCGGTTGTACACAAAAGAGAAAGGCCGAGATCGCTCCCGGCCCTTTACCGTTTGCCTTCAGGCGCCGGACTTCAAGCCGCCTGGCGAAGATCAGACTTCAGGTCGAAGCGGTCGGCGTTCATCACCTTGTTCCAGGCCGCCGCGAAGTCCTTTGCGAACTTTTCCTTCGAGTCCGCGGAGGCATAGACCTCCGCGAAGGCGCGGAGCTGCGAATGCGAACCGAAGATCAGGTCGACGCGGGTGCCGGTCCACCTGACCTCGCCGGTCTTGCGGTCGCGCCCTTGGTAGATGCTCTCCGAACCCGCGACCGGGTGCCACTCCGTGCTCATATCGAGCAGGTTGACGAAGAAGTCGTTGGTCAGCGTCTCCGCCCGGTTGGTGAAGACGCCGTGTGTGGACTTCCCAACATTTGCCCCCAGGACGCGCAGGCCACCGACGAGTACTGTCATCTCCGGGGCCGTCAGCGTCAACAGTTGCGCTTTATCGATCAGCAGCTCCTCCGCGGATACGGTGAACTTGGCCTTCTGGTAGTTGCGGAAGCCGTCCGCGACCGGTTCCAGATAGGTGAAGGACTCGACGTCAGTTTGCTCTTGCGACGCGTCCGTGCGCCCCGGCGTGAAGGGGACTTTCACGTCGTGCCCGCCGGCCTTCGCGGCCTTCTCGACGGCCGCACAGCCGGCGAGAACGATCAGGTCGGCCAGCGAAACCTTCTTCCGCTTACTGCCGTTAGACTGCGAGCCGTTGAACTCCTTTTGGATCGCTTCGAGCTTCTGCAGAACCTGAGCCAGTTGTGCCGGCTGGTTGGCTTCCCAATCCTTTTGCGGCGCGAGGCGAATGCGTGCCCCGTTCGCCCCACCGCGCTTGTCGGACCCGCGGAACGTCGCCGCCGATGCCCAGGCAGTTGTGACCAGTTGGGAGATCGACAGTCCGGATTTGAGGATCTTGTCTTTCAGAGCTGTGATGTCCTTGCCATCGATCAGCTTGTGATTGACCGCAGGAACGGGGTCTTGCCAGATCAACTCCTCCGCCGGGACCAGCGGGCCGAGATAGCGCGCACGCGGGCCCATATCGCGGTGCGTGAGCTTGAACCACGCGCGGGCAAACGCGTCGGCGAACTCATCCGGATGCTCGTAGAATCGCCGGGAGATCTTTTCGTAGACCGGATCGACCCGCAAAGAGAGGTCCGTGACC
>DATJVR010000059.1:0-9811 GCA_035501735.1 Xanthobacteraceae bacterium | reverse complement strand
TACGCCAGGCCATGAAGCCTTCACGCGCATGCGCGCTCGCGGCGCCAAAGTCACCGACATCGTCATCCTCGTGGTCGCAGCCGACGACGGCGTCATGCCTCAAACCTTGGAGGCCATCGATCACGCCAAGGCCGCGAACGTTCCAATCATCGTCGCCATCAACAAGATCGACAAGCCCGACGCCCAGCCGGAGCGCATCAAGCAGCAGCTCGCCGATCGCGGTCTGCTTTCCGAGGATTGGGGCGGCGAGACGGTCATGGTTCCCGTTTCGGCGAAAGCCAAAACCAATCTCGATCTTTTGCTCGAGATGATTTTGTTGGTCGCCGATCTGCAGGATCTCAAGGCCAATCCGGATCGTCCCGGATCGGGCAACGTCATCGAGGCGAAACTCGACCGTGGTCGCGGCCCGGTCGCCACCGTGCTGGTGCAGCGCGGCACGCTTCACGTCGGCGACATTATTGTTGCCGGTGCCGAATGGGGCCGCGTCCGTGCGCTGGTCAGCGACACCGGCGAAGCGGTGCGCGAGGCCGGACCCTCGGTTCCGGTCGAAGTGCTCGGTTTCACCGGGACGCCGGATGCCGGCGACCGGCTTGCCGTCGTCGACACCGAAGCGCGCGCCCGCGAGCTCACCGATTATCGCGCCCGCCAGAAACGCGAGAAGCATGCCGCCCGCGCCACCGGCATGCGCGGCTCGCTCGAGCAGATGATGTCGCAGCTCAAGACCGCGGGCCGCAAGGAATTCCCGCTCATCATCAAGGCCGACGTGCAGGGCTCGATCGAGGCGATTGCGGGCGCGTTGGAGAAAGTCGGCAACGAAGAAGTGGCCGCGCGCGTGATCCATTCCGGCGTCGGCGGCATCACCGAATCCGACGTGACGCTCGCCGAATCCTCCAACGCCGCCATCATCGGCTTCAACGTGCGCGCCCACAAGGAAGCGCGCGAGGCCGCCGAACAGGCCGGCATCGAGATCCGCTACTACAACATCATCTACGATCTCGTCGACGACGTGAAAAAGGCCATGTCCGGCCTGCTCACGCCGGAGCGGCGCGAGACCATGCTGGGCAATGCGCAGATACTGGAAATCTTCAAGGTCTCCAAGGTCGGCAATATCGCCGGTTGCCGCGTCACCGACGGCACGGTCGAGCGCGGCGCCAACGTGCGCCTCATCCGCGACAACGTCGTCGTGCACGAAGGCAAGCTCTCGCAGCTCAAGCGCTTCAAGGATGACGCGCGCGAGGTGGTCGCCGGCCAGGAATGCGGAATGGCGTTCGAGAATTATCAGGACATGAAGGTCGGCGACACGATCGAATGCTATCGGGTGGAGACGGTGCAACGCAGTCTGTGAGTTCGACACTTACGTCTGCGCCAAACCATCCGCCCCTAACTGGAATTTTTCATTGAACGCCGAGAGCCGGCGCTGCCGGCTGACATTATTGTTTGAGCATGGCCAAGGGACATCATCGCGACACGAACGGCCCTTCGCAGCGCCAATTGCGCGTCGGCGAACTGGTGCGCCACACTTTGTCCGAGCTGTTCGCGCGCGGCGACGTGCACGATCCGGTGATCCAGGGCCATCTCATCACGGTGCCGGAGGTGCGCATGACCGCCGATCTTCAGCTCGCGACCATTTACGTCATGCCGCTCGGCGGCCGCGATTCCGAAGAAGTCCTCGCGGCGCTCCAGCGCAACAAGCGCTACTTGCGCGGCGAAATCGCGCGCCGCGTTAACCTGAAATTTGCTCCCGATATCCGGTTTCGAATCGACGAGCGATTCGACGAAGCGGAACGGATCGAGAAGCTTTTGCGAACACCTCGTGTTCGGCGCGACCTCGAAGAAAAGAAGCACGACGAATGACAAATAACGCGCCGCGCGAGAAGTTTTTTACCTCCCCTCCTGAGGGGGAGGTCGACCGCCGCAGCGCGGCGCGCGAAGGCGATCGGGAGGGGGGTACTCAAGGGGGGAGGGAGCACGCCGAGCACCCAGGGAACCAGAACACAAAACAATTCCGCCGCGAGAAGCACGACGTGCATGGCTGGGTCGTGCTCGACAAGCCGGTCGGCATGACCTCGACCCACGCGGTCGGTGCGATCAAGCGCTTGTTCAAGGCCAAGCGCGTCGGCCATGCCGGCACGCTCGACCCGCTCGCCTCCGGCTGTCTGCCGGTTGCGCTGGGGGAAGCCACCAAGACCGTTCCGTTCGTGATGAACAGTCGGAAAATTTATCGCTTCACCGTGCGCTGGGGCGAGGAGCGCGACACCGACGACGCCGAGGGCCGCATCAGCGCAACGTCCGACGAGCGGCCGACCCGTGCGGCCATTGAGTCGGTCATCCCGCAGTTCACCGGCACCATCGCGCAGGTCCCCCCGCGCTATTCCGCCATCAAGGTCGAGGGTGAGCGCGCCTATGATCTTGCCCGCGACGGCGCCGAGCTTGCGCTGGACGCTCGGCCGGTCGACGTCCATCAACTTGAATTGATCGCCATGCCAGACGCCAGCCATGCCGAATTCGAGGCCATTTGCGGCAAGGGCGCCTATGTGCGTGCGCTCGCCCGCGACATGGGCCGCGCGCTCGGTTGCCTCGGCCACATTGCCGCGCTGCGCCGCCAAGCGGTCGGGCCTTTCGCGGAGAACGAGCTTATTTCACTGGAACAACTGACCGCCATGTGCCATAGAGCAGCCGTCGGCGAGGGCAATCTCGCCGACGCGCTTTTGCCCGTCGAGACCGCGCTGGACGACATCCCGGCGCTGGCCGTCAGCCGGGCAGATGCGGCGAGGCTTCAAAAAGGCCAAGCCGTTTTGTTGCGTGGAAGGGACGCACCCATTTTCCACGGCGCGGTTTACGTCACCGCTTCGGGCCGCCTTGTGGCCCTGGCCGAAGTGGACCGCGGCGAGATCGTCCCCAAGCGCGTTTTCAACCTGGCAGGGCTGATGGGCAGCCGGAGCCGAAGCAAAGGTCGTGACGATGTCGCTTCAATCCAGCCGCAAGGCTGAACTCATTAAATCTTATGCAACGAAATCCGGCGACACCGGCTCGCCGGAGGTGCAGGTGGCGATCCTGTCCGAACGGATCACCGCCCTCACCGAACATTTCAAGTCTCACGTCAAGGACAACCATTCGCGGCGTGGTCTGCTCAAACTCGTATCTCAGCGTCGCCAGCTGCTCGATTACCTCAGGCGCACCAACGAAACGCGCTACCGGGCCTTGATCGACAAGCTGGGCATCCGTCGCTGAACCAAACAACGCGCGCCGAATTCGCGCGTTTCCACCGGCAGCAAACTGCTGCCGACATTTGAACCGGGCGCTCGACGCGACGGTTCGCCTCCGCGGAGGCCTGAAGGCCATGGCAGGATCGCCAGTTGCTGTTACCGGACACGACCTTTTCGGGTGCGATGTCTACGACATGATCGCCAACAGCATCTCGCCGTCTTGCTCATGGCCCTCCTCCTTCGCTCAAAACCATGAAAGAAAATCAAGATGTTTGACGTTCATCGTATTCAACTCGACTGGGGCGGGCGGCCGCTCACCCTTGAGACCGGCAAAGTAGCGCGCCAAGCCGACGGCGCAGTCATTGCCACCTACGGCGAGACCACCGTCATCGCCACCATCGTCTCGGCGAAGGAGCCGAAGGAAGGCATCGACTTCCTGCCGCTCACCTGCAACTACCAGGAAAAATTCTACGCTGCCGGCCGCATTCCCGGCGGCTACTTCAAGCGCGAAGGCCGGCCGACCGAAAAAGAGACGCTGGTTTCGCGCCTGATCGACCGTCCGGTGCGTCCGTTGTTTGCCGACGGCTATCGCTGCGACACCCAAGTCATCGTCACCACGCTTTCGCACGATCTCGAGAACGATCCCGACATTGTCGCCATGGTGGCCGCCTCCGCCGCGCTCACGCTTTCCGGCGTGCCCTTCATGGGCCCGATCGGCGCCGCCCGCGTCGGCTTCATCAACAACGAATACGTACTCAACCCGCAGATCGACGAGATGGCCGAGAGCCAGCTCGACCTCGTGGTCGCCGGCACCCAGGACGCGGTGCTGATGGTCGAGTCGGAGGCCAAGGAGCTGTCCGAGGAAATCATGCTCGGCGCCGTGATGTTCGGCCATCGTCATATGCAGCCGGTGATCAACGCCATCATAGGGCTTGCCGAAAAAGCCGCGAAAGAACCGCGCGACTTCAAAATGCCGGATAACGTCGCGATCGAGAAGGAAATGCGCGGCATCATCGAGAAGGATTTGCGCGCCGCCTATGCGATCCCGGCGAAGCAGGAACGTCACGCCGCGATCGAAGCCGCAAAAACCAGGGTCACCGCGCACTTCCTGCCCGAAGGCAAGGAACCCGCGTACGATCCGCTGCGCATCGCACATGTGTTTAAGGAGCTCGAGGCCAAGATCGTGCGCTGGAATATCTTGGATACCGGCCGCCGCATCGACAGTCGCGACGTCAAGACCGTGCGTCCCATCGTCGCCGAAGTCGGCGTCCTGCCGCGCACCCACGGCTCGGCGCTGTTCACCCGCGGCGAAACCCAGGCGATGGTGATTGCCACCCTCGGGACTGGCGAGGACGAGCAATTCGTCGACGCGCTGCAGGGCACATACAAAGAGACGTTCCTGCTGCACTACAACTTCCCGCCATTTTCGGTCGGCGAAACCGGTCGCATCGGCGCACCGGGCCGGCGCGAAATCGGCCACGGCAAGCTCGCCTGGCGCGCCATCCATCCCGTGCTGCCGGCGCACACCGAGTTCCCGTACACCATCCGCGTCGTCTCCGAGATCACCGAGTCGAACGGCTCATCCTCGATGGCGACCGTGTGCGGCACCTCGCTCGCGCTGATGGATGCCGGCGTCCCGCTCAAGCGGCCGACCGCCGGCATCGCCATGGGCCTGATCCTGGAAGGCGAGCGCTACGCCGTGCTCTCCGACATCCTCGGCGACGAGGATCATCTCGGCGACATGGATTTCAAGGTGGCCGGCACCGAATACGGCGTGACCTCGCTGCAGATGGACATCAAGATCGCCGGCATCACCGAAGAAATCATGAAGGTCGCGCTCAGCCAGGCCAAGGACGGGCGCATGCACATCCTTGGTGAAATGGCGAAGGCCATCACCCAGCACCGCGCCGAGCTCGGCGAGCATGCACCGCGTATCGAGACCCTGAAAATCCCAACCGACAAGATCCGCGAAGTGATCGGCACCGGCGGCAAGGTGATCCGCGAGATTGTGGAGAAGACCGGCGCCAAGATCGACATCCAGGACGACGGCACCGTGAAGGTCGCCTCTGCCAATGCCGAATCCATCAACGCCGCAATTAAGTGGATCAAATCGATCGCCTCGGACCCCGAGGTCGGCCAGATCTACGACGGCACGGTGGTCAAGGTCATGGACTTCGGCGCCTTCGTGAATTTCTTCGGCGCCAAGGACGGCCTCGTCCACATCAGCCAGCTTGCGCCGCAGCGCGTCCAGAAGACCTCCGACGTCGTCAAGGAAGGCGACAAGGTCAAGGTCAAGCTGCTCGGCTTCGACGAACGCGGCAAGGTGCGCCTCTCGATGAAGGTTGTCGATCAGAAGACGGGCGAAGACCTCGAGGCGAAACAAAAGGCCGAACGCGATCAGCCGCGCGAGGCCGCCGCCGGCGGCGAATAGGAGGGTTCGGCCTCATCCTGAGGAGCCGTGCCCAGTCTGGGCGTCTCGAAGGATGAGGCCGCGGCCGCTTTTCACGACGGCGGCTTTGCCGCTTCCGGGTGAGGGCAAGAAAATCGGGCGCCGCAAGGCGCCCTCTTCGTCTGTCCGCATGACCCCGCACGGCGGGCCTTCTTGTGTCGATGGCCCTGCGCTATCTTTGATCTGGCTGCGCCAACGCAGGAGGTCCCGATGTCCAACGCAAACGACATGCCGGAATCCGTCGCCTCCGTGCTGGCTCGATTCCCCGGCCCGGTGACGCTCAAGCCCTCGCCGCTCAAATGGATCGTGATGGTTGCCCTCGCGCTTGGATTCGTCGCGGCCGGCATTTTCCTCATCCGCGTCGGGCAGAGTACCCACCAACTCTTTTGGGGCTGGGTTTCGGTTGTCTTTTTCGGAGCCTGCGGTCTTGTCGCGGCGTGTCAGCTTATCCCAGGTTCGAGCGACATGACGCTTGATGCTAGCGGGTTCAAGGTGTCGGGGCTTCGGCGCCGCCAGTCGAAGTGGCCGGATGTCGCCAATTTCACGACCTGGACGGCGAACGCCCTCAGCTGGCTCGTCGTCTATGACGATCGATCGAACCGCGGCGTCCTGCCGCGGATCAATCGCCTCTTGAGCGGACACGGGACCTCTCTGCCCGACACCTACGGCATGCGCGCGGGCGACCTTGCGCGGCTCATGACGCTCTGGCGCGACCGTGCGCTGAAGCAAACCCGAGCGTCTCGGTGATGATCTGCCCGAGCGCGATGAAATCCGCCTTGCGCGGCGAGGTGCGCCGCCACGCCAATCCAACCACGCGGCCAGGCGCGGGTTCCGCGAAACGTAAGAGCTTCACGCGCTCGTCGCGGATTTCCACGTCGGCCGCAATCTGCGGCAGGAGCGTGATACCGTACCCGTTCGCCACCATCTGCATCACCGTGGCGAGGCTGGTCGCACCGAGCACGGCGTCGCGATGCGTGCTGGAGCATAACGCCAGCGCCTGGTCGCGCAGGCAATGACCCTCCTCCAAGAGAATGAGCCGTTGCGTGTCGATGTCTTCCTCGCTGACGCGAATGCTCTCCGGACGGTTGTCGGTCGAGGGTACCGCGAGCAGAAACGGATCGTCGAACAGCCGGATGCTCTCCACCTCGGCGTCGTCGGCCGGCAACGCCAACATGATGACGTCGAGGGCGCCGCGATGCAGCTCCTCAACCAAAATCCGCGTCTGTGTTTCGCGTAACTCGACCCGCAAGTCCGGATAGCGGCGCTGCAGCACCGGCAGGATCTTCGGCAACACATAGGGTGCGATCGAGGGGATCACTCCGAGCTGCATCCGCCCGGTCAGCAGGCGGCCGCGGTGACGCGCGAAGTCGGCGAGATCGCGCGTCGTGGCCAGCACCCGCTCGGCCCGTCGCGCCACCTCGAAGCCGACGTCGGTCAAGATCGCTTCGCCGGGACGCCGCTCGACCAGCGCCACGCCGAGCTCGGCCTCCAACTCCTGAATCTGCATGGACAACGCCGGCTGCGTCACCGCGCAGGCCTTAGCGGCTTTTCCAAAGTGCCTGTGGTGCGACAGCGCAGACAAATAGCGTAACTGTTTCAATGTGATCATCCCGATAAGATAGTCTTATCGATATGCCTAGGCAATCGAATTGGACTTATCGAGCGCGAAATTGCGATGCTGGCTATGAACGCTCGTGCCCAAAATGAGGAGGCAAACATGGACGCAAAGACTGACGATAAAAGCGCAGGCAAATGCCCATTCACGCATGGTCATACGAACCGCGACTGGTGGCCGGACACACTGGACGTTTCGGTTCTCCATCGGAACTCCAATTTATCGGATCCGATGGGCAAGGAGTTCGACTACGCCAAGGAGTTCAAGACCCTCGACCTCAACGCGGTGATCAAGGACCTGACTGCCTTGATGACGAACTCGCAGCCATGGTGGCCGGCCGACTTCGGGCACTACGGCGGACTGATGATCCGCATGGCGTGGCACAGTGCCGGCACCTATCGCATCACCGACGGCCGTGGCGGCGCCGGCGCCGGCCAGCAGCGCTTTGCGCCGCTCAACAGTTGGCCAGACAACGCCAACCTCGATAAAGCCCGTCGGCTCTTGTGGCCGATCAAGCAGAAGTACGGCCGTAAAATCTCCTGGGCCGACCTCATGATTCTCGCGGGCAACGTCGCGCTCGATTCGATGGGCTTCAAGACGTTCGGTTTCGGCGGCGGCCGCGCCGATGTCTGGGAGCCCGAGGAGCTGTTCTGGGGTCCGGAAGGAACCTGGCTCGGCGACGAACGCTATAGCGGCGAGCGCCAGCTCGCGGAGCCGCTGGGCGCCGTGCAGATGGGGCTGATCTACGTCAATCCGGAAGGACCGAACGGAAACCCGGATCCCATCAAGGCCGCGAAGGACATCCGCGAAACGTTCTTTCGGATGGCGATGAACGACGAGGAGACCGTGGCGCTGATCGCCGGCGGTCATAGCTTTGGCAAGACCCATGGCGCAGGCGATCCCTCACTGATCGGTCGGGAACCGGAAGGCGCCGCAATCGAGGAACAAGGTCTCGGCTGGAAGAGCAGGTATGGCACGGGCATCGGTGCTGACGCGATCACCGGCGGCCCGGAAGTCACCTGGACGCAGACGCCGACCAAGTGGAGCAATCTCTTTTTCAAGAACCTGTTCGAGAACGAATGGGAGCTGACCAAGAGCCCGGCCGGTGCCAAGCAGTGGAAGGCAAAGGGAGCCAAAGCCGACATTCCGGACGCCTTCGACAAGTCCGAGAAGCACGTGCCGACCATGCTGACGACGGATCTCTCGCTGCGGATGGATCCGGCCTACGAGAAAATCTCGCGGCGGTTTTATGAGCATCCTGACCAGTTCGCGGACGCGTTTGCCCGCGCGTGGTTCAAGCTCACGCACCGCGACATGGGACCGATCCATCGTTACCTCGGTCCGCTTGTGCCGAAAGAGGCGCTGATCTGGCAGGACCCGATCCCCGCGGTGAGCCATAAGCTGATCGGAGAGCAGGACATTGCCGCTCTGAAGACAAAAATCCTCGCGTCGGGTCTGTCGGTGTCGCAGCTTGCCTCGACGGCCTGGGCGTCGGCTTCGACGTTCCGCGGTTCCGACAAGCGCGGCGGCGCCAACGGCGCGCGCATTCGCCTTGCCCCGCAGAAGGACTGGGAGGTCAACCAGCCGAGGCAACTCGCGACGGTCTTGCAGAAGCTCGAAGCGATCCAGAAGGAGTTCAACGCTTCCGCCGCCGGCGGCAAGAAGGTTTCGCTCGCCGACCTCATCGTTCTTGGCGGCAACGCCGCGGTGGAAAAGGCCGCGAAGGATGCCGGCGTCGACGTGAAGGTGCCCTTCGCGCCGGGCCGCATGGACGCCTCGCAGGACCAGACCGACGTCGAGTCCTTCGCGCCGCTCGAACCGCGCGTCGACGCCTTCCGCAACTACATCGGCGGCAAGCGTCAGTTCATGCAGCCCGAAGAGGCGATGGTCGATCGCGCGCAATTGCTGGGGCTGACAGGACCGGAAATGACGGTCCTCGTCGGCGGCTTGCGTGTGCTGGGTGCGAACGCCGGCGGATCGAAGAACGGCGTCTTCACCAACAAGCCCGGCACGCTGACGAACGACTTCTTCGTCAACCTCCTCGACATGGGCACGCAGTGGCAGCCTGCTGGCGACAACTTGTACGAGGGCCGCGACCGCAAGACGAATGCGGTCAAGTGGACCGGCACCCGCGTCGACCTGATCTTCGGCTCGAACTCCCAGCTCCGGGCGCTCGCTGAAGTCTATGCCACGGAGGACGCGAAGGAGACGTTCGTGAAAGACTTCGTGGCGGCGTGGAATAAGGTGATGAACCTCGATCGCTTCGACCTTCGATAGACGTGTAGCGCGGACCGCCGCATTTGCGGTCCGCGTTTCTTCTCAAATACTTTCGCGGGAATGACGTGATCTTCGAGAGATCGTTCCACGATCCTCCGGTCGACCGCGGGGAACGAGAACGATTCCGCTGAGGTGAGATGTGCGCGCTGACCAGTGCCCTTCCGTAATCGAGGCGATCGGCGAAACTCCGCTCGTCGAACTCTCCCGCATCACGCGAAACCTGGGCGGCCGAATTCTCGCCAAGCTCGAGAACCTGAATCCCGG
>DATJVR010000058.1:0-23324 GCA_035501735.1 Xanthobacteraceae bacterium | reverse complement strand
TGAATATTTCGTGGCCAGGCGATCCAAATCCCCCGATCGTCCTGTGCCTATTCCAAGCCCCTTTCCACCGTTCTCGGACCGTTTTTACGGCGGCGCGCTTAAGCTTTTCTTAGGAGTTATAGTTAAGCCAAGAGTGATTCGACGGCATCGCGGCATGATGCAAACAAAATGTAAATGCACAGCGGAAAATCGTCCGAAGCTTCACGGATCGCTCGCTCTCAAGGCCTTAACTAAACGCTAAGCCTCGATATCGGCGTGAGGATCCGAGCCGGATATGGCCGTGTCGTCGGGGGAAGAGTCCGCATGCAGGTCTCGATGCGGCGCGTGCTGCTGATAGGCACGCAGGCGCATCAGGGCCTCCTTCGGCGGTTGCTCGGCGGCGTGCTCGGCGCGGACGTCAATGGCGCTATAAAGCGCTTCGCGACCTTCCGGATCGAGAACAACCTCACGGGCCGAGGCTTCGTTATGGGCTCCATTGTCTTGCTTGGAGCCGCTGTCGCCGACCGCGGTGACGATTTTGGTGGAATCAAGGTCAGCTTCGGCCGCCTCGCGAACCGTCACAGGATCGCGCAGCGCGTGATTCCTTGAAATCACGGCGGGCCGAGATTTGATCGTAAAGCCACTGTCCATGTCGGTCTCCCGGCACATCAGGCCGCGTGAACCCGAAACGAACGTTCAACTATATTAATAAATCTGCGGAATTAACAATTCGTTAGTAACGCCGTTGCAATGGCGGCGATCCGCCGGTTTACAGCATTCGGCTGAGCGTGAGCGGCTGAGTGTGGCGCCGGTCCGGGCCGCTGGTTCGGCCCGACGCGCCGTAGCACGCGGGGGTCGTTTTTCGCGCAAGCTGGTCCGATACGCCGCGCATGATGCCTTCCGATACGGCATGAGCGGTCGCCAGCACCGTGAGGTTCAGCTTCAAAACCGCATGAAACTCGTCGTGGCGTTTGCGCAAGGCGGCAAGCACTGTCGGAGCGGACTGCGCGATATAGTTGCGGCTCGCCTTCAGGCGCTGGGTATCGACGAGATAGAGCTGCGAGAGTTCGTTTTTCGACGGCACGAGCCGCGCAGCCGCACTGAGTTTGCCGGCGCGCACGAGCTTGGTTTCGTCCTCGACCAGCTCGAGCATGGTGTCCATCACCGTTATGAGATGCGAAATCACCATCTCGGCTTCGTTGGCCGATGCGATGGGCGCGAACGCAGGAGTCGCCGCGGAGGGTGAAGGTGTCATGGCGTGGCTGCTCCTTGCGGCGCTCCGAGTGGCGTCGCGTTTTGCTTTTCCTGCTGCGCGAGCAGGAAGCTGTAGACATGGTTGGCGATGCCGACGCCGCCGTTCTTGGCGAAGGATTTGGCGTATTCGTCGGTCAGCATCGAACGCCAGACGTTGGCGGCGCTGCCGCCGGTGAACGGACCGTCGCCGACGCCGGCAAACACTTGCTGCAGCATGGAATTGAGGAACATCGCCTCGAAATCCTGTGCCGCGCCGTGCGCCTTGTCGGCAAGCGAAGCGAGCTTGGGGGCGGAGCCGGGAAGTGCGGCCGTCAGTCCGGGCGCGAGGGAGAGCGGCGATGTCATCACATCACCTCGATGTCGGCCTGGATCGCACCGGCGGCCTTGATCGCCTGCAGAATGGTGATGAGATCGCGCGGACCGATGCCGAGCGCATTGAGACCGTCGATGATCTGTTGCAGCGAGACGCCTTCCTTCACGACGAAGAGCTTCTTGCCGTCCTCCTGCACGCCGATGCGGGTGCGCGGCACCACGGTCGTGGTGCCGCCGCGCGAGAACGGCTGCGGCTGGCTGACCTGCGGCGTTTCCGAAACCGTTACGGTCAGGTTGCCCTGGGCCACGGCGACGGTGGTTACGCGCACATCGCGGCTGATGACGACGACGCCGGAGCGTTCGTCGATCACGATCCGTGCAGGCATATCGGGCTCGACCTGCAGCTGCTCGATTTCGGTCAGAAATCCTACGATGTTCATCGCCGACTTGGCCGGCAGCGTAATCACGACGGTCGACTGATCGATCGGCTCGGCAAACTGCGAGCCGATGAAATCGTTGATCACGCTGGCGATGCGTTTTGCCGTGGTGAAGTCCGCGTTGCGCAACGCGAGTCGCACCTGGCCCATGCGGTTGAGGGCAAAATCGACTTCGCGTTCGATGATGGCGCCGTTGGCAATGCGGCCGACGGTCGGCACGCCGCGCGTGATCTTGGCTGCGTCGCCTTCGGCGGAGAATCCGCCGATCGCGAGCGAACCCTGCGCGACGGCATAGACGTTGCCGTCGGCGCTGAGCAGCGGCGTCACCAGCAGCGTGCCGCCCATCAGGCTTTTGGCGTCGCCGAGCGCGGAGACGGTCACGTCGATGCGGGTACCCTGCGTGCCGAAGGCCGGAAGATTGGCGGTCACCATCACGGCGGCAACGTTGCCGGTGCGGATGGTGGCGCCGCGAATGTTGACGCCCAGCCGTTCCAACATCGCCTGCAGCGATTGCTTGGTGAAAGGGATGTTGTTGAGCGTGTCGCCGGTGCCGTTCAAGCCGACGACGAGGCCGTAACCGATGAGCTGGTTCTGGCGGACGCCTTCGATATTGACGAGGTCTTTAATGCGCGAGGTGGCCGACGCCGATCCGGCGCAGCCAACATGCATCGACACCGCCAACAGCGCGGCAAGCGCGTAGGTCAATGTCCGCGTCATCCTCAGCTCCCTGATGATTTGGACGTGTATGCTCCGGGCCTCACCTTGCGAAAGGCGTGCCAAGGCGGAGCTGTCGCAACGCCTTGAAACGAATGGATTTTGACTGTCACCCCGGCGCCGCCAGCGCAGCCTTTGAGTCATTCATGCCGCTTGGGCGGCATATTTTGCCGAGTATTAACGGCCGGTTAACCATAAACGGCGAGGCTCCAAGTGGTTCTACCGGGCGCATGCCGCGTCTCGGCCAACAGACGCAGAGCGAACGCACCCGACATGCGCATCAACGGATCGAACGCAAATGCCATTGTTTCATCTCCATCGGCGGCGCGACGTAGCAGCTCTGGCAGCGGTTTTGTGGTGGCTGCGGAAGGGACGGCGCAGCCTGCAACTGCCCAGGCCGCTGCACTTCGCACGATCGGCGGCATTGACGCGCTGATCGCGCTGCAAAGCGATGACGAGCCGTTGACGAAGCGGCGACGCGCGGTCAAGCGCGGCCAGGTCGCGCTTGACGCGCTCGATGAGCTCAAGCTCGGCCTGCTCGGCGGAACGCTCAACCCATCGACGCTGCTGCGATTGAAGTCCGCCGCAACCGAGCTGAAGGGGGCATCAGGAGAGGCCGGTCTAGACGCCGTGCTGGCCGAAATCGAGCTGAGGGTTGAAGTCGAGATCGCGAAACTGTCGCCACGTTAGGATTTACCATTTTTGGTGACGGCGGCTTTGGTGACAGAAAAATGACCGCCGCAATCATGTCTCATTGCCGCACTGCACACGCTCGCCCGGGCATCGCATTGTCCAGCAAAAGCAGGGCTTTTCGCACGATATCCATCTGATCCGATTCCGCTTGTCGGCCCGTGACCGGCGCTTTATAAGCTCGCCCGCGAGCTGGGAGGCTTGCGACGGAGTGGGAAGGTGATGAAGGCGAAGAACGGAAGTGCGGTGCGGTCGGACAAGAACAAAAACTACCGTCCGTCTGACAAAGAACCGTTCATGAATGAGCGCCAGCGGGACTATTTCCGCGAGAAGCTGCTCGCCTGGCGGGAAGATATCCTGAAGGAAGCGCGCGAAACGCTGCAGCATCTGCAGGACGAAAATCAGAATCATCCCGATCTGGCCGATCGCGCTTCCTCGGAAACCGATCGGGCCATCGAACTGCGCGCGCGTGATCGCCAGCGCAAGCTGATCGCCAAGATCGACGCGGCGCTGCAACGAATCGAGGACGGCACCTACGGCTATTGCGAGGAAACCGGGGAACCGATTTCGCTCAAACGGCTGGAAGCGCGGCCGATCGCAACGCTTTCGGTCGAAGCGCAGGAACGTCACGAGCGGCGCGAGCGGGTCTATCGCGACGAGTGAGTGACGCGCGAGCGCGAGGCTCGCGATCGCGTCATTCGTTCGGATCGTCAAATGATATCGGCCAATCGGTCGATGGAGGATTTTATGCAGTGCGTCACGAAAATAGCGCGCAGGCGGATGCTTGTTTCGCTTTGCGCGATTGCCGCGTCGTCGGTCGTGGTCCCGGCCCAGGCAGAGAATTGGCCGCAGAAGCCGGTCAAGGTGATCGTCGGGTTTGCCGCGGGCGGCAACATCGACAATCTGGCACGGCTGACATGCCAGCGGCTGAGCGAAATGTTCGGACAGCAGTTCGTGGTCGAGAACCGCGTCGGCGCCATGGGCACCATCGGCGCCGAGTCGGTGGCGCGCTCGACGCCCGACGGCTACACGCTGTTCTGGGCCGGCACCGGCACGATTTCGATCTACCCTGCCATGGGCAAGCCGCCCTACGAGATGAAGGACTTCGTCCCGATCAGCATGATCGGGACGAGCCCACAGGTGCTGATCGTCAATCCGAAATTGCCGATCAACAATGTCAAGGAATTCGTCGCCTATGTGAAATCGCAACCGCAGAAACTCCCTTACGGCGGCGGCGGCGGGCCGGGCAGCGTGAGCAATCTGCTGATGGCGTTGTTTCTCAAGCGCGCGGGCCTGGAGATGACGTCGGTAAGCTATCGCGGCACGGCGCCGGCGATGACCGACGTGATCGGCGGGCATATTCCGACGATGTTCGTGCCGCTGCCCGAGGCGCTGCCGCAGGCGGAAAGCGGCAAGATCCGCATCATCGCGATATCCGACGACAAGCGCTCGAAGGAGGCGGCGAACGTGCCGACAATCGCGGAATCGGGTTATCCGGGCTATCGCGGCGTGAGCTGGAACGGCCTGCTGGCGCCGGCGGGGACGCCGAAGGACATCATCGACCGCATCGCGGCCGAATTCGCCAAGGCCGCCAAGGACCCCAAGTTCGCCGCGCAGCTCAATCAGCAAGGCGTCACGCCCGCCGGTCTTTCGCCCGAGGAATTCGGGAAGTTTCTTCAGGAAGACATCGCGCTGTGGGCGGAAGCGGTGAAAGTCGCGGGCGTCACGACCGGGCAGTAGCGCGCCCGCGATCGAGATTTCAGTCGCGATAGAAATGAGTGCGGCCCCCGGCGGGAGCTGCCAGGGGCCGCGTGGTTCCGCCGCCCGCCCGCGCGACACGGACAGCGGGGGAGCCAGTCGAATTCCAGGAAACAGAGATCGGAAGCCGGCGCGCAAATCAGACGGCGCTGTCAGGACTTCCGCTCACCCTCTGCTGATCCCTGGTCAGAACGGCAACAGGACGTCGAGCACCTGCTGGCCGTAACGCGATTGTTGAACGTCGGTGAGCTGACCGCGGCCGCCGTATGAGATACGCGCTTCGGCGATCTTGGTGGAATCGATGGTGTTGTCGCTCTGGATGTCCTCCGGGCGCACGATGCCGGCGACAATCAGCTCGCGCACCTCGAAATTCACGCGAATCTCCTGCTTGCCTTCGATCACGAGATTGCCGTTCGGCAGCACCTGCATCACCACGCCGGCGACGTTTGTGGTCAATGTCTCGTTGCGGTTGACCGAACCCTTGCCATCGAGCGAAGTGGTGGAATCGGAGGTGAAGATGCGCGTCGGCGTCGGCGTATTCATGATCGGCACCTTGGGCTTGCCGAAAAAGTTGTCGATGCCGGAATCTTCCTTGGTGTCGCGGCTACGCTGGGTTTCGTTGGCGATGTTGGCTTTGTCGGTGATGTTGACCGTGACGGTCAGGATGTCGCCGACCTGATGGGCGCGCTGGTCCTTGAAGAAGGCGCGCGAGCCGTTGCGCCACAGCGAGTTCGGATTGTAGGTGGCCGATTGCGGCATCGGCATCGGCATGTGCACGGGCTTATAGCCGGGCTGGACGGTCGGATTGTCGATGGATGAGAGCGGCGGCTTCTCGCCGATCAATTTCAGACGCTCAAGCGACGAACAACCGACCAGCAGCAGCGCGCTGGCGGAGACCGAAGCCATCAGGGCAAGACGCAAGGATCGGTACATGGTGGTTCCATTCATTGGGCGCCCGGGCGCGCCGCGTGGGAGGGATCCGGAACTGATGCGGTGGTCATCTGCGGGCCGGGCGAGGTGGCGATGATGCTGACGCGGCCGGGGCCGGTGACGGTGGCCTGCACAGTGCGATTGGATTGCAGATTGAGCACGCCGATGAGATCGCCCACGGCGCCCGCATCGAGCGCCTTGCCGCGGACGGTGAGCAGCACGCCCGGAATTTCATACACGATGGTGACGGTCTCGTTGCGCTGGATCACCTCCGGCTTCATGAGATCGGCTGATCGCAGAACCGCGCCGCCGCGCAGCGCGCGCTTGGTGGCAAAGCCGATCACCTGCTGGATGCTGAGCGAATCGCCGGCAAGCTCGGCCTTCGGCCGGCGCTCGGTCGTGACGTCGGAGGCCTTGACTGTTTCGCCGCGGTTGAGGGCGCGGGTGAGCACGGCCGCCTCGGCGGTTTCCACCGCGGTGCCGCTGAAACGCAGCGGCAGACGGCGGGCCGTTGTGCTGCCCGGCAGTTCGAAGGCGACGAAGAACTGGCCGGTGCGCGGATCGACGTTCAGGCGTGCGACCTGCAACTCGTCCGTCGCAGACGGCTCGACGTGAAGGGTTCGTATTTCCCGATCGAAGGTGATGGAAATGTTGTCGGCATCGCCGAACCCGTATTGGCCCGCAAGCGCGCGCGCGATTCGCGCTTCGATGTCTTTCATCGTGATGGCGCGGCTCAAGCGCGTCACGACGACCTCGGACAGTCCGTTGGTATCGAGGTGGGTGACCTTGTTCTGCGCCAATGCTTCGATCACGCGGGCGACCGGCACGGCGCCGGTGTAGCCAGGATCGGGCGAGCGAAACACCGGAATGTCGGCGGCGGCCCCGGCGTTGTCGACGAGATCGCCGATGCGGACAATGTCGGATGACACGGTCGCCAGCTCTTTCAACCTTGGACCGGCCGGCGGGAGCGCGCCGGTGACCTGCGCCGCAGCGGACGTGCTGATCGCAATCAGAAGTGCAAGCGCGATATTGCGGATCATGGCTATCCCTCAGCGCATCAGGCTGGACGTGGATTGCAGCATCTGGTCGGTGGCCGAGATCACCTTGGCGTTCATCTCATAGGCGCGCTGCGCGGCGATCAGATCGGAGATCTCGCTGACCACTTCGACGTTCGCCTGCTCGAGATTGCTCTGGAGCAGATCGCCGAAGCCGTCGGTGTTCGGGGTGCCGTCCTGCGGCGGACCCGATGCCGGCGTCTCGACGAACAGGTTGTCGCCGACCGGTTGGAGGCCGGCCTTGTTGATGAACCGCGTGAGCGTAATCTGCCCGAGGATGGTCGGCGCGGAGGCGCCCTGCGGCGTCACCGAAACCTGGCCCTGGGAATTGATGGTGAGGCCGGATGCGTTTTGCGGAATGGTTATGCCGGGCTGCAAGACGTTGCCTTGCACGGTGACGACGCGGCCCTGTGCATCCATCTGGAACGAGCCGTCGCGCGTGTAGGTGAAGGTGCCGTCGGGCATCAGGATCTTGAAAAAGCCCTCGCCGCGAATTGCGATGTCCAGGTCGGAGCCGGTTTGCGAGATGGTGCCTTGCGTCATGATGCGCGGGGTGCCGACGGTCTTGACGCCGCCGCCGAGGTCGATGCCGACGGGAAGGATGTTGCCTTGCGTGGACGTCTGCGTGCCGATGCGGCGGACGTGCTCGTAGAGCAGGTCCTGAAATTCCGCGCGCTGGCGCTTGTAGCCGGTGGTGCGCATGTTCGCGATGTTGTTCGAGATGACCTGGACGTTGAGTTCCTGGGCCATCATTCCAGTCGCTGCGGTGTGTAGCGCGCGCATGGGCTTCTCTTTCGGTTAAGCCGGGACGTCGGCCAGTTGCTGAATGGCGTTGCGATGCAGCTCGCTCTGTTGCGCAATCATGGTGGCGACTTCGGTGTAGCTGCGAGTGACTTCGATCATCCGTGTCATCTCGAACACCGCGCGCACGTTGGATTTCTCGATTGCGCCTTGCACGATGTTTGGACTGGCCACCGGTTGCGGCTGCGTGCCGGCGGGCACGGAAAACATGCTGGTGCCGTCCTTCCGCAGCGATTGTGGATTTGCAAAGGTGACAAGCCGCAATTTGCCGCGCGTCGAATCCGAGGTCAGGCTCAAGCCTTCGCGGACTTTGACCGTGCCGTCGCGGGTGATGACGATATCGCGATCGGTGGTCTGAAGGGTGATGGGCCCGGATTCGCCGATGACGGGATCGCCGGCGCTGGTGACCAGCTCACCGTTGTTGTTGAGCTGGAAGGCGCCATTGCGCGTATAGCGCTCGCCGCGTTGGGTCTGCACGGTGAAGAAGCCCTCGCCATCGATGGCGACATCGAGCGGGGCTCCGGTGGTTTGAAACGGGCCTTGGCTGAAGTCGTGCCAGGTTTTGCGGTCCTGCACGAAGCTCAAGCGGCGGTCGGGTTCGGCGAACTGGTTGGCGGTCGCGCCCGGCATCAAATATTCGTTGAATGCCGAGTTGTCGGTCTTGTACCCGGTGGTGTTGATGTTGGCGATGTTGTTGGAAACGACATCGAGCTCGCGTTGCAGCGCACTCTGCCACGAAAGCGCAATAAGCTGACTGTTCAGCATCGACTGCTCCCTTCGCTTCGTGGCGCCGCCCTCCCAGGCGGACCACGTGACGGAACCGGCAAGCTCTCCCAAGCCGCGGCTCAGGCCGTTTCAATGCAGCGCCTGTGCCAAATTGGAATCCTGAGCGATCTCACGTATTTGGAAGGCTTTCGGCCATTGGCGGCGCGGCAAGAACCGCCTGTTGGGAAAGCCGACTAGGCAAAAAATTCCGCTTTAAATGCAACAAGAAAGCATCCGTTAACCATTCCGCCGGTACCGTCGCCACAATCGGCGCTGGGGTCGTGACCGCGGCAGTGAAGTGCTTTCGCCGCATCCCCCATCCTTGCGTCGCAAGGACACTCGAGGTTGCAAATGGCATCGGCGGCGAAAGCAAAAGTGAAGGCGAAAGAACCGGAGGTCGAGCCCGAAGAGGAAGAAGAAAAGGACGAGGCAGTCGAGAGCGGCGAAGCGCAACCGAAACGCAAATTCCTCGGCTTTCTTTCACTCAAGCTCATGATCATCGCGGGTGCCGCGATCATTCTGCTCGGCGGCGGCGGGGCGGCCTATTTCCTGTTCTTCGCACGCGGGCATGAACCCAAAGTCGCAGCGGTGCCGGGCAAGCCGGTGGTGTTCGTCGACTTGCCTGAAGTGCTGGTGAATCTTTCCAACGCCGGCAGCGAACGGACGCAATATCTCAAGGTCAAAATCGTGCTCGAGCTGCCCGACCAACTGATGATCGCGCAGATCCAGCCGGTGATGCCGCGCGTGATGGACGCTTTCCAGACCTACTTGCGCGAGCTGCGGCCGAGCGATCTCGACGGCTCCGCCGGGCTTTACCGCCTCAAGGAAGAGCTGACGCGGCGCGTCAATGCATCGATCGCCCCGGCCCGCATCAATGCGGTGCTGTTCAAAGAAATCGTCGTCCAGTGACGGGTAAGAGCCATGGCGCAAAAGGACCAGACTGACCCCAACGCGCTGGCCGCGGAGTGGGGGCTTGCAATGGATTCGGCGCAGGGCAGTGCCGACAACGCCGCAAAACCGGAGGCGGCGGCTGCGTCCGGCGCCAGCCCTGGAGCCGGCAATGGCGCCGAAAAGGATCAGACCGCCAACCAATGGGCGGCCATGCTGGACGACAATTCGAGCCAGATGCATAGCGCCAAAGGCGCGGCCGAGCGCATCCTCAATCAGGAAGAAATCGACAGCCTCTTGGGCTTCAGCCTCGCCGACGTCACGCTCAACAACAACTCCGGCATTCGGGCGATCATCGACTCGGCGATGGTGTCCTACGAACGCCTGCCGATGCTGGAAATCGTGTTCGACCGTCTGGTGCGGTTGATGACCACGAGCCTGCGCAATTTCACCTCCGACAACGTGGAAGTTTCGCTCGACCGCATCACCTCGGTGCGCTTCGGCGATTACCTCAACTCGATTCCGCTGCCGGCGATCCTTTCGGTGTTCAAGGCCGAGGAATGGGAGAATTTCGGCCTGATCACCGTCAACTCCAGCCTGATCTATTCGATCATCGACGTGCTACTCGGCGGCCGGCGCGGCCAAAACGCGCTGCGCATCGAAGGGCGGCCCTACACCACGATCGAGTCCAATCTGGTCAAGCGCATGATCGAAGTCGTGCTGGCGGATGCGGAGCTTGCATTCAAGCCGCTTTCGCCGGTCAAATTCAACATCGATCGGATGGAAACCAATCCGCGCTTCGCGGCGATCTCGCGGCCGGCGAACGCTGCGATCCTGGTGCGGCTGCGGATCGACATGGAGGACCGCGGCGGCGACATCGAATTGCTGCTGCCCTACGCCACGATCGAGCCGATCCGCGGCGTGCTGCTGCAGATGTTCATGGGCGAGAAATTCGGCCGCGATCCGATCTGGGAGGGCCATCTCGCCACCGAGATCGGCCAGGCGGAGGTCGCGGTCGATGCGGTGCTGTATGAGGCGCGGCTGCCGCTGCGGCGAATTATGCGGCTCGATGTCGGCGATACGCTGATTCTGGAAATCAAGCCGGATGCGCTCGTCAGCGTACGCTGCGGCGACGTCACGGTGAGCGAAGGCCGCATGGGGCGGGTGGGCGATCGCGTGGCGGTGCGCGTCGCAAAGCCGCTGCGCAAGCCGCGCACGACCTTCGCCATGTTCGAAAAAGCGGATCAATCCACCACCAAACGGATGGAGGCGGCATGAGTTTCCCTTTCATGATTGAAAGCATGGTCTCGGTGCTGCTGCTGTTCACCATTCTCTATTGCGTTCGGCTCAACAAGGGGATCACGCAACTTCGCGGCAATGAGAAGACGCTCAAGTCGACGATCGCCGAGCTGGTCACGGCGACCGAGACCGCCGAACGGGCGATCGCCGGCCTCAAAACAACGGTGCGCGAAGCAGACCAGACGCTGGGTGAACGGTTGCGCGCGGCCGAAAAATTCACGACCGACATCAAGGGGCAGATCGAGGCGGCGGAAAGCGTGCTCGCGCGCGTCACGCAAATCGCGGCGCTGCGATCAGGTGCGGCTCAGGCGCAGACGCCCCGGCAGAACCAGCCCGATACCAAGGCCATCATGGCGGCGGCGCAGGCTTTCGCCGACCGCAAGCGTTCGAGGGCGCAGGGCCTCGCGGCATGATCCGACTGCTGCGTGAATTTCGGCTCATCCCGATCGTGGTGCTCGCGACCGGGTGCCTGTTCGCGCTCAAAGTGATCGGACTTCTGCTCGATGGCGGCTATCTGCTCAGCCCGCGCACCTTGAAAAGCGAAGGTGTCGTCGCGCTTTCGCTGAATTCGTCTTCGCAAGAGCTGATCCCGCAAACGGTTCCGCTGGAAGGCCCGCCGCATTCGTCCTGGATGCGGGAGATATTCGGCTATCCGGACGTCACCGGCGCCATCAATCATGGCAATACGCCGGAGCGGCCGCCGAGAAATTCCGTCGCCATTACCGGTTCGACCCCGGCGCCAAAACCCGAGGCCAAGGAGGCGCCGCCCGACAAGGCGGCGGCACCGCCAAAGCCGCCGCCGGTCAACGGCACGGTGATCCAGCTTGACCCCAACAGCATGCGTACGGTTTCGCAGGCCGAGCGCGCGATCCTCGAGCGGCTGCAAGAGCGTCGCCAGGAGCTGGATGCGCGTGCACGGGAACTCGACATCCGCGAAACCATGCTCAAGGAAGCCGAGAAAAAGCTCGAGGATCGCGCCAACGAGATCAAGACGCTGGAGGCGAAGGCCAACATGGGGGTGCAGAAGAAGGCGGAAGCCGTGGCCTCGCGCTTCAAGAATCTCGCCACCATGTACGAGAATATGAAGCCCAAGGATGCCGCCAAAATCTTCGACCGGCTCGAACTCAAGGTGCTGATCGAAATGTCGTCGCAGATCAACCCGCGGCGGATGTCCGAAATTCTGGCGCAGATGTCTCCCGATACGGCTGAGCGGTTGACGACCGAGCTGGCAAGCCGTGCAAACGGCAACCAGGGGTCGGCAAATCCTGCCTCCCTGCCGAAAATCGAGGGCCGCCCGAACGGCAGTTGAGGCTGCAGGGTTCTTTTATTCGGTACAGTTAAGGCGGCATTAAACGCGTCAGCCTAGGCTGAGGCCCGAGCAATGATCCCGGGCTGGAGCTTTAGCGCGCGCGTATGGTGAGTCCGTCGGTTGTCTTCAAAGCGATTCGTGCTTGCTGTGCGACGGTCCTGCTCGGGCTTGCGCTCTGCGCGCCGCGTCCGGCGCTGGCCGATCCGCTCAGGGCCGATCTGAGCTTCGATACGTCCGGCGGCTATGGCCGCCTCATCCTGCGCTTCTCGCAAGAGGTCGACGCGCAGGTGAGAATATCGGGCACCATATTGGTGATCAGTTTCCCGGAACCGGTCGACATATCGATCGATCGGCTCAACCTCGGCGACACCGACTATATCGGCGCCGCGCGCCGCGATCCGGACGGAAAGGCGATCAGGATCGCGCTCGCGCGCAAGGTCACGTTAAGCCAGATGACCGCGGCCGAGCAATTATTCGTCGATCTGTTGCCGGACAGCTGGAGCGGCCCGCCGCCGGGTCTGCCGCGCGAGGTGGTCGAGGATCTGGCTAGGCGCGCGCGCGAAGCCGATCGCGCCAAGCAGCAGCAGCAACAGGTCGTCCAGACCCGCAAGAGTGCGCTGGTGCGTGTTCGCATGTCGAAGCTTCCGACGTTCACGCGCTACGTGTTCGAGTTGCCGGAATTGACCGGCGTTTCGACCGATCGCAGCCGGGACAAGCTGACCCTGGTGTTCGCCGCGCCGCTTCGATTTGATCTTGCCGATGTGAAGCTCGACGCGCCACCGGTGGTGGGGTCGATCGATGCCGAGATCGGGCTTGAGACGGCAAAGGTGAATTTCGGGTTCCAGGGCACGGTCGATATTCGCACCTTCCGCGAAGACAGCAACTTCGTCGTTGATCTGACACCGATCGAAGACAAGACCGCGAAGAAGGACGACGCCGACGAGCAGCCGGAAAATACCCCGGACACTGCCGAGCCGCCGCAGACCACGCCCGCTCCGAGCGAAGCGGCTAAATCTTCGGCCGAGTCGGAGGCGGCCGTCAAAGCCGAAACCAAGCCGAGCCAGGAAACGAGCGAGCCGCCGGTCGCCCCATCGTCCTCCCCAACGATAGCTCCCACCGCGCAAAAGCCTGCGGCTCCTGCTCCTGCACCGTTGGAGCCGGCTCGCGATACCGCGGACAATCCGCCGGCCGATCCGCTGCGGCCGGTCACGGTGCAGATTGCGCGGCAGGGCGACAACCTGCGCCTCAGGTTTCCGTTCGCGACGGTGACGCCCGCCGCGGTGTTCCAGCGCGCGGATACGCTTTGGATCGTCTTCGATTCAATGGCCAAAATCGATGTCGCGGCGCTCAACGCCGACTCCAGCGGTACGGTCGCGAATGCGACCGTGATGCCGACCGGTGAGGGGCAGGCCGTGCGGCTCAAGCTCGAGCGGCCGCGGCTTGTCGGCGTGGCGGCAGATGGCGCGAACTGGGTCGTCACCGTCGGCGATACGGTTGCGGCGCCGACGCGACCGCTCGGCATCAACCGCACCGTCATCGGGCCGACGCGATCGAGCATCACCATTCCGATCGACGACCCACGCCGGATGCACCGTTTCACCGACCCCGAGCTGGGCGATACGCTGCTTGTCATCACGGCGCCCGGACCGGCGCGCGGCTTCATCCGGACGCATGAATTCGTCGAGCTGCGGACGCTCACATCGGCGCACGGCATTGCGGTTGAAATGCTGGCGGACGATTTGAGCGCCGAGCTTTCGGTCGACAAGGTGGTGCTGAGCCGGCCGACCGGATTGGCGCTTTCAAATGCCAGCGGCATTGGCCGCCGCTCCGAAATGAGTCGCGCCGTGGTATTCGACTCCCAGGTGTGGGGATACAACCGGCAAGCCAATTTCGTCGATCGGCAAATAAGCCTGATCCGCGCGGCTGCCGATGCGCCGCCCGGCAAGCGCACCGCGGCGCGGCTCGATCTCGCGCGCTTCTATCTCTCGCAGCAGATGTTCGTGGAAGCGAAGGCGGTGCTCGATGTCGCAGTCGCCGATGACAAGCCCTCATCGGACGATCCGACAGCGCTGGTGCTGCGCGCAGTCGCGAGCCTGATGTTCGATCGCATCGATTCCGCGCTCAAGGATCTTTCGAATCCGGCGGTCGGCAACCAGCAAGACGCGCAGATGTGGCGGGCGCTGGCCTATGCGCGGCAGGGCAAATGGGCGGAGGCGCGCGAAGGCTTCCGCGGCGTCGAGGGCGCGATGGGGACGCTGCCGATCGAGCTGCAGGTGGTCGTGCTCAAGGATGCGTTGCGGGTATCGATCGAGGTCGGCGATTTCAATTCCGCCATGCGCAGATTGAACGACATGGACATGGTCGGTGTGCCGGCGACCATGGAACCGACGGTCGCAGTGCTGCAGGGGCGGCTGGCGGAAGGTCTCGGCCGCAAGGAGGATGCGCTCGCTTCCTATGATGCGGCAGCGGCATCGGCCGACCGGCCGGCGGCCGCCCAGGGTCATTTGCGCGAATTGATGCTGCGCTATGCGCTCGGTAACGTGAAGAAGGAAGAGGTCATCGCGGGGCTTGAAGCGTTGACGGCCGCCTGGCGGGGCGACGAGACCGAAATCGAGGCGCTGGAATATCTCGCCAAGTTCTATACCGAGGACGGTCGCTATCGCGACGCCTTCAATGTCATGCGGCAGGCGTATGGCGCAAACCCGAACTCGGAGATCACGCGCCGCATCCAGGATCGCTCGGTCGAGACGTTCGATCAGCTGTTCCTCGTCGGCAAGGGCGATTCCATGCCGGCGATCGACGCGCTCAGTCTATTCTACGACTTCCGTGATCTGGTGCCGATCGGACGGCGCGGCGATGAAATGATCCGCAGACTCGCAGACCGCCTCGTGTCGGTCGACCTGCTCGACCAGGCGGCCGAGCTGCTGCAGCATCAGGTCGACAATCGGCTGCAGGGCGCGGCGCGTGCGCAGGTGGCGACCAAGCTCGCGGTCATTTATCTCCTCAACCACAAGCCTGATCAGGCGCAGGCCGTGCTGCGCGCGACGCGCACCGCGGATCTGTCGAACGAAATGCGGTTGCAGCGTCTGCTGCTGGAGGCGCGCGCGCTGTCCGATCTCGGCCGCTACGACTTCGCGCTCGAAGTCATCGCCAATGTCGAAGGTCCGGAGGCGGTCAGGCTCCGCGCCGATGTGCTGTGGGCCGCACGGCGCTGGCAGAAATCCGCCGAGCAGATCGAGCTGCTTTACGGCGATCGCTGGAAGGAATTCCAACCGCTGTCCGAAGTCGAGCGGGTCGACATCTTGCGCGCGGCGATCGGATATGCGCTCGGCAACGATACGATCGGGATGGCGCGTTTCAAGGAGAAGTTCACGGCCAAGATGGCGGAAGGTCCCGACAAGCACGCGTTCGAGGTCATCACCGGCGGGTATGGCACCAATAGCGCCGAATTCAGGGATGTGGTGCGTACCACCGCGGCAATCGACACGCTGGAGAATTTCCTGCGGGATTTGCGCAAGCGCTATCCGGACATGAATCCCGGGCCGTCTGAGACGCGCTCCGAAGGCACTCCGCCGGCTCCGCCGAAAGCGGCCGCGGGCACGACGCCGCCGGCCTGAGATCGCTTCTCATAGCTCCCCACCGACCGCAGCCAACCGCGTCTGGGCGGCGAGCCGGATCGGCGCGTTGACGGCGCCGAAGCCCTTGTAGCCGCGGCGTTCGACGATCTCGAAAAAGAACAGGTCCTGGAAGCTCCTGGTATAGGCCTGCATGTATTCGCCGGACTCATCCCGGTCGTAGAGAATGCCGTTCTCGCGCAGCACATCGAGCCGGTCGGCGGCAAGATCGGTACGCGCCTCCAAATCGTCGTAATAGTTCTCCGGCATGGGCAGCATCTGGACGCCGTTGGCCCGGAGCGCCTTCACGGTCGCCAAGATGTCGGCGGTGGCAAACGCGATGTGCTGCACGCCGGAGCCGAAATATTCGGAGAGAAAGCGCGATGAGAGCGTGTGCTGGCTCTGTGAGGCATTGAGCGCGATGCGCAGCGCGCCATCGGCGGATTGAATCACCTGACTGCGGACGATGCCGCCGGGATCGATCACGTCGAGCTGCGGCGTCTTCGTCACGTCGAGCAGCGAGGTGTAGAATAACACCCACGACAGCATCTCCTCGTAGTGCATCGATTGGGAGATGTGATCGATCGTGGTCAGGCCAGCCCCGTTACTGTTGATCGCTCGTCTGGGCGCGGTGAAATCGATGTCCCAGAGCCGTCCGAGCTCGCTGTCCCGGTCGACGAAATAGAGCAGGCTGCCGCCAAGCCCCCGCACCGCCGGGATATCCAGTTCGCCCGGACTGACCGCCTGTCGGAAGGGCGTGTCGTGCAGCATCTGCGCCCGATCGAGCGTGGCGCCGGCATTGTCCACCTTCAGACAGATGGCGCAGACCGATGGCCCGTGCGTGATCTGATGGGACTGCGCGAAGCCCTCCTTGTCGCAATTGAGCACGAGATTGATCGCGCCCTGCGACCAGCGCGTCACGGCTTTCGATTTGTGCTCGCCGATCTTGCAAAAACCCAATGCCGAGAAGAGGCCGGTAAGCTCTTCCGCGGCGTGGTCATCCGCGGCAAACTCCAGGAACTCGACGCCGAGACAGCGCGAGCGCGGCGGCAATCGCGGTACAGACTTCGCAAGTGCGTTGCTCCGATCCCGCATTTTGTCCATGAGATTAATCAGCGAGCGCTGGCCATCGACTGCGACGCCACGCGGCGAGCCGGCGCGGAATTGGTCGTTGAAGATCTCGAGCGACAGCAATCCCTGGTAGCCGGTGGCCAACACCGCATCCATGAATTCGATCAGCGGAAAATCGCCCTGCCCGGGGAAGCAGCGAAAATGCCGGCTCCATTGCATCACATCCATATCGAGCCAGGGCGCATCGGCGAGCTGGACCAGGACGATCTTGTCGCGCGGGATCGAGCGGATGGCCTTCAGATCCGTCTTGCGTGCCAGGATATGAAAACTGTCGAGCGTGAGTCCGATGGCGGGATGGTCGGCGCGGCGCACCACTTCCCAGGCGTCGCGATAGTCGGCGATGTGGCGCCCCCAAGCGAGCGCCTCGAATCCCACGCGGATACCGTGCCTGCTGGCGCGCTCGCCAAGCTCGCGGAAATCGGCGGCGGCGCGTTCGATCCCGCCCTGCGAGTCGGGGGCGACGTTGCTGCAGACCATCAGCAGATCGCAGCCGAGCTCGCCCATCAGCTCGAACTTTCGTTCGGCGCGCGCGAAGGTGCGGCTGCGCTGCGGTTCCGGCATACCCTCGAAATCGCGGAACGGCTGAAAGGTGACGATCTTCAGGCCGAGCGACGCCACCATGCGGGCGACATCCTTCGGCTTGCCGTTGAACGACAACAGATCGCTCTCGAAAATCTCGACGCCGGCGAAGCCTGCTGCGGCGATCGCCTCCAGTTTTTCCGCTAACCCGCCGCTCAGCGATACGGTTGCGATCGATGTTTGCATGCGACAGTCCTGCGACAAAATCTTGCGAATATCAGGCGAATGTCAGGATGCGCTTCCGCAGTATCATGGACAAGGCGGGTCATCGACCTACCAACACAAACGCGTGAGGCGTCGTCTCGGCTTTTGAGATTGATCGGAAGTTGCAGCGCGCCGTTTTAAGTCGTGCCGTAACTCTGCACGAGCGAGCCGGCCACCAATGACCAGCCGTCGACCAGCACGAAGAAAATCAGCTTGAACGGCAGCGACACCACGACCGGCGGCAGCATCATCATGCCCATGGACATCAGCACGGAGGCCACCACGAGATCGATGATCAGGAATGGCAGAAACAACAGGAACCCGATCTCGAAAGCGCGTTTGAGTTCGGAGATCATGAAGGCCGGCACCAGGATTCGCATCGACAAATCCTTCGGCTGATCCAGCGTCTTATCGTGCGAAAGATCGCTGAACATCTGCAGGTCCTTCTCGCGCACGTTCTTGAGCATGAAAACGCGGAACGGCTCGGAGGAGCGCTCGAAGGCCTGCTCGGCGGTGACTTCATTGGCGATGAGCGGCTTCAGCCCGACATCGTAGGCCCGTTGGAACGCGGGCCCCATGACAAAGGCGGTTAGAAAGAGCGCGAGCGATACGATCACGGCGTTGGGCGGGGCCGTCGCGGTGCCGAGTGCCGTGCGCAACAGCGAGAGCACCACCACGATGCGCGTGAAAGACGTCATCATCACGAGGATCGAGGGCGCGAGCGACAGCACCGTGAGCAGCGCGATCAGTTGGACCACGCGCTCGGTGAGGCCCGAGCCCTGGCCGAAATTGATGCTGATGTCCTGGGCCTGGGCTGGCCCTGCGAGAATCGTGGCTACCGGGAGCGCCATCGCCGCCGCCGTCGCGAGACGGACGCAGGCGGCGAGCGGGAACCTCACGTCTTGCCTGATTGACGGCCGAGCAGGCTCGCCATCTCCTGTTCAAGGCTTTCGTAGGCCGATTTCGACGGCGCGCCGTTGGCCCCGCCGTTGGTCGGCGGATTGGCGGGTCCATTGGTCGGCGCCGGTTTGGTCGCGGCGCGCTTGGGCTCGCCGGCCGCCATTTGGCGCGCGGTATCGGGCTTTACGGATATACCCGCCTGCTGGGCGATCGGGCGCCGCAAGGCGGTTTCCAGCCGGTGGGCCATTTCGGCGAGTTGAACGTCGGGCGCAAGCGGTGCGGAGGTAACGGCCGGGGCTGAGGGCGCGACCGGCGTCTCGGGGGTTGGGGATGGCGTCGGCGGCGATGGGGCACGCAGAGGCTCGGGGGCGCGCAAAGTGGGTTCGATTTTCGAGCGCGAGAGTTCGGCTGCCAGTCCCATCAGCGGGTCTATGTTCGGAAGCGGCGGCGCCGGTTGTGGACGCGGCGGTTCGGTCAGCGCGCGCAACTGTGCAGCAATCGAAGGCGGAGGCGCGACCGGCGTGGGCGGAGGCATCGGCGCGGGCTCTTCCGGGAGCAACCGCGGGCGGTCGACGCGGGGTGTCGGTGGCGCTTCGGGTTGAGGCGGCCAAGTAGTGGTCGCGTCGGGCAGCGGGGTTGCGCGCGGCAACGTGTCGGCGCCGCGCGCGGCCGGAGTTTCGCGTTGCGCGGCGGGCGCCGCGCGCAGGATGTTGGTTTCGACCACGACATCGGTCGGGCCGCCGATCATCAGGAGATGCTCGACATTGTCGCGGCGGATGATGATGAGTTTGCGGCGGCTGTCGACGGAGGCGGCGTCGATCACGGCGAGGCGCGGCTGACGCCCGCGGCCCGCGGCCAAGCGCGCGGCGCCGAGCTTTCGCACCAGCCAAGCCGACGCGCCGATCAGCGCGAGCACGACGATGAACGCGACGATAAACGTCCAGCCTTGATTCAGTCCGAGGTCCGGTAAGCTCATACGGTGTCTCGCGTTTGAATTTGCGAACGAACAGTCATTCGCACAAAGTACATCGCGGTTCCCTTTGTGCTCTCAATGATCTCGATCAGTAGAAGTACGAACGCCAGTATCATCGGCAAGGCGAACGCGAGGGCGATCAGCAATGTCGTCAGAGGCGCAAAGAGGATATGCATCGGATTGTTCCACCTACGCAATACGCCACCGAACCTGGTCGCGTGAGCAGATCTGAATTGGTTAACGCCGCCGGCAATATTTGCCGCCCCTAATGCTAACAAATTATTAACGGGAAAGGCCAGTTTGGCGTTTCGCATGTGATTTTTCGGCAGTTTGCTCGAGCACGCCGGCGGCCGGCAAACCCAAGATATTTCGGCGGTTTAACTCGCAGTTAACCATGCACCAGGCAAAGTCTGCCTAGCACCGTTCGGCCCCTCCGTCGGATGGGCAATACCGCCCGCGAGCCAGCCATGCCGATCTACGACATCCCGCTGTTTTCAATGCTGCGCACCCGCATGCAGTGGCACCAGGAGCGCCAACAGGTGCTTGCCGACAATCTCGCCAACGCCGACATGCCGAAGTTCAAGCCGCATGATCTGGCGCCGCCCGAGTTCGACAAGATGAAACTGGCGTCGAATGTGCCGGTGAACCTGGCGGTCACGGATGCAAACCACATCGCTGGCTTGAGCGGAAACACCAGCACGCAGTTTCAAGTGAGCCGATCAGGCTATGAGGTGAGACCCTCGGGCAACGCCGTCGACCTCGAGGACGAGATGGTCAAAGTGGCCGCGAACCAAATGGACTACCAAGCCGCAACCACGCTCTATAGCCACGGTTTAAATCTGCTGAAGACCGCGCTCGGTAAACGCTGACGCGTGCCGCCAATAAGCTAGACCGACAAGGACAGGCCATGGATTTCCTGAAATCGATCGCAATAGCAGCCTCCGGTCTGCGCGCGCAGGCCGGACGTATGAGAATCATCGCCGAAAATATCGCCAATGCGGATTCGACCGCGGCGCGGCCAGGCGAGGATCCTTATCGGCGAAAAATTCCGACCTTCCGGTCCGAAATCGATCGTGCGCTCGACGCGCAGGTCGTTACACTCGGGCGCGTACAGATCGATCAGAGCGATTTTCGCGAGAAGTACGAACCCAATCACCCGTCTGCCGACAAGAACGGCAACGTGAAATATCCCAACGTCAATTCCCTGATCGAAATGACCGACATGCGAGAAGCGCAGCGTTCCTATGAGGCCAACCTCAATCTGATCACCGCATCGCGACGCATGATTCAGCGCACGATTGAAATCCTCAAATCCTGATCGGAGACCAAGCCATGGCATCGCCAAGTTCCGCTGCGCTCGCCTATGCCAATCTGGCACGGCTCACTGATCCGGCCAGCGCTGCGCGGGCGGGCAGCGATGCAGGGTCTGGTTTTGCCAGCCTGCTGAAGGACGCGCTCAACGCGGTCAATGAAACCGGTCACAAGTCGGACGCCCAGGCGCAGGCGCTGGTCGCCGGGAAGGCCAACATCGTCGACGTGGTGACCGCGGTGGCGGAGTCCGAAGTGGCGATCGACGCGGTCGTAAGCGTACGCGACAAGGTCATCCAAGCCTATGAAGACATTATGAAAATGCCGATCTAGGCGCGGGTCGGAGCTGGCAGGGGAAGGCGCATGAGCGGACCTGAGGTGCTCGACGTTGCGCGCGATGCGATCCTGACGCTCGTGCTGGTGGCGGCGCCGCTGATGCTGGTGGGGCTCGCGGTCGGCGTCATCATTTCGCTGTTCCAGGCGCTGACCCAGATTCAGGAAATGACGCTGGTGTTCGTGCCGAAGATTTTGGCCATGTTCATCGCGCTGCTCGTGGCGCTTCCCTTCATGGCTGACACGTTGCACGGCCACGTGCTGCGGATCGTCGCCCGAATTTCCGGCGGATGAATAGCCTGAGCTTTCCGCGTCCGCCGGCGTACCGCAAAAAGGATCATGCGCGTGCGCATTGACGTATCGTTTCTGCCTGCGCTTGCGGCCGCCTTCATGCTTGTGTTCGCGCGCATCGGCACCATGACCATGTTGCTGCCGGGCCTGGGCGAGCTGAGCGTGCCATCGAGCGTGCGGCTTGCGATCGCGCTCGTGCTTTCGGCGATTCTTCTGCCGCTGCATCGCAGCGCCTATCAGATCGACATGCGTTCGCTCGGGCCGGTGTTGCTCATGCTCGGACAGGAGCTGATGGTCGGCGCGGTGCTCGGCCTGCTGACGCGGCTCGCGATATCGGCGCTGCAAGTCGCGGGTTCGGTGGTCGCGCAGCAGCTGGGGCTTGGTTTCGTCACCGCCGTCGATCCGACGCAAGGGCAGCAAGGCCTGATCGTCGGCAATTTCCTGACCGTGCTCGGGATCACCTTGGTGTTCGCGACGGACTTGCACTATCTGGTCATTGGCGCCCTGAACGACAGCTACTCGTTGTTCAAGCCCGGCGAGGTCATGGCCACCGGTGACGTTGCCGCATTATTCACGCGCACGACCGGCACGGCGTTCCGCATCGGCGTGCAGCTTGCGGCGCCGTTTCTGGTGTTCGGATTGCTGTTCAACGTCGGGCTTGGCGTGTTGTCGCGGCTGATGCCGCAGATGCAGGTGTTCTTCATCGGCCTTCCGCTTTCCATCCTGCTCGGGCTGCTTCTGTTGCTGCTCGTCGTCGGCACAATGATGGGAACCTTTGTCAGCTATCTCCAGGGCGTCCTTATCAATCTCGCGCCCGGCGGCTGAGAAGGAGCGGAGATGGCCGAGGATTTCGACGACACCAACAAAACAGAAGAGCCGACGCAAAAGCGTCTCGACGAAGCGCTAAAGCGTGGAGACGTGGTCAAGAGCCAGGAGGTCAACACCTGGTTCGTGATCGGCGGCGCGACACTGGTAATGGCAACCTTCTCCGGCGGCATGAGCCGCGACGTCTCCACCACCATGCGCGGGCTGATCGCCAATGCCGGGCAAATTCTGGTGGACGGGCCGGCGCTGCCGCATCTGTTCCAGAAGATCGGCCTCGAGCTGATCGCAGCGCTGGCGGTGCCGTTCCTGGTCCTGATCCTCGCGGCGCTCGCCGGCAACATGGTGCAGCACCGGATGGTGTGGTCGTTCGACGTGCTGTCGCCGCAACTGTCGAAGATTTCGCCGCTCGCCGGCCTCAAGCGGCTGTTCTCGATGGTGGCGGTGGTGAATTTCCTCAAAGGCCTGGTCAAGCTGCTGGTGGTCGGCGGCGTGCTGACCGCGCTGATGTGGCCGGAGCGCTTCCGCATCATGGCGCTGGGCCGCGGCGACGTCGCCGACGTGCTGCCGTTTGCCCTCAAGCTCGCGCTCAAGCTGATGGGCGCGGTGGTCGCCATGCTGGCAGTGGTGGCGGCGGCCGATTACCTCTTCCAGTACCAGCGCTGGTATCAGCGGCAGAAGATGTCGCTTCGCGAAATGCGCGACGAGTTCAAGCAGAGCGAAGGCGATCCCACCATCAAGGGCAAGATGAAGCAGGTGCGGCAGTCGCGCCAGCGCAAGCGCATGATGGCCAACGTGCCGAAGGCCGCCGTCGTCATCACCAACCCGACGCACTATGCGATTGCGCTGCAATACGAGCGCGGCATGGAGGCGCCCGTCTGCGTCGCCAAGGGCGTCGACGCGCTGGCCCTGAAAATCCGGGAGGTCGCCGGCGAGCACAGGATCCCGATCGTCGAGAACCCGCCGCTGGCCCGCGCG
>DATJVR010000057.1:0-19454 GCA_035501735.1 Xanthobacteraceae bacterium | reverse complement strand
GCTTTGGGAGCCCCGCAATGAGGGCAAGATGCGGCCTTATCGCTTATCTGAGCCTTGCATTCTGGGCATTCTATCAGGGCCATCGACGTGCCGCTCCCGAGAGCCTCTAGCTTCGGTCTTCAAAAAGATTGGACTACATCGATTTAGTTTTCAATTATGCAGCAGTTTATCCGTCGGCAGACCTTGACCGGCTACTGGTCGAATATGAACTGCTCCATGCAATCCGCTCGTGCTATTTCCACCACCACTGTTCGATATGGCTCGTCCTCGCGCCCCCACACCCTCGGTAAAACCTCGGAAGAATACCAAAAAATCCAGCAGGGGAGTTCTGGGTATCCAATCCCGCCCGGGCTGCGCTGAACCCGAACGGGAGAACAAACTAACTGGCGACAATAACGACCTTAGGATTTCGGAATTTCTGTGTCGTATTTTCGAGGGCTGTTATTAGGGCTGAAGGCACCCCCAGTCCCCCCTGGTGCCCCAGGCCCACACCCGGGGTCCTTCGGGCGGATGAGGCAAAAATATTTGGACCAAAAAGTTGGCTGCTCAGGCGGCTCAAGAGCCCGTGCGAGAGTCATCTCGATGTCTGGGTCAAAGTAGCCGATCATTCTGAATAACGAACGGGCGGACTCCCCAATGTCACTGGGTGGAAGCAGATCACGATGACCAAGTCGCTTCCCGTTCGCGACCTATGAAACGATCCGAAGGCCTCTGGAGACCGATTCCTGCTGGTACCTATGTGGTACCTAACTTAATACGGAAAAACTCAGCAAAAACTACTTATTCATATATTATTGATTTATATGAATATTTGGTGGGCGCACCAGGATTCGAACCTGGGACCCGCTGATTAAGAGTCAGCTGCTCTACCAACTGAGCTATGCGCCCGGCTCACCAATGCGGGCACGACCCGCAAACGCGGTCGTTTAGCAGAAGGGTCACGGCACTGTCCAGCAAAGGGCCGTCCTGCTTGCATTATCTGCGCCGTCTTCTGGGCGAATGCGCCCCGGATCGTATCGTGCCGTTCCGCCAGCAGGCGCACAGCGCGAGCCGGCGGCGCGCCGCGCAAAATCAAAAGCCGCCGGGCGAACCCGGCGGCTTTCCGCGGCTATGGCGATCGTCAGGGAGGTCAAATCGATCGCCACTGCTGCGTAGCTTTGATCCTCAGAGCTCGGTGTCGTTGGTGCGCTCGGTGCGGCGCTGCCGCAAGCCGGGTCCATGGCGGCCGGGAGTTTGCGGTCCGGGACCGATGTCGGGGCCTGGACCCATGCCACGGCCGCGCCAGAAATGATGCCCGCCGCCGCCTCCCATCCGATAGAGCATGGCGAAGCGCTGCTTCTGGGCCTCGTCGAGGCTCTTGTAGAGCGGATCGATCGCATCGGTCAGCTTCTTCAGGCTCGCCGCCGATTGCGCCATGATGTCGGCACGTTGGCGCATGCGCTCAAGCATGTCGCCGCGTTGTGCCGGATTGGCCCGCCGCTGTTCGCGCAGTTTCTGGAACTGCTCGAAGCGATCGGCGCGCAGTTTCGCGCGCTCGCGCAACGCGGCTTCGACCGCCGGCCAGTTCTTTTCCTGGGCCGGCGTCAGTTTCAATCCCGCTTTCAATCCGACGATGCGCGCGTCGGTGAGAGCGGCACGATCTTCTTGGCTGAGACGAGGACGATTATCGCGATTCGGCGGCGTCGGCGTCTGTTGGGCATAAATGGCGGACGCGCCGACCACTGTTAGCGCGGTTGTCCCGGCTAATATTGCTTTCCACATAGGCTACCTCCAAGGGCAAGGGTGTAGCTTGAGTTGAAACGAGCGGGCCCCCCACTTCAACTTAATGTTTCGCAAGGTTAGTGAAGATTCATTCAGATAAACGTCGATTGGCCTGCGGCGGCGCGTCGCACGCATGTTTCATCGCTCGGTATGGAAGCAATGCCAAATGGGTACACGGGTTGCGTTGAACGCGTGTCAGCGCGCTGCCAAGAGGACTTCGAGCCCCGCCAGCCGCGCAAGAATCGCCAGTTTTTGTCTTTGCTCGTCATCGAGCGACTTCAGCAACGGCGCTGCCACCGCGGCGATCCGCTTCAGCCGCCGCATGATGTTGATGCCGCTGGCGCGACCACGTGCGTGCACGGCCGCAACCCTTTCGGCTGCGCGCGCCTGCAGGCGCGCCACCTCCCGCAGCGCCGTCTCGACCGGCGCCCATTGCCGTTCCTGCTCTGCCCGCAGATTCAGGACGTTCTTGATCAGTGCGATATGCGTCTCGGTCACGACGATATCGGTCTGCGCATCCGCATGCCCGTGCGGGTCGGTCACTTTGCCCGTGGTCTGACCGAGGGCAGGCGCCACTGTCGCGGTCAGTAGCATGATCGCGGCGGCGAGATTGCGTCGGTATGCCCGCTTATTCATGGCTGGCCTCGAATTTTCATAAGTGTCTGCAGAACTGCGTATATCGAACACCCCCCACGGCAAACAAAATCTTTCAGGCGTCGAAAACTGTCGTGCGTTGGTAACAAAACTTGAACTTAATTGGCCGCATTGGACGCGCGGACTTAAAGCCTGGGGCGGCACAGGGGCATTTTCACGGCACTTTCTGGCGTCATATCGCGGAACAAAACGTGCGGGTGCGATTGTTAAAATCGCACCCGCGCCATTTATGCGCGATGATGAGTTGAGGGCGTCCGGCTCAGCCCACGTCGGTGGAATGGATGCGCGGGGCCGCGACGGCTTCCACCCGGCCACGTTCGCGCCTGACCATCAGCTTGTTGAGCGCGCCGAGATAGGCCTTGGCCGACGCAACGAGCGTGTCCGGATCGGCGCCGCGCGCGGTGACCGATCGGCCCTTGTCGGAAAGCCGCACCGATACTTCCGCCTGCGCGTCGGTGCCCTCGGTCACCGCATGCACCTGGTAGAGCTCGAGCACCGCCTCGTGCGGCACCAGCGACTTGATGCAATTGAAGATCGCATCGACCGGCCCATTGCCCTCGCACTCTTCGATCATGGAGCGGCCGTCGACATCGAGCTTCATCGTGGCCCGCTGCGGCCCGCGCGTGCCGGCGATCACCGACAGCGAAACCAGCTTGAGGCGGTCCTGCGCGTGTGCGATTTCCTCGTCGACCAGCGCCTCGATGTCCTCGTCGTAGATCTGTTTCTTGCGGTCGGCCAGCGCCTTGAAGCGCACGAACGCGTCCTCGAGCTGATTGTCGGCGAGCTTGTAGCCCAGTTCCTCGAGCTTGTGCACGAACGCATGCCGGCCCGAGTGCTTGCCCATCACCAGCGAGGTCTGTTTCACGCCCACGCTTTCCGGCGTCATGATTTCGTAGGTCTGCGTGTGCTTGAGCATGCCGTCCTGGTGGATGCCGCTCTCGTGCGCGAACGCGTTTCGTCCGACGATCGCCTTGTTGTATTGCACCGGGAACGATGTCGCCGCCGACACAAGTTTCGATGCCCGAGTCAGCATGGTGGTGTCGACGCCGGTCCAGAACGGCAGCACGTCGTTGCGCGTGCGTATCGCCATCACGACCTCTTCGAGCGCGGCGTTGCCCGCCCGCTCGCCGATGCCGTTGATGGTGCATTCGATCTGCCGCGCGCCGGCCGCAACGCCCGCAAGCGAATTCGCCACCGCCATGCCGAGGTCGTCGTGGCAATGCACCGAGAACCGCGCCTGGTCGGAATTCGGCACCCGCTCGCGCAGCATGGCGATCAGCTTGAAATATTCCTCCGGCACGGTGTAGCCGACCGTGTCCGGGATGTTGATGGTGGTGGCGCCGGCCTTGATCGCGGCTTCCACGCAGCGGCAGAGGAAATCGTGCTCGGTGCGCGTCGCGTCCTCCGCCGACCATTCGACGTCGTCGGTGTGCCCGCGCGCGCGCGTGACCTGCGCGATCACCATCTCGTAGACCTCGTGCGGTTCCTTCTGCAGCTTGTATTTCATGTGCACCGGCGAGGTCGAAAGGAACGTGTGGATGCGCTTGCGTTTGGCCGGCCTGATCGCCTCCGCGCAGCGGTCGATGTCCTTGAATGCGGCGCGCGAAAGCCCGCAGATCACGGCGTTTTTCGAGCGGGTCGCGATCTCCTGTACGGCGGCGAAATCGCCTTCCGAAGCGATGGGAAATCCGGCTTCGATGATGTCGACGCCCATGTCGTCGAGCAACGCGGCAACTTCCAACTTCTCTTCATGCGTCATGGTCGCGCCCGGGCACTGTTCGCCGTCGCGCAACGTGGTGTCAAAGATGACGACGCGGTCCTTTTCGAACTTCGCCTGCGTGGTCATGGAAAATTTCCTTCTCGCTCTGCGCCGCTGAAATGGCGCTCTGGGTTCCTGGGTTCACTCCGGTCTTCCCTGAGGGCCAAGGCGCTAGGCGCCCAGCCGGCTCTCAGGGGCCGATAAGGAGCAGGAGACCGCCGAGAATCGAGGCAGCCGCGGGCCGGGCCGTGCTGGCCCCCCGGAAAATCGCGCGGATGTTCGAACGCGTCGACATGCCAATCCTCGTTGGGTCCAAGGTCGCGGAGAAGATTTAAGGGCGCGTAAACCTTGGCCTTTCCGCGTGCTTTTAGCGGAAAATCGCCGCCGGTCGCAAGGGCCGGCCTTACGGATTTAATAGCTGCGAACCCGACTCACAAGAGATTGCCCGGGATGCGTTGCGTCCGCGCAACGCCGGCGGCGTCAGGCCGCCACCGCGCCCGCTTCCCAGCCCAGCATGGCGCGCTTGCGCGTGAGTCCCCAGTGATAACCGGTAAGCTCTCCTGACTTACCGATCACGCGATGGCAGGGCACCACGAACGCGATCGGGTTCTTGCCGACCGCGGCGCCCACCGCGCGCGCGGCTTTCGGCGCGCCGAGCTTGTTCGCGATCGCCGAGTAGGTCGCTGCGCGCCCCATCGGAATGCGCAGCAGGGTCTCCCACACGCGTACTTCGAAATCGGTACCGATCAGCACAACGCGCAGCGGCCGGTCGGCGCGCCATAGTTTCTGGTCGAAGATGCGTTGCGCGATCGGCGCCGTGGTCGCGAGGTCTTCGATGAACTTTGCCTTGGGCCAGCGCCGTCGCATATCGGCGAGCGCGGTTTTTTCGTCTCCGTCATCCGCGAACGCGAGCCCGCAAAGCCCGCGACCGCTTGCCATCACCAGCGCCGTGCCGAACGGGCAGGGGTGCAGGCCGTAGGAAATAGTGAGACCCTCGCCGCCTGACTTCCATTCGCCCGGCGACATCGCCTCATGCGTGACAAACAGATCGTGCAGCCGCCCTGGCCCGGACAATCCGACCTCGTAGGCGGCATCGAGCACGCTTGCGGAATTGCGCAAGAGCTGCCGCGCCGTGTCGAGCGTGAGCGCCTGGAGAAACGCCTTCGGCGTAATGCCGGCCCAGCGGCGGAACAGATGATGCAGTTCGGTCGTGGTGACGCCGGCAGCTTCCGCGATCTGCTCGATCTCCGGTTGCCGGCGCCAATGGCCGCGGATATGCGCAATGGCGCGGCGCACGATATCGTAGTCGGCGGCGGCGGTCTTCAGCGGTGCCAAATCGGCGAACTGCACGCGGTCGGGCGAGAGCATGGCGGTCTCCATCATTCGCTCTCCATGGAGAGCATGATCCCGAAAAGCGGGAACCGGTTCTCGGTAATGATCATGCTCGATGATCTAAGCTCCCATGGGCCGCGTGCCCACCCGATTTCTGCTTAAGAAAGCATTGTCCTGGTTGGTCCGCGCTTGGCTTCGGCGAGCGCCGCCGACAGCTCCTTGGCGAAGCCTTCCTTTTCCTTGGGTCCGAGGAAGCTTGCGACCACAAGCCGCCAGCCTCGCGACACCAGGAACAGCCGCAGCAATCCGAAGTCCTCGTGGGTCTCGCGGTCGATTCGCGTCCATAGCGGATTGAATTTCCATTCCGCCGCCTTGCCGCGATGGGTGACCTTGCGCACGCGCAGTTCCGAGGGCGTCATTGTCACCTGCTCGTAGGCCGCGGCAGCGCGGTAATTCGCACGGAACGCCACATAGACCAGCAGCACGTCGAGTCCGAGAAAGCCGACCACCGGCCACGCGCCGAGAACGTAGAACATCGTGCCGCCGACGAGGCTCAAGCCGCTCACCGCCGCCATCACGATCATGAATCCCGTGCGGCTGAGCGAACGGTGCGGCGTGATCACCGCCGAAAAAAGCGTGGGCTCAAGGGCAAGATCGTTGTCGGGCGTCATGGGCACTATTATACGGGAAAGATGGTGCGAAAATCGACCAAGCCAAGGCTGAAACCAAGCCGGAAAAAGCCGTCAAAGGCAAAAAAGAAAGCTCCGGCAAGGCAAAAGGCCGCCGACGGCATCGCGGCTCACGGCGACTTGCCGCAATGGAAACCTGCGGAAATCGCCGAGGCGTTCCGCCGCTTTCGCGCCGCACGGCCCGAGCCTAAGGGTGAATTGCAGCACCTAAATCCGTTCACGCTGCTGATTGCCGTGGTGCTGTCCGCCCAGGCCACCGACGCCGGCGTCAACAAGGCGACGCCCGCGCTGTTCAAGCTTGCCGATACGCCGGAAAAAATGGTGACAATCGGCGAGGCTAAAGTCCGCGACCTGATCAAGACCATCGGGCTATACCGCAACAAGGCAAAGAACGTTGTTGCGCTCTCGCAAAAGCTCGTCGCCGAGCACGGCGGCAAGGTGCCCAATACGCGCGAAGCGCTCGAAGCGCTCCCCGGCGTCGGCCGCAAGACCGCCAATGTGGTGCTGAACATTGCGTTCGGCCAGCCGACCATCGCGGTCGACACCCATATTTTCCGCGTCGGCAATCGCACCGGCCTTGCCACCGGCAGGACGCCCTTCGACGTCGAGCAAAAGCTCGAAGCCGTGGTGCCGGCCGAATTCAAGCGCCATGCGCACCATTGGCTGATTTTGCACGGCCGCTACGTTTGCGTTGCGCGCAAGCCGCTATGCGAGACATGTCTGATTGCCGACCTGTGCAAATGGCCCGGCAAGACCGTGCTTACGCCGGCCGCGTGAGCACTGCCTGCGCCGACAGCCGCTTCTGCACGTGCACCATGAACGCCATGGCGAAGATCGGCGTTACGAAATTCAGCACCGGAATGCTGACCACGAGCGCGATCACCATTCCGGCGAGGAACAGAGTCGCGCGGTGCAGGCGGTACAGCGCCTTCGCTTCGCCCGGCGTGCGAAACCGCATGGCGGCCAGCAGAAAATATTCGCGGCCGAGCAGATAGGCGTTGGCGAGAAACATCACGATGAAGCCGAGACCGGCGACCAGCAACAGCGGCGCGGCGCAGAGATAGACTGCAATCGCCAGAAGCGCCGTTTTGATCCCCTCGATCAGTGCCCGTAAAAAGGACAGCGCGTGTCCCGGCGCCTCGTTTGGATAATGCGCGCGCTCGACCTGCTCGGCGATCTCGTCGACGAAGAACGTGCCGACGAACGCCGTCACCGCCGGCATCAAAAATATCGCGCCGCCGATGATTCCAAGCCCGACCGCGAACGAAACGATCCAGGCGACGACGTCCCAGCCCCATTGCGGCATCAGCGGTGTCGTGCCGGTCGCCCAGGTTGCCCCGCCCTCGGCCAGCGCGGACAACGCGCGGTGCAGCCCGATGCCGACCACGACCAATAGCAGCAACGCAAGCCCGATCGCCTTGAGCAACACCCGCCGAAACGGTGGCGAGAACATCTGGATGAAAGCCTTGCTGGCGGCCTCGAACATCATGGCCCAAGAGTCCCGAACACGAGCACTCGGGGACACAATTATGGCGGCACTGCCGCCAACGCAAGCCGCCTAGCCCGCCGGCCGTTTGCGCTCGCTCGCGAGCGACACCATTTGCGCATCCTGCCCGATCATGGCCGGCGCAAGCGGCGCCTCTTCGTCCGCTGCCGGCCGGTCGGCCCAACGCATCTTGCGATAGTCGAAGCCGCGCTCGATGGTCGGCTTCACTAGGGCGAAATAGGGCGAAATGTCGAAGTCGCGCGGTGCATAGAGCGACGAATGGCGGATTTCCAGAATTTCGCGCCGCACGTCTTCGGCGTCCTGTTTTGTCACCTTCGGCAGGATCGGGTAGCGCACGCTCTCGAACGCCTGCGCAATCAGGGCCGAGCAGATGATGCGGGTCGGATGACCCGAACCGAGCGCGATCATCCGCCGCCGCCAGCGCTGCGGCACCGGCAGAGGAAACAGGTAGCGCAGGAGGTCGATGATATTCTTCACGTCGTAGTCGAAGCCGATGCGTTCCATCGCATAGGCGCAAACCCGGTGGCCATCATCGGCCGTCAACCCGATCGGCCGGCAGATGCGCGTATGCGACCGGAAGTACTTCGACAGCGGGGCGCCCACGACGCCTTCGCCGATATTGGCCTCCACCAGCACCAGCGGCTCGCCGTCGTCGGTCGTTCGCTCCCCGATCGGTCCTACGTAAAGCGCCGCATGCGACCATGTGGATTGGGTGAGATACTTGATCACGCCCGAGATATGATTGGTGCCTTCCACCAGAAGGACATCGCCGGGCAGCAATGTCGCGCGCAATGCTTCCGGATTACTCGGCGTGAAGGGGTGGAAGCCTTCGATGGGCCGGTCGAGATACTGGGCGATTCTTCGCCCGATACCATCGAGTACAAACATGACTGCGCTTCCTGTATGCGCGCGCTGTTGCGACTTGGCGCCGGCTTATTGAAATCCTTGCCCAAGACTTTAATCGACACTTGTTGCAATTCAGTTCATGCCCGCCCTGTTACAGAAACGTTATATTAGCCATGGCATTTGCGGCCGATGCGGCAATGAGGTTATGTGCAGCTTGCCGCGAGGCTGCAATAACAAATCGCCAACCATGAAACGCTTGAACCGCCGCTCGTTCCTGGCTGCCTCGGCAGCGACCATGGCCGCCCCCGCATTGGCCGCGCCGACCCCCGCGGCCGAATACGACGCGGTGATTGTCGGTGCCGGCGCGGCCGGTATCGCGGCGGCGCGGCGCTTTTCCGCGCTCGGCAGAAAATTCACCGTGATCGAGGCCGCGCCGCGTATCGGCGGACGTTGCGTCACCGACAGCAGCATTTTCGGCGTGCCCTTCGATCGCGGCGCGCACTGGATTCACATGCCGGAAATCAATCCAGTCGCCAAGCTTGCGGCCAAAACCGATTTGGAAATCTATCCGGCGTCGATTACCGAGGGGCTTCGCATCGGGCGCCGCAATGCGCGCGAAGGAGAGCTCGAGGATTTTCTCGGCGCCCGTGTGCGCGCGAACCGCGCCATCACCGAAGCCGCGCGCGGCAAGAGCGACACCAATTGCGAAAGCGCATTGCCGCGCGATTTGCGCGACTGGCGGCCGACCATGGAGTTCGTGCTCGGCGCCTATGGCTGCGGCAAGGAGCTGCGCGAGGTTTCGGTTTTTGACTACGCAAAGTCGGCCGAACGTGACGTCGACGCGTTCTGCCGCCAGGGTTATGGCACGCTGCTGGCGAAGCTCGGCGCGAACCTGCCGATTACGCTCGCGAACCCCGTGACGCGCATCGAATGGGGCAGCAATCTTGCGATTGAAACCGAGAAGGGCCGCCTGACCGCGCGCGCCCTGATCATCACGGCTTCCACCAACGTGCTGGCCTCCGGAAAAATCAAGTTCGTGCCCGATCTGCCCAAGCGCCAGCTCGACGCCTTGAACCAGCTCAAGCTCGGCAGCTACGACCACGTGGCGCTGGAGCTTCCCGACAATCCGCTCGGTCTGCAGCGCGACGAACTCGTTTTCGAGAAAGCGGATAATGCGAAGACCGCGGCCTTGCTCGCCAACGTATCGGGCACGTCGCTCACGATGGTGGAGGTCGGCGGGCGCTACGGCCGCGACCTGTCGGAACAGGGCGATGAGGCGATGATCGACTTTGCGTCCGAATGGCTCGCGGGCCTTTTCGGCGACGACGTGAAAAAAGCGATCAAGCGCACCCATGCGACGCGCTGGAACGCCGAGCCTTGGGTGCTCGGCGCCTTCTCGGCGGCAAGTCCCGGCGGACAGGGCGCCCGCAAGGCACTGATGGAACCGCTGCACGACCGTATCTGGTTTGCCGGCGAGGCGGTGCACGAAACGCTCTGGGGTACGGTCGGCGGCGCCTGGGAATCCGGCTCACGCGCCGCCGAAGCGATCCTGCGCAAGCAGGGCGTGCTGAAGGATCCCCTGCCGCTGAACCAGAAAAAACCGGCGGCGCCGGAAAAACGGCCGGCCGCTTCTCAGCGCCGGCGTACATGAGCGCGCGCCCCAAGGCGCTGGTCGCCTGGTCGAGCGGAAAGGACAGCGCCTGGGCGTGGCACGAGATCCGCCGCGGCGGCGAATTCGACGTGGTCGGCGCGCTGACGACGATGACCGACAGCTTCAATCGCGTGAGCATGCATGGCGTGCGTCAGGAATTATTGGCCATGCAGCTAGCGGCGGCTGATCTGCCCGCGATCATCGTGCCAATTCCCTATCCGTGCCCGAACGAGGTGTATGAGGCGCGCATGGCGGCCGCGCTGGCCGATGCCAAGGCATCCGGCGTGACGCACGTGATCTTCGGCGACCTGTTTCTGCAGGACGTGCGCGCCTATCGCGAGCAGAAGCTTGCCGGCACCGGCATCACGCCGGTTTTTCCGCTCTGGCGGCGGCCAACCGCGGTACTCGCGCGCGAGATGATCGCCGCGGGTGTCGAGACCCATCTGGTCTGCGTCGATCTCAAGCAGCTTCCGAAGTCCTTCGCCGGCCGCCGGTTCGATCGCGCGCTGCTGGAAGACTTGCCCCCGACTGCGGATCCGTGCGGCGAGAACGGCGAGTTTCATTCCTGCATCGTTGCCGGTCCGATGTTGTCGCGGCGGATTCCGGTCGAGGTGGGCGAGATCGTCGAGCGCGACGGCTTTGCGTATACGGACTTGCTGCCGGCGTAACGTTACGCCCGCAGCACGGCGCCGGTGCGCTTGGCAACTTCGGCGACGATCTTGCCCGCCAACGCCTCGATTTCCTGATCGGTCATGGTCTTGTCGCGCGGCTGGATCGTGACCGCGATGGCGATCGATTTCTTGCCGGCCGCGATCCCTTCGCCTTCGTACACGTCGAACACGCTCACGCCGCTGATCAGTTTTCGGTCCACGCTTTGCGCGGTCCGCACGATGTCGCCCGCCTTCACGTTGCGGTCGACCACGAAGGCGAAATCGCGCTCCACCGGCTGGAACGGCGAAAGCTCGAGCGCGGTTTTCGCCCGCGTCGCCTTGGCGCGCGGCTCGGGGATCTTTTCCAGGATTACCTCGAATCCGACCACCGGCCCTTCTGCGCCGAGCGCATCGAGCGTGCGCGGATGCAGTTCGCCGAAATGGCCGAGGATGTTCTGCGGCCCGATCTGGATCGTGCCGCTGCGTCCGGGGTGGAACCAGGCCGGTCCGCCGGGCACGACCTGCATCGCTTGCGCCGGCGCGCCTGCGGCCGCGAGCACGGAAAGCGCGTCGGCCTTGGCGTCGAAAACATCGACCGGTCGCGCGGAATTGGACCAGTGACGGCCGCTTCCCTGCGGCTTTGCCATTGCGCGCCTGATCCCGCAGGCCGCGGTGAATTGATCCTCCGGTCTGTCGCCTTTGAAGATTTGGCCGACCTCGAACAATCCCACATCGGCAAAGCCGCGGTCGGCGTTTTTTTGCGCGGCACTGATGAGTCCGGGCATCAAGCTCGGCCGCATGTCGGACAATTCCGCCGCGATCGGATTGGCGAGTTCAAGCTCGGGCTTTCCGCCGCCGAACAGCGTGGCCTGCGGCTTTGGGATGAACGACCAGGAGACCGCCTCGACCAGGCCGCGCGCCGCCGCCGCGCGTTTGGCTTTGCGGGTGCGCAGCTGCGTTGTGGTCAGCATCGGTTTGCGGGCGTACTCGCCGCGCGGGAACGCGGTTGCCGGAACGCTGTCGACGCCGATGATGCGCACCAGTTCCTCGACCAAGTCGGCCTTGCCTTCGATGTCGGGCCGCCACGACGGCGCCGCGATTTTCACGCGATCGCCGCTGCCCGCGACGAAGAAACTGAGCCGCCCCAGCACGCGCTTGATTTCGGGCAGCGGAACGCTCAATCCCGTGAGCCTCTTCAACTCGCTCAATGGGAAATCGATCGCCCGCTCGGGCGTCTCCGCCTTGCCCGCGACCGTGATCTCGGACGCGGCGCCGTTGCACAGTTCGAGCACCATCTGCGTTGCGAGTTCGAGCCCGGGCAGCATGAAATTGGGATCGACGCCGCGCTCGAAGCGATAGCGCGCGTCAGAGTTGATCCCGAGCTTGCGGCCGGTCTGCGCGATGTTTTCCGGTTCCCACAGCGCCGATTCGATCAGCACATCGGTGGTTTTTTCCGAACAGCCGGTCGCCTCGCCGCCCATGATGCCGGAGAGCGACTCGACGCCCTTGTCGTCGGCGATCACGCACATCGCGGTATCGAGCGTATAGGTCTTGCCGTCGAGCGCCAGCAGTTGCTCGCCGTTTTTCGCGCGCCGCACCGTGAGATTGCCGTGCACCTTCGCGGCGTCGAACACGTGCAGCGGCCGGCCGCGGTCGTAGGTGATGAAGTTCGTGATGTCGACCAGCGCATTGATCGGCCGCAGCCCGATCGCTTTCAGCCGCCGCTGCAGCCAGTCCGGCGAAGGGCCGTTTTTCACGCCGCGCACGAGGCGGAGCGCGAACGCCGGACAGAGCGACGCCGTCGCGCCGAAATCGAGCTTGACCGAGACCGGACAGGGGAACGCGCCTTTCACCGGCTTCGGCGTGCGCTCCTTGAACGTGCCCATGTCGACCGCGGCGAGATCGCGCGCGATGCCGTTGACGCCGGCGCAGTCCGGCCGGTTGGGCGTGAGATTGATCTCGACCACCGGATCGTCGAGCCCGGCGTAATGCGCGAAGCTTTTCCCGACCGGCGCATCGGGCGGCAGCTCGATGATGCCCTCATGGTTGTCGGAAAGCTGCAGTTCGAATTCCGACACCAGCATGCCGCGGCTCTCAACCCCGCGGATCGTGCCGACCGCGAGCGTCATGGCCTTGCCCGGGATGAACGCGCCCGGCGGCACGAACACGCCGATCATGCCGCTCTTCGCATTCGGCGCCCCGCACACGACTTGAATCGGCTTGCCGTCGCCGGTGTCGACCATGCAGACGCGCAGGCGGTCGGCGTTCGGGTGCTGCTCGGCCGAGACCACGCGCGCGATCACGTAAGGCGCGAGCATCTTGCCCTTGTCCTCGACGCGCTCGACTTCGAGCCCGATCATGGTGAGCTTGTCGGCGATCGCGGCCAGCGCTGCGTCGGTCTCCAGATGCTCCTTCAGCCAAGCAAGGGTGAATTTCATCGGGCGAGCCCTCCACTCGCTCCGGAGAGTCCCCTCCCCCCTTGAGGGGGAGGGTTAGGGAGGGGGGTAGCTGTCAGTGCTGCATCAACGATCGTCTGCAAAACGCCGTCTCGATTTCGCAGTACATCGGAGTTCCAGAACCGCAAAACTCGGTAGTCTTTCGATGCGAGCCAGTGATCGCGTTCGGTGTCGCGCTTCGATGTTGCATGTTGGCCGCCGTCGACCTCAATGATCAGCCGACGTTCATGACAGATAAAATCGACAATGAACTTTCCGACCGGCGTTTGACGACGGAAGCTCAGTCCGGCCAGCCGATTTGCGCGTAGAGCAGACCACAGGAGCCGCTCGGCATCTGTCATTTCGCTTCGCAACGCCTTTGCATGGCGTCGATGTGCGATATCGACCAACCGATGTGCGGGTGGCTTCGACCCCCCCTCCCGCCTCGCTTCGCCCGGCGACCTCCCCCTCAAGGGGGGAGGCGGAACTATGGAACGATTGGTCACGCGCTCAGCCCTCCCGCCAATGTGGGGAAGTCGAGCGGCCGGAAGCCGTAATGCGCGAGCCAGCGCACATCCGCCTCGAAGAACGCGCGCAGGTCCGGCATGCCGTATTTCAGCATGGCGATGCGGTCGATGCCCAAGCCCCAGGCGAAGCCCTGATACTCGTCGGGATTAAGCCCGCAATTGCGCATGACCTTCGGATGCACCATGCCGCAGCCGAGAATTTCGAGCCAATCCTCGCCTTCGCCGAACCGCACTTCACCCTTCTCGCGCCGGCACTGGATGTCGACTTCGAGCGAGGGCTCGGTGAACGGGAAGAACGACGGGCGGAATCGCATCTTCACCTGGTCGACTTCGAAGAAGGCCTTGCAGAATTCCTCCAGGATCCATTTCAGGTGACCGAGGTGCGAACTCTTGTCGATGACGAGACCTTCGACCTGGTGGAACATCGGCGTGTGCGTCTGGTCGGAATCGACCCGATAGGTGCGGCCGGGAATGATCACGCGGATCGGCGGCTTCTGGCTCAGCATGGTGCGGATCTGCACCGGCGACGTATGCGTGCGCAGCAGCAGCCGCGAGCCGTCCGGCTTCGGATTGAAGAAGAACGTATCGTGCATGTCCCGCGCCGGATGGCTTTCGGGGATGTTGAGCTTGGTGAAGTTGTAGTCGTCGGTCTCGATGTCGGGCCCTTCGGCCACCGCGAACCCCATGTCGCCGAAGATCGCCGTCAGCTCGTCGATCACCTGGCTGATCGGATGAATACGTCCGGTTTCGGTCGGCGCCTCGCGCACCGGCAGCGTCACATCCACCGTTTCGGTGTTGAGGCGCGCGTCGAGCGCCGCATCCTTGAGCGCGTCCTTGCGCGCGGCGATCGCCACTGTCACGCGATCCTTCAGTCCGTTGATCGCCGGACCCTGGACCTTGCGCTCGTCCGGCGTCATCGGCCCCAGCGTCTTGAGCAGCGCCGTGACCGAGCCGCTCTTGCCGAGCGCGGAAATCCGCACGGCTTCGATCGCCGCCTCGTCGCCCGCGCCGGCTACCGCGCCCATGATCTCGCCTTCGAGCTTGGCCAAATCGGTCATTCTTTTGCCTCTTGAACGCGGTGGTTTTGGCCGTCCGGGCTCTATGAGGTCAAGCCCTGCATTCACGGCGGTGGCCGAATGTGCAACAGTACGGGCGATCCCGCCTTGAACTTTGAGGACTATCCATGATCATCCGCCCGCTCTTGGGCCTCATCCTGGGCCTGATATTGCTCGCGCCACCGACCAGGGCTGCCGATTGTCCGGTGGAACGCAGCGGGGAGGCGATTTCCGACGCCATCGAGAAAGCCCCGACCTGCGCGGCCGCCCAGAAGGTGTTCGAGGCCTGCGCCTATGTGGCGAGCATCGACACGAGCTTCGGCGCGATCGTCACCGAGAAATGCGAGAAGGACTTTCTGACGAAACTCAATGCCTCGCAGCGCAAGACCTACGACGGCGCCAAACAAGCCTGCACCGACAAATACGCCATGAAGGAGGGCACCATGTACCGCTCCTTCGAGGCGATGTGCATCTCCAAGCTGGCGGTCAGCTATTCGAAGAAGTTTGCCGGCAAGTAACGCTCAGGCCGGCAGCGCGGCCTTCGCCTTCTCCACGATCGCCTGGAAGGCCGTCGGCTCCGCAATGGCGAGATCCGATAGCACTTTGCGGTCGACCATGACGCCCGCCTTGTCGAGCCCGGCGATGAACCGGCTGTAGTTGATGCCGAACGGCCGCACCGCGGCGTTGATCCGCTGGATCCATAACCGCCGGAACGTGCGCTTGCGCCGCTTGCGGTCGCGATAGGCGTATTGGTTCGCCTTCTCCACCGCCTGCTTGGCGATGCGGATCGTGTTCTTGCGGCGGCCGTAATAGCCTTTCGCCGCCCTCAAGACTTTCTTGTGCTTGGCGTGCGATGTGACTCCGCGTTTTACGCGTGCCATGGCTGATCTCCTGAAACGTTATGGGTGACGGGTTGAATGTCTTTCTTGCGAAACTCAGCCGTTGGGCAAAAAATATTTCCGGATGTTTTCGCCGTCGGTCTTGAACAGAACGCGCGTGCCGCGGTGATCGCGGATTTGCTTCTTGGTGCGTTTGATCATGCCGTGGCGTTTGCCGGCCATGGCCGAAAGCACCTTGCCGGTGCCCGTGACCTTGAAGCGCTTTTTCGCGCCGGACTTGGTTTTGATCTTGGGCATTTGGCTCTCCTTCAAATGGCTTTTGACCGCGACCGGAGCCGGGTCAGCCCGATGTGCTCGAATGAGCGTGCTGATTGAGCTCTCTGACGCCGCCACGGCAGCCCTTTTTTATTAGCCGGGCGGCGAGCGGGCGGGGTTATGGCAGAGACGCGCTGAAAAGACAACCATTCCGGTCATTCCGGATCGTGCCTGCGGCGCGGTCCGGAATGACAACTGAGCGGCCTATCGAGGCGCCAGCACCATCACCATCTGGCGGCCCTCGAAGCGTGGCTCCATCTCGATCTTGGCGATCTTGGTCGTGTCGTCCTTGACGCGGTCGAGCAATTTTACGCCGAGTTCCTGGTGCGCCATCTCGCGGCCCCGGAAGCGCAACGTGACCTTGACCTTGTCGCCCTCCTCGAAGAAGCGCTTCATCGAACGCATCTTCACGTCGTAATCGTGATCGTCGATCATCGGCCGGAATTTGATTTCCTTGACCTCGACCACTTTCTGCTTTTTGCGGGCTTCGGCCGCTTTCTTCTGCTCTTGATACTTGTATTTGCCGAAATCGAGCAGCTTGCAGACCGGCGGCGTTGCGTTGGGGGAAATTTCGACCAGGTCCAGACCGGCTTCCTGCGCCAATTGAATTGCTTCCTGGAAGGAAACGTTGCCTCGGTTGGAACCGTCTTTATCGATCAAATGGACTTCGCGTGCGCGGATCTCATCATTGATGCGCGGGCCATCCTTCTGGACTGGCGGCGCGGCTTTCATCGGACGACGAATGGCAGTTTTCTCCTCTGCTGTTGCGACTGGCCTTTCGCGATGGAAAAAAAAGCGAACATCTCCCCGGCGCTACTCGGCGGCTTTAGGATCGGGACAAACCGTTAATAAGTCAACGCCAATACCGGTAGAAAGCCTAGCCATTTAAGCGATTGTGAGGGAGCTGTGACCCGATTGCCTAAATGTCGGTTTGCAATAGTGAATCGTGCACAGTCAACGTTGCTGCAATCCGGTTTTCCGGCGAGAACACGAACGGCGGAGTGAGGAGACGCCCGAATCATACACGCATGATGACCGAGCCAAGCCCGAAATTTCTCGATGTGGGAATCGGATCAGCGGCCCGCCGCATTGCGGTACGCGAACGCGCAGGGTCCGCACCCGGCATTTTCTGGCTCGGCGGGTTCAAATCCGACATGGCCGGCACCAAGGCGGCGGCGCTCGACCGGTGGGCCGAAACGAAAGGCCGGGCCTGTATTCGCTTCGATTATTCCGGCCACGGCGAATCAGGCGGTGATTTCGCGGCCGGCACCATCAGCCGCTGGCTTGAGGAAAGCCTCGCCGTGTTCGAGTCCTGCGCCAAGGGGCCCACGCTGGTCATCGGCTCCTCCATGGGCGGCTGGCTCGCATTGCTGCTGGTGCGGATGCTCAAACAGCAGGCCAAATCATCGCCGCCGGTCGCCGGCCTCGTGCTGATCGCGCCGGCCGTGGATTTCACCGAGGAGCTGATGTGGAAGCAGTTCCCGCCCAAGATTAAACAAGAGATCGAAAAAACCGGCGCCTGGGGGCGACCCTCGCAATATTCAGCCGAGCCTTATTTAATTACCAAGGCGCTGATCGAGGACGGTCGCAACCATCTGCTGTTCGACGGGCTGATCGAGACCGGCTGTCCGGTGCGCATCCTGCAGGGCGTCAAGGATGAGGACGTGCCCTGGCGGCACGCAGTCGAACTGACCTCGCGCCTCGCCCGCGACGACGTGGTGTTGACCCTGATCAAGGACGGCGATCATCGCCTGTCGCGGCCCGAAGACATCGAGCGGCTGATCGCGGCGGTGGCGGAGTTCTAGGGCGTTGGCATTGCCGCACACGCGGCACGCTCCCTCTCCCCGTCGGGGAGAGGGTTGGGGTGAGGGGGACTTGGACTCGATAGTTTGTAACCGACCGTTTCGCATTGTGCTGGCATGTCCGCCACGATGACGCCATGGGATGGAAAGCGGACATAGCAAAGCAATGCGAAATCGGTCGATCGTGACCCGATTCGGACCGGTAGTCGGAGATGCTACGATTGCCGAGCTATGCCGCCTGGAGTATTTGCTTCACTTCTGGCCAGCTTTGCGCTCCAAACGTTGCCAAGTCATTCGTCAATTCTGGTGGGCACCAATCACGCAACTGGGGTTTATAAGTCGGGCGTGCTTTGATGCGCTCAAACCAGCTAGCGAGGTTTGGTCGGCTTTCAGTCCACATTTCCGACATGCTCATCATGTCGAGGCGAGTGACATAAGGCGTTAACGCGATGTCCGCCAATGAGAATGTAGTGCCTGCTAGCCATGGACCTTTCTTAAGTCTGTCCTCCATCTTTTGCAGGAAGCCGTCGTAGAGCCGATATGAGTTTTCGATGCCGGGCGCTCTGAAACCCTGCATGACTATGGCTTTCTTTCGCTCGTGCCATGCTGCCGTTACTGAAATGGGCGGCGTGCTTGCGAGGAACTTCGCCGAGCCTTCCGATCCGAGCCTTGCGACCGTATGACGGTGAGACGCAGCGAACGTAATCTCAGCGCACATAGGGTGCAGCAGTTCATCAACTGCCTTTGTCCACATCCGCATCTCGGCTCGGTCACGCGCGTTGTTGGGCTTTAGGGGAGGATCTGGAAAGACTTCGTCCAGGTATTCACAAATAACAGTCGACTCCAGGATCGGGACACCGTCGTGTACCAGTGTCGGCACCACCGCCTTGGGATTGAGCTTTATGTAATCAGGTTTGAACTGATCCCCGGCTAAAATGTCGATGTAGTGGCCCTTCCATTCGACACCTTTTTCCGCGAGCGTAAGACGTACTTTGGCCGCGCAAACTGATGATCCGTGATGATATAGCTCGATCATTCTATCCCCTCATCAATCATCTAGTTCCACAACTAACACAATCTGAAGTTCCATAGGAATCAATGTCCGGTGCTGGCAGAAGCCGATCTCAGACAATGTCTGCTATGCGGTCGCTAATGGGGGCAGAGCGGAAGTTGGCTGAACAGGCCGAAAACGAAGCGATTGACCATTCGCTGGACGGTGCCTCATCCAGCGTGGGACCAAGTGCTGTGGCAATCTATGCCGTCATCGGCGGCAATGCCCGCAAGCAGGGCGTTGGCCGTTGACGGTGGAGCATAAATCCGGCCGCGGGCGTCCCTTAGGCGGCGGCAAATTGCAACGGCAGCAATCCGTTCGATCGGTGCGGTTTTATCATTGACACGGGTTGTAAAAGGCCACATGCAGTCGCCATGGACAGTTCGCACCACGCCCGCCGTATCCGTGCACGTGCGCGTCGCCTTTCGGCGGGGGCGTGAGATATGCGGATGCATTGAGCTAATCTGCTATCAGATCACGAAGGCCCCTGCCGGCAGCGGCGGGGGCCTCGTGCTTTCGGGCCTCCGTCCGTTGCGACACAACGAAGGAGGACAACATGCTCGAACCGCACATCGCGCCCC
>DATJVR010000056.1:0-8017 GCA_035501735.1 Xanthobacteraceae bacterium | reverse complement strand
CTCACATCAACGAAAAGCGGAATTGTCGCCATGGCTGCATCGATACAATTGGCATAGGCCACACGCCGGCATCGATGATAAAACACCCATCAGCAGACTTGGCTTGACCGAGAACAACCTCTTGAGGCTCCACATCTAGCGCCACCCGATTGCCGCGCGCCGATGCTTCAGAACAGCGAGGCCTGTCCGGTGTCCTTCTTGCGACGCGGCTTGGCTTCCGGCTTCTTCGCGTCCGGTTGCGACGGCGCAGGTTCCACCGGCGCCGTGAACGGTTGCAACAGCCTTGGCGAATCATTGGCGACGCGATTGACGTCCGGCGAAATCTCGTAGACTTCGAGCCAATTGTCCGGCGCGGGCGCGATCAACGCGGCGGCCGTGTTGGCATCGACATTGGCGCAGTCGAGCCAGAGATCGAAGGCTTTGGGATCGACGATCACCGGCATACGGTCGTGGATCGCCGCGCAAGTGCGGTTTGCCGAAGTCGTGACGATGGCCGCGCTTTCCTGCTCCTCGCCGTTGGGGCCGGTCCAGGTCTCCCACAATCCGGCGAAGGCCATCGGCCCGCCGGATTTCATGCGCACAAAATAAGGCCGCTTGCGCGCGCCATCCGGTTTCCATTCGTAGAAACCGTCGGCGGGAAACAGGCAACGGCGGCGGCGCATGGCGGCGCGGAAGGCGGGCTTGTCGATGACCGATTCACCGCGCGCGTTGATCAGCAGCGAGAACGTGCGCGGGTCCTTGACCCAGGCCGGGATCAGGCCCCAGCGGACCAGCGCGAACTGGCGCTTGCCCTCGGCCAGACGCACGATCGGCACCGGCTGGGTCGGGGCGACATTATAGCGGGGCGGAAAATTCGGCTGTTCGGGGTAGCCGAAGAGCTGCCGGAATGCCTCCGGAGGGCTGGTGATGACGTAGCGTCCGCACATAAGTTGCTTTGCCCCTGGTCCTTTAGCACCACATTAACCGAACCCGACAAGACTGCGGCAGTCCATCCGGGGGCGACTGATGAAGCCGACACATGCCGCTGACCGAGCCGCCGATCATGTGGTTGCGGCGCATCGCGCGGCCTCGCTCTCCGACGGCGGGGTAGTGATCAATCCCGATACCGGCCTATGTACGGATTATCTCAATCATTTCAATGAAGCCATCATGGTGCTGGAAATGCTCTCCACGGCGCCTGCGATCGCGGAGGAATTCCTCACCTGGCAGCCGCGAAACTACTGCGAGCACTTTGCCGGTTCCAATTTCAAGAACCGCGATGTGGCGCTGGCGGCCTACCGAGCCGCGCAGCCGGCGACTCGGCAAGCGCTCGATGCGTTGGCGGATGCCATGAATACGATGCTGTGCGCCACCCGCGACGGAATCAGGGCCAGCAATTCCACGAGCGCCGTGGGCGCGCTGGCCCGCAACGCGGTCATGCGGCTCAAGCCGCTGGTCGCGCACGCGGGCATGGTGATCAACGGCGTGGCCTTCGAGCAGGCCGAGGCCAGCGCTCCGCAGGCGGCGGTCGACGCGCTGCTGCGAAGTTGAGCCCCGAATCTCGTCATTATCCGGACCGGCCGTTCGTGGCGGTGAGCGCGGCCATCATTCGCGACGGCCGCGTGCTGATCGTGCGGCGGGCACGGCCGCCGATGCGCGGCGTGTTCACGCTGCCGGGCGGCGTCGTGGAGGCGGGGGAGACGCTGCACGAAGCGCTGGTGCGCGAGATCCGTGAGGAAACAAGTCTGGCCATCGCGCCGGTGGCGCTGGCGGGACATCGCGAAGTGATCGCACGCGACGCAGAAGGCAAAGTGGAGCGGCATTTCATCATTCTGGCATTTGCCGCGCGGTGGCTTTCCGGCGAGCCCAAGCTCAACGAGGAGCTTGCCGAGGCGCGCTGGCTGCGACCGGATGAAATAGCACCGCTCAAGACCACCGAAGGCTTGCGCGAGATCATCGCCGCGGCGTTCGAGCGGATGGAAGCCGAGGGCTAGCAACCGGCAAATTTTCCGCACTTGACTTTCGCCGAGGTCAGTATCAACTCGGCGGCGTCGGGCTTGATCAGCAGTCGCCCGGCTTACCCAAGGCATCTCGCCCAAGCACTGCACTTAGCCCGCTTGCCGGGCCGAGGGCTGTTGGCGAATGTCGCAATCTCGTCAAACCTTTCATCCGGCGGCGGCTTGGAGCAAGCAATGTCCAAGTCGAATGCCATTCTGTCCGGCTTGATCGACGTCCAACCGCGAACACGTGTTCGGGCGGGGCGGCCGACTTTCATGCTGACGGTGATCTCCTTCATCGAAGCGTTCCAGGAGGCGCGGCGCATGCGATGCGCTGCACGCCAACGCTGTCCTTTCGACTGCGAGTGACGGGATCGAGATGACAACTCCGTCGAATGTCTTCTTGCTGTACGTGGCGCGCGGCGTTCGCGGCTTCGGCGATGGTTTCGCCATCATCATCCTGCCGGCCTATCTGACCGCAATCGGATATGACCCGATTCAAGTCGGGGTCGTCGCGACGGCTTCTTTGTTCGGCACGGCGCTGTTCACATTGGCCATGGGCGTCATCGCGCCGCGTTACGACCTGCGCACCCTCATGCTGATGGGTGCCGGGCTCATGGCGCTCACGGGGTTGACGTTTCCCAATGTCGAGCACGTCGCCCTCATCGCGGTCGTCGCGTTTGTCGGCACGATCAATCCGGCAACCGGCGACCTCGGCTACAAGGACGACCATGCGCTGAATGCGGCGGAGTGGATCGTGTATGATGCGCTCTACGCCTACTGCAAAGAGATGGTGCGGCAAGGGAAGACCGACGGCATGTTCGTCTAGATCGCCCAACCGCCGCCCCATTCCGGGGCGACAGTCGGTTGCGCGGCCCGGGGACGCGGCGCATACGTTACGACGATGCACAAACAAGTATTGACCTTAATGCTGGTCTGGGCGCTCGCGGTTGCGAGCGCGCCCGCGCGCGCGGTCGAAGTCGGGGCCGCGCCCTATGACGGCGAACTGCAACGGCTGTCGGAAATCCTCGGTGCCCTGCACTATCTGCGGGGAATCTGCGGGTCGAAAGAAGGGCAGAAGTGGCGCAGCGAAATGCAGGCCCTACTTGATGCCGAAGCGCCGAGCGGGCCGCGGCACGACAAGCTGATGGTGAGCTTTAACCGGGGTTACCGCGGATTCCAGCAGACCTATCGCAGCTGCACTCCGGCAGCCGGAGTTGCAATCCGGCGCTACCTCGCGGAGGGCGCGAAGATCGCCCGCGAAATCACCGCCCGCTACGCCAACTGAACCCGGCGAATTAACCTTCCCTAAAGGTGCCGCTCGCAACGGCCGCTGGGGGTGCTACCATTTCGATCTGGCAGGGACGACGGCACCTGGGGCGCCGTTTTTTTGGGCTGTTTATGAGTACCGCAAAGCATACCAATCCATTGCGCGAGCCGGTGGCGGAGCAGGATCAAAAGAGAGTCGCGTTGAGCTATCTGCATGAAGCTTGGGCGGAAGCCCGGCTCGACGGCGTCGAAGACGATTGCATGGCGCAAGCCTGCCTGTTTGCCGCTTTCGCGGAATTGGTTTCGACCTATGGCGAGGAAGCCGCGGCGGCCTATGCCGCCAAACTCGCCAATCGCATCAACAACGGCGAATTTTCCATCGATCTGTCGCGACAGTAACCGGCGCCGGTCACTCAGCGCGCGCCAGTGTATCCGCGAACCGCACAGGCTCGCCTTGCGCGGGCGTGACGAGTTCGCCCTGCCACATGACTTTACGGCCGCGCACGAAAGTGCCGACCGGCCAGCCGGTCACGCTCATGCCGTCGTAGGGCGTCCAGCCGGAGCGCGAGGCGATCCATTTGTCGGTGATGGTCTCGCAGCGCTTGAGATCGACGATGGTCAAATCGGCATCGTAGCCCGCGGCGATGCGGCCCTTGCGCGCGATATTGAACAAGCGCGCAGGGCCGGCGCTGGTGAGATCGACGAACCGTTGCAGCGTCAGGCGGCCGGCATTGACGTGGTCGAGCATGACCGGCACCAGCGTCTGGACGCCGGTCATGCCGGAATGGGTCTTCGGATAGGCATGGCTTTTTTCCTCGCGGGTATGCGGGGAGTGATCGGAGCCGATGCTGTCGATGACGCCGCTGGCGATGCCGCGCCAAAGTCCCTCGCGATGGGAGGCATCGCGCACCGGCGGGTTCAACTGGGCGAATGCGCCGAGCCGCTCGTAGCAATCGGGCGCGGCCAGGGTGAGATGGCTTGGGGTCGCTTCGGCCGACGCGATGTTCTTGTGCCCGGCCAGGACGTCGATCTCTTCCTTCGTCGTGATATGCAGCACATGGACGCGCCTGCCGGTCTCGCGCGCGAGCGCGAGCAGCCGTTGCGTGCACATCAGCGCCGCGGTGGCGTCGCGCCAGACCGGATGCGAGCGCGGGTCGCCTTCGATGCGCAGAGCCATGCGCTCGCGCAGGCGGTATTCGTCCTCGGAATGGAATGCGGCGCGCCGTCGGATCGTGCTTAGGATCTTGCGCACGCTGTCATCATCCTCCACCAGCAGCGAGCCGGTGGACGAGCCCATGAACACCTTGACGCCGCAGGCGCCGGGCAATCGTTCAAGCTCGCCCAGCTCGGGGGTGTTCTCGCGCGTGGCGCCGACGTAGAACGCAAAGTCGCAGTGCATACGATGATGCGCGCGCTTGACCTTGTCGGCGAGCGCGGCGGCCGTGGTGGTGGGCGGATCGGTATTCGGCATCTCGAACACCGCGGTGACGCCGCCCAGGACAGCGCCGCGCGAGCCGGTCTCAAGATCTTCCTTGTGGGTCAGGCCGGGTTCGCGGAAATGCACATGGCTGTCGATCACGCCGGGCAGCACGTGCAGGCCGCGGCAATCGACGGTTTCGGCCGCCCCGCCCTCGCCGAGCCTGCCGATAGCAGCGATACGGCCGCCCCTGACGGCCACATCGCGGACGCCCTCGCCGTCTTGGTTGACGACGGTGCCGCCTTTGAGGATCAGGTCGTAGGTCTCAGCCACGGAAACTGCACGTATTCCATTTCGCGCCCTTGAGGGCTTGCCGTCAGCGCCTTACGTTTCGCGGCGATGCTTGGCAATAGGTTCCCAACAGGTCTCGCATGAAGGCGGCGCTCCTCCCCGACCGCGGCGCGGTCAAGGTCGTCGGCGACGACGCGCGCGGCTTCCTCAACGGCCTGTTCACCGCCGATATCACCAAGGTGGCGCCGGAGAAGCCGTGCTTTGCGGCGCTGCTTACGCCGCAGGGCAAAATCATCGTCGATTGCATCGTGACGGAGGCGCCGGCGGAGGATGGCGGCGGATTCTTCCTCGATTGTCCGCGCGCGCTCGCCGGCGATTTGGTCGCAAAACTCAATTTCTACAAGCTGCGCGCCAAGGTGATCGCCGAGGATCTGTCCGAGGTCTTGGGCGTGATGGCGGTGTGGGACGGCAGCGGCCAGTCCGACTATGGGCTGGTCTATCCGGACCCGCGGTTGGCCGAACTCGGCCAGCGCATCATGCTGCCCCCACATCTGGCGAAACAGGCCGCGGCCGAGCTGGGCGCGGAATTCGTCGACGCAAGCCTGTACGAGGCGCATCGCATTGCGCTCGGCGTGCCGCGGGGCGGGTTTGATTTTCCCTATGGCGACGCGTTCCCGCACGAGACCGACATGGACCAGCTCAACGGCGTCGATTTCGACAAGGGTTGCTACGTCGGGCAGGAGGTGGTGTCGCGCATCGAGCACCGCAGCAGCGCGCGCAAGCGCATCGTGCCGGTCTCGGCCGACGCTTTCGCGCCGGCCGCCGGCGTGCCGGTGATGGCGGGAGAGAAACAAGTCGGCATCATGGGTTCGGCGGCTGGACCGATGGGGCTCGCGATGCTGCGGCTCGATTACATATCCGACGCGCAGGCCGCCGGCACGCCCTTGGTTGCGGGCGGCATCACCCTTCGCGCGCGCAAGCCGCAATGGGCCACATTCGCGTGGCCGGGGGAGAAACCGTGAGCTCTTCCCTGCTGCATGCCGACGGCCTGAATCGCTGCCCGTGGCCGGGCAAGGACGACGCGCTCTACATCGCCTATCACGACGAGGAATGGGGCGTGCCGGAATACGATGACCGGGCGCTGTACGAAAAGCTCGTGCTCGACGGGTTTCAGGCCGGACTGTCGTGGATCACCATTTTGCGCAAGCGCGACAATTTCCGCCGCGCGTTCGACGGTTTTAAGCCGGAAAAGATCGCGCGCTACGACAAGCGCAAGATCGCGGCGCTCATGAAGGATCAAGGCATCGTGCGCAACCGGATGAAGATCGAAGGCGCGGTGCTGTCAGCGCAGGCGTGGCTCGACATCATGGAGAAAAGCGACGGCTTTTCCATGCTGCTGTGGGATTTTCTCGGCGGCCAGCCGAAGATCAACCACTTCCGTTCGACATCGCAGGTGCCGGCCGAAACGCCGGTATCGCAGGCGATGTCGAAGGAGCTGTCGGCGCGGGGCTTCAAGTTCTGCGGCCCGACCATCGTCTATGCCTTCATGCAGGCGGTCGGCATGGTCAACGACCATCTGGTGAGCTGCCATCGGCATGCGGCGGTGACGAAGCTCGCCAAGCGCAGATGAGAAAGCCGCGCACGGCCACGAAAAGTGCGCGCGCCTGGCAACGCATGCTGTCGGGGCGCCGCCTCGATCTGCTCGACCCCTCGCCGCTCGACGTCGAAATCGACGACATCGCGCATGGGCTGGCGCGCGTCGCCCGCTGGAATGGGCAGACCAGGGGCGCGCATATCTTCTCGGTCGCCCAGCACGTCCTGCTGGTGGAGGCGCTGGCGCGCGCCAAGTCGCCGCGGCTCGATGCGCGCGGGCGCTTGGCGGTGCTGCTGCACGACGCGCCGGAATACGTCATCGGCGACATGATCTCGCCGTTCAAGGCGGTGATCGGCGACAGCTACAAGGCGGTGGAACACCGGCTACTCGCCGCCATCCATCTGCGCTTCGGCCTGCCGGCAAAGCTGCCAGAAACGCTGACCAAGCTGATCAAGGACGCCGACCGTTCGGCGGCCTATCTCGAGGCGACGCGGCTTGCCGGCTTCGCGGACGAAGAAGCGCGCAAGTTTTTCGGTCAGCCGCCGAAATTCTCCGCCGCGATCGAGCGCGACTATCTGGCGCCGTGGCCGGCCGGCACCGCCGAAAAACGATTCCGCGAGCGCGTCGAGAAACTATTGCGCGGATAATGCTTTCCCTGTGTTAGCCGGCGTCATAGATAAGACAAACGAGTCGCCTATCCGGCACGTATCCATGATCCACGTCTGCTCCCTCGCCCGCCTGCACGACACCGTCGACGCGACCGGCGCCCGCCACATCGTCACGCTGCTGCGCCTTGTCGACCGCGTCGAGCGGCCGGCGCACATTGCACCTGACAATCATCTCGTGCTTGCGGTCGACGACATCACCGCGCCGATGGACGGCTATACCGCGCCCGGCGACGAGCACGTGCGCCGGCTGATCGACTTCGTCGGCCAATGGGACCGTAGCGCACCGATGGTGGTGCATTGCTTCGCCGGCATCAGCCGCTCGACCGCCGGCGCCTATGTAGCTGCCTGCGCGCTCAATCCGGGCCGCGACGAAATGGCCATCGCCTGGGACATCCGGCGTGCCTCGCGCACCGCGCAACCCAACACGCGGATCGTCTCGATCGCCGACCGCCTGCTCAAGCGCGACGGCCGCATGGTCCGGGCGATCGAGACCATCGGCCCGGGCGACTTCGCCAGCGAAGGTGAACCTTTCCGCCTGAATCTCGACTAAGTCGACAGGTCGGCAAGCCCGGTTTCCTCCTGGCTTGCGCACCGATACCATTGGCCCACCAAGCGGCCGGGGGGCACCATGGATATATTCGGTTTGATGCTGCTGGTTGTCCTGGCAGTTCCGGTCATTGCCATCATTGCTTTGGTGGTCGCGCTCAATGCGCGCGCAGAGGTGCGAATCCTCCGCGACCGGCTTGACGCGCTAGATCTGCGTCGACCGATCGCGCCGGTCGCCGCGCCGGCAGCGGCCGCT
>DATJVR010000055.1:0-69843 GCA_035501735.1 Xanthobacteraceae bacterium | reverse complement strand
GCATGACACGAGAATCCGGCCCCAAAGGGTCCATTATGGGACCTCAGCAGCGCCGGGGTTTGGACCCCCGGTAAAACGCAGGCACTCCGCCGATCCGGTTGGACCCGGACCAGCGGGCGCTTCGGCCCTTGCGGGCAGAGGCGAGCGCGCCAGTCAGGTACTTAGGGCTGGAATGGTTGTGGCCATTCCAGCCCACTACTTGTCCTGACGATTCTTGAATCTACTGATGCAAACGCCTGCCGGAAGGGCAAAAATGCAACGGTGGCTTAAAAGCGTATACCCTGTGAACAAAGTGGATGATTGAAAAACACCAAAAACGAACGAGATGACGTGCTGCAGCAGATGCTGAAAACGCCGCCGAAGCCGCATAAACCTCGCAAAGAGGAAAAAGAATCATCTGACGAATACGCCTCGCTCGCAGCTCCTCCATGACGTTCCCATGGAGCGACAGCAATTCGCGGCGCGAGAGCTTTTCGAGATCGGACACAGGCCGCCTGAGCGCAGCCGCGGTCTGACTCAACCGCTACACATCCACCTTCAGCGCGGCGATGAAGGCCTCCTGCGGGATGTCGACCTTGCCGAACTGGCGCATGCGCTTCTTGCCTTCCTTCTGCTTCTCCAGCAGCTTGCGTTTGCGCATCACGTCGCCGCCGTAGCATTTCGCGGTAACGTCCTTGCGGAAGGCGCGCACGGTTTCGCGCGCGATGATCTTGCCGCCGATCGCCGCCTGGAATGGCAGCTTAGGCCAGTCAAATATACTGAAAAGACAGGAGGTTTTGCCTTAAGCCGTAAAAATTACTCCTTGATAACGAAATTTTTGCAAGAATTGCGCAAATATGCCACTTAAAGGGCATCGAGAAAGACATTTGGTGGGTAATATAATGCTAATTCGGTTTGGGGTGCAGAACCATCTTTCGATTAGGGACAGGCAAGAATTGTCTCTAGTTGCCTCTTCGCTGAAAGATACAGGCGCAGACTCAATCAAGATTGAGCGCGATTTGAAATTGTTGCCTGCAGCACTGATTTACGGGGCGAATGCATCTGGCAAAAGCAATCTTGTGTCAGCGTTTGCATTTTTCCGCAATGCCGTGCGTTCTTCGCATTCGCAAGGGAAACCGGAAGGTGGTGTGCGACGGTTGCCATTCGGTCTTGATGAAAAATCTGCTCGAGCACCGTCCAGATTTGACATCGACTTCGTTGTAAACCGAACACGTTTTCACTATGGGTATGCGGCGTCGGATAGTGAATTTTTAGAGGAATGGCTATTTGCATTTCCAGCAGGAAAAAAACAAACGTGGTTTTTGCGCGATAAAAAAACTAAGGAAATCTACTTTGGAAAAAATCTCAAAGGCTCATTGAGAACCATAGAATCATTGATGAGGCCTAATAGTCTATTCCTTTCCACGGCGGCACAAAACTCTCATAAACAATTAAGTCCCTTGTACCATTACATCAGCAGCATTGCATTGCATTACCCAAAGAGCGATTCGGATGAAACCAAAGTTACATTTCCCGAAGGAAAAATTGACTCGCGAATTATCAAATTTTTGCAGCAGGCCGATACCGGTATTGTCGATTGTCATTTTGATGATTTTCGCCAAGACGAAAAAACGGCCGCCATAGTGGCAGATATATTTAAAGTGGTGAATACTCATTTGGCTCAAGGTTCCGGAGAAATATCAAAATTCGAAGATTTTAAGGTAAAGGTGATTTCGCTCGGGCACGAGACTAAAGCGCGCGGAAAGGTGTATCTGGATTTATCCTACGAAAGCACGGGGACCATCCGACTCTTAGCAATCCTAAAGTCAATATATTCTGCATTGGATAGTGGCTCGGTAGTCATTGTTGACGAACTTGACGCTAGCCTACACACGTATCTTTCAGAAAAAATTGTAGCGCTATTCAACTCTCGTGTAACAAATCCAAAGGGCGCGCAACTCATTGCGACCACGCATGATACAAATTTGTTGTCTGCGTCATTTATCCGCCGAGATCAAATTTGGTTTGCTGAAAAGGATAATTCTGGCGCGACGGTATTTTATCCACTTACCGACATCCGTACGAGAAATACTGATAATTTAGAAAAAGGCTATCTGCAGGGAAGATTTGGGGCGGTTCCGTTTAAAGGATCAGTCAATCTATTGATGGGTGCCGAATGATCCATGAGCAAGAGAAAGCACCCATATCCGCCACTTTTAAACCGCAGAGCGGCATCACGAAACGCGAAAATAAAAATCACGGTCATTTGCGAAGGCAAAGTAACCGAACCTGAATATTTATTATCATTAGCGCAGCATTGCGGTGCGCTGCTCGAAATAATGCTGATTGTGGAACGGGGCGCAGGAGTTCCAATCACGGTCGTGAGAAAGGCGATTGAGTTAAAATCTCAGCTAAGAACTGGTAATAGTTTTGAAGAGAATGACAAAATCTGGGTTGCTTTCGATCGTGATGAGCATCCAAATATTTTGAGGGCGCTTAATGAAGCTGAAGCAGCGGGAGTTTTTGTTGCCTATTCGAATCCGTGTTTCGAACTGTGGTTAGTCTTGCATTATCGAGACCATGATGCTCCTGCCACGCGACGTGAAATTCAAAGAGCGTTACGTAATCTCATGCCTGGTTACGACCCGAATCGTTCAAAACAGGTGATGTTTGATCAAATTTGCGATGCTGTTGAGCAAGCGGAGAATAGAGCGGAGACACTAGAACGTCGGCGGCAAGCGGAGCGGAGCCCACGGGGAAATCCTTCAACTACTGTATTCAAGCTTACTCGCGAAATTCGAAGGCACGGCAAAAAATAATCACACATCCACCTTCAGCGCCGCGATGAACGCCTCCTGCGGGATGTCGACCTTGCCGAACTGGCGCATGCGCTTCTTGCCTTCCTTCTGCTTCTCCAGCAGCTTGCGTTTGCGCGTGACGTCGCCGCCGTAGCATTTCGCGGTGACGTCCTTGCGGAAGGCGCGCACGGTCTCGCGCGCGATGATTTTTCCGCCGATCGCGGCCTGGATCGGGATTTGGAACATGTGCGGCGGGATCAGCTCTTTCAGCTTCTCCACCATGGCGCGGCCGCGCGCTTCCGCGCGCGTGCGGTGCACCAGCATGGCCAGCGCATCGACCGGCTCGCCGTTGACCAGGATCGACATCTTCACGAGGTCGGCGGGCTTGTAGTCGGTGAGGTGGTAGTCGAACGAGGCATAGCCGCGCGACACCGATTTCAGTCGGTCGTAGAAGTCGAACACCACCTCGTTGAGCGGCAGGTCGTATTTCACCATGGCGCGGCTGCCGACGTAGGTGAGATCGACCTGGCTGCCACGGCGATCCTGGCAGAGCTTCAGCACCGCGCCGAGATGCTCGTCGGGCGTCAGGATCGTCGCCTCGATCCAGGGCTCGCGGATTTCGAGGATCTGCATCGGGTCGGGCATGTCGACCGGATTGTGGATCTCGATTTCCTTGCCGTTGCGCAGCGCCATCTTGTAAATCACCGACGGCGCGGTCGCGATCAGGTCGAGATTGAATTCGCGCGACAGGCGCTCCTGGATGATCTCCAGATGCAGCAGACCAAGGAAGCCGCAGCGGAATCCAAAGCCGAGCGCGGCTGAAGTCTCCATCTCGTAGGTGAAGCTCGCGTCGTTGAGCCGCAGCTTGCCGACCGCGGCGCGCAAGTCCTCGAAATTCGCCGCATCGACCGGAAAGAGGCCGCAGAACACCACGGGGATGGCCGGCCGGAAGCCGGGCAAGGGCGTGGTCACCGGCTTGCGGTCGTCGGTGATGGTGTCGCCGACGCGGGTGTCTGCGACCTGCTTGATCGAGGCGGTGAGAAAACCGATCTCGCCGGGGCCGAGTTCGTCGACGGGGAGCAGCTTGGGTGTGAACACGCCGACGCGGTCCACTTCATAGGACGCGTGCGTTCCCATCAACTTGATGCGCTGGCCTTTCTTGAGCGTGCCGTCGACGATGCGCACGAGCACGACCACGCCGAGATAGGAATCGTACCAGCTGTCGACCAGCAGCGCCTTCAGCGTCGCGTCGCGGTCGCCCTTGGGCGGCGGCAGGCGGGTGACGATGGCCTCCAGCACTTCGGGCACGTTCTCGCCGGTCTTGGCGGAGATCAGGATCGCATTCGAGGCATCGAGCCCGATCACATCCTCGATCTGCTGCTTGACCTTGTCGGGCTCGGCCGCCGGCAAATCGACCTTGTTGAGCACCGGCACGAGTTCGTGGCCGGCCTCGATCGCGTGATAGGCGTTGGCGAGCGTCTGCGCCTCGACGCCCTGACTGGCGTCGACGACGAGCAGCGAGCCCTCGCAGGCGGCGAGGCTGCGGTTGACCTCATAGGCGAAGTCGACATGTCCGGGGGTGTCGATGAGGTTCAACACATAATCCTTGCCGTCGCGCGCTTTGTAATTGAGGCGCACGGTCTGCGCCTTGATGGTGATGCCGCGCTCGCGCTCGATATCCATGGAATCGAGCACCTGCTCGACCATTTCGCGCTCGGCCAGCGCGCCGGTGAGCTGAATCAGCCGGTCGGCGAGCGTCGACTTGCCATGGTCGATGTGCGCGACAATGGAGAAATTGCGAATGTTTTGGATGGGGACTTCGGCCATGGCGGGGAGATAGCAACGAGGTGACCCCGCGGCAAGCGGCAGACGGCCGGTCGCAGCGTCATCCGGAAGGCTTGCGCGTTTGCCACTCGCCCGCATTTTGGGCAAAATCAGCCTCGACACATATTGGTTCGAAGGTTCTGCGCGATCGGATGATCCATGCGGCTTGTCGTGAAGGCATTGGCGGGTGCGGTCGCGTTTGTGATCGTGGCCTTCGGCGTCATGATGATCAGTTCGCGCGGCCACAACGGGCTATTGATTCGATCCACGCCTGGACGGTTCGAGGCCGATACGAACATTTACTCCGACCTGCTGGCCCGGAATTATACGCTCAGAGGTTTTCGCAAATGCGAATACTTCACCGGGTTTGGCACCTTCACCAACCTGGAAGGACCTCGCTGCCCTTGGTACACGACCGAAGACCCGAAGATTTCTAATATCCGGGAGAGGGCAGACTGACTCGCAAGAGCTTGCTGGCGCCGGCGGATCGCCTCGTCGCGGCGCTGACCGACCCGGTACGGCGCGAGCGCGCCATCCTCGTCGTGCTCGCCGGCTACATGGCGGTGTGGACGCTCTACGGCGTGTTCGCCAAAGCGAGCCAGGACATCCATTTCGATATGGCGGAGCTGGTCGCGTGGGCGCACGAGCCGGCCTTCGGCTATTCAAAGCATCCGCCGCTCGCGGCGTGGCTGGTGCGGGGCTGGTTCACGCTGTTTCCGCAAACCGACTGGGCCTATTACCTGCTCGCGATCGCGACCGTGGCGGTTGCCTTATGGATCGCATGGCGATTGTTCGCGCACTATCTTGATGGCGAGAAACGCGTGGTGGCGCTGGCGATGCTGACGCTCATTCCGTTCTTCAATTTTCACGCGTTGAAGTTCAATCCCAACACGGTGCTGATCCCGCTCTGGGCGGTGACGACGCTCTGGTTCGTCCGCTCCTACGAGTCGCGCAGCGCATTTTACGCGGCACTTGCCGGCATCGGCGCCGCCGCATGCATGCTGGGAAAATATTGGTCGATCGTACTGTTGCTTGGGCTAGCCCTCGCGGCGCTGATCGACAGACGTCGCGGCATTTACTTCCGTTCGCCCGCCCCGTGGATCACGATCGCTGTCGGCGCGCTTGCGCTTGCGCCGCATATCGTTTGGCTCGTCGCGAATGACTTCCTGCCGTTCTCATACGCCATGGCTGCGCACGGCGCCGGCACGCTGACATCGGTCGCGATACGATCCAGCGGCTATCTGGCGGGAGGCGCGGCCTATGTGGCGGTTCCGATCCTGCTGATGTTGGCTGTCGTCCGGCCGAGCAGTGCCGCGCTTGCCGATGCGCGCAGTCCGGCCGATCCCAAGCGGCGGCTTGCGATGTGGGCGTTCTGGCTGCCGTTGGTGTTGCCGGCAGTGCTTGCACCCTTGTTCGGGATCGAGATCAACTCGCTGTGGACCATGTCGGCATGGACGTTGCTGCCGGTGGTCATGCTGTCCTCACCGCTCATTTCCGTCACGCGGTTGGCGGCCGTACGGATCGCTGCGATTGCGTTCGCGATACCGTTTTTGTTTCTTGCCGCCTCTCCATTCGTGGCAGCCGCGATCCAGCGCGCCGGCGTGCAGCCATCGGCGGCGCATTCGAAACTGCTGGCGGAGCAGGTCGCGCGGGAATGGAAGGCGGTGACCGACCAGCCCCTGCGTTTTGTCGGCGGCGAGGCTGCGCTCAGCTACGGCGTGGCGTTCTATCTGAGGCAGCGTCCGTCGGTGTTTCCCGACCTCAATCCGCGCATCGCGCCGTGGATCGAACCGCAAGAGCTTGCGCGGGCCGGCATCGCGCTGGTCTGCGCCGCGGACGATCGCAATTGCGTCCCTGGCGTCGAAGCGCGGGCAGGCTCGGCCGGGCGCCGCACCGAGGTGGAGTTAACGCGCAGTTATCTTGGCATCGCGGGGGAGCCGGCGCGCTATCTCATCGTCCTGGTGCCACCGGGTCAGCATTAATAAATACAGCGGTGGTGGTTTCGCGAATTGCACAGCGCCCTCGCGGCGCGCTAATAATCGAGAGGCTATGAACTATATTCAATCTATGGCGTCGCAATATGTGCGGCTGTTCTCACACCGCGTGCAGCCCTGGATTGACCGGCTCTGGCGAGCCCGCCTCATACTCGGCAGCGCCGTCATCGTCCTGCTTGCGCTCGAAGTGGCTGGCATCCTGACCCTTGCGCAATCGCTGGCTGGTTTTGTCGTCGTCATTATTGCGATGCTGATTCCGTTCGAGGGTGGAACTGCCGCGAGTTCGGCTGCGGCTTATCAAGACCGGCCGTATCGATCCGACTGGTTGGTCGAGAGCGTCGTTTCCGGCCTCCCGGATGCCGTGATCGTTCTTGATCGCGATTGCCGGATCGTCGCCTGGAACGCCGCGGCGCAAAAGATCACGCTGCCGCTGGTGCGCGGAGTGCCGCTCTCGCTCGTCTTGCGCAATCCGGATGTCCTGGAAGCCGCGCGGCGTGCGATCGAATCGGGGCGGCCTGAGCGCGCGGAATTCCATGAACGGACACCGACAGATCATTGGACGGAAGCCCGCGTTATTCCGGTTACATTGCCTGAATTATCGGGCGTGGAACGCGAACTCGTGCTGTTGACCCTGCTCGATCTCACGCCGCTGCGCCGTGTCGAGGAAATCCGTTCGGATTTCATCGCGAATGCCAGTCATGAATTGCGCACGCCGCTTGCATCCTTGACCGGCTTCATCGAGACCCTGCAGGGTTCGGCGCGCAATGATCCCGAGGCGCGCGATCGTTTCCTGAACATCATGCGGGCGCAGGCCGCTCGCATGGCGCGGCTGATCGACGATCTTCTGTCGCTGTCGCGAGTCGAACTGAAAGAACATGTGCCGCCTGAGGAAAAGATCGATCTCTCCGGATTAGTGCGCCGCGTCGCAGATAGTCTTCTGCCGCTGGCGCAAGAACGAAAGGTCACAATCAAGGTCGACAGTCCGGCCAAACCGCTGATCGTTCGCGGCGATCAGGATGAGCTCATCCGCTTGTTCGAAAATCTGATCGATAACGCCCTGAAATACGGTGCCAGCGGCAAACGCGTGGACATCACGCTCAGCCGCACGGACAGCGAGGCGGCCGTGCGTGTGCGCGATTATGGGCCGGGTATCGCGCGCGAGCATCTGCCCCGCCTGACCGAACGATTTTATCGCGGGGATGTCACGGAAAGCCGGGCAATGGGCGGTACCGGCCTCGGTCTTGCCCTGGTCAAACACATCGTCAACCGCCACCGCGGCAAGCTTGCTATCGAGAGCACGCCGGGCGAAGGCGCGACTTTCACGGTGCGGCTGGCACTCGCGGAATAATATTCGGCGATGCGTAAGATTCATGATAATTCAAGGTTATCCACCGTCATTGAACTGTCATATCGGTTTCATATAAGGTTGACATGGCAGGTGTAGGCATCGCCATTGTTTTAGGCGCGGTTCATCGATGACATGAACTGGAGTGGCCGCAAGCGCTATATAACGATAAAAATCCTTACCGACCCAGGCCGAATACGTGCGCGTAGACTCGGTAACGAACTCTGCGACCGGCGCGCCGATCAACATGGTCGTCGCGCCGGTTTTCGACATTGGAGCGCACGTGCCGTTGCTTTGAGGAAAGGGTCATGAAGTTTTCCGCAGCCCTGAGATCGGAGTCTGTTGCCGTGGGCGAAATAGAACCGGCAATCCCGCCGATCGTGAAAATGTCGGTCCAAAAACTGAATTTCTTTTATGGCCAGCATCAGGCGCTGAAAGACATCAATGTCTCGCTGTACGCGAAAAGAGTCGTGGCTTTCATCGGACCGTCGGGCTGCGGGAAGTCGACGTTTCTGCGGGTGCTGAATCGGATCTACGATCTTTATCCGAACCAGCGTGCGGAAGGCGAAGTCCTCCTTGATGGAGTCGACATTCTGTTGCCGCAGCAGGACCTGAATTTGCTGCGCGCGCGCGTCGGCATGGTCTTCCAAAAGCCGACACCATTTCCAATGTCGATTTTTGAAAATGTTGCCTTCGGTATTCGACTGTATGAGCGGATGAACAAATCGGACCTCGAAGGGCGAGTCGAACTGGCGCTGCGCCGCGCGGCCTTGTGGGAAGAGGTCAAGGACAAACTCACCGCCAACGGGCTCAGCCTTTCGGGCGGCCAGCAGCAGCGGCTGTGCATCGCCCGCACCATCGCCATCAGGCCCGAAGTAATCCTGCTCGATGAGCCATGCTCGGCGCTCGATCCGATCGCTACGGCCAAGATCGAAGAACTGATCGATGAACTGAAGAACGACTACACGATCGTGATCGTTACGCACAATATGCAGCAGGCGGCGCGGGTTTCCGATTATACGGCGTTCATGTATCTCGGCGAACTCATCGAATTCAACACGACGAGCTTCATGTTCACCAATCCGGCGGACCGCCGCACGCAGGATTACATCACCGGCCGTTTCGGGTAATCGCGGGCAAACGACGATGGCGAGAGTCGCGAGGAAGGGTGGTCAGGATGCCTGAACACACGATCAGCGCGTTCGATGCCGATCTGCAAGCGCTGGCCCGCATGATTTCCGAAATGGGCGGTCTGGCGGAAAAGCAGGTCATCGATTCGATCAGCGCGCTTGATCGCAATGACGTTGCGTTGGCGCGCCGGATCATCGCAGACGACGCCAAGATCAATGCGATACAGCACGCGATCGAAGAAAAAGTCGTCTTCACCATCGCGCGGCGCCAGCCCATGGCGGCGGACCTGCGGGAGATCATCGCCGCGTTGCGAATTTCAAACGACCTCGAGCGCATCGGCGATCTTGCCAAGAACATCGCCAAACGCGTGAGCGTGCTGGGCGATGAGTTTCAGCCGCGTCAGATCATGCGGGGGGTCGAGCATATGGCCGACCTCGTGCTGCTGCAGCTCAAGAACGTGCTCGACAGCTATGCGCGGCGCGATGTCGAAAAGGCGGTCGCGGTGTGGCGCGGCGACGCGGAGATCGATGCGGTCAACAATTCGCTGCTGCGCGAACTGCTGACCTACATGATCGAGGAGCCGCGCATCATCGGCTTTTGCATTCATCTGATGTTTTGCACGAAGAATATCGAGCGCATGGGCGATCACGCCACCAACATCGCGGAAATCGTCTACTACATGATCGAAGGCAAGATGCTGCCGGACGACCGTCCGAAGGGCGATATCACAACATCGTTCAGCGTGCCGATCGAGGCGGCGCGGAAGAAATCATGACCGCGCGCATACTCATCGTCGAGGATGAAGAACCGCTGACGATCATGCTGCGGTACAATCTCGAGCGCGAGGGATTCACCGTCGAGACCTCGTCGCACGGCGACGATGCCGACCTCCGCATCAGGGAAAGCCCGCCGGATCTCGCCATCATCGACTGGATGCTGCCAGGACTTTCCGGGATCGAATTGGTGCGGAGATTGCGGACGCGACCGGAAACGAAGCAATTGCCGATCATCATGCTGACGGCGCGCGGCGAGGAGCCGGAACGGATTCGCGGACTGGCGACCGGCGCCGACGACTACATCGTCAAGCCATTTTCGGTGCCGGAGCTGCTGGCTCGCGTGCAGGCGTTGCTGCGGCGGGCGAAGCCGCAAAGCCTGTCGAGTGTCATGACGATCGGTGACGTGCAGCTTGATCGCGAAAAGAAGCGCGTGGTGCGTGCCGGGCGCGAGGTATCGTTGGGCCCGACGGAGTTTCGCCTGCTCGAATTCCTGATGGAAAACCCGGGGCGGGTCTATTCGCGCGAGCAGCTGCTCAACAGCGTGTGGGGGCGAGACATCTACATCGACGAGCGCACGGTCGATGTGCATGTGGGCCGTCTGCGAAAGGCGATCAATCGCGGGCGGGATTCCGACCCGATCCGCACCGTCCGCGGCGGCGGCTATGCGTTCGACGAACGCTATCAGGCCTAGCGACCGTCAGCGATTTGATCGGCGCTGATTTTCGAGCAGCTGCTTGAACAGGCCGCCGGCGGATTCGACGACGCGATCGATGATCCCGCGGCCGTGCCTTGCTGACGCTGCGCGCGGGTCGCCGGTGATGCCCCGATGAGCGATGCGCGAATCGTCGCTGGTCCACGGCCAGCTCGCGGCGGGATCGAGGATCAGGGCGCTTACCATCCTTGCGTCCTTGGGCGGTTTGACTCCGGAAATCTTCCGGCGTCGCACGCGTTCGGGAGCCAACGCCAGCATCACCGAAGTCTCGTCCTTGCCGCCGTGGATTTCAGTGAACCCCGCGCCTGCTATCGGGCTCATCATGGCGCCAAGGTGCAGCGCGCAAACATTGAGCCCGAAGTCGGCCGACAGTTCGCGCACCAGCGCATCGAGGAGGCCGCGGTTGCCGCCGTGACCATTGACGAGGGCAAGATTGCGCGCCGGCAGGCCACGGGCGATTTCATTCGCGCTGTCGCGCAGCAGTGCCGTCATGGTCTGGATCGAAAGCGAGATGGTGCCGGGCGCCCAGGCGTGCTCGCGGGAGAGACCGAGGGTTACGCTCGGAAGCTGCCAGAGATCGTATGTCTTGCCCCAGCGCGCGATGAAGGCCTGCGTGAAGGCTTCAGCCAACAGGGTGTCGGTGTCGAGCGGTAGATGGGGCCCGTGCTGCTCGAGCGATCCGACCGGCATGCAAAGGATCGAAGTTTTACGCAATGACTGCGAGACTTCCGGGGACGTGAGCGCGCCGATCAGTCGCTTTGCGGAACGGTCCATAATCGAATTCTAGCCGCTGCTCTTGCCCATGCATACGCGTTCCCGGCGGGTTGTCGTCAGGCAAGAGCTGCGGCGGATGTGTGAAAGCTCAGGGGACGAGAGCGGGCTCCCCGACCTTCCCCGTTTCGGTGAGCGATGCAATCAGATGACCGAGCTGATGTCCCGCACGGGTCGCTTTCGCCGTCATGTAGCGGCGATTGTCGGCCGTGATGGGCGCTTCGATCGGCATGCGGCCGACGATGTCGATTCCCGACTTGGTCAAGCCTTCGAGCTTGGCCGGATTGTTGGTCAACAGCTCGATGCGACGGCAGCCGAGCAGTTCCAGCATGCGCGCCGCAACGCCATAGTCGCGCTCGTCGTCATCGAAGCCGAGCGTGGTATTGGCGTCGACCGTATCGAGACCCTCATCCTGCAATTGATAGGTCCGCAGTTTGTTGGCGAGGCCGAGCCCGCGGCCCTCCTGCGCCAAGTACAGGATGATGCCGCCGCCGGATTCTTCCAGCCGCTTGACCGAAAGCTTCAACTGATCGCCACAGTCGCAACGGCGCGAGCCGAAAACGTCGCCGGTCAGGCAGGCCGAATGCAGTCGCACGCGCACGGGCTTGCTGCAATCCGGTTCGCCAACCACGATCGCGACAGAACTTTCGCCGAGCGCGTCGCAGAATGCCACGAAGCGGGTGCTGGTTCCCGACATCAGCGGAATGCGCGCTTCGCCAACCCTGCGCAAGGTCCGGATGATATCGCTGCGATAATTCTCAACCGCTTGCGCTTCGACCGTCACGAGCGGCGGATCGAAACTCGCCAATTTAGCAACGGGTGCCTCCGCTGCCAGAACCGCGGGCAATCCTTGCGCCAGTTTGGCAAGCAGGACAGCGGCAACTCCTGCGGCGTCCGCGGGCTCCGCAAAGGGCGGCAGTTCGGCGTCGGGATCGGTCACCAGCGCGTTCACGTCGTCAGCCTTGGTGCCAACAGGAAGCGTCAATGCCATCGGGACGCCCACCTTGAGCCCGAGCGCACGTGCGCGCCGCGCTGAGACGATCAGTCTCGGCGCTACCGGGGAACATAAGTTTGTGAAAGCTGCAAGCCGAACGGAATCGAGACCGTCAACCGGAAGAGTCAGCTGTGGCTTGCCGTTCGCTTCAATGAGCACTGGTCTTCGAGCACGAAGTTCCGCAAGACCACGTACTACCCCGACCTGCTCGGGAGTGCCAAACAGGCTGGAATCAAAATCACAGTCGCCCATGTGATATCGCTACCTTTCGAAGTGCTGATTTGCCGCGAGCTAGAACTAACCCTTAACCTTTTGCGGGCTCCCCGGTTCCCCGGCGGCTTCCCCTCTGTGCTCTTTCATCCTGATATATTTGGATGAAATTGTGTCCTAGCCAATCACGGGGCCTTGAACCTATGCCGCCACCACCAACCCGAGGAATCCACGATGGAATTAGCCGCGGCACTTCAACACCGACTGATGAACAGACATTCATAGAGTGGAAGAGCGTTCCGGAATTGGTCCGAAATTCGACGGCGTCTTTGCCGTCGCCGTGGGAATCACTTTTTGGTCCATTACGCAGAGGCGTCGTGGATAATTTGCTGATCGTCGGCCAGATCGGCCAATCGCTCGACGGACGCGTCGCGACCGCCAGCGGTCACTCGCACTACATCAACGGTCCGGCGGGATTGGCGCACTTGCATCGGCTGCGCGCGCTGGTCGATGCGGTGGCGATCGGAGTGGGAACCGCAATTGCCGACGATCCGCAACTGACCGTGCGGCGCGTCAGCGGACCGAATCCAGTGCGGGTGGTGATCGATCCACGCGGGCGACTGACAGCGAACGCGCGCATGTTTGCGAGCGACGGCGTCCGCCGCATCGTGGTGACGACGGCTGACACGCGGCTGCAACTTCCTTCCGAAATCGAAATCGTGCGGCTGCCGGCCGATCAGGGGCAGATTGCACCGGCGGAAATTTTGCGGGCGCTGGCCGAGCGCGGGTTGCGCCGCGTCTTGATCGAAGGCGGGGCCGAGACCGTGTCGCGCTTTCTGGCGGCGGGATGTCTCGACCGTCTGCATGTGGTGGTCGCACCGATCATCATCGGAGCTGGTCGGCCGAGCTTCATCCTGCCCGCAATCGAGCGCATGGACGAGGCGCTGCGTGTGCCGATGCGTATCCATCAGCTTGAGGATGAAGTGCTGTTCGATTGCGATCTGTCGTCTCAGCGCAAGCCGATCGGTCTCGCGAAGACATCCACGTGACCGACACGCGACGACGCCCGGCCGGCGGCGACCGCATCACGTCGGCGCGTCAACCAGGCCATGATCTCAGCCAGCGGCAATTGACCGAGCTCGCGCGCCGCTCCGGCCCAGCCGTCGAGCATGCCGATCTGAATTTCGCGGTCCTCCGGTGCGAACACCCAGTCGGCGGTGCCGTGCACGACCGAATAGCCGACAGATTTCAGGCGCGAGATGGTTTGATCTGCCGCTGACGGTCCGAGTGCGGGACCAAAACCCTTATCGGTACGCTGATGGTCGTTGACGGCGGCGATCATCGGCGCGTCGAACTGGTCGGGCGGTTCGAGAGTGATGCGACCATCGTAGCTGAGCGCGGCATAGATCGGGAGCTTCCGCGCCGCAGCTTCCGTGATGAAGCGCTCGAGCCAGCGATCGGAAACGAGATCAAGCAAGGCCGACGTGGTGACAAGATCGACTGCACCATCGAGTGCGGCTTCCAGGTCGCGCGCGAGATCGATGGCCGCCGTCGTGACCTTGGCATTCGGATATGACGCGCTCGCGGCACGCGCGAGCAGCCCGAGGTCATTGTCGACGAGCTTCCAGTTTTGCCGGCTGGATAGTCGCGGCGCGAGGGCCCGCAGAGTCGACCCGGTGCCGCAGGCGAGATCGACGATGGAGATCGACGGCAAGTTCGCAAAGGCGGCTGCGACCGCATCGAGCACTTTCGGATTGCGCGCGCGCCTGTCATAGGGCTCGCGCAAGGTGAGCCAGTCGGCAGAAAATCCGCTCATGTGGCGGCCTCGACGGCGGACGCGAACAGCGCGGCCGATTCGCGCCAGGACGGCAATCGTGCGGCGGCGGCGCGCGCGGCCGCGGCAAAGCGCTTCCGCTCGGCCTCGTTCGCGATCAGCCGGCGCAGCGCCCGTGCGAGTGGCGCGACATCATCGGGCGGGACAAGAATCGCGGCGTCCTCGGGCAGCGTTTCTGGAATGGCACCGGCCGAGGTTCCGATAACCGGCAGTCCGTACGCAATCGCCTCGGCGTAGGCCATGCCATAGCCCTCGAAACGCGAGGCCAGCACAAACACATCAGCGGCGCGATGCAGCGTGGCAAGGCGTTCGTGCGAAACGGCGCCGACCAGGGCGATGCGTTCGCCCAAGCCGCGGCGGGCGATGTCGTTCCTGATCGCGGTGGCGGTGGCGCGATCGCGTTCGCTGTCGCCGGCGATGGTGAGATGCCAGCGCAGATCGGCAAGCATGGTGAGCGCGGCGAGAAGCACATCATAGCCCTTGCGCGGAACGAGCGAGCCCACGGAAAGCAGACGAACGATGCCGTCGTTCGAGCCGCGCGCGGGCTCGACCGGATCGTTGCCCGGACGCGCGATGGTGATGCGCTCGGCCGGCACGTCATAGTCGGCGGTCAATAAGCGTGCCGTCGGCGCGCTGGTGACGATGACCTTGCTCGTGGAGGCGAGGGCCGCGCGTTCGCTTTTGCGGAATTGCTCGGCTTGCGCTGCGCTCAATCCGGATTCCAACGCCAACGGATGATGCACGAGTGCGATCAGCGGATTGCGCCCCTTCAATGAAGCGGCCAGTTCCGGCAGCACGCCGAGCGCAAGACCATCGATCACGATCGGGCGGCGCTCCGGTACCTTCTCCAGTTGAGTTTTGGCCGCTGCGCGCATTTTCTCGTCGGGAAAGGGAAAGCCATCGCCAAGATCGATCACGTCGACGGTCCAGCCAAGTTGCTTGAGCTCCGCGACGATGCGCCGGTCGTAGGCATAGCCACCCGTGGGCGTCGCGAGATCGCCGGGCACCGCGAACGCAAAGCGCTTCACCACAATGGCGCCTCGTACCACGCGCGCGCCACATGCGATTCGGAAATCGTGATGCGGATGGCGGAAAGCTCGCGGCCCTCGCGGCCGAGCTTTCCGGCGCGCGCGGCTTCTGCCAGCCGGTCGAACACATATTTCGTCAGAAATTCGGTGGTGGTGTTGGCGCCCCGAAAATCGGGCAGCTCGTCGAGATTGCGATAGTTGAGTGGTCCCAGCACGGATTTGAGCACTTCGTGGGCGCGGCCGATGTCGACGACGACGCCGTTGGCATCCAAACGCTCGGCGAGAAAGGCTGCATCGATCACGAAGGTCGCGCCGTGCAGCGCCTGCGCCGGGCCGAACAGGGCGCCCCGAAAAGAATGGGCGATCATGATATGGTCGCGAACTTCAACGGCAAACAAGAGCGGTCTCCTTTATCGGTAGTCTATACGTTGGCACAGAACGCCGCTTGTTGGCGCAAGAATCTGTGGCAAGCGCGCGGGCAGATCATCGAACGTCACCGGCGGTGCGATGAGCGCATCAAGCCGAGGATCGGCCGTATAGGCAAGCGCGGCCTCGAGACGGGCGCGATGCGTCCAGGTCGTGCGGTGCGAAGGCGCGACCTTGCCGACCTGACTCGAGATCAGGCGCAGCCGGCGGCTGTGGAACGCGCCGCCGAGAGGTACAGGCACGTCGGCCGAGCCGTACCAGCTCAGCTCCAGCACGGTCGCCTCGTCGCGCGCGAGGTTGAGCGCGGTGGCCAGGCCGGCGGCGCTGGCGCTGGTATGAATCACCAAATCGCATTCGGACGGAGCGGAATCAGGTGCGGCAAAGCTCAGCCCAAAGACGCGTGCGATCTCGGCGCGGGCCGGATTGATGTCGACGAGCGTGACCTCGGTATCAGGCATCAGCTTTCGGCACAGGAAGCCGACCAGCGCGCCCACCACACCCACACCCACGATAGCGATGCGGTCGTTCTTGCCGGGTTCGGCGTCCCATATCGCATTCAGGGCGGTTTCCATGTTGGCGGCGAGCACCGCGCGCATTGGAGGATGGCCTTCGGGTAGCGGGACGGCAGAGGCGGCCGGAACGGCGAAGGCGGTCTGGTGGGGGTGCAGCACAAAAACCAGACGCTCGCGTAGCTCGGCGGGACCGGCCTCGACGCGCCCTACCACGGAATAGCCGTATTTCACAGGGAACGGAAAGGTGCCACCCATGAACGGCGAACGCATGCGCTCGTACTCGCTTTTCGGAACGCGACCCGCGAACACCAAGGATTCAGTGCCGCGGCTGAGCGCTCCCCACAGCGCACGCACGCGGACCGTGCCGGTGGCGAGTGGCGCGAGCTTTTCCTCGCGCAGTTCGGCGCGCCCGGCGCCGACGTACCAAAGTGCACGCGCAACGTCGTTTTGTTCGGTCGCCACCAGGGTGCCCCTTCGGACGTCTCTAGAACGTGTCTTGGACTTGATTAGCCGCTTTCATATTATTCTGCACGGGCCGGCGGGGGATCGGAAGCCATCTTGCTCGAACGCACAACCCACAATCTGACGGACTATACGACCGCGAGCCAGTCGCTTGGCGGGCGCCGCGCGCTGCTGGCCGTTCTGGTGATCGCCACGACCGCGGCGATGCTTTGGCTGATGGCCATTGCACTGTCGGCCAGCGGCTTCGGCGTCGTCGATGCGGTCATCCTCATCCTGTTCGGCCTTACCCTGCCATGGACGGTGATCGGTTTCTGGAATTCGGTGATCGGTTTCCTGATCATTCGGTTTGCCCGCGACCCGATCGCGACCGTCACGCCGATTGCCGCGCGCGTCCGCGGCGACGAGCGGATCACCGCCTCGACTGCAATTCTGGTGTGCATCCGCAACGAGCCGCCGGCGCGGGTGATCCGCAACATCGAGCCGATGATGCAGGAACTTGTTGGCGCCGGCGTCGGCGATCGCTTCAAGCTCTTTGTGTTGAGCGACACCAACCGGCCGGATGTTGCAACGATTGAGGAAGCCCAGTTCGGTGAACTAGCCGCGCGCTGGCACGGCCGGCTCGATCTCGTCTATCGGCGCCGCGAAACCAACGAAGGCTTCAAAGCCGGCAATATCCGTGATTTTTGCGAGCGCTGGGGCGATGAGCACGAGTTCGCGGTGACGCTCGACACCGACAGCTTCATTCCGGCTTCGGCGGTCCTGCGGATGGTTCGCGTCATCCAGGCAGACCCCAAGCTCGGCATCTTGCAAGGGCTCGTGGTCGGGTTGCCATCGACCAGCGCGTTCGCGCGCATCTTCCAGTTCGGCATGCGGCTCGGCATGCGGTCATGGACCATAGGCAGCGCCTGGTGGCAGGGCGATTGCGGGCCGTATTGGGGCCATAACGCCGTCATTCGACTCGCGCCGTTCATCGCCCACTGCCACATCCCGACGCTGCCGGGAACCGGCGTGCTGAGCGGCCACGTGCTCAGCCACGACCAGGTTGAAGCCGCACTCATGCGTCGCGCGGGCTACGAAGTGCGGGTTCTGCCGGAGGAAGATCTCGGCTGGGAGGAGAATCCGCCAACCCTGATCGAATTCATTCGCCGCGACCAGCGCTGGTGCCAGGGCACGTTGCAATACAGCTTTTTCCTGTTCGCGCCCGGCATGAAATTCGTCAGCCGTTTTCAGCTCGCTTTCGCCATGCTGATGTTCCTGAGCTCGCCGGCCTGGATCGGGCTTCTGGTGGTCGGCACACTGGCGCTCGCGTTCGCGCCGACACCGGCTGATTTCATCCGGCCCGACGCAGGCTATGCGCTCCTCATCATTACGCTCGTGATGTGGTTTGCGCCCAAGATCGCGACCGTGCTCGACGTGTTGACGCGGCCTGAGCTGCGTCGCGCCTTCGGTGGCACCGCGCGTTTCCTCACGAGCGTGGTGACCGAGACCGTATTCTTCATCTTGCTGTCGCCCATCATGTGGTTCTGCCACACGTTGTTCTTGGCAGGACTGCCGTTCGGCCGCGTGATCGGCTGGATCGGACAAGTGCGCGACGATCACATTGTGTCTTGGTCGGCAGCGCTCAGGCAGTTGTGGCCCCATAGCGTGCTTGGACTTGGCTCGCTTGCGATTGTGGCTGTCACTCACCCAACCGCACTTCCTTATGTCTTCCTGCTTGCTGGGGGACCGGCGCTGTCGGTGCCGCTCGCCGTCATTACCGCGCTGCCTGCGGTCGGAACGGCGCTTGTGCGCGTCGGCATCGGCCGGTTGCCCGAGGAGACCGCGCCGCCGGCCATGCTGGCATCGCTCGCGCTTCCAGCGGTCGTCGCAGCAGCATCGAAGCCGCGTTCGGCCTGATTGCCGGCGATGCTCGAAACACTGCGGACGGCACGCGGGGTCTTCAGGTCCTTGCGAATTTATTACGGCCATCGCAAGCGCTCAGCCGCGATGGACGATTTCTATCGGCGTTTCGTGCGGCCGGACGATCTGGTGTTCGACATCGGTGCGCATGTGGGTGATCACATCGGCGTATTTCGGCGCCTGGGTGCACGCGTCGTTGCGCTCGAGCCGCAGCCCGCGCTCGCGCGCGTACTGCGTATGATCTACGGCCGCGACCGTGCGGTCGTGCTCAAGGAGGCGGCGATAGGCCGCTCCAGCGGCGTTGCTAACCTTATGATAAATATAGATAATCCGACGATATCGACGGCCTCGCAAAAATTCATGCAGGCCGCTCATGGCGCCGCCGGCTGGGAGGGGCAGGCTTGGACCAAATCGGTTGCCGTCCCGATGACGACGCTCGACGCGCTGATCGCCGAGCATGGCAGGCCGTCCTTCATCAAAATCGATGTCGAAGGCTTCGAGGCGGAAGCGCTGGCGGGCCTGACGCAGGCCGTTCCGGCGCTGTCGTTCGAATTCACCACCATCCAGCGCGATGTTGCGCTCGCCTGTGCCGAGCGCTGCCATGCACTTGGAATGACGCGCTTCAACGCCGCGCTCGGAGATATCAAAAAACTTGTCCACGACGATTGGGTCGATCGCAAGCAAATCGAGCGATGGCTATCGGCATTGCCGCATGATGCAAATTCCGGTGACGTCTATGCTCTGGCAGGGTAGGATGCGTCGATGGCGCAGCGCTGTCTGGTTGTGGTGCGTCCTATCTGGAGCTGCAGTTCCCGCAATGGCAATTCTCGAAACTCAAGCTACAGCGCAGGCCGCTGAACCGCTCGCTGTCGATGTCGTCAACGCCAGCGAGCCGACGCTCTGCGCCGAGAAGGACAACGTTTATCTCAAGCTGCAATCAGGCAACGTACGACATCTCACGATCGAGGCCGTGCATCCCTCCTATGTCGGCACCATCCTGGTCGACCGCTGGGCGCCGGATTTCACCAACTGCGACATGTCGAACGATCCGGTCTATCATTTCGAAAAACGCCGGCTCACGATCTACGAGACCGAGGAGTGGTGGCTTGTCGGTCTCACCTTCCCGAGCTTCTGGCGGCCGAACCAGGTGCCGGTGCGCGTCGGCAACCGTGTTGAAAATGGATTTCACCTGCTGCAGGTGTGGACCTGGCGCGACGGACGCGCCGACGAAATTTTGGTGCTCTATCCGGCCGATGGCTATTGGCGCGCGCGTCCGTTGCCGCCGGTCAATCTGCGCTGGAGCGCGTATGGGTCCTCGTTCCTGATCGGGCCGATCGAAACCTCCGGCCGGCCGCTGGTGGATATTCGCGACGTGGCGTTCGAACCGAGCACGCGGACGTTCACCCTCAACTTCGTGCGCGGAGGCAGCGCCACGCTGCGGCTCGACAAGCTCGATCAGGATCGCATCGTGCTCGACGTCAACTTCAGCGCGCCAATCGCGGGCGATCGGCCGTTCGCGGCGTTGCGGTCCATGTTCGTCACCGAGGGCAATTCCGACGTCGCGCAGGTCGGCTGGCGCAGCAAGGGCAGTCAGGCCTGGGCGCGATCGCCGGTGATGGATTTCAAAAAGGCGAGCGCGGTGGAACTTTGGGCGGGGCGCACTGTTCCGTCGCGCCACAACACCAGCGCCCCCGATATGGTGTTCCGCGATTTCAATTCTGCGGACCGGTGAATTTTTCTTTCAGCTCCGCGAGCGCCCCGGTGAACGGGTGGAATTCGAAACGCACGACGTGCTTGCCGGGCGCAACCACGACCGCCCGGAACAGCACATTGGCCTTGAGGATCTCGCTCGGCTTGCCGTCGACGGTCGCACGCCACCAGGGATGCCAGATGTCGTTGAGCACAAGAATGCCGCCGGCCGGCGCATCGATGTCGATGACGATTTCGGCATTGTGATAGCTTGCGATGCGGGCGTTGCCGCCGGCCGCGTTCGGGGTAAATCCGGGCGGCGCGGCTTCGAGCAGGACCGTGTGCTGCGGATCAACCTCCGGCCAACCCCCGTCGCGGATCATTTCCTCGAAATCGGCTTTGCGCCAATCGGTCGCAAGCATGACGCGCGGCAAGGCACGTGGATTTTCGTAGACGTACGCGTCCTTGGTGTGCGCGATCAGGGTGAGATCGCCGGGTTTGAGCGATTTGTCGACCTGCTCGACCGGAACGCTGACGGCGATGAAGCGCACGCCGAAGAGGTTTTCAAGCATCGAATCGTACGACGGCAAGAGCGGCGTGAATTCGCGCTGGTCGGGCGCGGCGACCGTGTCCGGCGCGGCGGTGGCGCGCACGAAGTCGTGGAGCCGAAGCGGGTTGTGGCCGAAGAGATGTTCGAAATCATGGATCAGGCCGATGTTCGGCCAATGGTAGGCGACGCCGATGAGTTCGACTCGGTCGCGCCGATCGGACGCGGCGGAGGCAGCAAGCTTGTCCTTGAGCAGAAGGACGGTCTCGTCCTTGGTGTTCGTCCACAAGGCGTCGAAGTTCGCCGACGGCAGGCCGGTGGATTCGTTAGGCGCATTGTTCCAGGCAAAATCGACGACGCTGAAGAGAGCAACGAGCGCGCAGGCTGCGAGCGCGTTCCGCTCGGCCAACCGGCGCGCACGGGTGAGCACGCGAATGGCGACGGCAACAAATGCGATACCCCACAGGATCGGCATCATGGCGACCTGCAGCGTGCCGACGCGGGAGGCGAGAGCGGCGGCGCCGGCGATCAGCGCGACCGCAAGCACAACCGCCAGCGCATGCTGCCAGCGCTTTGCAGGCGGCATCGTGTCGTCGAGCCAGCGGTGGATGAGATAGCCCGCGATGATGGCGAGGAATCCGCAGAACAGGAACGTCGCGTCGGCCGGTCGGCGGTAGAGCGGAACACCCGGGAGCAGATCGTACATCACCTGGAATGCCGGCGTGTATTTGCCGAGTTCGTAGAGCAGTGTGAACAGCAGGGCCAAGGTAAAAAAACGGATTTCACGCGCCCATAGCTGGCCGCGCAGCAGCCCAAATCCCAGCACGGCGACGATCGCGAGCGCGCCGGTATAGATCTGGCCGGCATTTTGCGGGACGAACAAATCCGTCGACCCGAAGGCATCCATCCACGGGTAGCTCGGCGGGCCCCAATAGTCGCGGTGGAAGTCGGAAGCGCCGAACAGATCGGCGAACACCAGCATGAAGAGATCGGCCGGGTGCATTGAGCCGCGTCCGGCGAATACAAAACCGATCTCCGGACGGTTGGAATCGGCTGCCAGCAATCCCGTCAGCGTCACCGGAACAGCGACGATGAGCAGGCCGACGAGCAGGCCGGCGACGAGCGGCTTGAAGCTTGCCAAGAATCGAGCTTGCCGGCCAGCGCCGACGAACCAATGCCAAAGGACGAATCCAAAGAGAATATAGGTTGCGAGCAGTGAAACCTGATCGCGGCCGAGCACGATCAGGGCGCCGAACAGACCAGCGCCCGCACCGGCGCGCCAGGAGGAACGCTCCAATGCCCGCGAGAGGAGCCACAATGCGTAGGGCAGGAACATGAGGCTTTCGATCTGGCCGACATGCTGGATGCGCGATGCGGCCGAGCCGCCAAATGAAAAGGCGATGGCGGCGACCATGGCGCCGGCGACGTGCCAGCCGCGGTCGCGGAAAAAAAGAATGACACCGACGCCGCCGATGAACAGCAAGCCGAACTCAACCACATCGGCGAGATACGGGCTGGGGTTTGGAACCAGCAGCGCCAAAGGGAAATAGATCGGCGAGAAGATCAGGGACTGCGGGTCGGCGATCTGCGGCCAGCCGGCAAAGACATTCGGCGTCCAGAACGGAGACTCGCCGTGAGCGAGCGACCGGGCAAGGAAGGCCAGCTGCGGATAGAATTGCGACTTGGCGTCATACGGGATGGCGACCGCGCCCGAGAGCCACGGCACCGCAAGGATGATCGAAGCGAGGGCAAACATTCCGATCGCGGAGACGAGCGGAAACCGCTCACCCTGACGCGACCGATCCAGCATGGTCGTCCCCGCCCCCGACTTGGACGAGGCTACGCTCGCTGCTGGCTGCACGAATTGGAAGGCCATTGCCGGAATCTTATGGCCGGGCCTGACAATGTCAAAACCGGCGGCATGTTCGCAGGTGCGGCGTCAAGCCGCTGCCACCTTCTTGATGAATAGATCGACAGCTTTCTCGATGGTGCCCGCCTGCACCAAAAATGTTTCCGAGGTCTTGAGCATGGCGCTAGCCACCTGATTAGTGGCGTCGACCGCTTTGGTCACGACCGCCATGTTATTGGCAAGCTCGCTCGCCCCGACCGAAGCCTGTTGCACATTTTGCGCGATGGTTTCGGTCGAAGTCGTCTGCTCCTCGACGGCTCCCGCGATTGCCGCGCTGATCAGGTCAATGTCGTTCATCACCTTGCCGATCGAGCGGATGGCATTGACCGTGTCATTGGTCAGATTCTGAATGGTGCCGACCTGGGCATTGATATCTTCGGTCGCGCCGGCAGTCTGATTGGCGAGCGCCTTGACTTCGGCGGCGACCACCGCGAAGCCGCGGCCCGCGTCGCCCGCGCGTGCCGCCTCGATCGTCGCATTGAGCGCAAGCAGATTCGTCTGCTCGGCGATGTCGCGAATGAGCTTGACCACGTCGCCGATGCGCTCGACGCCGGCTGACAATTGTCCAACCAGTTGGTCGGTCGAGCGCGACAGTTCCGCCGCACGCTGGACCACGCCGTGCGCCTGCACGGCCTGCCCGTTGATCTCGCGGATGGAACCATCCAGCTGATCACTGGCATCGGCCATGACCCGCATGTTCGTCGAGGTGGTCTCCGACGAGATCGAAACGGCGTGCGCCTGTTGATCGGCCTCGTTCGCGATCTTCGACAAGTTGCGCGCGGTTTCCTGCATGCGCAGAACGTTGTCGGTAACGGTGCGCACCGCGGAGGTCATCGTGGCACGGAATTCGCCGATGATCTGGTCGATGGTGGCCGCGCGTTGCCGCTGTTGAGCCTGTTCTTCGTGTTCGCGTTCGGCGAGCCCGCGCCGCTCGATCTCACTCGAGCGGAAAACTTCGAGCGAACGCGCCATCTGGCCAAGCTCGTCGTGTTCAGCGACTTCCGAAACCTTGAAATTGACTTCGCCGGAGGAAAGAAGCCGCATGGCGTTTCCGATCGCAAGCAGGCGGCCGACCAGCTTGCGGCGGACGTAGTTTATCCCGATGCCGGCCGCGAATATGCTCGCGCCGACTACCAGCAGCAGCAGCATGCGGCTGTGATCGATATTTTCGAACAGAGCAGCAATGCCGCTTTCCATGCTGGATTCGGCTTCGCCGACGAGCGAGGCAACAACGCCTGCGAGCTCGCGTTGGATGGCGATGTTTTCAGCAATGGCTCTATCCACTTGCGCGGCTGCCGACAGTTCGCTCGCGCGGTGTTCGAACACGCTTGTCTGCCCTCGTCCGAAGTACGCAAGCTGGTTCGTCGTTCGCTTGATGTCCTCATTGGTGAGCGCCGATGTGGCCTTGTCGAAGGATTCGATCGCCGTATTGAAGCGATCCTGAAGCGGTTTCACTGCATCGGTGTCCTGAGCCATCGCGGCTTCGTCGAGCAGGCCGACAATGAGGTGGGCCTTCTCCAAAAGCTCAAGTGACTGAAGAGCGTTATTCAGCTGAGGAAGCTTTTCGATCACCTGGGCATGGACGCGATGCAGGGCCTCGAGCAGCGTCACCGTCTGCGCGGACAGGTCGGTGCGCTCTGTGATGGTATGCTCAAGCGTTGTAATATTGGCTTCCAGCCGATCCGACAATTCCATGAATTTTTGGAACGCAGGGATTTTGCCGGTCGTTTTCTTGACACGCTCCATCACGATCCCGAGCTCGGCGCGCTTGCGCGCGATCAGCGAAATTGTCATTTCCTGATCTTCGGTGGTCTTGGCGCTGATGAAACGTGCAGCCGCCGCAGAGATTTCACCGGAAACCACCGAGAGCCGCATCGAGTCGGTCATCACCGGAACTTGATGGTCGGTGAATTGACGCACGACATTCTCGACCGCCGAAAACCAGAGAAAAGCCGTCGCGCCAGCAATGAGGGTCATGCATGCGACGATGCCAAAGACGATCTGAAGCTTCGCGCTGATGCCAAACTTTGAATTCATACCGCCGAAAAATGTCGACGTCGGTGCGGGAGGGCGCGCTGAATTATTGGAGACGGGAAGCCGGTCGCTTGTCATGCGCACGTTCCGCGGGAGAGGCGATTTGGGATTACGGGCATGATCGCAACAGCTGGCCGGCAGACAATGTGAGCACCTTCAGCTCGCGACCTATCCGGCCGAGCAAGCGGGTGCTCCGCGAAAATCACTAGCATTACATGGTAAATGAGGACTTAAGCCTCTGAAGGATCAAAATAATCTTGAATTTCCAGCCGGCTCCGCCGGCCGGCGAATCAGCGCTTTCGACGCGCCCTTCAGGATCGGTAGGCCGGCAGCCTGATCACGAACCGGGCCCCGAGCACTGGCGGCGGCTCGCCCTCGCTGTGGGCGACGCCGGTGCGGTTCTCGGCCCATAGTCGGCCGTCGTGCGCCTCCACGATCTGCTTGGAGATCGAAAGGCCGAGCCCGGAATTCTGCCCAAACCCCTGATGCGGGCGATCGGTGTAGAAGCGCTCGAAGATTCGTTCGAGCGCGTCTGGGCGGATGCCGGGTCCGTCATCGTCGACAATGATCTCGACCTCGTCCTTGAGGCGCCGGCAGACGACGCGCACCGTGCTGCCGGGCGGCGAAAACGAACGTGCATTGTCGATCAGATTGTTGATCACCTGGCCAAGGCGCGAATCGTGACCGGGCACCACGAACGCCCGCAAATTGCTGCCTTCGAAGGCGAGCGACACGCCCACATCGTTTTCCTTGCGCATCTCGTTCTGGATCGTCACCACGGTCGACAGCAATTTGGTCAAGTCGACCGGCTTGATCTCGTGGCGCTGCAGTTCGGCATCGAGCCGACTGGCTTCAGAAATGTCGGAGATCAAGCGGTCGAGCCGCTTGATGTCATGCTGGATGACGGCGAACAGCCGATTCTGACTTTCCGCGGTCTTGGCCAAAGGAAGAGTTTCAACTGCGGAGCGCAGCGACGTGAGCGGATTCTTCAGTTCGTGCGCGACATCGGCAGCGAAGCTCTCGATCGCCTCGATGCGGCTGTAGAGCGCATCGGTCATGTCTCGGAGCGTACCCGACAAATGTCCGATCTCGTCATGCCGCGCGGTGAAGTCGGGAATTTCCACGCGCGAACGGATACGGCGGCGCACGTGTTCGGCGGTGTCGGCCAGCCGCCGTACCGGGCCGGCGATGGTGCCGGCAAGCAGCACCGAGAGCAACACCATGACGCTCGTGGCGATCAGAAACACCTTGATGATGGCAAGCCGCTCGCTTTCGACGGCGGCATTGATATCGCCGCCGCGCGTGGACAGCAGTAACGCACCGCGCACTGCCTTGAAGCTCTGAATCGGCACCGCCACCGAGACAATCACTTCGTCCTGGCTGTCGACACGCACCATGCTGCTGGTCTTGTTGGCCGACAGCGCCTCGGCCACTTCCGGATAATCCAGTCCGGCATTCGGCCCGTGCTCCACGTAAAGCGGAAGATCGCCGCGATTGAACCAGGTCTTCAGCGCCTTCCAGGTGCGATTGAGGAAGCCAGGATGCTCGCTGTTAGGCGGCGGCAATTCCAGTTGCGTGATCTCGCCGGGGACAAAAAGGTCGCGGCTGTCGATGATCAGCGAGCCCTCGAGATCGTAGATGCGGGCGCGGGTTTCGGTCGGAGATATCAGACGCTGCAATACCCGCCCGATGCGTTCCGGATTGATCGAAAACTGCTGCCCGGACATGCTATCATCGCCCGTTCCATAGTTTTCGCCCGGGCGCAACTCCAAGGGACGGTCCTGGTCGGCGAAACCGTATTCCGTATCGGAGGTGGCGGCGGTGGCGATGGCGTTGGCGATAATCTCGCCCTGCACCTCGAGGCTTTGCACGCGGGCTTCGATCAGGCCGGCGCGAAACTGCGACAGATGAAGGATGCCGATGACCAGCGCCATGAGTCCGGCAACATTGAGGATGACGATGCGCCGCGTGAGACTGGAAAAAATATGGCCGGCCGAAAACCGCCAGAAGCGATGCGCCGCGCTGGCAAGGCCGCCTTCGGTCGGTTCGCGGACAGCACGCTGGCGCGGCGGAATGGACGGCTCGATCTCGGCATGCTCGAATTGCTCGTCGGAACTCAACGTTCCGGCGACGTTTGGCGAATCTTTTGTGGTCCGGTCGAGCACTGAATCGCTGCCAATTCGTTTGCCCGAAGTGATCGTCACTTCAGTGGGCGCACGATACTCTAATCATTATATTATAATATAAAATAACCGGCTTCGTCACAGTTCCTTGAAACGATAACCGACGCCGTACAGCGTCTCGATCATGTCAAAATCGTCGTCGACCGCCTTGAATTTCTTGCGTAGCCGCTTGATGTGGCTGTCGATGGTGCGGTCGTCGACATAAACCTGATCGTCGTAGGCCGCATCCATCAGCGCGTTGCGGCTTTTGACCACACCGGCGCGGGCGGCGAGCGCCTGCAGGATCAAAAACTCGGTGACCGTGAGCGTCACCGGCTCGCCTTTCCAGGTGCAGGTGTGGCGTTCGGGATCCATGCGCAAAGGTCCGCGCTCGATGGCTTTGGCGTCGGCTTCTTTCGGGGCGGCGGCGTCCTTGGGCGTGGTTCGCCGAAGCACGGATTTGACCCGTTCGACCAGCAGGCGCTGCGAGAACGGTTTGCGGATGAAATCGTCGGCGCCCATCTTGAGCCCGAACAATTCGTCGATCTCCTCATCCTTGGAGGTGAGGAAAATCACCGGAACATCGGTCTTCTGACGCAGCCGCCGCAGCAGCTCCATGCCGTCCATGCGCGGCATCTTAATGTCCAGGATCGCGAGGTCCGGCGGCGAGGTTTTAAAACCTTCCAGCGCGGAGGCGCCGTCAGTGTAGGTCATGATGCGGTAGCCTTCCGCCTCAAGCGCGATGGACACCGATGTGAGGATATTGCGATCGTCGTCGACGAGAGCGATGGTCGGCATGTGCCTAAAGTCCGCTGTGACGGTTCAATCCGGTGAATTTGAAGCCTGCAAAGCGGGGCCGAAATGTGACGGCCCTCCGGCAAATGCGTGACTTGTCAACTCGTTGTCGATCATAGGGCCTAGCCCCCCTGCCGTCCATGTGGCGATTCCTGGGCCGAGTGCAAGCGCGCTTGCGAATTGCCGGCAAAACGGCTGGAGTTAACCCATGCAGCCGATCCCCGATTTCGACCCCAAAACCGCGGCCAAGAAACTCTTGCGCGAAAGCCGCAGCGGGGCGCTCGCGACGTTGATGGCGGGGACGGGCGACCCCTATTGCTCGCTGGTCAACGTGGCCACTGCAGCCTACGGCGCTCCGCTATTGTTGATCTCGCGGCTCGCCGTCCACACCAAGAATATACTCGCCGACCCGCGGGTCTCGCTCATGCTCGATGAACGCAAAGCAGGCGATCCATTGGAAGGCGCGCGGGTCATGCTGATGGGGACTGCAGCGGTGACCGAGGACGCGGACGCGCGCCGCCGCTATCTCGCACGCCAGCCGGAGGCCGAGGCTTTCGCCGGTTTCGGCGACTTCGCGTTCTACGAGATCAAACTCAAGGGCGCGCATCTTGTCGCCGGATTTGGACGGATCGTCGATTTAAGGCCGGCTGACCTGCTCATTGATCTTTCCGGCGCCCAGGCACTGCTGTCGGCGGAGCCCGAAATCATCGCCCATATGAACCAGGATCATGCCGACACCTGCCGGCTCTATGCCACGAAGCTGCTCGGTGCGCCGGAAGGCGACTGGCGCTGCGTGGGCTGCGATCCCGAAGGGCTCGACCTGCAGTGGGAACGCGTGGGCCTGCGGCTACCGTTTCCGCAGCGTATCAGTGAGCCACAAGGGCTGCGGCGCACGCTGGTGGAACTCGCGCAAAAGGCGCGTGCGGCCTAATCGGAATCCGCGCTGAAACAGCCTGACATGTCTGCCGGACTCACGGGCTCGCTCGTTGCCTTTGATGTGTAGTACATCAAGGAGCGGCGCAGCATTAACCTTATCATCGGCTTCAAGCCGGCAATTTTACGCACCTGCTGCGCTTTTTACGGCTGGCTCTTGGCAGTCGCCGCGATCACGATTATAGGTCGCCCGCTGACGGGTTTGGGAGTATATTACAGTGAAAAGCCGCTGTGAGGCGGCTCACAAGGAGCGGTTCCGGCTGCGTCAATGATCGGGATCGTGCAGGGAGGACTGCGGTGAAGGAAGCGGGTCTGCGCAACAGCACCTATGGTGCTGACAAATTCGGCTTCAAGGATCTAGCCAGCATCAACTGGAACCTCTCGGCGCCGGCGCTCTACGAGCACGCCATCCGAAACGGCGAAGCCACAATCGTGCAGGGCGGTGCGCTCTGCGCCGAAACCGGTGTCCACACCGGCAGAAGCCCCAAGGACAAGTTCACGGTCTGTGACGCGCTCACCGAAAAATCCATGTGGTGGGAGGGCAACCGCAAGATCACACCGGAACAATTCGAGCTGCTCTATCAGGATTTCATCGCGCACGCGCGCGGCAAGAATCTCTACGCACAGGATCTCTACGGCGGCGCGAATGCGAAATACCGGATCAAGACCAGAGTATACACGGAACTTGCCTGGCATTCGCTGTTCATCCGCCAGTTGCTGATCCGGCCGAGCACCGCCGAACTCGAGCAATTCGTGCCGGAGCTCACGATCGTCGATTTGCCTTCGTTCAAGGCCGACCCGAAGCGCCACGGCGTGCGCACCGATACGGTCATAGCCATCGACTTCACACGCAAGATCATCCTGATCGGAAATTCGTCGTATGCGGGCGAGATGAAGAAGTCCGTCTTCACCACGCTCAACTTCTACCTGCCGGCGCAGGGCGTGATGCCGATGCATTGCTCGGCCAACGTCGGCAAGGACGGCGACGTGGCGCTGTTCTTCGGGCTGTCGGGCACGGGCAAGACCACGCTATCGGCCGATCCCAACCGCATTCTGATCGGCGACGACGAGCACGGCTGGGGGCCGGACGGCACGTTCAACTTCGAGGGCGGCTGCTACGCCAAATGCATCAAGCTTTCCGCCGAGGCCGAGCCGGAAATCTATTCCGCCACGAATCGCTTCGGCGCGGTGCTTGAAAACGTCGTGTTCGACCCGGTCACGCGCATTCCCGACTACAACGACGATTCCAAGACCGAGAATACCCGTTCGGCCTATCCGCTTGATTTCATTCCGAATGCCTCGCGCAGCGGGCGCGCCGGCCACCCCAAGAACATCATCATGCTGACCGCCGACGCTTTCGGCGTCATGCCGCCGATCGCCAAGCTGACCCCGGCACAGGCCATGTACCACTTCCTCTCCGGCTACACCGCGAAAGTGGCGGGCACCGAGAAAGGCCTGGTCGGCGTCGAGCCCGAGTTCTCCACCTGCTTCGGCGCGCCGTTCCTGCCGCGACCTCCATCGGAATACGGCGCGTTGCTGCGCGACTATATTTCCAAGCACAAGGTCGATTGCTGGCTGGTCAATTCAGGATGGACCGGCGGCATCTACGGCGTCGGCCGGCGCATGCCGATCAAGGCGACGCGGGCGCTCGTCACCGGCGCGCTCGATGGAAGCCTGCGCAATGCCAGCTACCGAACCGATCCGTACTTTGGCTTCGCGGTGCCGACTTCGGTGCCGGGCATCGAGCCGCACCTGCTCTATCCGATGAAGACCTGGAAGGACAAAGCCGAGTTCGATCAGACGGCGCGCAAGCTCGTGCGCATGTTCCAGGAGAACTTCGTCAAGTATGAGCAGCACGTCGATGCCGACGTGCGCGCAGCCGCGCCCGAGGTGCGCATCGCGGCGGAATGAAGAACGGCACTAATGTCGAACGACAAGGGGCGGTCGATAGGGCCGCCCCTTTTGCTTTGCAGGGGGCGGCGTATCAGCCTTCCTGTGCGCCGATGACATTGAAGCGCGCGCGCTGCTCATACGAGAGCGAGCCGTAGAACGCATCGAGCGCTGGCCGAACGGTGTTCACTGCGTCGAGCATGGTGGAAAGCCGTTGCCGCATCGCATCGATGCGACCCACCGCGGAGAGCGCCGCTTCGGTCGGGCAGTTGGACTTCAGTATTTCAGCTGCACGCGCGGAGGCGTTGGACAGATTGTCGAGCGCCTCCTGCTGGCGGCCTTCAGGATGAACCTCCTGCTGGATGCGATCGATCGGCAGGACCAGGCCGGCGTTTTGTTCGCCGCAGGCTTGCGCCAGATCCTTGCTGTCCTCGTTGGCGGCCTCTTCCTTTTCCTGCTGCTGGCCGAGCGAGTCGAAGCGAGCGCGTTGTTCTTCGGTCAGCGATTCGTAGAACGATTTGAGCGCCGGCGCGATCGTGTCCACGGCTCGCAGCATGGCGTTGAGCCGTGTCTGAAGGACGGCGAGACGTCCGGTCGGCGTGCTCGGCAACTCAGTCGGGCAGGCGGCCTGAAGTATTTGAACCGCACGATTGGTTGCCGTTCCGAGGCGGTCCAGGGCAGCTTTTTGCTGCGCGTCTGGCTGCACGGTTTCGGCGATGTGCTGGATCGGCCAATTGGTCAGCACGGAAGCTTGTTCGGAGCAGACCTGGGCTTCGCGATCGGCCACGCTTCCGGTTGTGACTCCATCGGCCGGCGGGGCTTCCGCGACGGGCGGCGGTGGACCCTGGTCGTAGCCATAAGCGTAAGGTCCGAAGATGCCGCCGTAGAGATCGTCGTAGGCGTAGGGCCAGAACGTATCATAGGCATACGGCCAGAACGCGTAATCGAACATGTCATAGTATGCGTACGGCCAGAAGGTCGGGCCGTACCAGCCGATCACGCGACCGTGCCAGAAGTGGTGATGCTCGCGCCAGCGCGGATCCCGTGCGCCAGCGCGCGCCGCGGCGAAGCGGCCGCGGAATGTCGTATTCGCAAGCGAGTTCCTGCCGCCCGTCGCGGCTGGATTAGCGAACGTCTGATTGCGCAGGGCGCGGGCGGGATTGGGATTGTTGGTGGCGCGGAATCCGGGCGGTGCGCCACGGAATTCACGACCGTTGAAACGGAATCCTTGAGCGTTCGTACGCGCGTTCGGGGCTGCCGTGGCGTTGGCATTCGCTCCGGATTGGACGTTGCCGGTTGCGCCAGTCGTGGAGCCGGTGAATCCGGGATGCCGCGTCAACGCTTGACCTCCCTGCTGGGTCGGCGACGCGAAAGTGCGCGGTGTCGTATTTTGCTGGATTGTCGGTGTATTGGCCTGCGAGGGGGCTGCGGTCGGCGCATTGGGACCCGGTCCCGGCGTGTGTCGTCGGAACGTTGTCACTGGGGCGGAGGACGGTGTGTTCGTGGGCTGCTGGCGCAGTGCCGCAGGTGGAGAGGTTGGCGTGACCTGGGGGCGGAACGCGCTTGGAGGCGGCGCGTGAGCTGCCGGCGGGGTGTGAGCGACTGACGGCGGGGTATGGACGACCGGCGGGGCGTGAACGACCGGCGCCGATGGGGCCCGCACGACCGGGTGCGGAGCCGGGGCGATACGCGCAGCCGGCGGAGGGGCATGGACAACCGGTGCTGCCGGACGTGCGACTGGCGCTGGGGCCGGTCGTGCGGCGGGCGCCGGATGCGGCGCCGGAGCCGGGGCGGCGGGCTTGGCAGCGGGTTGCTTGTTGTTGGGTGCTTGAGCGGATGCGCCGATACTTGTACCCGCCATCAGAGCGAGGCTAAGTGCGCATGCTGCTATGCGATATCCGATGGTGCTCATGTTCGAAGTTCCTGCGGCGGCCCGGTTTACAACGCACGGGCGGTCGATTTGTTTCTTCCCTAAACCGAACCGATCACGTTCGATTTGTCATATATCAAACCGATTGCGTTCGATTTGCGTCGCCTGCGTTCATCGGCCATTCATTCGCGCCGGCCGTGGCGGATTAACAATTCGAAATGTATGGTTCGAAGCGTCCGCAGGTGTTGCGCTTTTTGAGGTCGATCGCGCGATCAGCTTCCCTCATCCATAGTGTGAAATAGACCGAAGGATAGGAAGAGCGCGACGTGCAAATCCTCGTGATCGGAGCCGGGATGATCGGTCTTGCGGTTGCGCGGCAGGCGACGCTTGCCGGGCACGATGTCATCATCGTCGAGGCCGCATCCGGAATCGGGACCGGCATTTCATCCCGCAACAGCGAAGTGATTCATGCCGGCCTGTACTACCCCACGGGCTCGCTGCGCGCGCTGCATTGCACGCGCGGGCGGCGCATGCTCTACGCTTATTGTGCGTCGCATGGCATCGCGCACCGCAAGTGCGGCAAGCTGATCGTCGCGACCAACGCGGCGGAGGCCGCCAAGGTTGATGCGATCCATGCACAGGGCCGCGCCAATGGCGTCGAAGGCCTCGAAATGCTCGGCGGCAATGCGGCGCGCGCACTCGAACCGGAGGTTTCCTGCATCGGCGCGCTGCATTCGCGCGAGAGCGGAATCATCGATGGGCATGCCTTCATGCTGGCGATGCGCGGCGATATCGAGGACCGCGGCGGGATGATCGCATTTGAAACGCAGGTCGAGCACCTTACTCCCCAATCGGACAGGTGGCATGTTCGCATCGGCGGCAATGAGCCGGGTGTGTTCGAAGTCGATGCGGTCGTCAACGCCGCGGGTCTCGGTGCGCAGGAACTGGCAAAATGCACGGACGGTTATCCCTCCGCACGCGTGCCGCGGCTCGTGCTCGCCAAGGGCAATTATTTCGGATATTCCGGGCGCCCGGTTTTCTCGCGGCTGATCTATCCGACGCCGGTGGACGGCGGACTCGGCACGCACGTCACGCTCGATCTCGCCGGGCGAATGCGGTTCGGGCCGGATGTCGAATGGATCGCGGTTGAAAATTACAATGTCGACCCTGGCCGCGCGGATTCTTTCTACTCGCGCATCCGTACGTACTGGCCCGGTCTTCCCGACGGCACGCTCGTGCCCGACTACGCGGGCATCAGGCCGAAGCTGACCGGTCCGGGGGAGCCCGCGGCGGATTTCATGATCGAAGGGCCCGAGCAGCACGGCCTGCCCGGACTGGTGGCGCTGTTCGGGATTGAATCGCCCGGATTGACCTCGGCGCTGTCGATTGCCGTGGACGTTGTCAGCTATCTGAAAAGTTGAGCGCGACGATTGTCGTGCCGCGTCAGATTGTCGTCGCTCGCGATGGCCGGGGACCGCACCACAGGCTGACGTGTTGGCATCACCTTGGTCTGTGAGAGCTTCTGCCGCGTCTCGTTGGCCAGGCCGGGATATTGGCTGATGGGGATCAAGCCGGAGGCGCGCTTCGATCGCGTGCCGGAGAATGCCGTGAAGCCACCCGGGGTGACGACGATGTCGCCGGCGCGCAGGGTCGGATCGGCGGCGGCATCCATGCGCGCCACGCCAAATGCATCGCGACCGTTGCAGGTGCACTTCTCGATGATGCGCGTGCGATACAGCAGTGCGGTCGGGAGGTCGGCGTAGCGGCTGCCGTCGGACGAAACGGCGGAGTTGATCTTATTGCCTGAGAGAATCTTGGTCTTGGCCATCGGACAAAACGACCGGCATTGCTCGGCCGGCGACATTGCGGCATTGCGTTGCAGCGGGAAATAGCGGCCGTCGCACAGCCTGACGCAATAGGTCGTGTAGAGATCGCCGCTTTCCGTGGCTGGTTTCGCCAGCATTACGGGAGCCGATAGCGAGAGCGGCGCTGCTTCGAAGGCTTGGGAGAAAGCGGGTGCGGCGGAGAATGTCGTCAATAGAAATGCCGAGAGAAAAGCCCGAAGGGCACGGCGAACGACAAACAGCGGACAACCAAACATCAGCCAACGCATCCCGCAACCGGCGTCTTACCGACGCGCTATTGGTGTTCATCATAGCCGTGCGATCTAAATTTCCGCCTAAGCGGAAGCCCTAATGAGCTTCAGCAAAATCGATAAAATTCGATGCGTTCTATTGAGCGATTTTAAAAGGAAAAGGAAGGCGAGGCGGCGGCGGGCTGCGAGAATAACCGCGCAGCCTTCTGGGCCGCGGGTCATCTTGTTATTTGATGGCGTGTCGGGCAGCATCCCGCGCGCTGGGGCTGATAGAAAACGTCGCCGGACGGTCTTCGTTTTCCTGGAATTGGGGGCAAGGGTTGGAAGCGTCGTCCGCAATCGAAATTGCCAAACATACGTTGCTTTCCGGCGGGCTTATTCTGGCCGTGGGAATCTTCACTGGTTTCGTGGCGCAGAAAATCAAGATCCCGGATGTCGCGTTGTTCTTGATCGTCGGCATGGCGATCGGGCCGGACATGTTGGGGCTGATCAGCATCAAGGCGGATTCGGCGCTCAATCAGATCATCTTGCTGTTCGGGGCGAGCTACATCCTGTTCGACGGCGGCGCGTCGTTGCGTTTTTCCGTTTTGAAACAGGTCTGGATCACCATCGTGGTGATCGCGACGGTGGGCGTGCTGATCACCGCAGCCGTGACCGGTCTTGCCGCGCATATCGTGCTCGGCATGCCGTGGATTGTGGCGCTGCTGCTCGGGGCGGTGCTCGCCTCGACGGACCCTGCGACGCTCGTGCCGATTTTCCGTCAGATCAAAATTCGCGACCGGGTGGCGCAGACGGTGATGAGCGAGTCGGCGTTCAACGACGCCATGGGCGCGATCATCACCTTCGGTGTGCTGGGCGTGGCGATGGGGACGGGCGAATTCTCGTTGACGTCATCGATCCTCGAGCTGCTCAAGCAATCGATCATCGGCCTCGTCGCCGGCGTCGGGCTTGGATACCTGGCCGCGCTGCTGATCGCGCATGAACGATTGGGCTTCCTCGCTAACTATGCCCCGGTGGTGACACTGGTGGCGGTCATCGGCGCGTATTTCGCCGCCGACGGTTTGCAGGCCAGCGGTTTCATGGCGGTGTTCGTGTTCGGCATCATGATCGGAAACAAAGAATCCTACGGCTTCCATATGGAAGCGGGCGAGGCACGAAAACTCGACGAATATGTCGCAACCACCGCATTCATCATGCGGCTGTTCATTTTCATCCTGGTGGGGGCCCAGGTCGATTTCGGTCTGATGGGTCAGTACCTGTGGGGCGGCATCATCGTCGTCATCGTCTTGATGCTGGTCGCGCGGCCGCTGACGGTTTTCACCTGCGCGTTGCCCGACCGGCGCGCGCAATGGAGCGTCAGAGAGATGCTGTTCATGTGCTGGACGCGCGAGACAGGCGTCATTCCGGGCGCGCTGGCCGGACTGTTGCTCGGCATGAAGGCGCCCGGCGCCGACATCATCGCGTCCGTCACGTTCGTCGCCATTCTGATGACGATCCTGATTCAAGCGCCGACCACGAAGTGGCTGGGAAAGGGCTTGGGACTTTTAGATGAACGATAACAGGATCGGCGAGACCGGCAGCAGCGTCAGCAGCACGAACAACGGCATCAGGATCACCCCGGCCCACAGGATGTAACCGAAGAAATGGGGCATGTCGCGCGCGCTGCGGGAGAGGAGAGTCCAATGTTCAAGTTTTGTTGCCGCGTCGGCTTGCTGCTCGCGGTTCTGGTCAGCCCAATGGGTACTGCGGCCGCGCAACAATCGACGGTCGAGAGCATCCGTGTTCAACTTTTTAAGGAGAACACGGGGACCTTGTCCGACGATATCGTCACCAACAATCCCGGGCTGTGGAACGTGATCATCGGAGACAACCAGGCTGAATCGTTTTTGGTCTCCATCGTGATCAGCGGAAAACCGGATTCCTACGATCGGGACGGCCGAGTAGTCATATCCGTCTTCAATGACGACGCAAAAAAGCGTGTCGCGCAGCGTAGCTTCAGGGGATTTTTGTTCGGCAAGGACGGCCGCACCTATAAGCCGGTATTCGTCGAACATATGACATGTTCGCGCGTGCGCATCGTGGCGCGTATGCGGACGAGTGAGAAATCTGAGACAGTCACCTTCCGGTGCGGCGAATAGCGCGCCGCGCGTTTCAAACAATCACAACAGGAGGACATGTTGGGCAACACATTCCTGAATCCACCGACGATGCCGGCGACGCGCGGCTACACGCATGTGGTCGAAACAAGCGGGCCGAGCCGCATGGTCTATATTTCCGGCCAGCTCGGCACGACGCCGGACGGCAAGTTTTCAGGCGATTTCCGCCAGCAGGCAACGCAGTGCTTCGAGAATCTGAAGGCGGCGCTGGCCGCGGTCGGCGGCGGCTTCGAGCACGTGGTGAAGATCACGAATTACTTTGTCGATATCAATCATCTGCCGTATTTCTTCGAAGTGCGCGACCGCTACGTCAACACCAAGGCGCCGCCAGCGAGCACCGCGGTGCAGATCGTCAAGCTCGCGCGCGAGGGTGCGCTGTTCGAGATCGAGGCCGTCGCGGTGCTGCCGGCGAAATAAGACAAAGAAGTGGAAGACCGAAAAAAGCCGCGGCACCTGCTCAGGGAGGCGGGGGAACGCCGGTTCCCAAAATTTCGTTGAGCAAGATCATGATGTATTGAACGGTCTTGCTTCCTGCGACTTGCTCGATCTCGGCTTTCAGCTCGGTCAGCTTTTGGCCGATCACAGAGGCGTGCGCCTTCTCATCCAGGGCTTTTTCCAGCGCGGCGATGCGGGCGGTCAGCGATTGACGATTCACGCCTTCGCGCACCAACTGGTCGGTGCGGGTTTTCACGTGAGCCAAGAACTCGCGCGCCTTCTCACTCTCGATGGAAGGTTTGGTATCCTTTGGCATCTCGGGGCCTCAATGTTCGGAAGTCTACGACTTTTTAATGCGCCTCGTCCCAATTGTGCGCGGCGCGGGCGTCGACCTGGAGCGGGATTGAAAGCGACACCGCCGGCATCGGCGCGTCTTCCATCACCTTCTTCACCACGGGTAGCGTTTTGGCGACTTCGCTCTCAGGTACTTCAAAGATCAGCTCGTCGTGCACCTGCAGCAGCATCCGACCGTTGAGCCTGGCGGCCTTGAGCGCCGGCTCGATGCGGATCATGGCGCGGCGGATGATGTCGGCGGCGGAGCCCTGCAGGCGGGCATTGATCGCGGCACGCTCGTTGAAGGCACGGATCGACGGATTGGAATTGACGATGTCGGGGTAATGGCACTTGCGCCCGAACAGCGTGAGCACATAGCCGTTCTTCTTGCAGAAGGCTTTTGTCTCCTCGATGTAGTCGCGGATGCCGGGGAAGCGCTCGAAATATTTCTTGATGTAGGCGCCGGCCTCTTCGCGCTCGATGCCGAGCTGATTGGCGAGGCCGAAGGCCGAGATGCCGTAGATGATGCCGAAGTTGATGGCTTTGGCGCGCCGGCGGATTTCGCCCGGCATGCCTTTGATCGGCACGCCGAACATCTCCGACGCCGTCATGGCATGGATATCGAGATTGTCGCGGAAGGCTTTTTTCAGCGCCGCAATGTCGGCGATTTCGGCGAGCAGCCGCAGTTCGACCTGCGAATAGTCGGCGGAGACGAGTTTGCAGCCGTCGTCGGCGACAAACGCCCGCCGGATCTTGCGGCCGTCCTCGGTGCGCACCGGAATGTTCTGCAGGTTGGGGTCGGAAGACGACAGCCGCCCCGTGGTGGTGGCGGCGAGGGCGTAGCTCGTGTGCACGCGATGGGTGTGCGGATTGACGAAACTCGGGAGCGCGTCGGTGTAGGTCGAGCGCAGTTTGGAAACCTGGCGCCAGTCCAAAATCTTTTTCGGCAGCTCATGGCCCTGCTCGGCGAGGTCTTCGAGGGCGCGGGCGCCGGTCGCCCATTGGCCGGTCTTGGTCTTGGTGCCGCCGGGGAGCCCCATCTTGCCAAACAGAATGTCGCCGAGCTGCTTGGGGCTTCCCGGATTGATCGGCGCGCCGGCTAGCTTGTTGATCTCGTCTTCGAGGCCGCCCTGCTTTTGCGCGAATTCGCCGGACAGCCGGGAGAGCACCTGGCGGTCGATCGAGATGCCACGCTGTTCCATGCGCGCGAGCACCGGAACGAGCGGCCGTTCGAGCGTCTCGTAGACCGTGGTGACGTGCTCGGCGATCATGCGCGGTTTGAGCGCCTGCCAGAGCCGCAACGTAACGTCGGCATCCTCGGCGGCGTATTCGGTGGCCTTGTCGATCGCGACGCAATCGAAGGTGACCTGCGACTTGCCCGAGCCGGCGACGTGCTGGAAATGGATGGTGTCGTGGCCGAGCCAGCGCTTGGCCAGGACGTCCATGCCGTGGTCGCTTCGTCCAGCGTCGAGCACGTAGGACATCAGCATGGTGTCGTCATGCGGTGTGATGTCGATGCCGCGCTGCGCGAAGATCAGGCAATCGTATTTCAGGTTCTGGCCGATCTTGAGCACGGCCGGGTCTTCCAGCAGCGGCTTGATCGCGGCGAGCGCGGCTTTTTCCGGAATCTGATTGGGCGCGAGGCCGGCGTCAAACAAGCCTTCAGCCGCGTCATTGGCCTTGTGGCCGATTGGTACGTAGCAGGCTTCGTTCGGCGCCACGGCGAGCGAAAAGCCGCAAAGGTGGGCCTGCATCGGGTCAAGGCTCGTGGTCTCGGTGTCGATCGCAACCGTTCCAGTCTCGTGGGCGCGCGCGATCCATTCTTTGAGACGATCGAGCGTGCGGACTGTCTCGTATTTCGAACGATCGAATTTCAGCGCGCGCACTGCTGCGAGATTGGCGGCGGCGCGGGCGCTGGGTGTGAAGCCGTCGGCGGCTTCTTTTTTTGATTTTGCGGCAAGCTCGGCGGTTGCGCGCATGCCTCCCCCGGCAAGGGGGAGGGTCGATGCTGCAGATGTCGGGGTGGAGGTCCCCCGTTGCGCACCGATCGCGTCCGGCTCAGCTTGCTCACTACTCTCCTCCTTTGGAGGAGTGGCGTCGGCGGACAAGTTCGCATCCGCTTCAATCTCGCTGGCATCGATGCTGCCGGCTTCGGCGACGCGACGCGTCAGCGTGTTGAATTCCATCGCCTTCAAGAATGCGATCAGCCGTTTGTAGTCTGGCTCGTGCACGGCGAGTGCATCGACCGGAACGTCAAGCTTGACGCGCTGGTCGAGCGTGACGAGCCGTTTGGAAATTTTCGCGTTCTCTTCACCGTCAATTAGCTTACGAACATTGCCGCCGATATTTCGTGATGTGCTCCGAGCTCGTACAATCAGTTCGCAAAAGTGATTTCCAGATGCGGCCAACTCTTCAATTCTTGCAGAGTCTGCGCTCACGAGACCCTTCTTATCGAGCGGCAAATCTTTAACGCCAAATTTAGTACCAAGAATTCTTCCAATGTCTGCTCCAGACCCTATTTTGATTGGCTGGCCAGCGATCTTGTCAATCTCTGCCTGTAATTCTGCCAATTTTTTCGTGAGCCTCTCATCGAGAGCTTCGGGCGATTTCCTGTATTTGAAAATGTCATCCAATGAACCAAGCTCTTGTATAAACGATGCCGCTGCTTTTGGACCTAATCCCGGCACACCCGGCACGTTGTCGGTGGAATCGCCGATCAGCGACTGCACCTCGATCACCTTCTCGGGCGGCACGCCGAATTTCTCGATCACCTCGGCGCGGCCGATGCGGCGATCCTTCATGGTGTCGTACATGACGACGCGGTCGTTGACGAGCTGCATCAGGTCTTTGTCAGACGAAACGATCGTCGCGGTGGCCTTCGCTTCGCAGGCGAGCCGCGCGTAGGTCGCGATCAGGTCGTCGGCCTCGAAGCCGGCCTGCTCCAGGCAGGGAATGTCGAAGGCGCGAACGGCTTCGCGGATCAGCGGAAATTGCGGAATGAGATCGTCGGGTGCCTCGGGCCGGTGCGCCTTGTAGTCGGGATAGAAATCGGTGCGGAAAGTCTTTTCCGATTTGTCGAACACCACCGCGAGGTGAGTCGGGCGCTCGTCCGGCTTCATCTCGTTGAGCAGCTTCCACAGCATGTTGCAGAAGCCGAGCACGGCATTGATCTGCAGGCCGTCGGACTTGCGCGTGAGCGGCGGCAACGCGTGGTAGGCACGGAAAATGTAGCCGGAGCCGTCGACCAGGAAGACGTGGTCGCCGGCCTTCAACGGGCGGGAGGCGCCGGCCGGTTTGGCAACCACGGGCCTGGGCTTGCTGGCGCTGGATTTGGCTTGTGCTGGCATGGCTCCGAATGTGGGCTGCCTGCTCGACTGAATCAACACTTCCCTGTGGACTTGCAGGGCTCATGGGCGAGCCTTAGCTCTGAAATGGGAGCGCGACGATGGACATGGGGAATAGGCATGTACCGGCGGCTAGCTTTGATCGCTGCGCTCTTGTCGGTCTCTTTAGGAGCGGCGAATGCGGAAACGGTGGCGCAGACTTTCGAGAAGTTCGGCATGATCGGCACCTGGGCGGAAAACTGCAAGGCGCCGGCGAGCGACAGCAATTTGTATCAGGAATATTCGATACTGCCTTCGGGCCTGGTTGCGCGGAGGTTTTTCAACGGACCGCGGGCGAACTTCGAATACAATGTCTTGAGCGCAGAGGTTTCGGGCGATCAGATCACGCTCGATGTGCGCAACCTCGAGCCGCCCTATCGCGGATACGGAATCGTCATGATCAAGCGCGGCGACAAAATCAGACTGTGGGAATCGGCAAACGAATACGGCCATTCCCAGGTCCTCGATGGCGCCGCGGTCGACACGCGCGTTGCGACCAGCTGGCTTTCCAGATGCCGCTAACGCTCCACCGCTCTTCGGGCTCGCCAGCGTGACGGGCCTCTGCTATGAGGCCACGGCCGGCGGCCGCGCCGGACACGAAGGATGGCTGATAAGCTGCGATGCGCGTTGCGATGATCGGCACCGGCTACGTGGGGCTCGTCTCAGGGGCCTGCTTTGCCGATTTCGGGCACAATGTGACGTGCGTCGACAAGGACGCGGACAAGATCGCAGCGCTCAAGCGCGGCGAGATTCCGATCTATGAACCAGGGCTCGCGGATCTCGTTGCGGCCAATGTGCGCACGGGGCGTTTGAGCTTCACGACCGAACTCAAGCGGCCGGTGGCGGAGGCCGAGGCGGTTTTCATCGCGGTCGGAACGCCGTCGCGGCGCGGCGACGGCCATGCTGATCTTACGTTCGTTCATGCGGTCGCGCGCGAGATCGCGGCGGCGTTGAACGGTTTTACGGTCGTCGTGACCAAATCGACCGTGCCGGTGGGAACCGGCGACGAAGTCGAGAACATCATCCGCAGCGCGCGGCCGGACGGCGATTTCTCGGTCGTGTCGAATCCGGAATTCCTGCGCGAAGGCGCGGCGATTCAAGACTTCAAGCATCCGGACCGCATCGTGGTCGGCACCAACGAGGCGCGCGCGCGCGAGATCATGGCTGCGCTTTACCGGCCGCTTTATCTGAACGCGGCGCCGATCCTCTACACCGACCGGCGCACCGCCGAGCTCATCAAATACGCGGCAAATGCGTTTCTTGCCACCAAGATCACCTTCATCAACGAGATCGCCGATCTTTGCGAACAGCTCGGCGCCAACGTGCAGGAGGTCGCGCGCGGCATCGGGCTCGACAATCGGATCGGGGGCAAGTTTTTGCATGCCGGGCCTGGCTATGGCGGCTCGTGTTTCCCGAAGGACACGGTGGCGCTGATCAAGACCGCGCAGGACAACGTCGCGCCGCTGCGCATCGTAGAGACGGTGGCTGCGGTCAACGACACACGCAAGCGCGCCATGGCGCGCAAAGTTGCGGCAGCGCTTGGCGGTTCGGCGCGCGACAAGACCGTGGCGGTGCTCGGGCTCACGTTCAAGCCAAACACCGACGACATGCGCGAAGCGCCATCGATCCCGCTGATCACGGCGCTGCATGACATGGGCGCCAGGGTGCGCGCCTACGATCCGGTCGGCATGCAGCAGGCAAAGCAAATTCTTCCCGATGTGACCTATTGTGACAATCCCTATGCCTGCGCGAAGGGTGCCGACGTACTCGTCATCGTCACCGAGTGGGAAGAATTCCGCGCGCTCGATTTCGAGCAGCTCAAGTCGGTGATGGCGCAGCCGGTGATGGTCGATCTGCGCAACATCTATCGGCCGGAAGAGATAGCAATGCTCGGCTTCAAATATCTGAGCATCGGCCGGCCGGGGACGAGCGCGTGAGCGCGACGCGGTCGTTCGGCTCGCCCTTGCCGATCGATCCGGTGCTGCCTGAGGTGACGAGGGCGCTCGCCAGCGGCAATGCGGCTGTTCTGGTTGCACCGCCGGGCGCCGGCAAGACCACCCGCGTGCCGCTGGTGCTGGCCGACGAGCCGTGGGCGAAAGACCGTAAGATTTTGGTGCTTGAGCCGCGGCGGCTGGCCGCGCGGGCGGCAGCCCAACGCATGGCCTCGACGCTTGGCGAAAAGGTCGGCGAGACGGTGGGCTATCGCGTGCGCTTTGCCTCTCAGGTGTCGCGCAAGACGCGCATCGAGGTGGTCACCGAAGGCGTGTTCACGCGCCTGATCCTCGAGGATCCCGCGCTTGGCAAGGTGGCGGCCGTGCTGTTCGATGAGTTTCACGAGCGGTCGCTCGATGCCGATCTTGGACTTGCCTTTGCGCGCGATGCCCAGCAAGGCCTGCGCGAGGATCTGAAACTGCTCGTCATGTCGGCCACGATCGACGGCGCGCGCATCGCGAGATTATTAGGCGGTGCGCCAGTGATCGAGAGCGCGGGAAAGAGCTTTCCGGTCGAGACGCGCTATTTTGGACGCGATCCACGCACGCCAGTCGAGAGAGCCGTTGTCGACACAGTGGTGCGCGGCTTGCGCAGCGATCAAGGCTCGGTGCTCGTATTTGTCCCGGGCGCCGGAGAAATACGTCGCACCGAAACGCTTCTGCGCGAGCAGATCAAGGACGCGTCGGTCGACATCGTGCCGCTCTATGGCGGGCTCGATTGGACCGAGCAAAATCAAGCCATCGCGCCGGCACCGGCCGGGCGCCGCAAGGTGGTGCTGGCAACCTCCATTGCCGAGACCTCATTGACCATCGAAGGCGTACGCATTGTGATCGATTCAGGCCTGGCGCGGGTGCCGCGCTACGAACCCGAGGTCGGTCTGACGCGGCTCGAAACCGTGCGCGTGTCGCGCGCCGCCGCCGATCAGCGGCGCGGCCGCGCCGGGCGAACCGAGCCCGGGATTTGCTATCGGCTGTGGGACGAGCCGCAAACCGCCTCGCTCGAGCCGTTCGCCAAGCCGGAGATTCTGGCCGCCGACCTGTCGGGCTTCGTGCTCGATCTCGCGCAATGGGGCGTGAGCGATCCGGGTCAGCTCGTGTTTCTCGATCCGCCGCCTTCGGCCGCGCTCGCGGAGGCCAAGGCGATACTGGTCGATCTCGGGGCGATCGATGCGCTGGGCCGGATTACCGACGAGGGCCGCAAACTCAACCGGTTGCCGCTGGCGCCACGGCTTGCCCGCATGGTTGTCGATGCCGCAGCCGAAGGCGCGGGCCAGCTTGCAGCGGATATTGCCGCGATCCTGACCGAGCGGGGTCTCGGCGGCGACGATGTGAATCTTGCGCATCGCCTCGATGGATTTCGCCGCGACCGGTCGCGGCGCGGCGAAGAGGCGCGGCGCATGGCCAGGCGATGGGCGGAGATCGTTCAAGGCGATGCGTTGCAGCCCGTGCAGTCTGCTCTCTCCCCCCTTGAGGATAATCTTGGCGCGATCCTCGCGCTCGCCTATCCGGATCGGATCGCCAAAAACCGCGGTGCGGACGGTGCGTTTCTGCTGGCGAACGGACGCGGCGGAAATATCGATCCCGCATCCTCGCTTGCGCGCGAGCCTTTCCTCGTGGTCGTTGAGCTTGCGGGCGCGGCCGCGCAAGGCCGCATATTGCTGGCGGCAGCGATATCGCTGGCCGAGATCGAGAGCCGGTTCGCGAGCCGCATCGAAAGCCGCGAGGAGATCGCTTTCGATTCAGCCAGCGCGAGTTTGCGGGGCCGGCGCAGCCGGCGGCTGGGCGCGCTCGTGCTCGGCGATCAGCCGGTGAAGATCGCCCCAAGCGAGGAGTCCGCCCGCAGGCTCGCGCAAGGTCTGATCGGGCTGGGCATTGACCGGCTTCCTTGGACGAAGACGTCTAGACAATGGCGCGATCGAGTGATGTTCCTGCGGCGAGCGGAAGGTGACGAATGGCCCGACCTCTCCGACACGGCGCTAGCGGCAAACGCTGACGAATGGCTCGCGCCGCATCTGCTCTCGAAAACCGCGCTTGCCGATCTGAGCGACCGCGAATTCGAGGAAGCATTGCAGGCATTGCTGCCGTGGACTCTCAAGCGGCGGCTTGAGTCCGAGGCGCCGACGCATTTTGCCGCGCCGTCGGGTTCGGCCGTGCCGATCGATTATGAGGCGGAAGAGGGACCGAAACTTTCCATTCGCGTCCAGGAATTATTTGGTCTCGATCGCCACCCGGCGATCGCCGGTGGAAAAGTGCCGCTGGTGATCGAATTACTTTCGCCCGCGCGACGGCCGGTGCAGGTGACGCGTGATCTGCCCGGTTTCTGGCGTGGCTCCTATGCCGCTGTCAAATCCGAAATGAAAGGCCGTTACCCGAAGCATCCGTGGCCGGATAATCCGCTTAACGCGCCCGCAACGCGGCGTGCGAAACGTCCTGCCGGCCGCTGAGTCATATTCGTTAAGAAAAAACGTTAAGATTTGTCGCGTTTCCGCAATGATGTTATTACCAAACGGACAAAATCGCGCCCCTTCGCGCATTGCGTTAGTCCGATGTTGGACTGCCGCATGATGTGTTGGGTGCCACACGGTCGGGTCCGCACATGCGTTCGCTCATCGTCTTTTGTACATTGCTCATCATGGGCGGGGCATTCGTCGCGCGCTATGCCGACCGGGCCATCGTCAACCCGGAGCATGTGCAAGACCACAGGCAGATCGTTGCCGCGGAGCCAATGGCTCGCTCATCGTCGATGACGACGGTGATCGCGCCGGCGGCGCCACCTCGGCCTTCGCCGCATATCACGACACCACCCAAGCCATCGCTTCCGCAGGTGGTAACGCTCGGTCCCTCCGCACGCATTGTAACGCTGCACGGCAGCCGAGACGGCCAGTTCCGGGTTGAAGCGCGCGTCGACACGCTGAGAATTCCGTTCATCGTCGATACCGGCGCCGGTGCGGTCGCCTTGCGCGAAAGCACGGCCTCATTGCTCGGCTTTCATCCGGGACAGCGCGATTATACGGTGACGACGCATACCGCGAACGGCACCGGCAAGGCCGCGCCGGTGCACCTCGATACGATCGAAATTGACGACATCGTGGTGCGGGACGTGCGGGCCATTGTGGTGCCCGATGACGCGCTGACGGAAAATCTGCTCGGCATGACGTTCCTGTCGCGGGTGCGCTGGACGCACGATCGCGGCAAACTCGTGCTCGAACAGCAATAGCCCGGCCGTCGATTTCATCCACCGATGATCGTGTAGCGCGGCTGCCTCGCGCAGGATGCTCTTTTCGTGCTTGAGCAATCCTGACATTCTGTCCAATCGCGGGTGCGGGAGGCGTCATGGCAATGCGGGAAATACGTCATCGCGTGCAGGATTGCGGCGTGCGTTTGCTGCGCGATGGGCAGGGCGAACCGGTGCTTTACCTGCATGGCGCGGCCGGTCTGCCGGCCTGGGGGCCGTTCTTCGAGAAGCTTGCGCAGAATCACGACGTACTCGTGCCGGAACATCCCGGCTTCGGCCATTCCGACAATCCAACCTGGATCAGGAACGTCCCCGACCTCGCGATGTACTACCTCGACTTTCTCGATGGCCTGGGCGGCGAGGTTCATCTCATCGGCCATTCGTTGGGCGGCTGGGTGGCGGCCGAGCTCGCGGTCCGAAACACCGTCCATGTCGCGAGCCTCACGTTGCTGGCGCCGGCCGGAATTCGCGTGAAGGGGATTCCCAGCGGCGATAATTTCATCTGGTCGGCGGAAGAGGCGGTGCGCAATCTCTGGCATGACCAGACATTCGCCGAGGCGGAACTCGCGCATGAGCCGAGCGACGAAGAGGCGGACATTGCGCTGACCAATCGTTTCATGGCGGCGAAATTCGGCTGGGAGCCGCGCTGGTACAATCCGATGCTCGAGCGCTGGCTGCACCGCATCGATGTTCCGACGCTGGTGATCTGGGGCGAGCAGGACAAGCTGTTCCCGAGCGCCTACGCGAAGGCCTGGGGTGAACGCGTGAGCGGCGCGCGGGTCGAGATCATTCCGCAATGCGGGCATCGGCCGCACTTCGAGCGGCTTGATGTCGCGATGCCGCTGATCCTGAGCTTTCTGAGCGGGGGGCGGCGATGAAGTTCACGTTCTTTCACCTGATGCCTTATCGCCCGCTCGACATCGTGGAGCGGCATAAGCACCGCGCCGGCTGGGTGGTGCTGCCGAACGCGCTCTACGATCCGAAGAAGGGCGCGGACGAATACGCCTCCTACATCGATCAGCTCGCCTATGCGGAGGAACTCGGCTTCGACGTGATCGCCGTCAACGAGCATCACCAGACCGCCTATGGCCTGATGCCGGCTCCCAACTTGATTGCGAGCGCGCTCATTCAACGTACCAAGAAAGCCAAAATCGCCATCCTTGGCCGCGCCCTGCCGCTGGTGAACAATCCGATCAACATCGCGGAAGAATTCGCCATGCTCGACAACCTGTCGAAGGGGCGGATCATCACCGGCTTCGTGCGCGGCATCGGCAACGAGTATCATGCGACCGGGATCAATCCTTACTTCTCGCACGAGCGCTATCAAGAGGCGCATGATCTGATCGTGGCGGCCTGGACCAGGCCGGGACCGTTCGCGTTCGAGGGCGAGCACTACAATTTCCGCTACGTGAATTTGTGGCCGCGTCCCTTTCAGCAGCCGCATCCGCCGATTTGGATTCCGTCGATGGGATCATCGGAGACGATCAAGTGGGCGGCGGCGCCGGAACGCAAATATCCGTTCCTGGTGACGTTCAGCGGCCGCGATCTTGTGGCGCGCTATCTCAACCTCTACCGCGAGCAGGCCAGGCAGTACGGCTACGAGGCTTCGCCCGACCAGCTCGGCTGGGCGTCACCCGTCTATGTGGCCGACACCGACGAGCGCGCGCGGCAGGAGGCGCGGGCAGGGATCGAGTCGCTGTTCAACGATTTTCTCGTGGTGCCGTGGGAGATGCTGCTGCCGCCCGGCTACACGTCGCTGTCGTCGATGAAGAACACCATCAAGATCCGCAAATCGTTGGGGTCGAACGCGCGCCATTCGCTTGAATCGCTGATGGAGGCCGGCACGGTCGTGGTCGGCAGTCCGCGAACGGTGCGCGAGCATCTCGGCAAGCTGCGCGACGCAACCTCCGCCAACAATCTGGTGGTGATGCTGCAATTCGGCGTGCTCAGCGATGAATTGACGCGGCGGAACATGGAGATGTTTGCGTCCGAGGTCATGCCGCACTTACGCTAGGATCAATTTTCTCAAGCGTATGGCTTTCCCATCGCGCGCACTTCGGCTATGTGCTCGATGCGCACGCAGTTGAGGATATCAAGATGTTTCCGAGGCCGAAGCCGGCGCTTGTTCCCAATACCTACGCCTATGAGTCGGAGCCGCTGGTCAAACCCACCGGCTTTCGCGAATACGACGCGCGCTGGCTGCTAGGCAAAGAAATCAATCTCATGGGCCTGCAGGCGCTGGGTTTGGGCCTCGGCACGCTGATCCGCGAACTCGGCGTCAGGCCCGAAATCGTCACCGGTCACGATTTCCGCGGTTATTCGGCATCGGTGAAGATGGCGCTGGTGAACGGACTGCTCGCGGCCGGCTGCAAGGTGCACGACATCGGGCTTGCGGTGACGCCGATGGCCTATTTTGCGCAGTTCGATTTGGATGTGCCGTGCGTCGCGATGGTGACGGCTTCGCATAACGACAACGGCTGGACCGGCGTGAAGATGGGTGCAAACCGTCCGCTCACCTTTGGGCCGGACGAGATGAGCCGGCTGAAAGAGATCGTGCTCAACGGCAAATACGAACTCAAAGGCGGCGGGTCCTATGCGTTCGTGGAGAATTTTCCCGCGCGCTACATTGCCGATCTGACGAAGCGGCCGAAGCTGAAGCGCCGCCTCAAAGTGGTCTGCGCCTGCGGCAATGGCACGGCCGGGGCGTTCGCGCCGCGCGTGCTCGAGGCGGTCGGGTGCGAAGTCGTGCCGCTCGACTGCGAACTCGATCACACGTTCCCCCGCTACAACCCCAATACCGAAGACATGAAGATGCTGCACGCCATGCGCGACGAGGTGTTGCGCACCAGGGCCGACGTGGGCCTGGGCTTCGACGGCGACGGCGATCGCTGCGGGGTGGTCGACAACACCGGCGACGAGATTTTCGCCGACAAGGTTGGCGTCATGCTGGCGCGCGATATCTCTTCGCTGCACCGGAATGCGAAATTCGTCGCCGACGTGAAATCGACGGGATTGTTCATGACTGACCCGGTGCTGATCAAGAACGGCGCCAAGACCGACTACTGGAAAACCGGTCATTCGTACATGAAGCGCCGCACGCACGAGCTCGGCGCGCTCGCCGGTTTCGAGAAGTCCGGGCATTTCTTCTTCAACGAGCCGTTCGGCCGCGGCTACGATGACGGGCTGATCTTCGCGCTTGCGGTCTGCGACATGCTCGACCGCAATCCCGGAAGGACCATGGCGGATTTGAAAAACGCGCTGCCGAAAACCTGGTCCTCGCCCACCATGTCGCCGCATTGCGACGACGAGAAGAAATACGGCGTGGTCGACCAGGTGGTGAAGCATTTCGAAACCGCAAAGCAGAAGGGCGAGAAGGTCGCGGGCGAAGCGATCCGCGATCTCGTCACCGTCAACGGCGTGCGCGTGACGGTGGCGGACGGCACCTGGGGGCTGGTGCGTGCCTCATCGAACAAGCCGGAACTGGTGGTCGTGGTCGAAAGTCCGGTGTCGGAGGCGCGCATGCACGCCATGTTCAAGGCGGTCGACAGCGTGCTGCGGACGCACAAGGAAGTCGGCGAATATAATCAGACGATATAAGACCGATTAGGCCGTACCTAAGCGTCCAGCGTTGCCTTGCGGCGTTCGTGTTTGGACGCGCCGTTTGGCGATGCCTTCAACACCTCCAGCAGCGCGCTCACCTTCGGCGACTGCGCGCCCTTGCGCCAGATCAGCACGGTCGGGGCGATCGAAAGGTTTTTCGGTAGCGGATGCACGCTCAGGAGTTTCCGGTCGGGAAATGTGTTCAGCATCATCTTCGGCAAAACCGCAACGCCCATGCCGGCCGCGGTGCAGCCGAGGATCGCGTGCCACGAGGTCATTTCGACGATGCGCTCGGGCATTTCGCCGGCTTGCTTGAACCATTGGTCGAGGCGAAGCCGATAGGGACAGCCCATTTCGCGCGCCAGCATGGTCTGCGGCCGCAGATCGCGTGGTGATTTTATCGGAGGGTGGCGCGCGGCGGCGATGATCGCGAGTTCCTCTTGAAATATCGTCGCCTTCTCGAACGGTGCGTCGGCGACGGGTTCCGCCACGAGCGCGGCGTCAAGCTCGCCGTGCAATACTTTCGCCGATAAGTCCTGGATGCTGCCGGTCTGCAGCTCAAGTGTCACTTCCGGAAAGCGGTGATGATATTCGTTGAGCGGCGCGGGCAGGCGCATGGCCGCCGCGCTTTCCATCGAGCCGAGCCGGAACAGGCCGCGCGGCTTTGCGTCATGCACGGCGTCGCGTGCTTCCGCCGCCAGGTCGATCAGACGGTCGGCATAGCCGAGCAGGAGCTTGCCTGCGGGCGAAAGATGGAGCCGTTTGCCTTCGCGGATGAAGAGATCGACGCCGAGTTCCTCTTCAAGCTGGCGCACACGCGTCGTGATGTTGGATTGCACGCGATGCAACCGTTCGGCGGCGCGCGTGACGCCCCCCTCCTGCACCACCGCGCGGAAGATGCTCAGATCGGACAGGTCCATCGTTCTCACCATGAGATTGATATGATCTTTATTATTCATTTTACGTGATTATCGGCCGAGCGTAAAGACCTGCGCCAGACCTGATGGAGATGACGATGAAAGCCATGATCGAATTTTATGACTATCGGTCGCTCAGCGCGCCGGAGCGCGCAGCGGTGCGGGCGCAGCTCATCAAGCGGGCCCACTTGGAACGGGCTGAGTTCATCCGGACGCAGATGCGTGCGTTGTTCGGATCGCTGGATCGCTTGGTCGAGATGGTGCTGAGGGCTGTTTTCGCACCCAAGGTTCGGGTGCCGCCTTCACGTCGCGCTTAGAAATTCCCGCATCGCCTTGGTGAACAATGCCGGCTGATCCATGTTGGAAATATGCCCGGCGCCGGGAAGCTCGATGTATTTCGACGCGGGGAACTCCTGCTGCATCAGCCGCATGGTCGCGGCGTTGTGGCCATCCTTTTCGCCGCACATGTAAAGCATGGGCCGCTGCACGCCGCGCATGCCGGGTCTGAAGTCATGGTTCGCTAGAGCCGCCGAGCCGCCGACGAAACCGTTGACCGGCGTGTTCATTATCATTTTCCGCAATTTGTCGAGATGGGGCGGATTGGCCTTCACGGTCTCGGGTGGAAACCAGCGCGCGATCGTCGATTCGAGTTGCGCCTGCATGCCACCTTTTTGCGCGCTGGCGATACGCTCCTCCCATTGCGCGGCGGTCGTGGGGGTCGATTGGCCGGGCGTGTCGCAGATGATGAGGCGATCGAAGCGGTCGGGATGCCTTCGCACCGCGCCCATGCCGGTGGCGCCGCCCATGGATATGCCGCACCAATGCGTGCGCTTCACCCCGAGCGCGTCCATCAAGGCAATAATGTCGTCGATCAGCAGATCGAAAGTGTAGCGGCCCGCCGGCGCATCGGACTGGCCATGGCCGCGCTGATCATAGCGCAGCACCCGGTAGCGATCCCGCAATTGCTCCGCCTGCTCGTCCCACATGTGCAGGTCGGTTGCGAGCGAGTTCGAAAGGACGAGCCAGGGCGCACCCTCGCGTCCGTCGAGCTGGCAGTTGAAGGTGATGCCGTTGGCCTTGATTTTCATGTCAGGCCTTCTGTTCCTCGAACGTCTCGCGGAATTCGTGCGCCGGATAGACGCCCAGAATCCGCAGCTCTTTCGAGAAGAACGATAGTTCTTCGAGCGCGAACACCAGCCCGCGGTCGTCGGGATGGCCCTCGACATCGGCGTAGAATTGCGTGGCGAAGAAATTGCCCTCGATCATGTAGCTTTCGAGCTTGGTCATGTTGATGCCATTGGTGGCAAACCCGCCCAGTGCCTTGTAGAGCGCCGCCGGCACGTTCTTCACGCGGAACAAGAAAGTGGTGATGACCTTGCCTTTGCCGCGGGGTGCCCATTTCTTCTCGCGCGACAGCACGATGAAGCGCGTGGTGTTGTGCGCCTCGTCCTCGATGTCCTCGGCGAGGATATCGAGTCCGTAGATTTCGGCAGCAAGACGAGTGGCGATGGCGGCGCGGGTCTTGTCGCCGGCCTCCGCAATCTCGCGCGCCGAGCCTGCGGTATCGGCCGCAACCACAGCCTTGATGCCGAGCTTGCGGATCGCCTTGCGGCACTGGCCGAGCGCATGGACGTGACTTTCGACCGTCTTGATGCCTTTGAGCGTCGCGCCCCTCGGCGCCATCAGCTGATGACGCACCGGCATGAAGTGTTCGGCCACGATGTGGACATTCGCGCTCGGCATCAGGTGATGGATGTCGGCGACGCGGCCGGCGACCGAGTTCTCGATGGGAATCATGGCGAGGTCGGCACTGCCGTCGTTGATGGCCGTGAAGGCATCCTCGAAAGTCGGGCAGGCTACAGCCTCGGCATCCGGATAGGCCTCGCGGATCGCCAGGTGCGAATTGGCCCCCGGCTCTCCTTGGAACGCGATTTTTTGCTTGCTCATGGCCCGTTCGTTTCGCTTAAGCGCTACCGTGGAGTCAATGCTTGCCTTGTCTGAACATGGTCTGTTTCGAAACCGGTTCCCGCTTTCGGGATCAGGCTTTCAGCATCGCGCGCGCGATTTCCAGATCCTCCGGCGTATCGACGCCGAGCGGGACGGTGTCGACGATGGTGACATCGATGCGCATGCCGGCCTCGAGCGCGCGCAATTGTTCGAGCTTCTCGCGTTTCTCGAGCGGCGAGGGCGGCAAAGCGACGAAGCGCGCGAGCGCGGCGCGGCGGTAGGCATAAAGCCCGATGTGATGGTAGAGCGGGCCGTCACCGGCCGGAGCGGTCGCGCGGGTGAAATAGAGCGCGCGCAGGCGGCCGGGCGCAACGGGCGAGCCCACCACCTTGACGACGTTTGGATTGCTGCGCTCGTCGGGCTTTTTGATTTCGGCGGCGAGCGTCGCGATATCGACGGCGGGATCTTTCAGCGGTCCGAGCGCGGCCTTCAAATCTTTGGGCGCAAGCGTCGGCAGATCGCCTTGGACATTGACGATGATTTTAGCGCGGGCATTGGGATCGACGATGCCGAGCGCCTCGAAAATCCGGTCGGAGCCGGAGACGTGGTCGGTGCGGGTCATGATGGCGCGGCCGCCGGCTTTTTCCACCGCCGCAGCGATCACGTCGGTATCGGTCGCCACGACGACCGGACCGAGGTCCGCGGCTTCGGCATGGCGAAGGACGTGCACAATCATCGGTTGGCCGGCGATGTCGAGAAGCGGCTTGCCGGGTAGCCTGGTGGCAGCCATACGGGCGGGTATGAGGATCAGGACATCATCGGCCATCGCGGACTCTCAAAGCCGCCCCGTTCCGGCGTTGGAGGAATGTCGCAGGGTGTGCTTATACGGGTTGCCAGGGGCGAGGCAAACCGGGTATGTGTCCGCCATCACTCAAGGCCCTTCACGGGCCTTTTCCGTGCCGCGTTTAAATCCAACGGGAGCCGATTGGCGATGGATTCATTCGAGATGAACAAAATTCTGGGGGCGATCCTCGGAACCTGTCTCGTGCTGCTGTCGCTCAATATCACCGCGGGCGCGCTGTTCTCTCCGCACAAGCCGGAGAAACCCGGCTACGTCATCGAAGTTCCCGAACATCCGACCGAGGAGGCCGCCAAACCAAACCAGCCGGAGGTTCCGATCGAGACGCTGCTCGCCAGTGCTGACGTCAAGCGCGGCGAGACCGCTGCCAAGAAATGTCTCGCCTGCCACAGCTTCCAGAAGAATGGTCCGAATCTGGTCGGCCCGAACCTGTGGGGCGTGGTCAATCGCCCGAAACATTCGGTTGAGAAATTCAACTATACGTCGGCGATGAAAGCCCAGAGCGGCAATTGGTCGATCGATCAGCTCAATGTCTATCTGAAGAATCCGAAGGGCATGGTGCCGGGCACGGCGATGAACTTCCCGGGCATTCCGAAGGACAGCGAACGGGCCGACGTGATCGACTACCTCAATTCGCTTTCCGACAATCCGGCACCGCTGCCGAAGGCGGCTGCTGCACCGGCGCCAACAGCAGCTGCGCCGGCACCGGCCGCCGCGCCAAAATCGCCGGCACCCGCACCAGCGCCAACCGCTCCGGCTCCCAAGCCGAACTGAACCGATGTGGCGACGCCTTAAGGCGTGCGACGGACATTGCGGGCAGCTCTCGGTCAGGTGCAGACGGACGCACGCAGATTTGTAGCATGAGGCAGCCCGCAGGGTGGCGCAGCCTCCTAATTCCGACATAATCCAACCCTGAAAAGCGGTTCCGGGACGGGCCAAAAGATGGAGCCATCCGTGCACCTCAGTCGCCGCGCTGTCGTTCAATATATTACGAGCCTGCTGGCGGTGATTTCGTTGCCCGGATTCATCGTGCAGCGTTCCGCGCGCGCGCAGGTGACGCAAGCGCCGAGCACGGAGAAGGCATGGCGGCATGGGCTGTCGCTGTTCGGCGATCTCAAGTACCCGGCTGGGTTCAAGCAATTCGATTACGTCAACGCGAATGCGCCCAAGGCCGGCGTCGCGCGACAGATCGCGTTCGGTACGTTCGACAATTTCAACCTCGTCATTGCCGGCGTGAAAGGATCGGTGGCGTTCGGCATCGATTATCTGTTCGACACGCTTCTGGTGCCGTCGCTCGATGAGGTGTCGACCGAATATGGCCTCTTGGCCGAGGCTGTGAGCTATCCGCCCGATTATTCATCGGTGACCTATCGCCTGCGCGCCGAAGCAAAGTGGCATGACGGCAAGCCGGTGACGCCCGACGACGTGGTTTTTTCGTTCGATGCGTTCAAGAAATCGAGCCCGTTCCATGCCGCCTATTACCGCCACGTAACGAAGGCGGAGAAGAGCGGCGAGCGCGACATCACCTTTACCTTCGATCAGGCGGGGAACCACGAACTGCCGCAGATCGTCGGACAGCTCAACGTGCTGCCCAAGCACTGGTGGGAGGGGGCCGACAAGAACGGCAAAAAGCGCGACATCACGAGCACGTCGCTCGAGCCGCCGCTGGGTAACGGCGGCTACCGCATCAAGGAATTCGCAGCCGGCCGCACAATCGTGTACGAGCGCGTGCCCGACTACTGGGGCAGGAATCTCAACGTCAATATCGGCCGCGACAATTTCAACGAGCTGCGGTTCGAATATTTCCGCGACCCGACTGTCGCGCTGGAAGCCTTCAAGGCCGACCAAGTTGATTGGCGCACGGAGAACAGCGCCAAGAGCTGGGCGACGGCCTACGATTTTCCTGCCGTGACCGATAAGCGCGTGATCCTTGAGGAGTTTCCCATTGCCAATTCGAGTTCCATGCAGGCCTTCGTGTTCAATATTCGCCGAGACAAATTCAAGGACCCGCGGGTGCGGCGCGCCTTCAACTTTGCGTTCAATTTCGAAGAGATGAACAAGCAGATATTCTTCAACCAGTACCGACGCATCGCCAGCTATTTTGACGGGACCGAGCTTGCCAGCTCCGGGCTGCCGGCGGGCAAGGAACTCGAGATTCTTGAGACGGTGAGCGACAAGGTGCCGCCGGAAGTGTTCACCACGGCCTATAGCAATCCGGTGGTGGATTCGCCGGACGCAATCCGCAATAACCTGCGCGAGGCCATTCGCTTGCTGCGCGAGGCCGGCTGGACCGTGCGCGAGACAAATCCGCCGGGGTTTTTCGAACGCATGAAGAATCTGGTGGGGCTTGGTCGCGCCAGCACCCAACGCGTGCTGCGGGGGCCAACGGGCGAGCCGATGAGCGTGGAGTTTCTGGTCGAAGACCCGAATTCCGAGCGGTTCGTGTTGTTCTACAAGTCATCGCTCGAACGGCTCGGCATGGAGGTAACGGTTCGCACCGTGGATGTGGCACAATACGAAAACCGATTGAGACAATGGGATTTCGACGTCATCGTCGCGTCATGGCCGGAATCGCTGTCGCCGGGCAACGAGCAGCGCGATTTCTGGAGCTCGGAGGCGGCCGACACCAGGGGCTCGCGCAATCTCATCGGCATAAAAAATCCCGCGGTGGACGAACTGATCAAGCGCGTGATCTATGCCAAGGATCGCGATGAGCTTGTCGCCGCGACGAAGGCCCTCGACCGGGTCCTGCTGTGGAACCATTACGTGGTGCCGCAATGGACATACGGCAAAGTGCGCACGGCACGCTGGGATCGATTCGGGCGACCAACTAACCTTCCCAAATATGGCCGCTCCGCATTCCCGACCGTCTGGTGGTGGGATGCGGACAAGGCCGCCAAGGTCGGGTCGCGGCAGTGATCTCTCGGCGCCGCGCGCTCGTCGTGACGGCCGGAGCATTGGCGGCGGTCGGATTGCCGCGCTGGCAAAGCTTCGCAGCGGCCGCGCCGGCTGCCGACGAAGCCGAGCGGCACGGCATGTCGGGTTTCGGCGATCTGAAGTACCCGGCCGATTTTGCGCATTTCGATTATGTGGAACCGTTGGCGCCGAAGGGCGGGATTTTTTCACAGATCGGCGCAACGCGACAATACAATCAGAATTTTTTCACGTTCAATTCGCTCAACAGCTACATCCTGAAAGGCGAAGCCGCGCTCGGCATGGAGCTGACGTTCGCGACGCTGATGGCGCGCGCGGGGGATGAGCCCGACGCCATGTATGGGCTCACGGCGCGGTCCGTGAAAATTTCCGCGGACGGACTGACTTACTGGTTCATGCTGCGGCCGACCGCGCGGTTTCACGACGGCAGCAAAATTACCGCGCAGGATGTCGCTTTCTCGCTCACGATGCTCAAAGACAAAGGCCATCCGATCATCACGCAATTCCTGCGCGACTTTGCCGGTGCGGAAGCGGTCGACGAGGCGACCGTGGTTTGCCGTTTCACGCCGAAGCGCGCGCGCGACGTGCCACTGTTCGTCGCCGGATTGCCGATCTTTTCGAGCGCCTATTATACCTCGCGGCCGTTTGATGAATCGACGCTCGATGTCCCGCTCGGGGGCGGCGCCTACCGGGTCGGGCGCTTCGAAACCGGACGCTATATCGAATACGAGCGGGTGAAGGACTGGTGGGGCGCGACCCTGCCGGTTTCGCGCGGACAGTTTAATTTCGATATCGTGCGGTTCGAATTTTATCGCGACCGCGATGTCGCCTTCGAGGGGTTCACCGCGAAGAACTATCTGTTCCGCGAGGAGTTCACCTCGCGCATCTGGGCGACACGCTACGACTTCCCGGCGCTGCGCGACGGCAGAGTCAAACGCGATGTCCTGCCTGACGATACGCCTTCCGGTGCGCAGGGCTGGTTCATCAACACGCGACGGCCGAAGTTCAAGGATTCACGCCTGCGTGAGGCGCTGATCTGCGCGTTCGACTTCGAGTGGACCAATAAGGCGATCATGTACGATTCCTACCAGCGCACGCAGTCGGTGTTTCAGAATTCCGACCTGATGGCGGCCGGGCCGCCGAGCGCGGACGAGCTTGCCTTGCTCGAGCCGTTCCGCGGCAAGGTGCCGGACGAGGTGTTCGGCGAGCCGTTCGTGCCGCCGGTATCGGACGGATCGGGGGCGGATCGCGTACTGCTGCGCAAGGCGGTGCTGCTCCTGCGGGAGGCCGGCTACACCGTGCGTGACGAGGTGGATCCGGAGCATGTGCCCGGCGTGCTCGACCGGATTTGGATCAAGCTCGGGCTAAAGCGCGAGATCACCAAGAAAGTTCTACGCGACAGCAAGGGCCAGCCGCTCACGATCGAATTTCTGATCGACGAGCCGAGCTTTCAGCCGCACCACATGCCATTCATCAAGAACCTTGCCACGCTCGGGATCGAAGCAAGCTTGCGAATCGTTGAAGCCGTGCAATACCAAAAGCGGATGGATGAATTCGACTTCGATATCGCGATCCAGCGCTTTGGCTTTTCCACCACGCCCGGCGATGCGCTGCGCTCCTATTTTTCATCGCAGGCTGCCACGGTGATCGGTTCGCAAAATCTCGCCGGCATTGCCGATCCGGCGATTGACGCCATGATCGATCGGATCATCGCCGCCGACAGCCGGCCCGCGCTGGTTACCGCCTGTCGCGCGCTTGATCGGCTGATCCGCGCGGGCCGCTATTGGATTCCGCACTGGTACAAAGCGTCGCACTGGGTGGCCTATTGGGATGTGTTCGATCGGCCGCCGCGGAAGCCGAAATATTCGCGTGGCGTGTTGGAAACCTGGTGGTACGATCCGGGCAAGGCGGCAAAATTGGAGCAAAAGGGCTAGTATCGATCGCGTTGGCTTTGGGCCGACCGCGCTGCCGCCGCATTTTCGCAATAGCGAAAGAACGCTTAGACCACCAAGGACCATGGCCGCCTATATCATTCGCCGCCTGCTGCTTCTGATCCCGACCATCTTCGGGATCATGCTGATCTCGTTTGCGGTCGTGCAGTTCGCGCCGGGCGGGCCGGTCGAGCGGATCCTTGCGCTGATGCAGGGCTCCTCCACCGGTGCAGAATCGCGCGTTCCGGGATCGCAGGCCGGAGACTTCACGCCGCAATCGCAATTGCCGGGCGCCGGACAGACGAATTCACTGTCATCCAAGTATCGCGGTGCGCAAGGGCTCGATGAGGCTTTTCTCAAGAGCCTGGAAAAGATGTTCGACCTGGATCAGCCAGCCCCGGTTCGATTCTATCGGATGATGTTGCGCTATCTGCGGTTCGATTTCGGCAAGAGTTATTTCCGCGACGTCAGCGTGATTCAACTGGTGAAAGAGAAACTGCCGGTGTCGATCTCGCTTGGGCTTTGGATCACGGTGCTGACCTATCTGATTTCGATCCCGCTCGGAATCCGCAAGGCCGTGCGGGACGGCTCGCGTTTCGACGTGTGGACCTCGAGCGTCGTCATCATCGGTTATGCGATTCCGGGTTTCATGTTCGGGTTGTTGCTGATCATTCTGTTTGCCGGCGGCTCCTACTTCGACATATTTCCATTGCGCGGCCTGACCTCCGACAATTGGGCGCAGCTGCCGTGGTGGCATAAGATTCTCGACTATCTGTGGCACCTGCCGCTGCCGATCACCGCGATGGGCGTGGGTGCGTTCGCCACCATGACGCTGTTCACCAAAAACTCGTTCCTCGACGAAATCCGCAAGCAGTATGTGCTGACCGCGCGCGCCAAGGGATGCAGCGAGCGGCGCACGCTCTACGGCCACGTGTTCCGCAACGCCATGCTGATCGTGATTGCGGGTTTCCCGTCCGCCTTCATCAGCGCGTTTTTCACCGGTGCGTTTCTGATCGAATATATCTTCTCGCTCGATGGGCTGGGGCTGCTCAGCTTCGAGGCGGTGTTCAATCGCGACTATCCCGTGGTGTTCGCGAACCTCTACATATTCGCACTGCTCGGCCTTGTGGTGAAACTTGTCTCCGACCTCACCTACATGTGGATCGATCCGCGGATCGATTTTGAGACGCGGGAGGTCTAGCGGTGGATGCGCGAACCGCGGAGAAGATGACGAAACCGGTCGAGCCGGTGGAGGCCGTTCCGCTCGGGCCGGAAAAGCAGTGGCGGTTTTATCTCTCGCAGATCAACCGCCGGCGCTGGCGGAATTTCAGATCAAACCACCGCGGCTTTGTTTCGTTCTGGCTTTTTCTGATTCTGTTTCTTGTTTCGCTGTTCGCGGAATTCATCGCCAATGATCGACCGTTTCTGGTCAAATACGACGGCAGCTTTTATTTTCCCGTGTTCGTGCAATACGAGGAAACGACGTTCGGCGGCGAGTTCGAGACCAAAGCCGACTATCGCGATCCGTATTTGCAAAAATTGATTGCCGAGAAAGACGGCTACATGGTGTGGCCGCTGATTCGCTATTCCTACGACACGCACAACCTCGACTTGCCGACGCCGGCGCCGTCAAAGCCGACCTGGCTGTTGAGCGAAAAGGAATGCGCGGCGGTGGTCAAACGCAAGGGTCTCTCCGGCTGCCGCGATCTCGAATACAACTGGCTCGGCACCGATGACCAGGGCCGCGATGTGGTGGCGCGGCTGATCTACGGGTTTCGCATCTCGATATTGTTCGGCTTGACGCTGACCGTGGTTTCTTCGGTGATCGGCGTGGTCGTCGGGGCGGTGCAGGGCTTTTTCGGCGGCTGGACCGATTTGCTGTTTCAGCGCTTCATTGAAATCTGGACCTCGGTGCCGCAGCTCTATCTGCTCCTGATCATCTCGTCGGTGCTGGTGCCGGGATTCTTCGTCCTGCTTGGGATTCTGATGCTGTTTTCCTGGGTCTCCCTGGAGGGATTGGTGCGCGCCGAATTCCTGCGCGCGCGCAATTTCGAATATATCCGCGCGGCGCGCGCACTCGGCGTGTCGAACCGCGTCATCATGTTCCGCCATCTGCTGCCGAACGCCATGGTGGCGACGTTGACGTTCCTGCCGTTCATCCTGTCATCGTCGGTGACGGCGCTGACCGCGCTCGATTTCCTCGGGCTCGGCCTGCCGCCGGGATCACCGTCGCTCGGCGAATTGCTGGCGCAGGGCAAGGCCAATATCCAGGCGCCGTGGCTCGGGCTTGCCGGATTCTTCAGCGTGGCGGTCATGCTTTCGCTGCTGATCTTCATCGGCGAAGCGGTGCGTGACGCCTTCGACCCGCGAAAAATATTCACGTGAGCGCCATGGACGCGACGACGCCTCCTCTGCTGTCCGTGCGCGATCTGTCGGTCGCCTTTGGTCACGGCCAACAGCGCATGCTCGCGGTCAACCGCATCTCGTTCGACATACAAAAGGGCGAAACGGTCGCGCTGGTAGGCGAGTCCGGATCGGGCAAGTCGGTGACGGCGCTTTCGGTGCTGAAGCTGCTGCCGTATCCGGCGGCTAGCCATCCGTCCGGTGCGATCCTGTTTGACGGACGCGATCTGTTGCCGTTGCAGGAGCGCGGCATCCGCGAGGTCCGCGGCAACGACATCACCATCATTTTCCAGGAGCCGATGACGTCGCTCAATCCGCTGCACACGATCGAGCGACAGATCGGCGAAATCCTGATGCTGCATCGCCCGATGACCGCCATGCAGGCGCGGGCGCGGACGCTTGAACTGCTCGGTCAGGTCGGGATTCCGGACCCCGAACATCGGCTCAAAAGCTACCCGCACCAACTCTCCGGCGGCCAACGGCAGCGGGTAATGATCGCCATGGCGCTCGCCAACGAGCCGGATCTGCTGATCGCGGACGAGCCGACCACCGCACTCGACGTCACGGTGCAGGCGCAAATCTTGAACTTGCTGAAGGAAATGCAGCGTCGGTTCGGCATGGCGGTGCTTTTCATCACCCATGATCTCGGCATCGTGCGCAAGATCGCCGACCGCGTGTGCATCATGAAAATGGGCGAGATCGTGGAGCAGGGAACGGTCGAACGCATCTTCACCGCGCCGGAGCATCCGTACACGCGCGCATTGCTTGCGGCCGAGCCGAAGGGCGAGCCGGCGCCGCGCCATCCGAGCGCGCCGGTGATGATGGAGACGCGCGATCTCAAGGTCTGGTTCCCGATCAAGCGCGGCTTGCTGCGCAGGACCGTCGGTCACATCAAGGCCGTCGACGGAGTCAGCATCGCGCTGCGCCGCGGCGAGACGCTCGGGGTGGTCGGAGAATCCGGATCGGGCAAGACAACGCTCGGGCTTGCGATCTTGCGGCTCGTTTCCGCGGATGGGCCGGTGGTGTTCATGGGCCAGCCGTTGAACGGGCTGAGATTCAAGGACATGCGGCCGTTCCGCCGCCACATGCAGGTGGTGTTTCAGGATCCTTACGGCTCGCTGTCGCCGCGCATGTCGATCCACGACCTCGTGGCGGAGGGATTGACGGTTCATCATCCGAAGATGACCGAAAAGGAAAGGGACGCGCGCGTGGTCACGGCGTTGCGCGACGTGGGCATCGATCCGGAAACGCGTTACCGCTATCCGCACGAGTTCTCCGGCGGTCAGCGCCAGCGCATTGCGGTCGCGCGCGCGATTGTGCTCGAGCCGAACTTTCTCGTGCTCGATGAACCGACGAGCGCGCTTGACATGCTGATCCAGGCGCAGATCGTCGACCTGCTGCGGGATCTGCAACGGCGCCATGACCTGACGTATCTTTTCATCTCGCATGACCTGAAGGTCGTCGCCGCCTTGGCGAGCCAGCTCATCGTCATGCGGCACGGCAAGGTGGTGGAGGCGGGCGACGCCGCGGACGTCTTCAAGGCGCCGAAGAGCGAGTATACGCGGGCGCTGTTCGCCGCGGCCTTCAATCTCGACACCGCCCCGCTCGATGCAACGGCGCAGTAGCAAGAGCTAGCGACCGAGGCGGCGCACGTTCGTCACCGGGGTGCCATCTTTACCGAATCGCGCGATCGTCACCTGGATCGCTTCAACCGCGACCGCCATGTGGAAGCCGTTGGCGTGAAGGAAGTGCGCCTCGTCGCGTACAATCGCCACGTGGTTTTTCCAGAATACGAGATCGCCACGCTTGAGGTTTGAATAGTCGGGGTCCGGATCGAGTGGCCGGCCAAGCACGGCCTCCTGCATGGAGCTGTCGCGCGGACAGGCGATGCCGCAGGCGGCGAGCGAAACCTGCACGAGGGCGGAACAGTCGAGACCGAGACTGGTCTTGCCACCCCAGAGATAGGGCACGCCGACGAAGCGCTCAGCTACGGCGACGAAATCCTCCTCCGCCTCATTGAGCGGAGCGAGGTGGACCAGGGGAACAAATCCGCCGTTGGCGGTCACCGCAAAGCGGCCTTCGGTGCGCACGATGGCGAGCGTCGCGCCGAGCGAAAGCATTTCGACGGTCGGAACCTTGATCGAGGGACCGACCAGCACCGGCGCGCGCAAGGTGGCGACACGGTGTGTCGGCGCAGGACCGGGAGCGACAAGAGCATTCGAGGGCAGCCAGCCGACATAACGGTCGCTTTCGAGCTGGCCCCAGGACCAGCCTTCGTCGGTCGTTTCGTAAATCGTTACACGCTCGCCTTTGAGGGCTTCGGTGTCGAGCGATGCGTCAGGCGCGGGCTCGCGCCGCACCGGCGCCTGGGCGTCGAACACTTCGCGGATTTCGCCTTGGACGTAGCGTAAGGCCGGAATTTGGCCTTGCAGGAAGCTCGCCGCGAGATCAGGACGGGCCGGCGTGATGCGAGGATCGAAGTTCGCTTTCTCGTTCACCGCGGCAGCTCCTTGGCCTTGGCGACCAGTAGATCACCGAGCCGTTCCACGTGCAGCGCGCCTTTGACGGTGCGCTGGACTACCACGCTGCGCCGATCGCGCTCGTCGCGCCGGCGGGAGACCAGGTCGAGCTTGCCCATGGTGTCGAGCGCGCGGGTGATCACGGGCGTCCTCACGCCGAGCTTTGCCGCGAGACCGCGCACCGTGTGCGGCGGCGGTTCGAGATAGATGGTGAAAAGCACGTCAAGCTGGCGCGGCGAAAGGTCCGGCTCGCCGTCGGTGACCAGCGCGTGCGACAACTCGTGCAGCAACCGCAATGCCTGAGATGGGCGGATTTCGACAGCCATGCGCGCGATGTCAAAAATTGTTTCGGAGCCGTATTATTTCTTTAGCGTGCGATATCCGCAAGCGACAGCTTGCGATTTATCCGTAGCGTCGGCAAAGCAGTGCATAAAGCGCGCGGGCGGCCTGGCATTCGCCGCCTTCCGGCCGGCCCGGCTTCGAGGTCGGGTTCCAGGCGTAGATGTCGAAATGCAGCCAGGTCTTGGCGGTGACGAAACGCTTGAGAAACAGCGCGCAGATGATCGAGCCTGCGAACGGGCCGTTCGATACGTTGTTGAGATCGGCGACCTTGGACTCCAGCAGCGAATCGTAGCGCCGCCAGAGCGGCAAGCGCCAGACCGGATCGTTTTCGCGCTGTGCGTTCTGGACAACTTCGTCGGCGAGCGCGTCGTCATCGGTATAAAACGGCGGCAGATCCGGTCCGAGCGCAACGCGCGCGGCGCCGGTCAACGTGCCCAGGTCGATCAGAAGCTCCGGCTTTTCTTCGCAGGCGAGCGCCAGCGCGTCGGCGAGAATGAGGCGGCCCTCGGCGTCGGTGTTGCCGATCTCGACGCTGAGGCCCTTGCGCGAGGGGTAAACATCGAGTGGCCGGAAGGCCGAGCCGGAGATCGCATTCTCCACTGCCGGAATCAGCACGCGCAGCGAAACCTTGAGCTTGCGGTCCATCACCATATGCGCCAGCGCGAGTACGGTCGCGGCGCCGCCCATATCCTTCTTCATCAGCCGCATGCCGCTCTCGGGCTTGATGTCGAGGCCGCCGGTGTCGAAGCACACGCCCTTGCCGACCAGGGTGACCTTCGGGTGGCTTGCATCGCCCCAGCACAGCTCGATCAGGCGCGGCAGGCGCGCGGCGGCGCGGCCGACCGCGTGGATGAGCGGAAAATTTTCTGCCAGTAGTTCGTCGCCGACGATAGCATGCGTTTTTGCGCCGTGCTGCTTGGCGAGAGCGCGGGCAGCATCCTCCAATTCGGCCGGGCCCATGTCGTTCGAGGGCGTGTTGATGAGATCGCGGGCGAGCGTGATGCCTTCGACGACGCGGCTGAGCTCGGCCCCGTCGACGCCATCGGGCAGCACGAGCTTGAGCGGTTTGTCATCGGTCTTGCGATAGCGGCCGAAACGATAGGTACCGAGCGCAAAGGCGAGCGCGGCGAGACGGCTGTCGTGCGGCGCATTGGCGAAACGATAAGTCCCGGCCGGCAGCAGTTCGGCAAGCCTGCCAGGAAGGAATGGGTCGTCGTTGTCTGTGCCCAGCCCAAACAGCGCGCCGGCCTTCTGCTCTGCCGGCAGGATCAAGTGCCGGCCGGCCTTGGGCTCGAAAGCCGCCGCCGCCACAAAGGAACGTGTTTGGGCATCTAGCGCGGCAAGGGTCTTCGGAAAACTTTCAGGCGTGACAAACCAGATCGGCTGGGCGGCCTGACCGGGCGCGGCGAAGACTGGATGCATGGAGGTTTATCCGCGACTGCAGGCCATGCTGCTATCACGCCATCCAGCGCCGGTGAAGCTGCCAACGGGGCGTCGGGCGCGAGTTCCCGGGGCCGGCCGGTTAACTTCTCGTTAAAGTTAACAGTTTATTGCTCGCCACTGCCGGCCGCGATGGACCGGCCAAGTTTTGAGTGGCAAGCCATGCGGAATCATTCCCTCTACGCGCGTCTCATCGCCTCAGTGGGGGCCGTTGCCCTCGCGCTGGCGATTGCCGGCTGCGCCAGCGAGCCGGAGAAGGAAACCACGGGCTCGGTTGCGAGCGCGACGCCGCGGACCCAGGCCGAGTGGCGAAAGGAAGCCGAAACGCTGGGCGAACGCTACAGGGCCGATCCGCACAATGCCGAAGTGGCGATACAATACGCACAGGCCTTGCGCGGTATCGGGCAACGCGCTCAGGCGGTGGCGGTGCTCGAACAGGCTTCGATCCAGAATCCCGGCAACATGCCGATCCTCGGCGCCTATGGTCGGGCACTCGCCGACGTCGGGCGCAACGAGCAGGCGCTCGACGTGCTCAATCGCGCCCATACGCCGGAGCAGCCCGATTGGCGCATCCTCTCGGTGCAAGGGGCCGTGCTCGACCAGATGGGGCGGCACGAGGAAGCCCAGGCGCACTATTCGAGCGCGCTCAGGATCGTGCCGAACGAGCCCTCGGTGCTGTCCAATCTTGGCCTCTCCTACGCGCTCTCCAAGGATCTTCCCAAGGCCGAGGCAACGCTGCGGCTCGCCGCGGCGCAGCCGGGCGCCGAACCGAAGGTGAGGCAGAATCTGGCGCTGGTGGTCGGGTTGCAGGGCCGCTTTGCGGAAGCCGAAACAATCGCCCGCGGCGACCTGTCGCCCGAAGAAGCTGCGGCCAATGTCGCCTACCTCAGGCAGATGCTGCTGCAGCAAAAGGACTGGAAGAAGGAGGCGCGCCCTGCTCCGCTAGCGCGCGATCGTTCGAAGACGAAACAGGTTTCAGTCGACTGAAATGCGATTTGCGCTTTCAGGCGCAAATCCCGCGCAAGCTTGGATTACCGCATGGATGGCGAGTTCCGGAGCCGATCGTTCGGGTTCGGGCGTGTCGGCTGCTGCGCCGGACGCTGCGGCGGCTGAACCTGCTGCTTTTGCTGCTGGTCTTCCTGGGTCGCCATGACGCGGATCGCGGCGGGACCGAGAATCACGATGAACAGCACCGGAAGAAAAAACAGGATCATCGGCACCGTCAGCTTTGGCGGCAGACCGGCGGCCTTCTTCTCGGCTTCGGTCATGCGCATGTCGCGGTTCTCCTGCGCCAGCACGCGCAAGGTCTGGGCGAGAGAGGTGCCGTAGCGCTCGGCCTGCTGCAGCGCGATGCAGACCGCCTTGACGCCGTCGATGTCGGTGCGCTTGGCGAGGTTTTCGTAGGCCTGACGGCGATCCTGCAGAAAGGACAGTTCGGCGGTGGTCAGCGTGAGCTCCTCGGCGAGCGCGATCGATTGCGAGCCAATCTCCTGGCTCACGCGCTTGAATGCGGCTTCAATCGACATGCCGGATTCCACGCAAATCAGCAGCAGGTCGAGCGCGTCGGGAAATGCGCGGCGAATTGAAAGCTGCCGCTTGGTGATTTTATTTTTCAGCATCAAGAGCGGAAGCTGCAAGCCAAGGTAAGCGGCGAACACGCAGATGCTGATCTTGATCGGTAGTGGCTGATCCCATTCCAGCACGACGAAGAGATAAAATGCGGCCACCAGCAGGGTGATGATCGGGGTGATCAGGCGAAAGAAAAGGAACGTGATATAGGGCGCCTGGCCGCGATAGCCAGCCTGCACGAGCTTATCGCGGACTTCTTCCTGCGCCAGCCATTTGGTCAGATTGAAGCGCTCGACGACGGTCTTGACGTATTGCTTGGGCGATTGCCGCAGCGTGACTTTTTCGCCGCGCGCCATGCGCTCGCGCTCGCGTTGGCGGATTTTTTCGCGCTCGTATGCCACCGCCTTCATGCGCCGGCCGAGCGAATCGGTCGACAGCAAAGGCATGGCCAACGTCAGCACCGTCGCCATGGCCGCCACGCTCGCGAAGGCCACGATCAGAAACTGCCGATCGTTCATGTGCTCGATGATGAACTCAAGCATCGCGTATCCGTTCAGAAATCGAAGTTGATCATTTTACGCATGACCATCACGCCCATGAACATCCAGATCGCACTGGCCGCCAGCATGAGCTTGCCGAGCGACGTCGTCCAAAGCAACTCGATGTAATCCGGACTGGTGAGCCAAACGAGCGTCATGACCGCGACCGGCAATGCTGCGATGATGGAGGCTGAAGCCTTGGCTTCCATCGACACCGCCTTGATCTTGGCCTGCATCTTTTTGCGATCACGCAACACGCGCGAAAGGTTGCCAAGCGCTTCGGAGAGATTGCCGCCAGCCTTCTGCTGAATCGAAACGACAATGCTGAAGAAATTGGCTTCGGGCAGCGGGATGCGCTCATAAAGCTTCGCGCAGGCCTCACCGAGCGGCATGCCGACGGCTTGCGTCTCGACGATGGAACGAAACTCGCTTTTCACCGGCTCCGCCGCTTCGGCCGCGATGACCTTGAGGCAGTCACCCAGCGGCAAACCGGTCTTGATGCCGCGTACGATGACGTCGACCGCGTCGGGAAACGCGTTGAGGAAATTGTTCTCGCGGCGCTTTTTCAGGAACTTGAGCATCCAAATCGGCACACCCACGGTGGCGGCAAAGGCGATCCCGAGCGCCGGCAGCAACCCGGCATCAAGGAAGAGCCCGCCCATGAATGCGACGAAACCGAACATCCCCGCGGTGATCATGAACCGCTGCTTCGACCATTCGAGCCCGGCTTGGTCGAGCCGGGTCGCAAGCGACACTTTCTTCGAGTTCTTCTGCCGGACCTCGAGTTCCTTGAGCGTTTCTTCGACCTGATCGCGACGAGATTTCTGGCCGATGCGCGCGGCGCTTTTACGGGCGACCGGTTCGGCTTTTGCCACGCTCTCCCGGCGCTTTTCGGCTTGGCGTTCGCCGGACAAGTGCGGATAGATGAATACCCAGGCGACGCCGCCCATTGCGATCGTCACGAGGGCGAACAGGAAAATTGCTTGCGACCCGAAAACCACGATGACCTTACGATTTATCCAAGGCGCTCGGCTTGTCCGAGGCGTCGAGGGCGGCGGCCAGTCGCTTCTCTTCGCCGTAGTAACGCGCGCGATCCCAGAACCGCGGACGTCCGATCCCGGTCGAGCGGTGCTGGCCGATCAGCTTGCCGTTGGCATCCTCACCGGTCATTTCATAGACGAAGAGGTCCTGGGTAATGATCACATCGCCTTCCATGCCGAGGACTTCGGAGATGTGCGTGATCTTGCGAGAGCCGTCGCGCAGGCGTGCCGCCTGCACCACCACGTCGACGGAGGCGCAGATCATTTCGCGAATGGTGCGCGAGGGCAGCGAATAGCCGCCCATGGTGATCATGGATTCGATACGGGAAAGCGCCTCGCGCGGTGAGTTGGCGTGGAGCGTTCCCATCGAGCCGTCGTGACCGGTGTTCATCGCCTGCAGCAGGTCGAAAGCCTCGGGTCCGCGCACTTCGCCGACGATGATGCGCTCCGGGCGCATGCGCAGGCAGTTTTTCACCAGATCACGCATGGTGACTTGGCCTTCGCCCTCAAGATTGGGCGGGCGGGTTTCAAGGCGGACAACGTGCGGCTGCTGCAATTGGAGCTCGGCGGCGTCCTCGCAGGTGATGATGCGCTCGTCGTCATCGATGTAGCGCGTCAGACAGTTGAGCAGCGTCGTCTTGCCCGAACCGGTGCCGCCGGAAACGATGGTGTTGACGCGGCTGCGGCCAATGATCTTGAGAATTTCCCCGCCCTCAGGCGTGATCGTGCCGAAGCGGACGAGCTGCTCGAGGGTCAGTTTGTCGCGCTTGAATTTGCGGATGGTGAGGGCCGGGCCATCGAGCGCAAGCGGCGGGACAATGGCGTTGACGCGGGATCCGTCGGGCAGGCGCGCGTCGCAGATCGGCGAGGATTCGTCGACGCGCCGGCCCACCTGGCTGACGATCCGCTGGCAGATGTTCATCAGCTGGCCGTTGTCGCGAAAGCGGACGTTGGTCAGCTGGGTCTTGCCGGCGACTTCGATGAACACCCGGTTCGAGCCGTTGCACATGATGTCGGCGATGTCGTCGCGCGCCAGCAGCGGCTCCAGCGGCCCGTAGCCCAGCACGTCGTAGATCACGTCCTGGACCAGGTGGTCGGTCTCGGCCACCGACATCGAGACGTTCTTGATCGCCACCAGCTCGGCGACGATGTCGCGGATCTCCTCGGCCGCCGACGCCTGGTCCAGCTGGGCGAGCTGGGCGAGGTCGATGGTGTTCAGCAGGGCGTTGAAGATCGTCGCCTTGGTCTGGTGGTAGTACTCGCTCTGCTCACGGACGATATCGGCCGTGGGCGCGCCCTGTGCCGCCTGCAGCTGCTCGAAGCCGACCGTCGCCTTCGGAGTCGGGCGCGCGGCGCTTTGGGTCGCCGGCGCGGCCGGGGTCGGCGCCTCGACCCGCTGCGGACGCGTGGCGATCGGCGGCGCGCCGGCGGCCGCCGGCGGCGGCGCCTGCCGGGCCGGTTGCGGGGTCGGGTCTGGGGCGCGCTTGCCGAACACGCTGTTTCGCTACCTCTTGAGCAGGCGGCCGAGCAGCGAGCTCGAGCGCGGGGCCGGCTCTTCGGCCGTCTCGCGGCGACTGATCATCCGAGCCAGTTGCTCCAGCGCCTCGGCCTGCTTGGACTTCGGTCCGACCTCGGACAGCATCTGTCCGTT
>DATJVR010000054.1:0-29676 GCA_035501735.1 Xanthobacteraceae bacterium | reverse complement strand
TTTCCTCTCGACCTCTTGGGGTAAGACGAGCATTCTTATGGGTGTCCATTCGGTCCTCCGCGAATCGCTGGTGTTTGGCGACTTCAGCGTTCCCGGTCCGGACCGAATGGACAACCTCCTGAAAGTTCACAGCTAGAGCACCTTGCCGGGATTGAGGATGCCCTTGGGGTCGAGCGTGCGCTTGAGCGTGCGCATCAGATCGATCGCCACCTTGTCCTTCACCAAAGGCAGCCGCTCGCGCTTGACGATGCCGACACCGTGCTCGGCCGAGATCGAGCCGTGATATTTCGCCACGACTTCGAACACCACGTCGTGCACGGCTTCCTCGCGCTGCATGAACTCGGCTTGGTTCGCGCCGACCGGCTGCGTGACGTTGTAGTGGATATTGCCGTCGCCCACGTGGCCGAAGGGCAGGGGCCGCGCGCCGGGGATGAGTTTCACCACGGCCGCATTCGCTTCCTCGATGAAGGCCGGGATTGCTGCCACCGGCACCGATACGTCGTGCTTGATCGAGCCGCCCTCGTGCCGCTGCAGCTCGCCGAACATTTCGCGCAAGCGCCAGAATTCCTTGCCTTGCGCCAGATTGTCGGCGAGCGTGGCGTCGAGCACGAGCCCGCGCTCGTGCCCTTCCGCCAGGATTTCCTCCAGCACCGCCCGCAAGCCGCTCTTGGCCTGCGAGGACAGTTCGATCAGCACGCTGTAGGGATGCTGCTCGCGCAGCGGATAGCGCATGTTCGGCCCGTGCTTGACCACGACTTCGACGCCCATGCGCGCCATCAGCTCGAAGCTGGTCACGCCGCCCGCCGTTCGCTCCTGCGCGATGCCGAGCAATTCCACCGCGGCCTCGGGCGACGGCACGCCGACCCAGGCGGTTTCGACCGAGCGCGGCCGCGGCACGAGCCTTAAGACCGCCGCGGTGATGATGCCGAGCGTGCCTTCCGCGCCGATGAAAAGGTTTTTCAGATCGTAGCCGGTGTTGTCCTTCTTCAGCTTGTTGAGGTTTTGCAGCACGCGGCCGTCCGCCAGCACCACCTCGATGCCGAGCACGTGCGAGCGCGCGATGCCGTAAGCCACCGCCGCCGTACCGCCGGCGTTGGTCGAAAGATTGCCGCCGATCGTGCAGGTGCCTTCCGAGGGCAAGAGTTGCGGATAGAGCCGGTCGACTTGCGCCGCCGCCGCGCGCGTACGCATCAGCGTCACGCCCGCCTCGCAGGTGATGGTGTTCGACACCGGGTCGACCTCGCGGATTTTGTCGAGCCGGTTGAGCGAGAGGATGATTTCGCCGTGATAGGGTAGCTGTCCGCCCACCAGGCCGGTGTTGCCGCCCTGCGGCACGATCGCCGTGCCGGTTTCGTTGGCGAGCCGCAAAATCTCGGAAACCTCCGCCACCGTGGCGGGTCGCAAAACCACCGACGTGCGGCCATGCCAGCGATGGCGCATCTCGACCAGATAGGGCTCCTGCGCCTGCGGATCCGTGATGGCGTATTTCTCCCCGACGATCGCCACGAAGCGCTTGAGCAGCGCGGGCGAGGGGGCGGCGCTCGGTTTACTCATTTCATTCATGGATCGCACTCTCCCGCGGCGCGGCCGCGCGCGCAAGCCGGTCGTTGATCGCCTCGCCCAGGCCCTCATGCGGCACGGGCATGACTGCGATGGTGGAAGCTCCGGCCCCATCGAGCGTACGCAGATGCGAGAACAGGTTCGCCGCCGCCTCCACCAGATCGCCGCGCGGCGAGAGATTGAGCACGCGCACGGCATGCGCGGCGCCCGCCGGCAAGCCGGCGCCGAAGGCGAGCAAAGCCTCGCCCGCGCGCACGTCATTCGCGCCGAGCCTCAGTCGCGCCTTCGGCGCGTAATGCGACGCCAGCATGCCGGGCGCGCGCGGCGCCGTTTCCTTGCTTGCCGGCGGCTCGGCGAGCGGCACGCCGAGCACGCGTTCGATATTCGCGCGCGACAGCCCGCCGGGCCGAAGCAGCAGCATATGTCCATCGAGACAGGCGACGATCGTCGACTCCACGCCGACCGACGTTGCGCCGCCATCGACGATGAGATCGATCCGTCCTCGTAAATCCGCCAGCACATGCGCGGCGGTAGTCGGCGACACGTGGCCTGAGCGGTTGGCGGACGGCGCAACGACCGGCTTCTTGAATGCGCGCAGAATATCGCGCGCCACGGGATGATTGGGCACCCGCACCGCGATCGTATCGAGCCCGGCGGTCGCAAGCTCGGCAACCGGGCAACGATCGTGCTTGCGCAGCACCAGTGTCAGCGGCCCGGGCCAGAATTTGATCGCCAGTTTTTCCGCCGCGATATCAAACACCGCAAGTTCGCGTGCCGCGGCGAGATTGCCGACATGCGCGATCAGCGGATTGAACGACGGCCGGCCCTTGGCGGTATAAAGCCGCGCGATCGCCGTGCCGTTCGTTGCGTCGGCGCCGAGCCCATAGACCGTTTCGGTCGGGAACGCGACGAGTCCGCCCGCCGCGAGCACCCGCGCGGCTTCCGCCACGGCGTCCGCGCCGGCCGGCATGACGCGCGTGGTCGGCTCCGCGCTCATGCGCTGCGCGCCCGCAAGGTGCGCGCATAGGTCCGGATGCGCGCCTTGCGCCGCTTCCTGGCCGAGACCTTGACCCAGTCGAGCGCGCGCTCGTGTTCGAGGTTCTGCAATCGTTCGAACACCCGCGCCATTTCGTCCGGGTCGCAATGCCGCGTCAGCAGCAGGAATTTCTCCCGCATCGCTTGCTGGTCAAGCGGCGATTCCGGCGTACCCTTGAAATCCGTCACGCGCCGGCCGAGCACGCGGCCGTCTTTCAGCGTGACCGTGACCGTGCTCGCAAGCGTGCGGCCGTGGCGCGCCTCGTCGGCGACCGACAGGGTCACGCGCGCCGCCAGCGCCCGGATCGCCGGATCGGACACCGCCGCCTTGTCGAACGAGCGCGGATCGCGCGGATTGCGGAAATGCGCCAGCGCCACGCAAAACGGAATCGAATATTGCGCCATCATGATATCGGCAGGCTCGCGGATATTGTTGATCGTCGCCATTTTCTCCGTGCCCGCGATTGCAATCGCAGCCACGTCGGCCCCCGAATACTTGTGCTCCGCGCGTAAATCCTCCACCGCCTGCACCGACGTGTGCGCGGTGATGTGGCAGGGGAAGCGTTTGAGCATGATGCGCAGCGTCGCGTATTCCTCGCCCAGGCCGCGCGTCAACGCCGGGAGATCGTGCTCGCCGCAGAACACGTTGAGATAGCCGAACGGCCCCTCCAGCACCGACTTCGGCCCCGTGAACCCATCCGCCGCAAGGCTCGCCGCCAGCACGCCGCCTTCCGCCGCGCGTCCGAGATGCAGCCGCTTCACCATGGCGCCGGTTCCCGAGCGCGCGAATTCCAACAAGCCGCCCGCGAGCGATCCGGCAATGCCGATGGCGTTCGTCATCTTCTCGGCGTCAAGCCGCAGCAGCCGCCCGACCGCGATCGCCGCGCCGAAGGGGCCGGTCGTGCCCGGCGCGTGAAACCCGCGGCTCTCGTTGTTGTGCCGGGTGGCGCGCCCGATGCGGATCATCGTCTCCGCGCCGGCCACGAACGCCGCGATCAGCTCGCGCCCGCCGATGCCGCGTTCCTGTGCCACCGCCAATGCCGGCACCAACATGGTGGCGCCCGGATGCACGCCGGTATTCGGCCAGGTGAGATTGTCGAGCTCGAACGCATGCGCCATCGCGCCGTTGCAAAGCGCCGCGAGTGGCGCCGGCGCGCGGCCCCCGCCGGGCCCGAGGATGCACGCCTTGCCGCGCGCGCCCATCCGTTCGGCATAGGCGACGATCATCTGGCTCCACGGCAGGTCGTAGCCGAAGATCACGGTCGCGATCGTGTCGGCGATCACGTCCTTGGCGCGTTGCACCACCTCCGCCGGCAGGTCCTGATAGCGGACCGCCACCGCATAGTCGGCAAGCTGCCTCGTTTCATCGGCCATGATTTCATGCCTAGACGCTCGCGCTTGCCGCGCCAAGGGGGCGCCGCTATAAGTCCGCCAAGTGTCGGAGTGTAGCGCAGTCTGGTAGCGCACCACGTTCGGGACGTGGGGGTCGCAGGTTCAAATCCTGCCACTCCGACCATATTGCATCATCATTGCATCATCCGACCTGCCATGGGGCAGACGCGATGCAGGCCAATCGAAGCAACAATCTTTGTATGGCAGTGGCCGTTGTGGCCGCGATGGGGTTGCTTTTTCCTCGCGCGGCCTCGGCCGTCGACCCGCTGAACCCGCAGGGTGGATGCAGCGTGTACGATCCCACCCCCTGCACGCCGTCCTATTGCGGCGTGCTCAGCGGCAGCCCGTGCGTGCCCTACAACTGGCCGCCCATCGGGCAGGATTTGCATCTGACCATCGGCAGCCGCAACGCCGATCACGGCCGCGCGCCGGATCGCGATCGTCCGGTCAATTCGATCCGTGAACTCTTTGCCGCGCTGCGCGGCTGCTGGGAGCCGCCCGCAGGCGAGGCCGCGCACCACGGCGCCCAGGTGTCGGTGCGATTTGCCTTCAGGCGCACGGGCGAAATCATCGGCAGCCCGCGCGAGACCTACATCAGCAAGGATATCGATGACGACACGCGCCGGATTTATCGCCGCGCCGTCACCGCCGCGCTCGCTCGCTGCACGCCGATGCCGTTCGGCAAGGGCCTGGCCGGCGCCATCGCCGGCCGCCCGATCGCCGTGCGCTTCACCGACGATCGAACCGATTGAACGAAAACCACCGCTACCGCGGCGTGCAAACTCGCCGGTTCAATTCCCGCCACTCCAACCCTATACTGGCGCGGGTTTTTGGAACGCCACCGGGGGCGCGAGCGATGCATATCACCAGACGACGAATGCTGAGCCTCGCCGGCGCGCTTGCGGCGGGAGCAACGCTTCCGGCGCGTGCGCAGGATTTGCCGGCGCGCTCGCTCCGCATCCTGGTCGGCACCGCGCCCGGCGGCAGCCCGGACATCATCAGCCGCCTGCTGGCGGACAAGATGACCGATCGCATCGGGCAATCGATCTACATCGAGAACAACACCTCGGGCGGCGGCACGGTCGCCTTGACGACCGTGTCGCGCGCGACGCCCGACGGCACTTCGCTGGCGATGATGACTGCGGGCTATGCCAGCGGCGTTGCGGTCGGAAAATTCACCCACACGCAGAATTCGTTTTCCTACCTGACCATGGTCTGCGGCTATCCCATGGTCTATTCGGTCGCGCCCAATTCGCCGATAAAATCCTTCGCCGATCTGCTCGCGCGCGCCAAGGCCGAACCCGGCAAGATCACCTACACGATCACGTCGCTCGGCTCGGTCTATCATCTGCTCGGCAAGTGGGTCGACATGCAGGCCGGCACCAACATGGTGCCGATCCCCTATCGCGGCGCTGCCCCGGGCGTGACCGACGTGCTTTCGGGCCGCGTCGACGTGATGCTGGAGACGGCGACCTCGGGGTTCCCGCGCATCCACAACAAGCAGCTGCGCGTGCTCGCGATCACCGCGCCCAAGCGCTACGAACTCATGCCCGATGCGCCGCTCGTGGCCGAGACGCTGCCGGGCGTCGCATACATGTCCTGGCTCGGGCTTGTGACCGCGCCGCAAACGCCGCGGCCGATTGTCGACCGGCTCAACGCCGAGATCATCCGCGCGCTCGACCTGCCCGACGTGAAACAGCGTTTGGCCGACGGCGGCAACGTCGCGACGCCCACCACGCCCGAGGAAATGAGCCGCCGGATCGAGGACGAGATCGCGCGCTGGAAGCAGATCGTTGTGGCCAACAACATCAAAGTTGAATAGTCGCGATGAGGCGCGGCGCCCGCTGCCGCCCGACGACAGCGCTCTTGTGCGAGGTCACCGGGACCGCGTACCCTGCGCGCCAATGCTGAGCGCGTTCGGATACAACCCGCAGTCGGCACCAGGGAGCGAAATGCAATGATTGCACGTCGACAATTCGTGAAGCAGGTCAGCCTCGGCTTTGCCTGTCTCTCCGTCGGTTCGTTGGCCGGAGCAGGCAAAGCCCGCGCCGCCGATTATCCCACCAAGCCGGTGCGCTGGGTGGTCGGCTATCCGCCGGGCGGCACCACCGACATCACCGCGCGCATCATCGGGAATTACCTCTCCGAGAAGCTCGGCCAGCAGTTCATCATCGAGAACAAGGCCGGCGCCGGCAACAACCTCGGCACCGCGGACGTCATCAATTCCACGCCTGACGGCTACTCGATCTATCTGGTCAATCCGGCCAATACGATCAATACGACGCTCTACAAAAAGCTCCCGTTCAACTTTCTGCAGGACATGGCGCCGGTCGCCGGCATCATGCGCGTGCCCAACGTCATGGTCGTCAATCCATCGGTGCCGGCCAAAACCGTGGCCGAGTTCATCGCCTATGCCAAGGCCAACCCCGGCAAGATCAACATGGCCTCGTCCGGTAACGGCACCTCGGTGCATGTCTCGGGCGAGCTGTTTATGGCGATGACCGGCGTCAAGCTCACCCACGTACCCTATCGCGGCTCGGCGCCCGCGCTCACCGACATGCTCGGCGGCACCGTGCAGGTCATGTTCGACAACATGCCGTCGTCGCTGCCGCATATTAAGGCCGGCAAGCTTCGCGCGCTCGGCGTGACCACGGCGAAACGCTCGCCGGCTTTGCCGGACGTGCCGACGGTTGCCGAGACCGTGCCCGGTTACGAGGCCAGCGCGTTTTTCGGCATGGGCGCGCCGAAGGGCACCCCGCCCGACATCATCGACAAGCTCAACAAGGCGGTCAACGCCGCGCTCGCCGACCCGAAGATGCAGGCCAAGCTGGCCGAGCAGGGCGGCACGGTTCTGCCCGGCTCGTCCGCCGATTTCGGCAAACTGCTTGCGTCAGAGACCGAGAAGTGGGCCAAGGTGATCAAATCGCAAAACGTGCAATTGGTCGAATAAATACCAAGGCCCGTCCGTCTCATTGAATCCCGCGCAAGAGTTGGCGCATCATGAGTCCGCGCAAAATGTCCGACGATCTGCGCAGTCATCGCTGGCTCGGCGTGAGCGACATGCGCTCGTTCGGGCATCGCGCGCGCCTGCGCCAGTTCGGCTTCGAGGCCGACGATTGGGTCGGCAAGCCGGTCATCGGCATCATCAACACCTGGAGCGAGATCAACGCCTGCCATGCGCATCTGCGTGCGCGTGCCGAGAACGTCAAACGCGGCGTGCTGCAAGCCGGCGGTTTTCCGATCGAGCTGCCGGCGATGTCGCTCGCCGAGCCGTTCGTCAAACCCTCCACCATGCTCTATCGCAATTTCCTCGCCATGGAGACCGAGGAGCTGTTGCGCTCGCATCCCATCGACGGCGCCGTGCTGATGGGCGGCTGCGACAAGACCACGCCCGGCCTGATCATGGGCGCGATCAGCATGGGCATCCCCGCGATCTATATTCCCGCCGGTCCCATGCTGCGCGGCAATTGGCGCGGCCAGCCGCTTGGCTCCGGCTCCGACGTCTGGAAATACTGGACCGAGAAACGCGCCGGCAACATCACCGAGGAAGACTGGAGCGAGATCGAAGGCGGCATCGCGCGCTCGTTCGGCACCTGCATGGTGATGGGCACGGCGGCGACCATGATGGCGATCACCGAAGCGCTCGGTCTTGCGCTGCCCGGCGCATCGTCGATTCCGGCGGCGGATTCAAACCATCCGGCAATGTGCTCGCATGCCGGCCGCCGCATCGTCGACATGGTGTGGGAGGATTTGACGCTCGAACGAATTCTGACGCCGGCCGCCTTCGACAACGCCATCAAGGTGCACATGGCCATGGGCGGCTCGACCAATGCCATCATCCACGTCGTTGCCATGGCGCGCCGCGCCGGCATTCCGATGGACATGGAGAAGTTCGATCAACTCTCGCGCCAGATCCCGGTGCTCGCCAACGTGCGCCCGTCGGGCAAATACCTGATGGAGGATTTCTTCTACGCCGGCGGCTTGCGCGGCTTGATGGCCGGCCTGAAAGAGAAGCTCGATCTGTCCTGCCTCACCGTCACCGGCAAAACGCTCGGCGAGAATATCGCCGGCGCTGAAGTCTACATCCCCGACGTCATCCATTCGCTGGCGAGCCCGATCTATGCCGAAGGAGCGACCGCCGTGCTCAAGGGCAATCTGGCGCCGCGCGGCTGCGTGATGAAACCGGCCGCCGCCGACAAGCGGTTCCTGAAACATCGCGGCAAGGCCATCGCCTTCGAGGATTACAACCATATGATGCGCGAGATCGAGCGCGACGATCTCGATGTCACGCCCGACCACATGCTGGTGCTCAAGAACGCCGGCCCCAAGGGCGGCCCCGGCATGCCGGAATGGGGCATGCTGCCGATCCCCAAGCGCCTCCTGTCGTCGAACGTCCGCGACATGGTGCGCATCTCCGACGGCCGCATGAGCGGCACGAGCTACGGCGCCTGCATCCTGCACGTGGCGCCGGAAAGTTTCGTCGGCGGGCCGCTCGCGCTGGTGAAGACCGGCGACGAGATCGAGGTCGATGTCGCCAAGCGCAGCATCCATCTCGCGGTGAACGAGGAGGAATTGAATCGCCGCCGCGCCGCCTGGACGCCGCCGCCGCCGCGCTATACGCGCGGCTACGGCGCCATGTTCTCGCAACATATCGGCCAGGCCGACGAGGGCTGCGATTTCGATTTCCTCGCCGGCACGCAACGCACGCCCGAGCCGGAAATTCACTGACGTCTGACCGAGGCCAAAAGCAGCATCATGAAAATCGGACTGTTCGATCACATCGAGCATGGCGGTCGCCCGCTCACCCAACTGTTTGACGAGCGGCTCGCCTTCATCCAGGCCTGCGACGACGCCGGCTTCTACTGCCTGCAGCTGGCCGAGCACCATGCCACGCCGCTCAACATGGTGCCGGTGCCCGGCGTATTCCTCGGCGCGGTCGCGCGCACCACCACGCGCATCCGGCTCGGCACGCTTGTCTATCTCTTGCCGCTCTATTCGCCGCTGCGCCTGATCGAGGAAATCGCCATGCTCGATCATTTGAGCCACGGGCGGCTCGACGTCGGCGTCGGCCGCGGCGTGTCGCCCTTCGAGCTCAAGTATCACAAGGTCGAGCACGAGGATTCGCGCGACATATTCATCGACGCGTTCAAATGCGTCAGTGCCGGCCTTGTCACCAACGAGCTGAGCTACTCCGGTCCGTATTACAAATACGAGAAGGTGCCGATCGAACTGCACCCGCTGCAGCAGCCGCATCCGCCGTTCTGGTATCCGTCCTCCGGCACCGAAGGCTCGACCTGGGCCGGCGAGCAGGGCTTGCACTTCGTCACGTTGGGATCGACGCAGCTCGCCAAGGAGAACATCACCGCCTTCAAGTCGGCCTTCGCCAAGCGCGGTCGTGCCGCGCATCCCAAACCGGAATTCAAAGGCGGCGTCGCGATCGGCGTGCAACGCCACATCTTTGTCGATGAGACCGATGAGAAAGCGCTCCGCTGGGCCAAACCCGCGATGGAGCATCACCTCGCCAACATCAATTGGCTGCGCACCAAGCATGGCGTAACCGGGCTGACCACGCGGCTGAAGGTCGTGCGCGGGGCGAACTACGAGGAATGCGTCGAGGAGGGCAGCGTGATCGCCGGCTCCCCCAAGACCGTGCTCGCCGCGCTCGAGCGGCAGGTTGCCGAACTCGGGATCAATTACCTGCTTACGTATCTTTTCCTTGGCACCATGTCCGCCGCCGACGCCATGCGCTCGCTGAAATTGTTCACCGCCGAGGTGATGCCGAAGCTGTCGAGCCTCTAGGGCCCAGCTCTTCCGGCGGTTCATCCCGGCTGCTGCTGCCCACTTTTGCCCAATCGAATTTCATGTAAGATCGCCGGCACAAAAAGGGCATCAACGCCCCGACCTGCAAGGGAGGCTCTCATGACATTGCAACGATTCCTGTGTTCGGCTGTTGCAGCGATGGCCGTGGCTGTAGTGGGCACGCCGGCGTTCGCGCAGCATGTCGCCATCGACGCCGACGACATCGGTGGCGTGGTCAAGAGCCAGAAGGGGCCTGAGGCCGGCGTCTGGGTAATCGTCGAGACCACCGAGCTGCCGACCAAATACGCCAAGATGGTGGTGACCGACGATCAGGGCCGCTACGTCATCCCCGACCTGCCCAAGGCAACCTACAAGGTCTGGGTGCGCGGCTACGGTCTCGTCGACTCCGACAAGGTGGATGCCAAGCCCGGCCAGCAACTCAACCTGACGGCCAAGCTCGCGCCGAATGATGCGGCGGCGGCTGAATATTATCCCGCGATCTATTGGTATTCGATGCTGAAGATTCCGCCCGCGAGCGACTTCGGCGGCAGCACCGCGATCCCCGCCAAGTTCACGCAGCTCGATTGGCTGCGGCAGATGAACAACGTCGATTGCATCGGCTGCCATCAGCTCGGTCAGAAAGCGACGCGCACGATCCCGGCCTCCCTCGGTGAATTCAAATCGCACGAAGAAGCCTGGATGCGCCGCGTTCAATCCGGCCAGGCCGGCGAGATGATGGTCAACCGCCTCGCCGGCCAATGGGCCGGCGTGCCGTTCAAATATTTCGGCGATTGGACCGAGCGCGTCGCCAAAGGCGAACTGCCGAAATCCAAGCCGCCGCGGCCGCAGGGGCTGGAGCGCAATGTCGTCATCACCTCGTGGGAGTGGTCCACGCCCGACAAGTACCTGCACGACCTGATTTCGTCGGACCGGCGCAATCCCACCGTGAACGCCTACGGCAGGCTCTTTGGCTCGCCGGAATATTCGACCGACAACATGCCGATCCTCGATCCCAAGACCAACGAGGTCTCGTTCTTCAAGATGCCGGTGCGCGACCCGAGCATGCCGGTATCGCTCGGGCCGGGCCATGCCGGCGCGGTCAATCCGCTGCAGCCCTCGCCCTATTGGGGTGCGGAGAAGCTCTGGGACACGCGCGCCAACAACCACAACTCCATGTTCGACGAGAAGGGCCGGATGTGGCTCGCCGCCACCGTCCGCGGCCAGGACAATCCGGACTGGTGCAAGAAGGGTTCCGACCATCCCTCGGCGAAAGTGTTCCCGCTGGAGAAGTCGCCGCGCCAGGTGGCGATGCTCGATATCAAGACGATGAAGTACACCTTCATCGACACCTGCTTCGGAACGCATCATCCGCAGTTCGGCTACGACAAGGACGATACGCTGTGGTTCAGCGGCACCGGCCCGGTAGCCGGCTGGGTCGACACCAAGGTCTTTGAAGCGACCGGCGACGAGAAAAAAGCCGTGGGCTGGGCGCCCTTCGTGCTCGACACCAACGGCAACGGCAAACGCGACGACGGCTGGACCGAGCCCAATCAGCCGGCCGATCCCGCGAAGGACCGGCGCATCACCGCCGGCTCCGGACCTTATGCCGTGATGCCGAACCCGAAGGACGGCTCGATCTGGTATACGGTCGGCGTGTTCGGCGGTCAGCCGGGATTCCTGCGCTACGATCCGAAAACCCAGCTGTCGGAAATGTACAACATGCCGAAGCCCGGCGCCGGCATCCGCGGCGGCGACATCGACTCAAACGGCGTGGCCTGGGGCTCGGAGTCGAGCGGCCACCTCGTCAGCTTCGATCGGCGCCTGTGCAAGGGTCCGCTCAAGGGACCAACCGCGACCGGCGACCACTGTCCGGAAGGCTGGAAGTTCTACCGCTATCCGGGCCCGAGCTTCGAAGGCTTCGAAAAGGACAGTGTCGAGGCGAGCTATTACACCTGGGTCGATCAGCACAACACGCTCGGCCTCGGGGCCAACGTGCCGATCTCCACGGCCAACCTCAATGACGGTTTCGCGGCCTTCAAGGACGGCAAGATGGTGATGTTGCGCATCCCTTACCCCATGGGCTTCTACGCCAAAGGGCTCGATGGCCGCATCGACGATCCGAGGGCCGGCTGGAAGGGCCGCGGCCTGTGGAGCACCAACGGCGACCGCACGCCCTGGCTGATGGAAACCGGCAAGGGATCGCGGCCGCGTGCCGTGCACGTGCAAATGCGCCCCGATCCGTTGGCGCACTGAAAAGCGGTTCGATCCGTCACGCCGCTGTCACGGAACCTGGGAGAAGCCGATTATTCGGCGCTTCCCAGGGTGTCGTGATTTCGATATGGTTGACGGCGGCATAGTGTGATCTTCAGCGCGTGCATGCAGCGACGGTCTACGACGCCGGAATACACGGCACAGAAAATACAACACGAGTTCACTTAGAAAGAGCTCGATTTCTACCGCGATGGATGGAAATCCAATGTCACGTGTGATGCGAATGTCATTCCCGCGCGCATTGATGCTCGCGGCGGGCGTGCTCCTGGCATGTTCTGCTGACGCGCAAAAGGCCAATCCCTTCGCCTTGTTCGCCGGCACCTGGAACGGCAACGGCCTGATCGACGTGGCTAGCGGGTCATCCGAAAAGATTCGTTGCCGCGGACCGTTCAACCTGGTCGACATCGGCAATCTCCAAGGCATCAAAATGGAGCTTAAATGCGCCGGCGACTCGTATAGGTTCGAGCTGCAAAGTGAAGTGCGGATGGACAACGGCGTTGTAACCGGCGTGTGGACCGAACTCTCGCGCGGTCTCTCCGGCAAGGTGACGGGCAAGATCGAAAACGAGCAGCTTTCGGCCGTGATAGAGAGCGATACGTTCACCGCGACGCTGTTGCTGGTGAGCAAGGGCGAGCAGCAGCAGATCACGATCGCGTCGCCCGGCAGCGAATTGAAGCTTGTCAGGATCGGCCTGCTTCGCTCGGGCGCCAAAGCGCCGACGCAAGCCAACTCGCAATAATTTCGCGATCGATCCGGACGTCAGTCCCCCGCGCGGGGGATCATTCCGCTGGCCACGTATGCAGCGATTTGCCATTGAGGCGCCGCGCGATCTGGCTGAGAAACATCGCGGTCGGCCGCAGAATCAGAAGATCGGCGGTCAGCGCCGCCAGCATCGCGAAAGCACTGAGCCAGCCGAACAGCCGCAACGACGGCAGGTCGGAAAATACCGTGACGGCAAGCCCGCACGCCAGGACGGCGGAGGTCAGGATCAACGCCGGTCCGACGAGAATTGTCGCCCTTTCGACCCCGACGCCGGGATCGTTTTCGGGTTTGTCCTCGAGACGAAGCCGGTTGAGAAAGTGGATGGTCGCGCTCAAGCCCAATCCAAACGACACCGTCAGCGCCACGACGCTCGCGAACTGCAGGCCGTCTCCGAGCAGCCACAAAATCGTGCCGGCCAGCACCACCGGGAAAATTCCCGGCAGGATGCTGACGAACATGACGACGAATGAACGGAATGCCAGGCCCATGAACACGGCGACGAAAATGAATTCAAACGTCAGCCCGCGGTTCAGTTTGCCGATCATGTCGGCGCTGTTTCGCGCGGCGATCGACGAAAGGCCCGTGACCGAGATCGCGTAACCGGGATGCTTGACGCGCACCTCGGCCAATGCCCGATCGAGCTCGTTGACCACCGGCAGCAACTCGCTCGCGTCGATATCGGGCAGGCGGCCGGACACCACGACGGCGTCCTGCTCGGGCGTGAGAAAACGGCGCAACAAATGGTTGGGCAATATGTCGATGTATTGCTTGAGCGTATTCACGTCGGCTCTGCCGGCTCTTTCGGCCAGCCAGCGTCGCAGCGTATCGATCGACCACACATTCCCGATGCCGGCCTGTTTTTCGACGACGGCGTGGACGTCGGCGATGGTTGCGAGCGTCTCCGGCGCATAGAGCGACGCCCCGCGCGGGAATTCGATCAGCACGTCGACCGGATTGGCGCCCGTCAGCTTGGCGTCGATGCGGCCGCTGGCCGCGACCGCCTGATGCTTGTCCGGCACCTGGTCGGCGAGCCGGTAGCGCGGCTCGAGATTCACGTAGACGAACGCGAGAAGACCCACGATCAGCAGGCTGAACAGGCTGTAGAGCCCGGGATGGCTGACCATGCGAAGCGCCACCCATCGGCAGAACCGCCGCAGCCAGGCCACGCCGTAATCCTTTTCCTTCACCTTGGTGGCAAAGGCGCGCTCATTGCGGACCAGTAGAATTCCAAGCACTGGCAGCAGCATGAGCACGACAACGAGGGCGATCAGCGTGGCGATGAAGCCCGCCTGGCCGAACGTGCGTATCAGGTCCGAGCTCGAGAATTGCAAGGCGACGAACGACAGCGCGGCGGTCGCGTGGGTGAGCACGCAGGCCGGCCCGACCACGAGGATCGCCCTGGCAAACGCTGCTTTCTTGCTGTACCCGGCGATCAGCCGGTCGCGCGCCGCGAAAGTCAGCTGCATGCTGTCTGAGAAGCTGATCACCATGATCAATGGCGTCATGACGTTCAGGAACATGTTGAGCCGGAAATCGAGCCACCCGAGGGCTCCGAGCGCCAACACAATCGCAATAAGCGGCGGCGCCGCCGCGACGATCATGAACGATACGCGGCGGAAAAAAGCGATCGCAATCAGGCATCCTGCAACGAATCCGACCGTGTTGTAGAGCAGCCGGTCCCGTTCGACCGCCGTGCGGATCTCGAGCTGCATGACCGGAACGCCGGAGAGCTGCGTGACCAGGCCGGTTCCCGCGAGCATCTCCTTCGCCGTCTTGCGAATTTCGCCGACGGTCGTCGCCAAGCCGTTGCTGGCCGTGACCGCGGGATCGAGCGCCAGCACGATGAGGGCGAGCGTGCCGTCTTCCGATAATAGTTTTCCGCGGATGATTTCGTTTGTGAGCACCCGCTGCTTCAGCTGCTCGTACTCGGCGCCCTTGGGCAGATCTGTCGGGAACAGCGGCGCCGGCAGCATGCCGTCCTCCGGCGGCTGGCGCGCCGAAAACAGCGATATCAGCCCGCGCGTGCCGTCGATGAGTTGAAGCTCCGTGACGAGGTCGCGCAGTTTCTCGATTGAATCGCGCTGCAGCAGGGTCGGGCCCTCGACCACCACCAGCACGTCGAACTCGCTCGACGGGAAGCGGCGCACGACCTCTTCGTATTCTCGGAACTCGGGCGTGTCGGAACGGAAAAGCTGGCTGAGGGAATCGTCGACCTTGATGCGTTCGATGCCGAAGAAGGCCGCGAAACACAGCGCGATCAGAATTGCGAGGACGATGTGCGGAAAACGCAGCGAGACGAGGCCGATCCGCTCCAAGCCAAACGCCAACGTGCTCGGCTCTGCGGAGCGCGGGGCCGAAGGGTGTCGAGCGGCTTGATTCCCCACGTGGTCGGTCTTGTCGGCCGACATATTAAGAACCTCTGTCGCAGTCCCCCTTGCGCGACGCGGCGGCAACATAGCGCCGGTAACGTATATGAATTGATTCGCATCTCAAGGGTTGCAATACGCTAACGCGACACGCCTGTGACAAATTTACCAGCCCCTCGCGATCGGGCGATTCCGCTTTATTTATAGGCAGTTACGGTTGCAATGACCGGGGTACAATCGGCGATTGTGCGACAATCGGACTGATCATCTCGCTGACGCTTGGCAGGCCGGAAATCATGCTAATGACCAATCCATGAACGACATTCCGTTCGATCAGGAGTTTACGCTTCCGCCCGGCAGGGTTGAGGAGGTGATGCCGGGAATTCGCCGGCTGCTCTGCAATAATCCGGGTCCCTTCACCTTCAAGGGCACGGTGAGCTACATCGTCGGTCGCGGCCAGGTTGCAATCATCGACCCCGGTCCGGACGATGCCGAACACATCGCGGCCTTGCTGGCGGCCGTTCGCGGCGAGACGGTCAGTCACATTTTCGTGACTCACACCCATCGCGACCATTCGCCCGCCGTGCCGCACATAAAACAGGCAACCGGCGCAATCGTGCTGGCCGAAGGTCCGCACCGGGCTGCGCGCCCGCTCAACGCCGGTGAGGCGCCGCGCATGGAATCCAGCAACGACCTCGCCTTTCGGCCCGACCGGGCGCTCGCCGACGGCGAAGTGGTCGAGGGCTCGGGTTGGGCGATCGAGGCGGTCGCCACGCCCGGCCACACCGCAAATCACATGGTCTACGCGCTGAAAGGGTCCGACGTGCTGTTTTCCGGCGATCACGTGATGGCCTGGTCGACGCCGGTCGTGGCGCCGCCCGACGGCGCCATGAGCGATTACATGGACTCGCTCGCCAGGCTCGGCCGCCGCAACGAGCAGATTTATTTTCCCGGCCACGGCGGCGCGGTGACCAACGCCCCGCGTTTCGTCGCCGCTTACATCCTGCACCGCAAGGCGCGCGAGGCCGCAATCCTCCGCCAGCTCAAAAGGGGTGAAAGCGACATTCCCGCCTTGGTGGCCGCGATCTATTCCGGCTTGAACCCGAAGCTGGTTCGTGCGGCCGGATTTTCCGTCCTGGCGCATTTGGAGGATCTTGTGACGCGCCGGCTCGTGGCATCCTCCGGCCCGCTGTCGATCGACGGCCGCTATCGCTTGGCCGGCTGAGGTTGGCTCTTGGCCGGCGTCGGTTTCGGCGGCGCCTTCTTGCGCTCCTCGACCAGCACGGCCACCGTATCGTCGATGTCATCGAGCAGGCTGCGCACACGCGCGGCATTGCTGCCGAGATCGTGGCGGCCGTAGCGCGACGCCGAGCGCACGTCGATCAGCGCGCCTTCCGGGCTGTTGCGGACCCGCACGACCACGTCCTCGCGAAAGCCCAGGATCGGCGTGCGCGCCACCGCCTCGATCTGCCCGTCGCGCCGGGCGGCCGCCTGCGGCGCGCGGTTGAGGATGATGTTCCATTTGCGTTTGCTGACGACCGAGATCGCCGCTTCGTAGGCGATCTGCACCGGCGCCGACACCTGCAGCGTCTCGATCTCGGGATAGGCGGCCTTCTGTCGTGCGGCGACGATGGCGCCCGGATAATCGACGGTACCGCGCGGCCGCAGTTTCGCGAGCACATCGAAGCGCGGCGGATCGCCCATGTCGGTGGTCACGTCGTTGATCGCCGGCGTCCGCAGCAGGTTGACTGCCTGGTAGGCCGGATAGGCGAGCAGCCCGGTGCCGATCACGACCGCAAGCAGCGCCGGCCCCAGCCCTTCGATGCCCTCGCGCCAGATCACCACGAAAGCGGCGAGCGCCAGCACGATCGCAATTCCGGAAAAGCCGAGCGCTCCCGCCAGTGCCGCCAGCGATGGATCGATCTCGATCAGGCCCGCGCGCACGATCAGGATCACGATCACGGTGGACGCCAGCGAGAACAGCGCGCAGCGGCGGGCCCAGATCGCAAGCCGCGACACCGGCTCCTTGGCAATACGTCGGCGAACCATGCCCTATCCAAAACTTACGATTATGACTGTGCCGCGGCAAAGACCGAAAGGTCTGCCATTATTAGCATCGGACCTGCGCGCTCGGCAGCACATAATCCTTGAAGCGCTCGCGTAGCGCGGTCTTTTGGATTTTGCCGGTCGCGGTGTGCGGGATTTCCTCCACGAACGCCACGTCGTCGGGTATCCACCATTTGGCGATCTTCCCGGTCATGAACTCGATCAATTCCTGCTTGCTGACGCTCTGGTCCTTCTTGACCACGACCACCAGCAGCGGCCGTTCGTCCCACTTCGGATGCTTGACCCCGATCACCGCTGCCTCCGCGACTTTCGGATGCCCGACCGCCAGGTTCTCGATATCGATCGACGAAATCCATTCGCCGCCCGATTTGATCACGTCCTTGGCGCGGTCTGTGATCTGCATATAGCCATACGGGTCGATGGTCGAGACGTCGCCGGTGTCGAAAAAACCGTCGGCGTCGACGACGTCGGCATTTTCCTTGAAGTAACGCCGCGCCACCGACGGCCCGCGGACCTTGAGCCGTCCGAAGATCTTGCCGTCGCGCGGCAGCTCCTTGTTGTCATCGTCGACGATTTTCATCTCCACGCCGAACGGCGGGTGACCTTGTTTCATCTGGATGTCGAGCCGTTCTTCGCCCTTCAGCCCGGCGTATTCCGGCTTGATCGAACCGAGCGTGCCGAGCGGACTCATTTCCGTCATGCCCCAGGCGTGGCAGACCTCCACGCCATAGTCCTCCTGGAACGTCTTCGTCATCGCGCGCGGGCAGGCCGAGCCGCCGATCACCACTTTCTTCAAGTACGGCAGTTTCGCTTTGCTTCTTTCGAGATATTGCAGCAGCATCAGCCACACCGTCGGCACCGCCGCGGTGAAGCTCACGCGATGTTGGTTCAGGGTCTCGTAGATCGAGGCGCCGTCGAGCTTGCCGCCCGGCATCACCATGGCCGCGCCCACCATGGGCGACGTGAGCGCGAGCCCCCAGCAATTGGCGTGGAACATCGGCACCACCGGCATGACAACGTCGCGCGACGACACCCCCATGGCGTCGGGTTGCGCCGCCATCATCGAATGCAGGACGTTCGAGCGATGGGAATAGAGCACGCCCTTCGGATGACCGGTGGTGCCGGACGTGTAGCACATGCCGGCCGCGGTATTTTCATCGAACGTCTTCCAGGCAAAGTCGCCGTCGACTTCCGCGATCCATTCCTCGTACGGCACCGCATTCTTCAGCGGCGTCGCCGGCATGTGGGCGGCGTCGGTGAGCACCACGTAACGCTCGATCGGTTTGAGCTTGTCGGCGAACTTTTCCAGCATCGGCAGAAACGTGAGATCGGTCATCATCATGCGGTCCTCCGCGTGATTGACGATCCAGATGATCTGCTCCGGGAACAGCCGCGGATTGACCGTGTGATAGACGGCGCCGATGCCGAGAATGCCGTACCAGGCTTCGAGATGCCGCCAGGTGTTCCAGGCGAGCGTTGCCACGCGGTCGCCAAGCTTGATGCCGTCCTTCTCCAGCCGTTGCCCGACCTGCAGCGCCCGTTTGCGAATTTCCGCATAGGTCGTGGTGTGGAACGGCCCTTCAATTGACCGCGTCACCACGGTGCGCCCGCCATGGTAGGTTGCCGCGTGATCGATGATGCGATGGCACAGCAGCGGCCAGTCCTGCATCAAGCCGAGCATGAATTCTCCCTCTACCGCGTTTCTTGGACCGAGCCCCCTCGGCCGTGGGCAAGGTTAGCGGGGCCGTCGCGCGACGCAACTCATGATTTGGCGTCGGCGAAAATGAAAATGGCCCCGACGCGACGTCGGGGCCATTCGGAGGAATTCGTTTGACCTTAAAGATTCTTTTCGTTGCGCTTGGCAAGTTGCGGATTGTAGGGCGAGTCCCCTTGATTGGGCGCGAGCACCACCACGGTCGTGCCAACCTTGGCCCGATTGTAGAGGTCGATCACGTCCTCGTTGGTCATCCGGATACAGCCGGAGGAAATTGCCGACCCGATGTATTCCGGCTGATTGGTTCCGTGGATGCGATATAGCGTGTCTTTCTTTCCCTGAAACAGGTAGAGCCCGCGCGCGCCCATCGGATTATGCGGACCGGGTCCGACGAAGTTCGGCACGCCCGCGCCGAGCCGCCGTTTGATGTCCGCCGTCGGCGTCCAGGTCGGCCATTCTTCCTTGCGGCCGACCTTGGCGACGCCCGACCACACCAGGGCTTCCTCGCCCACCGTTACGCCGTAGCGGATCGCCTTTTTGTCCGGCAGCACGTAGTAAAGATAGCGCGCATCGGTATCGATCAGGATCGTCCCGGCCGCTTCCTTGCGATGATAGTCGACGATCGTGCGCTGATATTCCGGAACGATTTCGACCTTTTGATAGGGGACATGCGCCATCAGCTTCTTGTCGCGCGATGTCCAGTTTGCTTCGGAGGCAGGTTCGATGGTCTGCTGCATGCAGCCGCCCAGCACGACGCCCAACCCCAGTGCTAGAGCCCCAATCCCACTTTTCATCATGGCCATTGCCAGTTCTGGTTAGAGGAGAGCCGCCCCAACTCACGATTCCGACTTGAAAAAATACTCCAACGATGCAGGCCCCATCCAGGGGTTGGCCGCTGGCCGATGCTGCTTCTTCGCGCCTGTTGCAAGAAGGTCTCACCCCATGAACGTGCCGATTTTCCAGGCATTCCCATAGTACCGCGGGAGCGTCCGCCCGGTTGATTCGGCGCCGCGTGCCGACTTAAGCGCGACCCGCATTAATCAAATCTTTATGCGGACGACATCTTAATGACATCGAGCCGAGCAGGTCCGGCGCAGGGGAAATTCTTCCAAGCAGGAAATAAGTCGGGCGCGGGCGAACAACCCCGAAATGCCCCTGTAAGGCACGATTTGCAGCCCATTTCTGCCGCGATCGAGGTTCAAGGTCAGGGCGCACGGGGGCAATGTGAAGGAGCTACGGTGCGATGACCGTGCAGAGGAAGATGCAATCAAAAGAGACAAGCAGGCCCCGACCGGAAACCACCAACCTGGTTCGCCGCTACGGGCATATTGGAATCGCGTCCTTGAAGGCAGTGCTTCAGTACGCCACCCCGGCAAAGACGCCGACCCATGGGGTCGCGCGGCTCGACGAACGGTTTGTCGAGCACACGGCTTAGCGCCCGCGCGGCGAGCCGGCCGCCCGCACACCGCGGGCAGCAGCAACAGCTTTCAATCGCCCTGGTCCGATGTCGTGCATCGGTCACAAGACCGCACGCCTCGCCGGTAACCGTATCGCCGATTGGCTCGGCAATTTTTCTTGCAATATCCGCCGCGATCACGGCATGACAATTCTGCTTACCGGAATTTTTCCTGACCCGGCGGCGCGGGGGCGGCCGCGGGCGGGCATGCAGGATCGATCATGCTTTCGGCCTATGTGCCGCGCAACAACACGCTCGAACGCGTCCCCGTCACCAATGGCGGCGACGTGCCGGAGGATTCCGTCTGGATCGATCTGGTCAATCCGGCGCCCGGCGAGGACAAGCTGATCGAGCGGCGGCTTGGCGTCGCGATCCCCACGCGCGAGGAAATGCAGGAGATCGAGGTCTCGAGCCGGCTCTACGTCGAGCAGAACGCGCGCTTCATGACCGCCACGCTGATGTGCCAGTCCGACACCGCGGTGCCCAAGACCACGGCGGTGACCTTCATTCTTTCCGGCCACAAGCTGGTGACCGTGCGCTACGACGATCCGCGCCCCTTCATGCTCGTCAGCAACAAGCTGGCGCGAAATTGCCCCGCCAGCATCAACGGCGAATCCGTGCTCATGGACCTGCTCGACGCCGTGATCGATCGCGCCGCCGACATTCTCGAGCGCATCGGTGCCGAAGCCGACTTGATCTCGCGCGATATTTTCGATCCGCAGGAGAGCGCCGCCACCGCCCGCAGCATGTCCTACAATGACATCCTCAAAGCGGCCGGCAGCAAGGGCGACCTCACCTCCAAGGTGCGCGAGAGCCTGGTTTCCCTGGGCAGAATGCTGCTCTTCCTCTCCAACGAGGCGGAGGGCCTGCGCTGGCCGAAGGACACCCGCACGCAGCTGCAGTCGATGCGGCGCGACGTCCAGTCGCTCTCCGACCATGCCACCTACCTGAGCAATAAGATCACCTTCCTGCTCGACGCCATGCTCGGCGTGGTGCAGATCGAGCAGAACAACATCATCAAGATTTTCTCGATAGCGGCGGTGGTGTTCATGCCGCCGACCCTGGTGGCTTCGATCTATGGCATGAACTTCCACCACAACATGATCGAGTTGGATTGGCAGTACGGCTATCCTTTCGCGCTGCTGTTTATGGTGGCGGCGGCGGTATTGCCGCTGGTGTTCTTCAGATGGAAGAAGTGGCTGTAGGCCACGCGAAGATCCGCGGCGCTAGACGTGCTCGCCGCCGTTGATGTGGATCTCCGCGCCGTTCACGTATGAGCTCGTGTCGGTGCACAGCACATAGATGATCTTCGCCACCTCGTCGGGGGTGCCGAGCCGGCGCATCGGAATCTGCTCCACGATCTTGTCGGTGCCGGGCGACAGGATGGCGGTGTCGATCTCGCCCGGTGCGATGGCGTTGACGCGGATACCGCGCCGGCCGAAGTCGGAGGCCATCTCGCGCGTAAGCGAGGCGAGCGCCGCCTTCGAGGTGGCATAGGCCGCGCCCGCGAACGGATGCACCCGCGAGCCGGCGATCGAAGTGACGTTGACGACGGAACCTCTGGTCGCTTCGAGTTCATCGACCAGTCCGCGCGCCAGCATGATCGGGGCGAAGAAATTCACCTGGAACACGTGCTGCCATACGTCGAGCGTGGTCGCGATCGAGCCGAGCCGCGCGCCCCCCTGTCCCTTCGGCGAGATGCCGGCATTGTTGACCAGCGCGTGCAGCTCGCCGTTGATCCGCCGCTTGACCTCGGCGATTGCGGCCTCCGTGTTGGCCGGGTCGGCCAGGTCCACCTGGATATGATCCTCCGAGCCGGCCTCCCAGGGGCAGTTTTCCGGAAACGCATGGCGCGAGCAGGTGATCACCCGCCAGCCCGCGGCCGAGAAGCGCTTGACCGTGGCGTGTCCGATGCCGCGGCTTGCTCCGGTGAGCAGCAGCGTGCGGCGCGGCTGGTTTGAGGGTGCGGATGACGGGGCCATGCCGGATGCTAACTCACGGATAGAGCCGCGTCTTGCTCCACGGCGCCCCCTGTTCATTGCGGCGGAATACGACCCGGTCGTGCAGGCGGAACGGCCGGTCCTGCCAGAATTCGATCGCTATCGGCATGATCCGATAGCCGGACCAGTTGGGCGGACGCGGGACTTTGCCGATGGCATATTTGGCGGTGTAGCGCGCGAGCGCCTTCTCGAATGCGAGCCGGCTTTCGAGCGGCGAGGATTGCTTGCTCGCCCAGGCGCCGATCTGCGACAGCCGCGCGCGGCTGGCGAAATAGTCGTCGGCCTCCATGTCCGACACGCGCTCGACCTGGCCGCGTACCCGCACCTGCCGGCTGAGTGATTTCCAGTAGAACACCAGCGCGGCTTTCGGGTTCCCGTCCAATTCGCAGCCCTTGGCGCTTTCGGTGTTCGTGTAGAAGACAAAGCCCCGCTCATCGTACCCCTTGAGCAGCACCAGCCGCACGTTCGGCAGACCGTCCTGGTCCACGGTCGCGAGCGCCATTGCGTTCGGGTCCGCCGGTTCCCTGGCCGTCGCGTCCTGCATCCACGCGGCAAACAGCCGAAAAGGTTCGTCCGCCTCGGTGAAGTCACCGGACGTTAACCAGCTTGGGTGTTCTATGGGACCTGTGTCGGACATGTAACGGAGTATCCAATGGCCAGCCCGGTGACCCGGCCGGCGTGGTGGCTGCCCCCTTATAGTGGAACGCTTGGCGTGCGCCTACGGCGGGCGTGCCTGCGATTGTCGGCCTTCGTGCTGCTGCTCGCGATGGGATTTGCGACCGGCGGCTGTGCGCTGTCCTACAAGCTCGACTCGATGCTCGGCAACAGAACGGCCGCGCTAAAGGACGAGACCACCGGCTCCGTCGCGGAAGGACCGTTTGCGGCCTCGTCGATGGCCGAACTGTTCGAAAGCGATCTGGTCTATGCGCGGGCCGCCGCCTCCGAGGTTCTCTCGCGCGGCAACAAGGACACCAGCATGCCGTGGGAGAACCCGAAGACCGGCGCGCGCGGCACCGTGACCCCGATCGCCACCGCCTACAGCCAGGACGGCGCGACCTGCCGCGATTTCGTCGCCAGCTACCTGCGCGGCGGCGAGCAGGCCTGGCTGCAGGGCGAGGGCTGCCGCACCGACGGCGGCCGTTGGGAAGTCACGAGCCTCAAGCCCTTGAAGCATTCTTGAGCGCTTCGGCCCGCCGCCAACCGCGTTGCGGTTTGCCTGCCATTGCACCACATATAGGGTGCAAATGGATCGGCCGCGCATGCCGTGCGGCGATCCGGGGGATTTCATTGGAGTTCGATGATGCGCGACCCCTATGACGTTTTGGGGGTACCGAAGAACGCTAGCCAGGAGGCGATCAAGTCCGCATTTCGGAAGCTCGCCAAGAAGCTGCATCCGGACGCCAACAAGCAGGACAAGAAAGCCGCCGCGAAATTCGCCGAGCTCAACGCCGCCTACGAGATTCTCGGCGAAGAGGCCAAGCGCAAGGCCTTCGACCGCGGCGAGATCGACGCCGAGGGCAAGCCGCGATTCCAGGGCTTTGAAGGCTTCGGCGCCGGCGCCGATGCGCGGGCCCGTGGCTTTGGCCAAGGCGGCTTCGGACAGGGCGGGGGCTTTGAGAGCTTCACCTTCGGGCCGGAAGGCTTTCAGCGCAGCACCGGCCGCGGCGGCTTTGCCGGCGGCATCGACGATATCCTCAAAGGCATGTTCGGCGGCGGCGGACGCGGCGAACATTTTGCCGCCGACGATTCTGCGCAAGCGACGCCGGGTCGCGATGTGACCGGTGCGGTGACGATCTCGCTCAACGAGGCCGCCAAGGGCACCACAAGGCGCGTGCAGCTGCCGAGCGGCAAGGAAATCGACGCTAAGATTCCCGCCGGCCTCGCCGACGGTCAGACCATCAGGCTGAAAGGGCAGGGCCTGCCCGGCGCGGGCGGCCACGTCGGCGACGCGCTGATCACGGTTTCGATCGCGCCCCATCCGTTGTTCGAACGCGACGGCGCGAATCTGCGCCTGCAATTGCCGGTCTCGCTCTACGAAGCGGTGCTCGGCGCCAAGGTGCGCGTGCCGACCCTCGAGGGTGCGGTCGAGCTTGCGATCCCGCGCGGCACCAACAGCGGGCGGACGTTCCGTCTCAAGGGCAAGGGTATGCCCGGCAAGGACGGCCGCGGCGACCTCTACGCCACCGTGCGCATCATGTTGCCTGAGCGCAGCGAGGCCGAGCTCGAAGAGCTGATGCGCCAATGGCGCGATCAGAAGCCCTACGATCCGCGCAAGGATATGGACTAAGCATGATCCCGAAAAGTGGGAACCGGTTTTCGGATCAGATCATGCTCAAATGAAAATGCATGATCCCGAAAAGTGGGAACCGGTTTTCGGATCAGATCATGCTCAAATGAAAACGCATGATCCCGAAAAGTGGGAACCGGTTTTCGGATCAGATCATGCTTTAACGAAAACGCATGATCCCGAAAAGTGGGAACCGGTTTTCGGATCAGATCATGCGCGAGAAAAAAGCCGAGGCGCCTACATCTTCTCCGCCATCGGCTGCGACGATGGGCGTGATTCGATCTGGTCGTAAGCCGCCTGCGCCACCTTGAGCAATTGATCGCGATCGGGCGCCCCGCTCAGGACATAGGCCACGTCGCGATCGACCCAGTAGAACGCCGCCGCCTGCTCGCCGCCCTGGTAGCGCATGGCGGTCTGCACCGCCGTGGTCGTACCGCAATAGAGCGTGTAGCGATCGCCCGACGGGGCTTCGTACATGAAGAAGGCCGCTGGTCCGGTCGGACCCGGCAACAACCGCCCGCCGACCAGCTTGAGCCCGATGTCTTCGAGGTTTGGCGCGCGCAGCTGGAAATTGAGCCGCTTGGAGAGCCACTGCACGAGGTGCGCCCGCTCGATGCCGGGAACCTCTACGGGGTGGCGCACTTCGCCGACGTAAAGTTTGTAAGCGCTGAGTGCGTCGTTGGTGAACATTTCGAACGGTGAGGCTTGCGCTGGGACTGAAACGCCGCGGGCGACCCAGCCGGTGGCGCCGCCGATCACGAACGCCGCGACCACGGCCGCGGCGGCCATAGCGGTCCAGACACGACCTCGGCGGGTGATGCGGTCGAGCCAGAGCCGCTCCGGAACCGGCTCCTTGGCAAGGCCGCCGAAACGCGCGCGAATGGCATCCGCCTGCGTGCGCCAGGTGGCGACGCGGGCGGCGTCTTCGGGATGGGTTGCGAGCCAGTTTTCGACGGCCGCCAGGCGGTCCGCCGGCAGCTCACCGTCCACATAGACGTGCAATTCGTCCTCTGTGACAGGTGAATCGCGGTGGACCATATTTGCAACCTCGTCCTGAGTTATTACCGATTACTTAACGCGCCGCAGCGCCGGGCGCCCGCCATCGAGGAAATCCTTGATTTGCGCGCGGGCACGGGCGAGGCGCGACATCACCGTTCCGATCGGCACGCCCTGCACCTCCGCGACCTCGCGATAGGAAAGTCCTTCCAGTACAACGAGCAGCAAGGCCGTTCGTTGCTCATCCACCAGCAGGCCGAGCGCCCGCTCGATGTCGCGGCCGCCGGCTTCCGGTCCCGCCATGTTCGGAGCATCGTTCTCCTCGATCGACGTCAAGGTCGGACGACGCGCCAACGACCGCAGCCGGTTGCGGTTGAGGTTGGTCAGGATCGTATAGAGCCAGCTTCGCACGTCACCACCGTAGAACAGATGCTCCGAGCGCAAGGCGCGCACGAGTGTGTCTTGCACCAAATCGTCAGCCGTTTCAGCATCTCGTGTCAGCGCTCGCGAATATCTGCGCAGCGCTGGTATTGATGCCTCGATGTTTTGCCGAAATGAACTCACGGCCATCTCCCGATGTCGCGTTCAACTTCGACCAGCATCACCCGCGTCCCACGTGTTGTCAAAACGTGAGGAGGCATTCGCAGCAGCAACACCCTGCTGCCGCCAACAACACCGCCTGGTCGTAAGTATTCCACGGCTGAATTCACATGATTCATCCATGCATTAATGCTGGCATTTGAGGCTGGGCTGCATGCTTGAAGGGTCAAACACCCTATGCCATAGGAAACTGGAGGCGAAAATCGGGGGGAAGAGGGAAATCATGGCGGAAGCCCCGGGTCTCATGCGCGGAAAGCGCGGCCTGATCATGGGGGTGGCTAACAACCGGTCGCTTGCCTGGGGTATCGCCAGAGCCTGCCACGCCCAGGGTGCGAAACTCGCATTCACCTATCAGGGCGACTCGCTCAAGAAGCGAGTCGAGCCGCTCGCCAAAGAGATCGACGGGCTGGTGCTCGGTCACTGCGATGTGACCGAGGCTGCGACAATGGATGCAGTGTTTGCGGCTGTGAAGAGCGCCTGGGGATCGCTCGATTTCATCGTGCACGCGATTGCCTTCTCCGACCGCAACCAGCTCACCGGCCGCTACGTCGACACCACGCCGGAGAATTTCAGCAACACCCTGCTGATCTCCTGCTACTCCTTCACCGCCGTCGCCCAGCGTGCCGAGAAGCTGATGACGAACGGCGGTTCCATGCTCACGCTCACCTATTACGGCTCCAACAAGTGGATGCCGCACTATAACGTCATGGGCGTCGCCAAGGCCGCGCTCGAGGCTTCCGTGCGCTATCTTGCCGCTGATCTCGGCACCAAGAACATCCGCGTCAACGCCATCTCCTCCGGCCCCATCAAGACGCTCGCGGCTTCCGGAATCAGCGATTTTCGCTACATCCTGACCTGGACCGAGCATAACGCTCCGTTGCGGCGGAACGTGTCGGTCGAGGAGGTCGGCGACACCGCCGTCTACCTGCTGTCCGACATGTCGCGCGCCGTGACCGGCGAAATCCATTATGTCGATGCCGGCTACAACATCGTCGGCATGAAGCATCCGGACGCGCCCGACATCGTCGTCGCCAAGGATTGAGCCGCAGCGGCGGCGCCCATGACGCGGCCCGTGCTTTATTACGTCCGTCACGGCCAGACCGATTGGAATGTCGAGCGGCGGCTGCAAGGCCAGCACGACATTCCGCTCAATGCGCTCGGCCGCCGGCAGGCCGTTCAGTGCGGGCGCATCCTGCACGAGCTGTTCGCGCGCGACGACCGCTCGCCCGGTGACTTCGATTATTTCTCGAGCCCCTTAGGTCGCGCGCGCAAGACCATGGAACTGATGCGCGCGGAGCTCGGGCTCGACATCGAAGGCTATCGCACCGACATTCGTCTGCTGGAGATGTCGTTCGGCCGCTGGGAAGGCTTCACCCCGACCGAACTGGAGAAGCGCGAGGCCGCGGCGCTCGCCGCGCGCGACCGCGACAAATGGCAATTCGTGCTGCCCGGCGGCGAATCCTATGCGCAGCTGCTGGTGCGCGTGCGCGCCTGGTATGAAACGGTCGAGCGCGACGCCGTCGTTTCGGCGCACGGCGGCGTTGCCCGCGCGCTGATCGCTCATCTCGGCATCGCAGATCCCGAGGTGGCGGCCATGGACGATATCGGGCAGGGCGTGGTCTACGTCTTCGCGGGAAACACTATGGCGCGCTACGGCTAGGGCGCGGTCGCGGGATCACGAACGGCCATCTGGCAGTACCTACTGGTTATTGAAGGGGCGCTCCGGCTCGAAATGCGTCCCGGAGTGAATTAATCAACTGATTGCCGAGTTGGCGGCTCTGTTCACCTGGCGCGCCGAATGCAATTGTTAGGGTATGGGTATCGGTACGCTGTATCGCTGCAAAATTTCCAGTTATACCCGGACCCTTAAAGTGAACGAGGGTCCAGGAGGGCGTGACGTTTGCACTGCGAGCAACAATGAACTCGACCTTATGGGAAATTGAGTCTAACGGTGGATCGCTCGGGATCTTTTCCCATACAGCAGCGATGTCCGTCTGTGCTTGATTCAGGATAGCCTCGACTGCTTGAATGGTATTTTGTACATACTTGCGCTCTTCGTCGTTTGGTCGATCTAGCAGAGTGCGATCGTCTAACAGCTTTTTCACATAATCAATCTTTTGCCTAACCTCTGCAAATTTATCCAACGCCAGTTGGACAGCGTTTGCTGCGCCCTGTATCGCTTCCGGAGTGATAGCCGAGGCTTGAGCTTTTTTTTCAACCGCGTCGGCCTTCGATTTGGCGTCGGCGACTAAACCTTTTAGCTCGTTTGCAAGCCTTTCAGCCTCTGCCGCTTGCACAACGACCCATGCTTGTGCCCCCGCGCCCTTAGGAGGTGCTGGTTCTGCCTTCGGCTGCTTAGAACCTGGCGGGGGATGGTGACCTATACGTAGTTGCTTATTATCTACTGGAGCGAGCGCAGACGTCATCCACTCTTTCAGGCCAAGATTTCCATAAAGGTCAGCCCCCGTGGGCGCTTCGCAATCGCCGCGATACTTTCTATCCCTTAACTCCTGCATGGAAACAGTAAAGCTAACAATTTCGGTCCGCGTGGCAGTTCCGCTTACTCCCGCTCCAGCACCAAGATTGAACATGCGTTGAAAAGTGCCAATCCCGGGCAGCGTGTCTGGTGTCATGGGACGGATGAAGCTGAATGTCGGGTTAATCGTTGCCTGCTCATTGACGTTGAGAGTCAGATCGACTTTTGCCGTCCACGCCTTCATCCACTGGTATGGTCCTGTCGGAAACGGTGGTCGTGGTTCGGGTACCGCGAGCGCGATCTCACATTTGACACGCTGGACGATGTCGGAAATTGCAATGCCATCTTCTTGTAGAGATGGAGCCGTGGTGCAACCCACCAAGCAAATTCCGATGCACCCAAGGAACGTCAGAAGCGCGGCACGCACACACAACTCCCCCGCCGCACCGCACCGTTAATGCTACCTTCAAGTCAAATCTCCGTCCATGCCCCTCATGAGGTCGGACGGAACTCAAACGGAAGTTATCCCGATGACGCTAATGGCATTCACACGTAGGATTCGCGCGTCGTCAGTATGACAGAAGCTGGGGGCATCGCCGACATCGCGCGGGAATATTTCCTGGTTAAAACAATTTTTGGTCGCTATGGCGGACGCGACCGGGGTGGGATCGGATATGCGTAAAATGGGGCCACATCGCGCTGTTGACCCATCGCGGCCGGTGCAATCCGGAATTTGCTGCCGCGCAAATTGACCGTTGAGCCCTATTTCGTCGGTCGCAATTTTTTGATTTGATCGCCCACATTGCAAGACGATGTAGCCGTGGTGCTGAGCCTTGGGTGGAGGCAATGATGAGAATTGAAAGTATCGAAGGTGGAGTATCCACTCAGGTCGGGG
>DATJVR010000053.1:0-43066 GCA_035501735.1 Xanthobacteraceae bacterium | reverse complement strand
GCGGCATCCGCGTTTCGACCCGCATGGTTACGAACGCGGCCGCGCCACCGCCGATCTCGCGCTGCTCAAGCTCGCGCGGCCGTTGCCCGCGCATGTCTCTCCGGTGGCGCTGGCGCCCTCGGGCGACACGCTCACGACCGGCGAGCGCCTGCAGATCGCGGGCTTCGGCGTGACCGTGGCGGGAAAAGATTTCAGCACCGGCGTGCCGCATGTGGCGATGCTGGTCGTCACCGGTCGACCGACCGCCATGCAGGTCCGCCTAGTCGATCCGGTCAAGCGCGGCGAACGTTTCGGACTGGGCGGCTGCGTCGGCGATTCCGGCGGCCCGGTGCTGCGCGCGACCGACGGCACGCCCCGTCTGGTCGGCGTGGTGAGCTGGTCGACCGGCCCCGGCGAGAGCGAAGGCTGCGGCGGCATCACCGGCGTGACGCCAATCGCGCTTTACCGGCCGTGGGTGGTGGAACAGGCGAAGAGGTGGGGACGGACCCTGCCCTAAGCCATTAATTAGATTGGAATATTTGAAGTCTTGACACCCTATATCGATATTCGATATATATTCCTATATCGGTTCTCGATAGATAGGAGATACTTGAGTATGACTAGCGACATCAGACTTTCGGGCCAAACGCTGCGGCTGCTGAAGATGATGATCGAGAAACCCCTCGAAGGCCGCTCCGGCGCCGACATTTCAAAGACACTCAAGATCGGTTCCGGGACCCTCTACCCACTTCTTCAGCGACTGGAGAATGCGGGCTGGCTCAAAAGCGAATGGGAGCAACTCGATCCATCGGCGGCAGGACGTCCGCGACGGCGCTACTACAAACTCACCGGCGAAGGTCAGAAGCAGGCGATTAAAGCCCTCGCCGAACTCCAAACAACGGCTGCGGGGGTGCTCGCATGGCAATCCTGATAGATTTGCTCGTGGCGCTTACCGCCGCAATCTCGGCTTTTATCGGACACCTTGTCGCTCATGACGTCGTCGAATTTACGCCGAAGCTTTCGCGTGCATTTATCAAACGCGCGACGGCCATGTTGCCGAATGACCTGCAATCGAGGTACTCGGAAGAGTGGCCGCGGACTTAAATGAACGATCAGGCGTATTCTCAAAACTCAACCACGCGTTTGGTTGTCTGCGATGCGCGCGCCGTATGCGCAGGGAAAAGAGATTCGACTATAGCAAGGCCATCATCCGTCTGGAGGTAGTTGGTGTCGGCATCATCGAGGTAGATGGTGCGACAGGTATGTTTGCCAGCGATACCTTAATGTGGGCCTACAGGTTCCGTGAGTTGTTCAACCATCGACTGTCTCATCGAGCAGGCATGTACGTTTGGCGTAACATCATAGCTCGCCGGCGAATTCGACAGTATGGATCACCCGATATTGATAAGGCTGTTAGGTTTCTCGACATGCTCAGCAAAGCCGGTCATTCAGGTGACTACAACCTCTGGATAAACGATAGGCTGGCATTTAGAGGGCCTAAAGCGAAAGAGGAGTAATTTGGCGGCAGACCTTCATCCACGAATGGCAAAGGTCTGCCCTTCTCCTTTTACGACGCGGCGAACTTGATCAGCTTGATGGCGTCGAAATCCTGCACGCCGCCGCCCACGCGCTTGGTCGTGTAAAACAGCACATAGGGCTTGGCGGAGAACGGATCGCGCAGCACGTTGACGCCGGCGCGGTCGACAATCAGATAGCCGCGGCTGAAATCGCCGAACGCGACCGAGTAGGAATTCGCCGCGATGTCCGGCATGTCTTCGGCCTCCACCACCGGGAAGGTCATCAGCGTGGCGCGGCCAAGCGCCTGCGCGGGCGGCTGCCAGAGATAGGCGCCGGTGGAGTCCTTGAACTTGCGCACCACGCTCTGGGTCTTGCGGTTCATCACGAAGGTGCCGTTCTGGCGGTAGCCGGCCTTGAGCGCGTAGATCAGATCGACCAGCGTGTCGGAAGGATTGCTCGCGGCGAACGCGCCGGCCGCGCCGCTCGCGACATAGCCGATCTTGCCCCACTCCCAGGAGGCGTTGTCGATCGTGGCGTATTCGAGGAAGCCCTTCGGCTTGTTGCTGCCGTCGCCGGTGACGAAGGCGGTGCCTTCCTGCACGGCGAAGGCCTGCTCGACTTCGGACGCGAGCCACTGGTCGATGTTGACGGCGGAGTCCTCGAGCAGCGTCGCGGTCGCAGCCGGCATGGCGTAGAGCTCCATGGCTGGGAACGACAGCGCATCCAGCGTAGGCGACGTGGTCTGCGTGCGCGCGTCGGTCTCGCCGACCCAGCCGACCGCGGGACCGGCGGTCATGAACGGCTTCTTATAGACGTTGCCCGAGATGGTGCGCACGCCGGCGATGCCGCGGATGGGCGAGATCGCGGTGAGGCGCTGGCCGATCTGGATCTCGATCTCGACCGGCACGGTGTAGCCGCCGTCGGGATTGGAGCCGGCCGACAGCGCTTTGACTTCGAGCTGGCGCAGGCCTGCAGTTTCGCCGGTGCGCATGTAATTGACGAAGGCGCTCTTGTGCTCGCGTTGGCTCAAAGCGCTCGCGCTCTTGCTCTCAACCGCGAGCGCGGGGCGCGATGCCTTCAGCGAAATCTGGTCGAACCTGCGGTTCATCTCATCGTCGAGCCGCGCGAGCTTCTCCTCGATCAGCACGTCGGTGCTGCGCTGATGGGCGGCGAGCCGCTCGTCGTTCGCGGCCTTGAACTCCTCGAACAGGCGCTGCATGTCGTCGTGGATCGCCTTGGTTTCCGGCGCCGCGACCGACTTTGTCTGCAGGGAATCGTGAATTTCCAGTTCCATGTCTTGCCTCATGTGAGTAAACGCGCGCGAATGCAAAGCGAGGCGGCCGGCGCGCACAATGTTTCCGGCGCGTTCGCGTTAAGAATGTTTTCGATTATTCTAGAGGAGTTGTATTAGCCCGCATGAGCGACAGCGAAATGCGGGCAACAGGGAAGCCGATCAAGATGCAGCCCGGATGTCGCTGGCATATCCAGACTGTTTGTATCAGGTCGGCTTGTAGACACCGCGTTCCAGATTCCAGAGCGACATGCCGGCATCGCCTGCTTGGGGAAAAAAATTGGAGTCCGCAATCTTTTGCAATAAGTTTCGCGCTTCGTCCGGAGCAATGGCGAGCGTTGCATTTGCCGCATTTAGCCTAACCTGCATGTTTTGATGATTGTAAAGGCGCATCAACGCGCGCCGTTGGTCTCCTTCTCGAGATTTCAATTCCGCTACAATGATTACCTTCTCATCGTAAAGACTGTTGAATTTATCAATCGCATTAGCGAGAAGTGCTTTGTCCTGCGCCACACCAATCTCACCAAAGCGGTCGAGCAATTGGTCAACGGTCATTCTGTTGACTCTGTGAATTTTCATGGCTTTAACACTTTGAACATTTTAAGAGTCTCTAAGCCGACGCGTATGCGTTCATCCCAATCCTTGTCTTCCAAATATTGTCTTGGCGAGAGCCCTCAAAACGGTCACTCTTTGTCTGATACCATCCGGTGATTTCTTCGTGCTTCCAAGTCGGAATGCGCACAACGTTGACCGTCGACTCTATCAATTCTCCTGGCCAGCTTTGTACGCTGCGTCCTGTTCTGCAATATGATGATTCTGGTATCCCGCTTCAGTAGGGCCCAACGCTCGTTCGCTCAGCTCCATGAAGGATTTCGGAGCGTCCTGATACGATCGTATCTCAGGCTCGAAATCCAGCAACCATCCTATGATGGAACCTCTTCGTAGCAAACGTCCTAGGGCCGCCAATCTACGGAGATAGTCTTTGGCGAGTGCGCGCCGCTCCTTGCGGGTTGGCGCCTTTTTGGGAGTTTCAGGGACTTTGTCACTCGCCAGCCAGACACGCGGGTGATCGGAATTTCCGTTAAGCGGTCCCCCAGCGCCCCCGGACCAGCGACCGCTAATCTCGCCCGATCCGGCGGGCCAGCGTGGCTGGGCGGGATTGAAATTGGCCTTTTGCTCGACCAGCGCGTAGCGGCGCACCGCGGTCTCGAAATTGATGAGTGCGATATGCGATTTCAGCCGGAGGATTTCGGCTTCGAATTTGCAGATCAGGGCGCGCATCGATCAGATCCGGAAACCGCGGCGAGCCGTTTCGCGTTCGAGCGATGATGGGCGGCTAATCGCCCGCGTCGTGGGAAGCCGGATAATCTGCGGCGCGCCGCTGCGCGCCCACGCGGCAGGAAGCGGCCGGGAGGACTGCCCTTCCTTGACCGAGCGGACGCGCGCTCCCGCCAGCAGCGGGAAGGTCACGAGTGAAATCTCCCAAAGATCGATGGCTTCGAGTTTGCGGATGCGGGTGCGCGGATCGACGCGGCCCTTCACGGTGCGGAAGCCGATGGAAAGGACGTCGGCGGCGCCGGCCTCAAGCAGCGCGAGCAGCTCGCGCGCGCGCACGACTTCAGGAATGAGGCGACCGCGGGCGTAAAGCCCGCGCGTGTCCTCGTGCAGATCGAGCCAGACGCCGATCGGCTCGGCCGGATCGTGCTGGAACAGCATCGGGACGCGGCGCACGCCGCGTTGCCTGAGCGTCGCAGCGAACGCACCGGGCATCACCATGTCGCGCGCCTGGTCGATCTCGCCGAACAGGCTGGCATAGCCTTCGACCACGCCATCGGCGATCGACAGACGTGTGCTGATGGGTGCGAGCATGCCGAATCCTTCACCCTCCCCTTGAGGGGGAGGGTCGCCACGAGCGCAGCGCGTGGCGGGGCGGGGTGATGTCCAATGAAAAGGCCGAGTTGAGTTCACCTCACCCCGGCTCGCATCTCGCTATCGTGCGAGGTGCATGCGGGTGAATGCGTCAGCAGCTCGATGCGCGCCGACCCTCCCCTCCAGGGGAGGGTAAGAGTGCGGCGTATCCGACGAGTCTACTTCGTGCGGCCGTTCGGCTTGCCGGCCTTGACCTTGGTGTCGCGCGGCGGGCGGGGGCTACGGCGGCCGATGCGGTCGAGGTGACTCAAGAATTCGCGGAACACGGTGAGGTGGTCGCGGCGCGATTTGGTTTCGCCGCGAATGGTGCGCAGAACGGTGTGCAAGGTGTCCATCATTTGCCTCCGGATAGGCGACGTCGCAGTCGGTTGTTGAAACGCGTGAGCTCGCGCACGAAGTCATCAAGGCAACGCGTGGCGGTAATCAGCCCACGCAACGAAAAGACCGCCAGCGTCGATGCGGTGGCGGCCCACAGAAAGAGCGCGAGATGCGCGAGATCGCCGCGCTCGGTGAAGATGCGGATGAGGTCGTCCATGTTGTCTTTCTAGAGCTTGTCGCCGCCCTCGATGGCGCCGAAGCCGGTGAGCGCGCGCTTTTCATTGAGCGAGAGGAACGGCGCCTTCGTCACCATGTCCCAGAGCGCCGCACGGTCGGCGGCAAGCGCCGGGATACGGTCGGGATCGACCGCGAGTTTCGTGTCCGTGCCGAACACCGGCGCAAGCCAATGCGTGAGCGCGCAGCCGAGACGGTTGGCGAGCGGCAGCACGGTCTGCCGCCAGAACACGCGGTTGGCTTCCTGGTAGTTCGAATAGGTGTTGTCGCCGGGGATGCCGAGCAGCATGGGCGGCACGCCGAAGGCGAGCGCGATCTCGCGCGCGGCGGTGTGCTTGGCTTCCAGAAAATCCATGTCCTTGGGCGAGAGCGACATGGCCTTCCAGTCGAGACCGCCTTCGAGCAGCAGCGGCCGGCCGGCGTTGCGCGCGCCCTGATAAGTTTCCTCGAGCTCGCGCTTGAGCCGCTGAAATTGATCGTCGGAGAGCACCGCGCCGTCGGGACCCGCATAGACCAGCGCGCCGGAGGGCCGCGCGGCGTTGTCGAGCAGCGCTTTGTTCCAGCGCGCGGCGGCGTTGTGGGTGTCGCAGGCGACCGCAGCGGCCTCCATCGGGCTCAGGCCGTAGTGGTCGTCGAGCGGATGGAATTGCGTGAGATGCAAAATGGGCGGCGGCGTCACGTTCTGGTCGAAGCGCACGCTCTCGCCGGCGACGGTGTATTCGTAGGCCGCGGGCCAGCCGTCGGGTCCGGGCACGACGCGCATGCGGTCGGGCCTGAGCACGTAGAGTTCGCGGATCGCACCATCGAGCGCGACCGCCTCGACATAGGCGTTGCCGGCGAGCAGGAGGTTGGCGTGGACCGCTTCCAGCAGCGACGTGCCGTCTTGGCGCGGGTTCGGCCGCGCGAGCAGATCGAGCAGCGGGTGCTGATCGCGAACGGCCGCGCCTTCGTAGATCAGATAGGCGACCGAGGCCGCGTTTTCGGCGACGAGCTTGACCGCACGATGGACGATGGCGTTCTGAACGAATCCTTCGCGCGCGAGCGCCGCGTAGTCGCGCGGCGTCCAGCGCGCGTGCGTGCCGTAGGCAAGCTGCACGAGCTGCGCGGTGCGCGAGGCTTTCTCCTCCGGCGCGCGGAGGAGGTTTTTCAGGAAGGTAAGCATGAAAGTTTCGCTCTCGGTTGCGAGAGATGATGCCACCGCGTCCGGAATATCCTGCAGCAGGTCAGCCTAAAGGCCAAAGCGTGGATATTGGCCAACCCGTCGTATCAGGACCGCAGGGCGTTCGGATGCACGTCAGGAGCCGGGAAGGTATTCGGCGGCAAGTCTTTCACCGCGATCCATTCGATGCCGATCGGCAGCGCAGCTTCGCGTTCAATGAATTCCTTGACCGCCAACCAGGCTTTCTCCCAGGGAATAAACAATCCGACCGGCAGGCGATCATCGTGGGTCGAACGCACCCATTCGTGCAAGCGCGTCATGTCACCCTTGGAGTACCAGGAGCCGCCTTTCCCTTTTGGGCCAAGCTTCAGATAGCAGAGCAGAATGCCAAGCCGAGGATTGGCCTGGATCATCAGGTCGATGTCAACGCGGCCGTTGAAGGGTGGCAGATTTTCGGTGCCTTCGACGCCATCAATCGAAATCCCCCAACTGTCGTTGCCATTTCTGATTAGCCGGTTTCGTCCAGCCGCAGTAAGGAAGAAAGGTTCCAAGAGTTTGAGATCCGGCCAGCCTTCATCGGGGAGGTCAACAAAGTGAGTGCATTTTCTCATTGTGACTCCTTTATCCAAATCCCGTCACGCATGGTCAGTCGTGTCCCACTCGCATCAATGAATGTTATCGTCGAATTGCCCAATTTCATGCCGACAAACGGCAATCTTTTTACAACTATCGCACATGTCGGTGTCACCGAATACTTCCGACGTTTGCCCCGCGAGTGTTCCTCCGTTTTTCTTGCGCAGTGCAGTGAAGAATCCGGACTACGATTACAGTCCCCGCACCCTCGGTTCGCCTTTCGCGCCCAGGCAGAGCGCGGTGAGCGCCCAAACCAGCGCGTCGAGACGGTCGGGCGAGCGGCCGGATGACAGGCCGTCGAGGCCGAAGTCGCACATCTCGTCTTCGAGCGCCGGAAAGACGCCGGCGTGTTTCACTTTTGCCTGCTCATAAAGCGCGGCCACTGGTTCCGCGCGCAGCCATTTTCCGCGCTTGGCGCGCACTGGCGTCACCGGCACGGCGCGATCGGCCTCGGCGATCACCGCGCGCACCATGTCGCCGCCCTGGTTGATCTCGACCACGAGCGCGTCGGCGGAGACGCGCCGCCACAGTGCGATCGCTTTCGCCGCCCAGCCGGCGGGCGAAAGGCCGGACACGGTCTCGTCCGCGAGCACATAGGCGACGCCGTTCTCCGCGATGCCGGCCGCGACCAGCCCGCAGGCGTCGGCGCCTCTGCTCGCGGACGCGGGCGGATCGACCGAGACCACGATGCGCTTGAGCGGCGGCGCGCCGGTCACGCGGCAATTCTCGATCGCCGTGCGCGACCACAGCGCGTCGGGCCGGTCGTCGACGATCTCACCGTCGATCTCCTGCCGGCCGAGACGCGTGCCGGCGTAGCGCGCCAGAACGGCGTCGAGATAAAGCGGAGACAGATTGCGCGCATTGACCTTGGTGCCGGCACGGCTCACGACCGTCGCAGGATCGGTCATCAGGCGCTTCAGCAGCGCGATCGGCCGCGGCGTGGTGGTAATGACCTGCTGCGGCCGCTCACCCAAGCGCAGACCAAACTGCAGCATGTCGAAGGTCGCTTCGGCATGCCGCCACTTAGCGAGTTCATCGCACCAGGCGGCGGCGAACTGCGGCCCGCGCAAACTGTCGGGATCCTCGGCCGAGAATGCCTGCGCCACAACACCGCTCGGCCATTCCAGCCGTCGGCGTGAGGAAATCCGGGCCGGCCGGTCGTGGCGGGCGTGCACGGCGAGAATTCCGGAAACGCCTTCGATCATCACCTCGCGCACGTCGTGCTCGGTCTCGCCGACGAGCGCGATCGGGCTGATTTTTTTCGCGCTGTATGGCGGCAGTCCCTGCGCGAGCGCCCTCACCCATTCGGCGCCGCTTCGCGTCTTGCCGGCGCCGCGGCCGCCGAGCAGCAACCAGATCGACCACGGCGTCTCCGGCGGCATCTGATGCGGATGTGCAAAGAGTTCCCAGAATTTTTCCAGCGCTTCGATTTGACGTTCATGCAGGCTCGCCAGGTAAGTCAGCCGCTTCTCCACCGACAAGCGCCTCAAGTTTGCGCGCAAGCGAGCGGCGAAGCTCGTCCATGTCTCGGGGGACTGCGTCGTCATCGGCGGGCGCGGCTTGCTGGTCCTGCGTGGTCTCGTCGAGCGCGGAAAGTTCACGCAACGTCTTGGCGAGCACCGCGAGCACGCGCGCATCGCGCTCGCGCTCGGACGGCTCCGGCTTCTCGCACAGCAGGCGATGTTCGATTTCGGATACTTGCGCGTCGGCGGCCCGCCACATCCGTTTGATCAGCGCGGTGCGATTGCCGGCCGGCTCGGCGCCGGTGCCCGCCACGCTGTTCTTCGGGCATGACAGCGCTTTCTTGGGTGGCGTCTTGGGTACTGTCTTGGATCTATTTTGACGAATGATCACGGCTGCTCTCCGCTAGGTCAGAGCAGTGAAAGAACGAAGGATGACCGGCAGTCGCTTTGGTGAGGAACCAGCCCCGCTTCGGCGTTGGGCGCGATTCTGGAACGTGCGCCTTCTCTACGGGAGCAGCGCGACGCTGTCAAGGATTATATTCCGCATCATGTGATTTTAGTCTTGGACTCAGCGATATAATGATCCCAATAACTGTGGAGAGTTTTGTTGATATCCTGTGGATAACTTGTTTAATGAAATATCTAATCCTCTGATATTTAAGGTTGTTCCACTCTTGCACTTTTGTTCTAGTAACATGTTTGTGTCATTGCGACGACAATCAAAGCATCCGTCGCAAATCGGACTTGGAAACGGCTTTGCAAGACTTCACGAACCGGATCACCCGCAGCGCCGTTTCCTCGCTCAGGTTGTAGTATTTGTCGAATACACGTTTTGAATTTGCGCCGCTTTCGGCGGACGATCCGGTCATCAAGACCAGCACGTGCTTTGCATCGGCCCAGCCGAGCCCGATTGCCTTGCACAGGATGAGCACGCCATCTTCCGCCTCGGCACGCAGCAGGCTCTTGATCGTCTCGATGGGCAACTTGCTCAGCGCGGACAGCGTCTCGATGGTTTGCGCGCGGTCGCCGGCACGGGCGAATTCGCCGAGCTGCGATTTCATGCGCGGCAGATCCTGGTGGTTCAACGTGGCCGCGGAGCGTCCGTCCGCGCCACCATTGCGATGGGGCGCGGCCTTGCTGACCTGCTGCGCGATGTTGCTCAGGGTTTGATGAATACGCGCGCGCATCGCCGGATCGACGTTCTTCATGAGCCGCTGACGCACCACTTCGGTCGCCTTGCTCAGCAGATGCTCGAATACATCCGGGGGAACGTCCGATCGGCCTATGAAGATTTCGGCAAGGCCCGCATCCGCATAGGCGCGGTCGGCGACCTGCTGGAAGGCCTTGCGGGAAAACCGCGCGCCGGCATTGCCGGTAACCTTCATCGTAACGGCAGTATTCCCGCGTTCGACCAGGACATCGGTGACTTTCTCCGCCACGCGGGTGCGTTCCGCGATCGCGGCGAGATGCTCCTGGCCCTTCGACTGCGCGATTTCGACCAGGAATTCATCGGTCAGGACCGGCGATTGCCGAAGGATCGGCCGGGATACTTCAATATCGTCGCTGCGCGCAAGCCGGTGGACGACGTTGGTCGGGGCGTTGCCGATCGGCGCAAGCTCGGCGCTCAGCCGAATGAGCGCATGCTGCTCGATGCGTTCGATCAGGCGGATCATCACGTCGTCGAACAGCGCGATGTGCTCGGCACCGTACGAATTCGCATTCTGCAGAAACAACTGGGTGACACGTTGCAGGATCTCGGCGCGCTGCGCGCCTGATCCATGGCGCATGGTGAGCTCAAGCTCGTCGATCAGATTCGGCGCGTTCAGCATCAGCATCGGCAAATCCGTCAGGCGCCGCCAAATGATCGCGAAGCCTCTGCGTAGCCAGCACACCAACCGAAATGCGCTAATTTTCGCTTTACACGAACAGTTAATGAAAATCGTCAGGCCGAATCCGGCTGTTTCGACAACAAATACCCTCAGGATTAAGTGGCCGATCCGCGCAGCGGCCGCTCTTCCATCAGGAAAAGCCCGGCAAGGCTGCAAGCGAGGAATACCAGCGCCGCCAGGAATACCCAACGGAACACGCCCGCCACGTCGAAACCCTGCGCGCTGACGGCCGCCGCCATGACGGAGACCGAGGTGCCGCGTTCGGGCGCAACGCCGAAGCCGGCGAGGATGATCGCGCCCATGACGGCGACGGCAAAGGCGCTCGCAAGCGAACGAAAGAAATTCATCGCGCCCATGGCGACGCCGGCCTGATGCGGCGGCAAGGCGTTCTGGATCGACACGGTGGCGACCGGATAGGTCATGCCGATGGCGGTGCCGACGATGCTGAGCATGACGATCACGGCAGGAAGCGACGGTGCCGGATTCCAGACCAGCAGCGCCAGCACCGCGATGCTGCAAGCGAGGCCGGCCATCGGCACCCATTTGTAGTGATGACCGCGCAACATGAAGCGGCCTGAAATGAGCGAACCGGGCGTTGTAAGCGCGAGCGGGATGAGAGCCAAGCCGGAATCGGTCGCACTCAGCTTCTGAACAATCTCGAAATAGAGCGGGGTGAATATGGTCAAGCCGATCGACGTCGCCATGGCAAATGAATTGGCGACCGAGGCCGTCCGCATCACCGGATTGCCGAGCACGGACAGCGGCAGGAACGGCTCGGGCGCGCGCACCAGCCGCCAGGCAAAGGCGAGTGACAGCAGGAACGAACCCGCAATGAGTCCGAGGATTGCGCCCGAAAGCCAACCATAGCGCGTTCCGCCCCAGCTGAGCGCGAGCAGAAGCAGAATGGCGGACGCCATCATCAGGCCGGCGCCGAGGATATCGAGGTCGTGCCGGCGATCGTGACGCGGGATGCGCTTGAGATAGGTGCGCGTCAACCATGCGGCGATCAGTCCGAGCGGGACGTTGAGCCAGAACACGAGCGACCAATGGAAATGCTCGGACAGCACGCCGCCCAGCACCGGACCGCCGACGCCGGAACTCATCCATACCACGCCCATATAGGCCTGATAGCGGCCGCGCTCGCGCGGTGCGACGACGTCGGCGATGATGGCTTGCGCGATGGGAAGAATGCCACCGCCACCGAGACCTTGCAAAGCGCGGCCCAGCACGAGCAGCAGCATATTGGGCGCGGCGCCGCAGACGGCGGAGCCGGCGACGAATATGCCGACGGCGGTGAGCATCATGGCGCGGCGGCCATAAATATCGCTGAGCTTGCCGTAGAGCGGCGCGACGGCCGTCGAGGTGAGCAAATAGGCGGTCACGACCCAGGAGAGATTTTCGAAATCCGAAAAAAACCGGCCGATGGTCGGCAGCGCCGTGGCGATGATGGTCTGGTTCAGGGCTGCGAGGAAGGCCGTCAGCATCAGGCCGAAGAAAATCCTGCGGACTTCGGCATGGCTCAACCGCGTGGTCGGAGACGGCGCGGAAACAGTCTTCTCGCCGATCGAGGCGTGTCCGGCCGCACTTTGCTCGTCACCTTTGCGTTTGGGCGCGGCCCCTTTGCGCGAACTCATTGCCGTCGGCTTGCCTCATGAGCGCGAACTGAATCATCGCGCCGGGCCAAGATCGCGCCGCGCGGGCGGGAACACAATGGCTTGAAATGCTGAGCAGATATGAACGCCGCCGGATTTAGGCGCCCTGCTCCTTGTCGCGCAGGGTCTTCAACAGCGTACTGCCCTGGTTGGCGGGTCCGAAGGCGCCGGTGGTCGAAGCCAGCTCCACCACCTTGTGCAATTCCTCCCAGCTTGCGCCGAGCCGACGCGCCGCCGTGGCGTGCGCCTGCGCTCCCATCTGATTGTGCTCGACCAGCAGCATGCCGAACAGGATGAGCTGCGTGGTCTTACCGTCGATCACGTCGGAATAGAAGGCGTGCGCGCGCAGCTCTTCCGACAGGCGCAGAAATTCGGGGTTGACGTCGCCGGAGAAGTCGAAACGCGCGGCCGGCAGCGGCGGCAACGTGCCGAAAAGCTCGACGTAGGTGTCACGGAACTTGGCGAGATCGGCAGGGAGCGGTTTCTTCGCAGCCATCGTTGCTACCTGCTCACTCGATCGGCGTGATCTTGGCGTCGTGAATGACCTTCCGCCATTTCGGCTCTTCGCTTTTCATGTAGTCGCTCAGTTGCTGCGGCGTGCCGACGATCGACTCGAAATATTGCGTATCGAGCACGTTCTTCTTGAAATCCGGACTGTCGAACAGCTTGCGCACTTCGCCGTTGATCTTGGCGACGACATCCGGCGGCATGCCGGCGGGACCGTACAGGCCGAACCAGGAGATCGCCTCAAAGCCCGGCACGCCGCTCTCCGCAATCGTCGGCATTTCGGGCAGCAGCGCCATGCGCTTGGGAGAGCCGACGGCGATGAAATTCACCTTGCCGCCTTTCCATTGCGGCACCGCGCTGCCGACGCTGACGAAGCAGAGCTGGATATGGCCAGCGATGACGTCGTTTAGCGCAGGCGCCGCGCCCTTGTAGTGGACCGGCTGCATCTTGGTGCCGGTTTCGGCTTCGAATTTCTCCATGTTGAGATGGCCGCTCGAGCCGATGCCGTACGTGCCGTAGTTGAGCTCGCCGGGCTTTTGCTTTGCGAGCGCGATCAATTCCTTGACGTTCTTGGCCGGAACCGACGGATGCAGAACGAGCGCGTGGTTGATCCGCATCAGGCCGGTAATCGGCGTGAAATCCTTGATCGGATCATAGTTGAGCTTGCGATAGAGGCTCGGGTTCATGATGAACGTCGACTCCGGCCCGACAAACAGCGTGTAGCCGTCGGGCGGCGATTTGGCGATGTATTCGGCGGCGAGCTGGTTATTGCCGCCGGCCTTGTTCTCGACGATCGCCTGATGGCCCCAGGCTTCGGAGAAATGCCTGGCGAGCGCACGACCGATGATATCGGTCACCCCGCCCGGCGGGGCCGGAACCACGATGGTGATGGTCTTGGAAGGAAACGTCTCGGCATTGGCCGGCGCTGCGGCTGCCAGCAATCCAAATGCCATGAACACCCGTAGCCATGTCGCCATGTCGATGCTCCTCCGCTCCCGGCTATCTTGCTTTTCGGCAGTATCTCGCATTTTTACGAGCCTGCCTATACGCTGAAAAAGAAACACGGTGATCGAGTGGCGGAGATCGCATGAGCGGCAACGGAAGTCAGGCACCGGTCCTGATCGTCGGCGGGGGCATCGGCGGACTTGCTGCGGCACTGGCGCTGTCGCGCAAGGGCATCGTGTCGCACGTGATCGAGCAGGCGCCGGAATTCAAGGAGATCGGCGCCGGAATTCAACTCGGCCCCAATGTATTTCGCATGTTCGAGGTGCTCGGCATCACCGAGGAGATCAACAAGTGGGCGGTGTTTCCGCAGGGCCTCGAGTTCCGGGATTCGATGACCGGCAAGACCTTCGTCGATCTTCCGGTCGATCATCGCTTCTACAAAAAATACCATGCCCCCTACGCCGTGGTGCACCGCGCCGATTTGTTGAACGTGATCTATGAGGCGACCAAGAAGTCCGACCTGATCCAGCTCACCACGTCGCAGAAAGTGGTCGGCATCGCAGAGCAGGCGGGCGTCGTCACGGCTCGTACCGAAAGCGGACAGACGTTCAGCGGCGCGGCGCTGATCGGTTGCGATGGGCTCTGGTCGACGGTGCGATCGATCATCGTGGGCGACGGCAAGCCGGTGGTATCCGGCCACATCGCCTATCGCTCGGTGATCCCGACACCTGATTGGCCGAAAGAATACCGCATCAACAAGATGATCCTGTGGGGCGGCGAGAAGACCCATCTCGTGCACTATCCACTCCGACGCGGCGAATTGTTCAACCTGGTTGTGGTGTTCCACTCCGACCGCTACGACGAAGGCTGGGACAGCTACGGCGACCCGGAGGAACTGCACCAGCGCTTCGCCGAAAAATGCGAACCGGTCCGCGCGCTGCTCAAGAAGGTGGAGAGCTGGCGCATGTGGGTGCTGTGCGACCGGCCGCCGATCAAGGAATGGAGCAGGGGCCGCGTCACCCTACTCGGCGACGCAGCGCATCCGATGCTGCAATACCTCGCCCAGGGCGGCAACATGGCGCTGGAGGATGCTGTGTGTCTGGCCGAACAGGCGGCGGCGCACGGCGACGATTACGCCGCGGCGTTCAGAAAATATCAAAGTCTGCGCTACTTGCGCACCGCGCGCGTGCAGCTGATGGCCCGCGTATTCGGTCAGATCTATCACGCCGAAGGCGTGTTGCGCGAATTGCGTAACCAGGTCTTGGGGGACTGGACCGCGCAAGGCAGCCTCGACATGGAATGGCTCTACGGCCACCAGGCGCATCTACCGCGCGTGGAGAATGTCGCGGTGCCGAAGCAAGAGCTAAAATTCTGATCGAAAATTCTGCGAAGGGGAAGCACTCGCACATGTCGAAGCTTGACGACCTGATTGAAGACCTGGTGACGGCCAATCGAATTCTCGCCAAGCAAGGCATTGTGGATTCGTTCGGGCATGTCAGCATGCGGCATCCCGACAATCCCAAACGATTTTTGCTATCGCGCGCGCGGGCGCCCGAACGCGTCGAGCCTGCCGACATCATGGAATTCACGCTTGAAGGTGAAGCGGTCGATGTACGCGGACGCAAACCATATCTGGAGCGCTTCATCCACGGCGCGGCTTATGAAGCGCGCGCTGACGTGATGGCGGTCATTCACAATCACAGCCCTGGCGTGATCCCGTTCGGCGTCACCGGCAAGAAGCTCAAGCCGATCATGCACACCTGCGCGACGATCGGGCATGAAGTGCCGATCTGGGATCAGCGCAAGAAATTCGGCGACACCGACATGCTGGTGTCCAACATGGCCATGGCCCGCGATCTCGCCAAGGCGCTCGGCAAGAGCCGCACCTCGTTGATGCGCGGACACGGCTGCGTGGTGGTCGGCACTGGCCTGCGCGCGACCGTCTTTACGGCGGTCTATCTTGAAGTGAACGCCAAACTGCAGATGCAGGCCGAGGCCATGGGCAAGGTCAAATTTCTGAGCAAGGGCGAGGCGGACAAGGTTGCAGCCGCCACCACGGAGGTGTGGTTCAACCGCGCCTGGGAAAACTGGTGCCGCGCCGCCGACCGGCCATACCGGGATTAGATGTCAATCGGCGGGCCCCAAAACATTCCTGTCGCCATCGTCGGTGGCGGGCCGGTCGGGCTGATGCTCGCGCTATTCCTCGACCGCTACGGTGTGCGGTCGGTGATCTTCAACAGCGAAGCAGAGGTGCGACCGCATCCGAAAGGCTCCTCGCACAATTCGCGCACGATGGAGCATCACCGCCGGCTGGGCATTGCACAGAACATCCGTTCGTTCAGTCTGCCGCCGGACCGTCCGACCGACGTCTCCTATTTCACCCGCATCACCGGCTGGGAACTCGCGCGGCTGCGCATGCCGTCGGAAGCGGAAAAGCAGCGCATGGTCGCCGCCTCGGGCGTGACCGATCAAGTGCCGGAGCCGATCCTGCGCGCAAACCAGATGTACGTCGAAGCGTTTCTGTTGGCGCATGCGCGCACGCGGCCAAATATTACGGTGCGCTTCGGCTGGCAAGTCGACAAGTTCGACGACGATGACAAGGGCGTCACGCTCGAGGCGGAGGCGGTCGCCGGTTCCGCCAAGGGCGCCCGCGAAACGTGGCGCGCACAATATCTCGTCGGCTGCGACGGCGGGCGGAGTTTCGTGCGGCGCTCGCTCGCGCTGCGCTATCACGGCTTTGCCAAGCTCGACGCGCCGCATTACGGCGGCCGCATGATCGCGACGCACATGCGCGCGCCGACACTATATCGGGACCACCTCAAGCACCGACATGGCTGGCAATATTGGACGGTGAACGCGGACGCGCGCATGACGCTGATCTCGCTGCGGGGCGACGAGGAGTTTTTGGTGTTCTCCAAGGCGCGCGACGACGCCGACGCGCCGCCGAGCGACGAGGCGATGGCGCGTCATATCACCCGCGCGATCGGCGCCGAGCTGCCGCTCAGCATGCTCGACCATCGGCTCTGGACCGCAGGCGTCGCGCTGGTGGCGGAACATTTCATCGCCGGCCGTGTGATTCTTGCAGGAGATGCCGCACATCTGTTCACGCCGACCGGCGGCTTCGGCATGAACACCGGCATGGACGACACATCCAATCTCTCGTGGAAGCTCGCCGCCATCTTGCAAGGCTGGGGCGGCAAGAATCTCTTGCAGACCTACGAAACAGAGCGCCGGCCGGTGGCCGAGCGCAACACGATGGCGGCGCGTGAGCTCAATGTGCATCTGGCAAGCGTGACAGTGCCCGACACGGTTGAGCAGGACAGCGTCGAAGGCGAGGCGGCACGGCGGCACGTGAGCGCGCAGTTTGCGACCTTCGGCGAGGAATTCGCCTCGCTCGGGGTACAACTCGGGGCGCGTTATGACGGCTCGCCGATCATCACCGAGGACGGCGCGCCGCCCGCCGACAACTATGTGCGCTATACGCCGTCCAGCATGCCGGGCGGACGCATGCCGCATTTCTGGCTCGATCGCGGCCGCGGCTACGGCAGCTCGATATTCGACCGCTTGGGTTTCGGATTCTCGCTGCTGCGGCTCGGTGGCACGGCGGCGGACACGCGCGGCATCGCGCAAGCCGCGCATGCGTGCCATGTGCCATTTGAAGTGCTTGATGTGCCGGACACAGCTGTGCGCGATCTCTACGAGCGCGACCTTGTGCTGCTGCGGCCGGATCAATATGTCGCCTGGCGCGGGAATGCGCTGCCGCCGGAGCCCAACCGCCTGTTGGCAAAACTTGTCGGTGCACTTTAAGCGCGACACGGTGGCAAATTGACTTTCCCACGTCGGTCGGCAATCAGAGGGTCAGGCTTCACACCGCTCAGACGCGAATTTTCCGAGCTGATAGAGGGCTGCAAGATGTCGAGATATTTTGCGTTGATCGTCACCGGGGCCGCATTGCTTGCCGCTCCGCAGGCAAAAGCCCAGGATTTTCCGAACCATCCGATCAAGATCATCGTCTGTCTGCCTGCCGGCGGCGGCGTCGATACCGTGACGCGGATCGTGTCCGACAAGGTATCGCAGATCATCGGGCAACCGATCGTGATCGAGAACAAGGGGGGACAATCCGGCAATCTCGGCGCCGAGGCGGTGTGGAGCGCTGCACCTGACGGCTATACGCTCTTGGCCTCGCAGCCGGCGCCGATTACCACCAACGTGGTGCTGTACAAGAAGATGTCATTCGATCCGACGACACTCATGCCGGTCGCTGTGATGACCGCGATCCCGAACACGCTGCTGGTGCGAAAAGATTTCCCGGCAAAGAACGTCGCGGAATTCATCGCCTATGTGAAAGCCAATCCGGGCAAGATCAATTATGCGTCGCAAGGGAACGGCACGACCTCGCACCTGACCGGCGTGATGTTCGACAAGGCCGCAGGCACGCAGATGAACCATGTGCCCTACCGCGGCACTGCGCCCGCGCTCAACGACCTGATCGGCGGACACGTGGACGTGTTCTTCAATGAGCTTGCGACCTCGATCGAGCAGCACAAAGCCGGCACGGCGAGAATACTCGCAGTCACGACGGCGCAACGTCTGGCGGAGCTGCCCGACATCCCGACGCTCATTGAATCGGGCCTGCCGAATTTCATCTCGGATACGTGGAACGCGATATCGGCGCCGCCGAAGACGCCGCCCGCCGTCATCGCCAAGCTCAACGCCGCCATAAACGAAGCCTTGAAGTCGCCGGAGGCGCAGGCCTATTTCCAAAAAAATCATCTGCACGCGGTCGGCGGCTCGCCGCAGGACATGGCGAAAATCGTCAAAGACGACACCGAGCGCTGGAGCGCCATCATTCGCGCGGCGAACCTGAAGGTCGAATGATTTTCGCTACGTTGAGGTGGACGCGCTAGCGGTTCGCCGCTTTCTGTTCGTCGAGTCCGATGGTGCGACCAGGAAAGCCGGCCACGTCGAAATAACTGGTCAGACCCACCCTCAGGGTTTTCAGCGTCGTTGCCAGACCGCCGGCAGCAGGCTCGGAACGAACCAGACGCGCCATGACCGGCCGCGTCCTGCCGTTCGGCAGTGCTTCCTCCATGACGCGCCCAACCAGCTGGCCCTTGTTGGCGACCCGGAGCCCGAGCAGATGGACAAGCGTCATGCCGACATCGGCGTTGCTGACCGGCAGTTGATCGACAAAGCCCTTCTTGAAGCTCGGCCCGATGGCGGCCATGAAGTTCATCGTGTCGGCGCGGCTGAAGGCGCCGTGCATGCCCTGCCCTTGCTGCAATGTCGTATCGCAGACCGTGACGGCGCACATCAGAGGCTGGTCGCAGCCGGAAGCAAACGAGCGGAAGCTCACCACGATCGAGGGAACGGGCGTGAGCGCCGATCCCTGCATATTGATAGAGCTGAGCGGTAACGTCCCCGGGATCTTGCCGAGACGCTGATCGACGAATACGCCGCTGATATAATCCTGCTTGAGCAACGCATCGACGACCTTGCGCGCCAGCGCGCGATCGCGACGCGGCAGGTAGATGAGGTCGGAACCACCGTTGGCGGCCACCACCACGTCGGGCTTGGCAGGGTCGTTGCCGATCACACCGTTGCCGCGCTTGGGGTGGCTCTTGTCGGCGACCGCCTTGTTGCCGTCATCGGGATCGCTGAGCGGCAATTGCAAGGCCTTGGCCAGATCGATGGCGAGGAAGCCGGGCGGCAACAATCCTTTGACGACGTCATTGTATTCGGCCTTGGCGGCTTCGCTGGTATCACTCTGTTTGGAAATGGTCGAGAAGCCGTGATCGGCGGCAATCACGATGTCGGTGGAGTCGGCCAGCCCCAGGTCGTCGAGCGCCTGACGGAGCTGCTTGAGATTATCGTCGGCGTTCTTGACCGCCGCCAACGAGGTTGGCCCGTTGATGCCGGGCGTGAGCGAATTGAGACTGTCGCCCTGGTTATGCTGGGTGCCGTCCGGGTCGCGCGACCAGAACACGAGCACGAAGGGTTTGTTGCGTGCCTTGAACATCGGCAACACGACCTTTGCGGCGACATCGGCGAAATAGGCCTGCTGGGTCACATTGGCAACCTTCGTTCCAGGCTTTTGGAAATTTCCGGCGGGGCCGTTGTCACCGCGCGATGGCGCGGCGAGCGGAATTCCCGCCGCCGTCAAAGCGTCCTGCGCTTCCTTCGCAATCGGGATTCCGTTCTTGGTTCCGGTCGAATCGTCGATCACGATGGTCTGCGTGCCGGTGCGCTCAGTGTGGTCGAACATCAGCGTCGGGCCGAGCTTGCCGATCGCGGCGGTGCTGAAGCCGCGGGCGCGCGCGGCCTTCAGCACGGTGTCTTCGTTGACGAAATTGGTCGCGAAGTGCTCGTCGATATCGCCCAGGAAGGCATCATTCTCGATGAAGGGGGTCACGCTGCCGCCGACGGCATAGGCGGTGTAGATCGTATTGCTGAAGACGCCGGTGTCGCCGAGATAGTGGCCGGTCGACATGCCGGAGGAATTGGGCATGGTGAAGGTGGGGAAGAGCGAATGCGGGTTGGCCAAGTTGACGCCCTGGTCGCGCACTGCGGCCATGGTCGGGGCGGTCTCAGGCGTCACCGACAAAGCGCGGAGGCCGTCCGGCACGAACAGGATCAAGTTGTGCGGCCGCTGCTCCGCGCCCGCGGGAATCATTTGAAGCAGGACCAGCATGCACGTCCATGCCAGCACCGTTTTTGTTTTCGGCCACATCGCACGTCTCCGGATTGCAATTGGAAGAGGCAAGGTAATACGCTGCCGTTGCGACAGTTTTGTTACACGGCGCAGTCTCGCACCGGAAGCGCAGCGCTCTTGGCCGAGATTGAAATTCGGTGCGACAGGGACGAGCTGGCGGCAGGTGGCGAAGCGGAGGCGCGAGTGAACGATTGCTATAGAAAAATTCAATCAGGTTGGAGAATATCCGGATTTCTTGAAGTAGTGCGGGAATTCATTAGCTTGGAACGTTTGGAGGCCCAATGCGGTCGTAAAGGGCTGGAATGGTTCGTTCCTTGGCTTTGCGCAGGTGAGCCTTGAGCTTGGCGAAACCCTGTTCGATGGGATTGAGATCGGGACCATAGGGCGGCAAGCAGCGCAGGGTCGCGCCGGCTGCTTCGATCATTGCGCAGACCTCGTCGCGCTTGTGCGCCGGCAGATTGTCGATGCAACGATATCGCCAAGCCGCAGCGATGGTGCAAGGCACACCCGCACATACTCGACGAAGATGTCAGCGTCTCCAGTGTCCCCAAGGAGCGCGGCCAGCGGTCGCGCTTGGCCCGACCGTAGAGGCGGGCCAAGTCGAAACGCCGTTGTCATCAACAAAGACCAGTCTGGCTGGATCGAGCCGCTCTTTCCAAGAGCGTCCGGATCGCGTTTAGTGTGCGCTGATCGTGGTGTTCAACGTGGTCCACTTGGTGTTGACCCAGTCACCGACTCCCACGATGGTCGCAATGACGGCAACCAGCAAGATCCCGATCAAAACCGTGTATTCGATCAAGGCGGCGCCTTCTTCGTCGGCCGCAAACCGCTTGGCGAGGTTCAATACTTTTGTCATCGATGTCTCCAGTCGAGATTTCAGGTTCATTTATCCATTGTGCTGGAGTCCGCAGACACGAAGCAAGCGAGCGGCTGCCTTCACAACTTAGAGTGTTGAATATTGCCAAGTCTGACGCGCGTCAATATTGCTGAGGTTAGAACCGGCGTTCATCAACTATATTAACTATTAATGACTGCGAATTCGCTGTGTTGAAGGGGTGGTTTCTGGCGTTATTCAGACATGAGGCAACACGGCATGTGGGCGAACTCTTCAGCCATGTCGAGACGTTAACTTTTGAACTTTTGAGTCGCCGCGCGCTACACCATATCGGGATCGGGGATCACGACGTTGAGCGACATCCGACTGAGGCTCGTTCTTGGATCACTTGGCTCGCTGCAGGCTCAGGATGTAACGGATAACATCGCGCGTTTCATTGGCATCAAGAATGATGTTGGGCATTGTTCGATGCGACCGCTGCAATGCCACCGATAGAGCGATGGCCGTCATGCCCGGCACATTGGCGATATAGACGAAGTGTGGTGCGGTCGATTTCGGGGAATGATCCTCCTGCTCTTGGACGGCGTGGCATTCCGAGCAAATCCGTCGCGCCACGGCGAGTCCGGCCTCGGGATTGCCGACCTCCTGCCCCCACACTTGACTGCCAAAAAGCGTAAAACCAATCACGCTTATGGAAACCATCCGGCGCACAATGCGGATCATGGCTGGCACCTTTGACTGCCGTTCTCAATTATTGTCCAAACAAACCGCAATGGTTCAAAATTGTCTTTGATCCAGCTCAAGCAGAATCCGGCTTGGACGATCATTCTCGCAACAGCGCACACAAGCGCTGGCAGCGTTACGCATCCAGCGGACCGCCGCGACCAGTTCCCAGGCCTTTCATGAAGCGGTTGCGGATCAATGCCGGGTCGCGGATGGTTTTTCCGACGCCCGGCCGATCGTCGATCTTGACCGCGAGCAGAATCGGTCCGCCGGTGTCGAAGCGGCGGTCGATCAACTCGTCGAAATGCTTCTCATCCTTCACCCATGAGGCATTGGCGATGCCGGCGCCGCGCGCCACTGCCACGATATCGGTGACGCCTTTGGTCGCGGCTGCCTGTTTGCCGGTGATCTGGTAGATGCCGTTGTCCCAGATCACGATCGTCAGATTGCGCGGCGCAACGGTCGCGATGGTCGCGAGGCAGCCGAGCGCCATCAGGATCGAACCGTCGCCTTCGAGCGCGATCACGCCGCGCTCGGGCTGGGCGATGGCGACGCCGAGCGCGATCGGGCAGGCGAGGCCCATGCTGCCGAGCATGTAGAAGTTCTGCGGCCGGTGGCCGGCGGCGAACAGATCGAAGTTGGCGTTGCCGATGCCGGCGACCACCGCCTCGTCGTGCTTGAGCTTGCCCACCAGACGTTTGGTCAGATCGGCGCGGTTGAGCACTTTTGAATTTGTCGACATCAGTTCTTCGCCAATTTCGTCTGACTCGCCGGATTTCCGCCGGTCAACAGCGGCGAGAGGATAAAGGCGACCGGCGCCTGGGTAGTGATGGCCTGCTTGATCGAACGGTCGACGACGAACGGCATGGTGGCTTCGTCGGTGAGCGTGTGGTGCGAAATCGCAAGCGCGTCGAGCACCGGCCGCATGGTGCGGGCGACATAGGTCTGGCCGATGTTGAACTCGCCCATGGTGCCGCGCTCCGACACCACCATGATCGCGGGGATCTGCGAGGGCACAACCAGGGAAGCCAGCGCATTGGCAATGAGGGCAAAGCCGCTGGTCTGCATGAGGATCACGCCCTTCATGCCTCCCATCCAGGCGCCGGCCACGACACCGATCGCCTCGTCCTCGCGAGTCGCGCCGATCGAAATGAAGTAATTATCGGCGGTTATCCCCTCGATCAGCGGGGTGAGGACGTTGTCGGGCACGTAAGCCACGAGCCTGACGTCATTCTCCTTCAACGCCGCGACAAATGTGCTGGACCAAGTCATTCGGCCTCCCGCTAACGGATACATTTATCTATCATGCTGGATAGGCCACAGTAACAGGGCGCCGGACGAAAACAGCCCCATAGGCGGCGCTGATATCGGGAGGAGCATCGATGAGAAGCTCGAAGAGCCTTTTTGCACTGATCGCGCTTGCCGCCTTGAGCATGCCGGCGAATGCCGACGACTATCCCAACAAGCCGATCACCTTCATGATCCCCTTCCCGCCCGGCGGCAGTACCACCATCGTGGTGCGCTCGATCAGCGAAGAACTCGGCAAAGCACTCGGCCAGCAGATCGTCATCGACAACCACGCGGGCGCCGGCGGCACGGTCGGCACCAAGTCGCTGGCCAAGGCCGAACCGGACGGCTACACAATCGGGCTCGGCTACAGCGGCACGCTCGCCATCGGCCCGAATCTCTATCCCAACGTCGGCTACGATCCGCGCAAGGATTTCGTGCCGATCGGCCGCATCGGCACGGCGCCGAACACGATGGTGGTGCACCCGTCGTTCCCGGCGAAAACCGTGGCGGAATTGATCGCCTATGCCAAGGCCAATCCGGGCAAGATCAATTATGGATCAGCCGGCGTCGGCACGGTCAGTCACATCTGCGGTGAATATTTCGCCACTGCCGCCGGCATCAAACTCGTCCACGTTCCGTACAAAGGCACCGGTCCGGCGCTGACCGATCTCATCGGCGGACATATCCCCATGGCGTTCGCACCAATTCCTGCCACCTACGAGAACCATAAGGGCGGCAGAATACGCATGCTCGCGGTCACCAGCGCCAAACGTTCGGCGCTCGCACCGGAAATCCCGACAATCGCGGAATCGGGCGTACCGGGGTTCGAGGCGGTGTTGAGCTATGGCGTGGTGGCACCGGCCGGGACGCCGCGCGCCATCATCGAGAAACTCAACAAGGCGTTGAATGACGTACTCAAGAGCAACGAGGTGCGCACGCGGCTCGCGCGCGAAGGCGCCGAACCAGCGCCGAGCACGCCCGAGGAATATGCAGCTCTCATCGACCGCGAGGAAAAGCAGTGGGGCCCCATCGTCAAGGCATCGGGCGCCAAGGCGGAATGAGAAGTTAGGAAGTCAACGAGCGGAGGAGGAATGGCCATGGCGATGCGATATGGCGGATTCTCGGCCCTGGGATTCATTCTGCTGGCCAATCTCATGTCCGTTGCGCCGACCTGGGCGGACGACTATCCGAACAGGCCGATCACGCTGGTCATTCCGCTGCCGCCGGGCGGCTCGAACGACATCATGGCGCGCGCGGTCGCGGACAAGCTCAGCGCCTTGCTCGGCCAGCAGGTGGTCACTGAAAATCGCGCCTCGGGCGGCAGCGGCACGGTCGCGACGCGCGCGGTCGCCAAGGGGCCGGCCGACGGCTACACGATCTTGCTCGCATATACCTCAACGATGGCGACGGGTCCGCACATGTTCGCCAATGTCGGCTACGACGCGCGCAAGGATTTCGCGCCCATCGGCCTGATCGCTTCGGCGCCGGCGTTGTTGCTCGTGCATCCGAGCGTAACGGTGAAAGACGTGAAAGAGCTGATCGCGCTGATGAAAAGCTCGCGCGAGCCGTTCCAGGTCGGCACGCCGGGGGTCAGCACGGTCAATCATCTCGCCGCGGTGCTGTTCGCGCATCAGGCCGGCGTGAAGCTGCAATACATTCCGTATAAAGGATCGCAGCCGCTGACGACCGATCTGATCGGCGGGCACGTCAAGGTCGGATTTAATCCGATCCCGGTGTCGCGCGCGGCGATCGAAGGCAAGCTGATCCGGGCGCTGGCCGGCACTTCGCTCAAGCGCTCATCGACGTTCCCGGATTTGCCGACGGTCGCGGAATCAGGCCTGCCAGGCTTCGACGCGGTGCTGACCTACGGCCTGGTCGCGCCCGCAGGCACGCCGCGGCCGATCATCGAGCGGCTCAACAAGGAACTGCGCGCGGCGCTCGCCACCGACGACGTCAAGCGGCGGCTGATCGCGGACGGGGCCGAGCCGATGCCGACCACGCCGGAGGAGCACGCGAAGATCATCGATCAGGAGGACATCAAATGGTCGGCGATCATCAAATCGGCGGGGATCAAAGCGGAATGAAAAAAACACAAATGCAAATTTCCCGTCATCCTGAGGTGCGAGGCAGCGAAGCTGCCGAACCTCGAAGGGCGACGGCCGTTCATCCTTCGAGGCGCGCCTTCGGCGCCTCCCTCAGGATGACGGCCTTCGTCCTGTGCTTGTTGCCGGTGCCGGCGTTCGCGGACGATTACCCCTCCCATCCAATCACGCTGGTGGTGCCCTATGCGGCGGGCGGGGGCAATGACGCCATGGCGCGGCTTGCGGCCGACAAGATGAGCAAGTCGCTCGGCCAGCAAATCGTGATCGAAAACCGCGGCGGTGCCGGCGGCACAATCGCCACGCGCCAAATCGCCAAGGCCGATCCGGACGGCTACACGCTCGGCCTCGGCGGCACCGGCACGCTCGCGATCGGGCCGACGCTCTACGGCAATGTCGGCTATGACCCGCGCAAGGATTTCGCGCCGGTCGGGCTGATCGGCACGAGCGCGATGGTCGTGCTGGTGCATCCGTCGCTGCCGGTAAGATCGATCAAGGAATTGATCGAGTACGCCAAGGCCAATCCGGGCAAGCTCAATTACGCGTCGGCCGGAAGCGGCAGCGGAATTCATCTCGGCACCGAATATTTCCTCAGCATGGCCGGCATCCACATCGCGCATATTCCTTACAAGGGCACCGGACCGGCGCTGAACGATCTCGTAGGCGGACATGTGTCGATCTATTTCAGCTCGCTGCCGTCGGCGATCGGGCTGGTGAAGGCCGGCAAGGTTCGCGCGCTCGCGGTGACTGCGCCCAAGCGCTCCGCGATTTTCCCCGAACTGCCGACTGTGGCGGAAGCCGGACTTCCGGGCTATGACGCCGTGCTGCACTATGGAATTGTGGCGCCGGCCGGCACGCCCAAGGCCGTCATCGACAAGCTCAACACGGCGCTGCGCGCCGCGGTGTCATCGGACGAGGTGAAAACCAAGATGGCGGCAGACGGAACCGAGCCGCTGCTTTCGACGCCCGAGCAATACGCCGCCGACATCGACCGCGAGGAGACCAAGTGGTCGGCGATCGTGAAGACATCCGGCGCGAAGGTGGAGTGATTTCCCCTCTGCCCGCCTGAGGGGAGAAGCTAAATGGTCGCTTCGAGGCAGAAATGAACTTCGAATTCACCGAAGAGCAAAAGCTGTTCGCGGACTCGGTGCGGCGTTTTGCGCTGGCGAATCTGGAGAAGGACGCGCTCAAACGCGCGCACGATCCGCGCTATCCGTTCGCCGTGGCAAAGCTGATGAGCGAACAGGGCCTGATGGGCATCACGATCGCGGATGCCGACGGCGGCCAGGGCGGCTCGCTGATGGACGCGGTGATCGCGATCGAACAGATCGCCGCGGTGTGCCCGCGCAGCGCCGACGTGGTGCAGTTCGGCAGCTTCGGTCCCATTCGCACATTCGCCGAATACGGCTCGGCACAGCAGAAAAAACGCTGGCTGCCGGATCTCTTGGCGGGCCGCATGGTGATGAGCCTCGGCATGACCGAGCCGGACGCCGGCTCGGCGGCGACTGATCTCAAGACCAACGCCAAGCCGGACGGCGCGAATTACGTGATCAACGGCACCAAGGTATTTTCCACCTTCAGCCCGGACGCCGCGATCTTCCTCATCTATGTGCGCTTCGGGCCGGGCGTCGGCGGCATCGGCTCGGTGATTGTGGAGCGCGATACGCCGGGCTTCGGAATAGGTCCGCCGCAGCAGTTCATGAGCGGCGAGGAATGGTGCGAGCTGCATTTCGACAATTGCCGCATTCCGGCAGAGAACGTGCTGCTCGGACCGGGCGGATTCAAGAAGCAGATGTCGGGCTTCAACATCGAACGCATCGGCAACGCGTCGCGGGCGCTGGCCTTCGGCCGCTATGCCTTCAACCGCGCGCGCGACCATGCGCAGATGCGCGAGCAGTTCGGCAGGCCGCTGTGCGAGTTCCAGGGTCTGCAGTGGAAATTCGCCGACATGGCGATCAAGCTCGAGAGCGCGCAGATGTTGCTCTACCGCGCTGCCGCCAATGCGGATCGTGGATTTCCCTCGGCCTACGAGACGGCACTCGCCAAGGCTGCGTGCAATCAGATCGGCTTCGAGGTGGCGAGCGAGTCGGTGCAGGTGATGGGTGCAACCGGGTACAGCCGCGCGGCGCTCGTCGAATATTGCATGCGGCGCTGCCGCGGCTGGATGATCGCCGGCGGTTCGGTGGAAATTCTGAAGAACCGCATCGCCGAGCACGTGTTCGACCGCCGCTTCGATCAGCGCGGACGCCATGCCGACGCGGCGGAGTGAAGGCATTCAAGCATTAGAAGTTAACTCCCCCCTTGAGGGGGAGGTCGACCACCGAAGCGCAAGCGGAGGCGGTCGGGAGGGGGGTCATTGAACTCAAGTGCGAAATTACCCGCCTCCCCAACCCTCCCCCACAAGGGGGGAGGGAGCGAGAGTCATAAGCGCAAGCTCTCGCAGATGCTGCTCTCTCCCCGCTCGGTCACGATCATCGGGCAATCCAACGACGCATCGAAGACCGCGGGACGGCCGCTGAAATATTTAAGACAGGCCGGCTTTGCCGAGACAATTTATCCGGTCAACCCGCGGCGCGCGGAGGTCTTGGGCGAGCGTGCGTGGCCGTCGCTCGCGGCGCTGCCCGAGGTGCCGGAGCACGCCTACATCGTGCTGCCGACCGAAGCGGCAATCGCAGCCGTCGAGGAATGCGGACGGCTCGGCGTCGCGGTCGCGACGGTGCTGGCCAACGGTTTTTCCGAGGCCGGTCAAGAGGGCGAAGCACGCGAGGCAAGATTGCGGGACATCGCTGCGCGCACCGGCATTCGCATCGTCGGCCCGTCGAGCCTCGGCGTCGTTGATCTGCGGCAGAAGCTGTTCCTCACCGCCAATGCCGCCTTCGCCGAGACCGACCTTCCGGTCGGACGCATTTTCGTCGGCTCGCACTCGGGCAGCATGATCGGCGCCATCGCCTCGCGCGGCAAGGCGCGCGGCATCGGCTTTGCCGGACTGGTTTCGGTCGGCAACGAGGTCGATCTGTCGGTCGGCGAGATTTGCGCGGCGACGCTCGACGATCCCGGTATCGACGGCTATCTGCTGTTCCTCGAACATACGCGCAAGGCCGATCAGCTGCGCTCCTTCGCGCTCGGCGCGGCGGAGCGCGGCAAGCCGGTCATCGCGTACAAACTCGGCCGCTCGCAGCAGGCACGGCTGCTCACGACGTCGCATACCGGTGCGCTCGTAGGCGAGGACGATGTCGCGGATGCGTTCCTCGCCGACTGCGGCGTTGCGCGGGTCGATACGTTCGATGCGCTGATCGAGGGACTGCCGCTGCTCAGGCGCACGCCGATCCTGCCGCGCCAAGCGGGGTCGCCGAAGGTTGCAGTGGTCACCACGACGGCGGGCGGCGCCGCCATGGTGATCGATTCACTCGCCATGCGCGGCCTGGATTACACGTTTCCGGGACAGGAAACCTCGGCGCGCCTGAAGGCCGCGGGACTCGCAATGTCGTCGGGCGCGCTGCTCGATCTCACGGTGGCGGGCACGCGCTACGATGTGATGAAAGGCGCGCTCGATATTCTAACGACGGCCCCAGAGTACGATCTGGTCGTCGCGGTGGTCGGGTCATCGGCGCGCTTTCATCCCGAGCTTGCAGTCAAGCCGATCATCGACAGCGCCGGCGCGGCAAAACCGATCGCAGCCTTCATGGTGCCGGACGCGCCGGTCGCGCTGGCGCAGCTCGCGGCCGCCGGCGTGCCGAGCTTCCGCACGCCGGAAGCCTGCGCCGATGCGGTGGCCGCCGCGCTCAAGCGGCGTGCCCCGCGAAATATTCCAACGCGCGCGCGCCGGACTGACACGCTCAAGGCGCAAATGCTGGATGAAGTGGAGTCCTACGCCGTGCTCAAGCGGCTCGGTATTGCGCATGTGCCATCGATCGTCATTCCGGCTGCGGCCGTCGCGCCGTCCGCTCTGCCGTTCCCCTACCCGGTCGCGGTCAAGGTGCTGTCGCCGGACATCATGCATAAAGCCCGCGTCGGCGGTGTGCGGCTCAACGTCGCCAATGAGAGCGAGCTGCGCGCGGCCTGTGCGGCCGTGCAATCGGCCAGCCGGCGCTACGATTCGCGCAGCACCATCCGTGGCGCGCTGGTACAGCCGATGGTGAGTGGCGTGGTGGAGGTGCTGGTCGGCTACCAGGACGGCTTCGACGTCGGTCCCTATGTCACGGTAGCGGCCGGCGGCGCCCATACCGAGATTTATCGCGACCGCAGCGTGCGGCTTGCGCCGGTCGACGAGATCATCGCGTGGGAGATGATCCGCGAGGTGCGGCTGCTGAATGCGATGATCGATTCCTCTGGAGGTTCGCCGGCCGATTTTGCAGCGCTTGCGCGCGCGATCATCGCGATCTCGAGACTGGCGATGGAGGACGATCCGCCGGTGTTCGGAGCGGAGATCAATCCGCTGATCGTCAAGCCCGCAGGCGAAGGCGTCGTGGCGGTCGATGCCGTGGTCAGGCTGGGCAAAAAAGCTTAGGCTTGAACGGAAAGGGAGACGATGACACAGGCGGAAACCGTTCATACGCTGCAACCCGCGAAAGGCGCGACCGCGGCCATCGTCGGATTCGTGTCGGGCCTGCGCGGGCGCGCGCTATCGGCGGAAGTCATCCACTACGCCAAACGGCATCTGCTCGACACCGTGGGCGTGATGATCGCGGGCGCGGCCGGCGATGTGGCCGCGCACGCCGAAGCTGTCGTCGCATCGGTTCGCGCGGCTGGAAAAATTCCGGTGCCCGGCCGCGCGCGGCGCGCGGACCTGCTCGACGCCGCTTTCCTCGGCGGCACCGCGGCGCACGGTATCGAGCTCGACGACGGCTATCGCGCCGGTTCGGCGCATTGCGGCTGCGTCGTGATTCCGGCGGCGTTGAGCATGGCCTACGATCGCAAGGCTAACGGGATCGCGCTGCTCGAAGCCATCGTCGCCGGCTACGAAACAAACATCGCGCTCGCGCGCGCCTGCGCGCCCGATCTGAGGCAGCGCGGATTCCATCCGACCAGCGCGGTCGGGCCGTTCGGCGCAGCGATGGCGATCGCCAAACTGCGCGCCCTGCCCGTCGACAAGCTCGGCCACGCGCTCGGCATCGCGGCATCGAGTGCAGCCGGACTGTTCGCCTTCGTCAACGGAGGGGGCGACATCAAGCGGCTGCACGCGGGCCATGCGGCGCGCGAGGGTCTACAGGCGGCATTGCTCGCAGAGCTTGGCGTCGAAGGGCCGCCGAACGCGATCGAGGCCCGCGACGGGTTCATGCAGGCCTTCGCGTTCGGCCGGCTCGACCGGGCGCGTGCGATCACACTACCGCCGGATACGCCGTTCGGCATCACCGACTGCTATATCAAGCCCTACGCCTGCTGCCGGCACATCCAGCCGGCGGTCGAGGCGCTCTACGGGCTGCTCAACGATGAGGAGATCGCGACCGACGACATCAAGCGCGTGGAGGTGGAGACCTACAAGATCGCGGCCGAGCACGCGCACACCGGCTGGGACGATTTCGCCAGCGCGCAGCTCAGCTTTCCGTATCTGATGGGGCTTGCAGCACGCTATCGTGGCATCAAGTTCGAGCATTTCGACGAGGCGACGCGGCGCGATCCGGCGTTCGCAGCATTCGCAAAGAAGCTCACCATCACCGCACCGCCGGACATCGACCAGCTCTACCCGCGATTGCGGCCGGCGCGTGTGACCGTCACGACCGCGCAGGGGAAATTCGTCCGGCAGGCCGACGAGGCGCTCGGCTCGCGCATCGTACCGCTCGACGACAAGAGCCTCGACGAGAAATTCCTCGGGCTGGTCGCGCCGGTGCTGGGCGACAGGCGCGCGGCGGAACTTTCCAAACGACTATGGGCGACCGAGGAAATTGCCGACGTGTCGCCGCTTATCGAGGCTACGGCGAAAACTTGAGCTGTTATTTTTGCTTCGCGGGTTTTTTCCGAGCCGCTTTCGGCACCTTGAGCGGCCAGCTCACGATGTAATTCTCCAATTCCGAATCCGGCACGTTCACCTCGCTGTCGCGCACGCGCCCGCGCACAGAAATGCCGGCCTGGTGCACGGTCTCGGGGTCGCCGGACACCAGCGGGTGCCACCAGTAGAGCTCGCGGCCTTCCGCAATCAGACGATAGGCGCAGGTCGGTGGCAGCCATGTGATGCGATTGATGTTGCCGGGTTTGAGCTGCACGCAATCGTCCACAAGCGTGGCACGGTTTTTATAATCCTTGCAGCGGCAGGTGTGGTCGTCGAGCAGGCGGCAGCCGACGCTGGTGTAGAAGGTGCGGTCGGTGCCCTCCTCCTCCAGCTTGTTGAGGCAGCAGCGGCCGCAGCCGTCGCACAGGCTTTCCCATTCGGCGCTGGTCATTTCGCCCAGGCGCTTGCGCTTCCAAAACGGCAGTTCGTCGGTCATGGCCATGCTTCTAGCGCAGAGAAGTGAATTAGTCGCGGCTCGCGATTTGCTCAGAAGCGCGTATTGTAAAAAAAATCGCCAATCCAAATCGCAGGTCGAAGCGAACGTCATGACCAAAGTTGCGGCAGACCTTTCCCGCCGACCTGTTCTCTCGGGCTTGGTAGGATTTTTTCTCGTCCCGTTCGGCGTTGAAGCTGCAAAAATCCGAGCCGCAATCCTTCTCGGTTTATGAGAAGGATTCCTCGCAGACCGGCCATTGCGACACGTCGGAAAGCGAGCCGGACAAGCTCTCGCTCGCGCGGGCAAAGGCAGCCCAGAGCGAAGTGTTGAACGCCGTCGTCCCGCCCAGCACGATGATGTCGACTTAGGGCAAAGGAACGTCCGCACCGCGCAAGCCGACCGGGCCTGGCATCGCCGAGCCGATGAGCCGTTATGTTTTGATCACGATCGACCAGCAACGCTAATCCGGCAGCGACCGCCGGTGCACAACAATCACGCCCGACGCCTGAATGCCGTGCCAATCGCGGAAAACTCCCGCTGCTGTCTTAAAACTGCCGCAAAATCAAGGCCATGACTGGCCTTGGCGTAAACCGGGACGGGCTTACAGGTGAAAGCCGTCAATTGTGGCCGATGGCTTTACCCGCCGTTTGCCGCGGGGATTTAGGGTGCAAAGGCCATTGGTCCGGCAAGGGTCGATGGGCTAAATTTGGCCCGGGGTGGCAGGGGCCTGCGATTCCAGCAGGCACCGAACATTTGTGGTGGCGTCGGTCCGGATTTGAGCAAACAAGCGATTTAGGGCGTCACGGCGTCAAGAGGTGTCGGTTTGGTAGAGCACGACCCCGATCACAAGAGCTGGAAGGCCCGCTGGAGGGCTTGGATCGGCCGTATCCTGCTCGATTCCGATGCCCGCATCGACTCGGCCGTGTTCCAGACCGGCCGCTATATCGCGGATGTCTACGAGCGCTATTCCGCCTTCATGGACCGCTTCCATGTCTCCGGCTGGCGGCGGGGAGCGGTCGAGGTGCTGTCCGAAGCCGCAACCGTCGGCGCCGCCGGGTTGATCCTGATGCTGGCGCTCGCCATCCCGGCCATGGATGAGACCTCCGACGACGACTGGCTGAAGAAATCCGAACTGGCGGTAACCTTCCTCGACCGCTACGGCAACGAAATCGGCAGCCGCGGGATCAAGCACAACGACTCGCTGAAACTCGAAGATTTCCCCGACAATCTGATCAAAGCGACGCTCGCCACCGAAGACCGGCGGTTCTACGACCATTTCGGCATCGACGTGCCCGGCACTTTCCGCGCGCTGCTCGCCAACTCGCGGGCCGGCGGCGTGGTGCAGGGCGGCTCCACCATCACCCAGCAGCTCGCCAAGAACCTGTTTCTTTCGAACGAGCGCACGATCGAGCGAAAATTGCGCGAGGCGTTCCTCGCGCTGTGGCTGGAAGCACGGCTCTCGAAGAACGAAATCCTGAAGCTCTATCTCGATCGTGCCTATCTCGGCGGCGGTGCGTTCGGCGTGGATGCCGCGGCGCACTTCTACTTCAACAAATCGGTGCGCGACGTGAACCTCGCCGAAGCCGCCATGCTGGCCGGCATGTTCAAGGCGCCGACGAAATTCGCGCCGCACGTCAACCTGCCGGCGGCGCGCGCGCGCGCGAACGTGGTGCTCGACAACCTGGTCGAGGCTGGTTTCATGTCCGAAGGTCAGGTGTTCGGCGCGCGGCGCAATCCGGCCACTGCGATCGACCGGCGCGACGACCGCTCGCCCGATTACTACCTCGACTGGGCGTTCGAGGAGATGAAGGACCTCGCCGATACGTTCCCGCGCTCCGTCAAGGAGCGCGTGTTCGTGGTACGGACCGCGCTCGATCTCAACCTGCAGAACGCGGCCGAAATCGCGGTAGAGAATTCATTGCGGCAATACGGCCGCGACTACCATGCGAGCCAGGCGGCGGTGGTGCTCGCCGATCTCGACGGCGGCGTGCGGGCGATGGTCGGCGGGCGCGACTATGCGACCAACCAGTTCAACCGTGCCACCAAAGCGATGCGGCAGCCGGGCTCGTCGTTCAAGCCCTATGTCTATGCCACCGCGCTGATGAACGGATACAAGCCGACCACGGTCGTGGTGGATCAGCCGACCTGTCTGGGGAATTGGTGCCCGCAGAACTACGGCCACTCGTACGCCGGCCCGGTCACGCTGACGCAGGCGTTGACGAATTCGATCAACACCGTGGCCGTGCGGCTGTCGCAGATGCTGGGCAACGGCGACGCCAAAGTCGGCCGGGCGAAAATCATCGCCACCGCACACGCGATGGGGATCAAGACGCCGTTGCCGGATTCTTCCTCGCTGCCGATCGGGGTGGACGCGGTCAACGTGCTGCAGCATACGGTGGCGTTCGCGACCTTCCCCAACCAGGGCAAGGCGGTGGTGCCGCACGCAATTCTCGAGGTCCGCACCAGCGACGGCGAGGTGGTGTGGCGGTTCGATCGCGACGGCCCGCAGCCGGTGCAGGCGCTGAAACCGCAAGTCGCGCTCGACATGAACATGATGATGAACAGCGTCGCCGAAAACGGCACCGGCAAGCGCGCCCTGCTCGATGGCGTGCGGATCGCAGGCAAGACCGGTACAACCAATGCCTATCGTGATGCGTGGTTCGTGGGCTTTACCGGTAATTTCGTGTGCGGCGTGTGGATCGGGAATGACGACTACAGTTCCACCAATCGCATGACGGGCGGATCGCTTCCGGCAATGACCTGGCACGCGATCATGAGCTACGCGCATACGGGTATCGAACTCAAGAACATCCCGGGCGTTGCGGCGAACCCGCCGCCGGGCAGCCTGCCGACGGCCCAAGTTGCTAACGCTCCGCCGCCGCCCGCGGACATCGCGCCGCGGCCGCCGGTGCTGACGCGGAAGGGTGCGGACATATTGGTGCGGATCGAACGGCTGATGGACGATGCTTCGCGGGCGCTCGTGGTTGCCGATACGGAGCCCGAAACAACGCCGGAGCAAAGCGCGGCGCGACGGGGCGCTGCGGTGGCAGAGTCGACGTCGATACCCGGCAGACCGCGCACCGTGACGGGAAACTAGCGTTCGCAAGGCTTCCAGCGCCCTTCAACCATTGCCGCAATAGACCGGAGCGATCGTGCGTTTGCTGCTTGGACTGGTATTCGCCTTTACTGTCGCCATCGTGGTGGGTCTCGGGACCACGTGGTTTGCGTTGACGGAAGGCACGGCCTTCGGCGCGATCACCATCGGGGCGTGGACGGCGTGGCCGAAAACCGGAACGGCCGGCGTGGACCCCTACGCGCGCGCGGCGATCGCACGCAATGGTGAGTTGCCGATCGGCTCGGGTGACGGTGTCGCCTTTTTCGCCTCGACCGATGACAGCGGCCACGTGCTCGACGGTCGCTGCGATGTGGTCTTGAGCGGCACCACGCCGCAAGCGCGCTTCTGGACGCTGACCCTCTACGACCGCGAAGGGCAGTTGATCGCCAATTCCATGGACCGGCAGGGCTTCACCAGCCAGGAGATCATTCGCCGATCGGACGGCACGTTTTCGATCACGATGGCGGCGCGGGCGCGGACCGGCAACTGGCTGCCGACCAGCGGCGTCGAGCGCTATGTCCTGGTGCTGCGGCTCTACGATACGCCGGTCGGCGTCGCCACCCGCGCGTCGCGCGAAGCGCCGATGCCGAGCGTCACGACGGAGCAATGTCCATGACCCGCTGGTTGCTTCTGCTTTTGGGCGGCACGCTGCTTGGCGGGATCGTACATCTCACCACCATGCTGATCCTGCCGCGCACGGCGACGCAGGATGCCTATGCCCGCCTGTCGGAGGTCGCTACCGAAGTCAACAAAATGGTTCCGGTCCCACCGGCGACGCCACAACGCTCGACGATACCGTTCACCGATCCGGCCTTTGCCGTTGCCGTCTGTCGTTACGATCTCTCGGCCGCCCCGATCAAGTTCACCGCCCCGGTCAGCGTGGCCTACACATCGGTCTCGTTCTATACCCGCAGCGGAGTCGCCTATTATGCGATCAATGACCGTGCCGCCGGTCGGCGCGTCATCGAACTCAACCTGATGACGACGCAGCAGCGCGAAGATTTGCCGGAAGAAGAAGACGTGACGGCCGCGGACCGGCTGATCGTCGAATCGCCGACCGAAATCGGATTGATTGTGCTGCGCGCGTTCGCGCCCGAACCGGGGATGATGCCGATGGTGCGCAATACTGTGGCAGCGGCGCGCTGCGGGTCGTAGGCCCAGGGTTCAGAGATATTCAGGGATTTCTGAAATTGGGATCAAGCGAAGGGGCGGAAATATTCGTCGCCACTTCGGGCCGCAGCGCTTCGCGGTTGGCGTCGATGCGCATCTGCAGCAAGGCCATTGATCGCGCGGCCTCGGAAGCCATGGGCGAAGGCGCCGCCACCGCGAGTTGCTCCAATGCGAGCTGGTAGGACGCGGCGCGTTCACGCAAGGAACGCTTCACCCAGTCGATGACGGCCGCATTTTCCGCGATGCGGGCACGCGCGTCGCCACGAGCCTCGCGGTTCGCTGTGCCGAACCTGGCAAGGGTCTCGGCGCGTTTTTGATCCATCGTGACGACATAGCGGGCAACGGCAAAAAACGGATCGACACGTTCCGCATCGTTGCGGATGTCGTCGATCAGCCGTGAATAGCGGGCATTCTGAGAACGGACCGCCGTCGTCATCAGGCGTGTGGCGTAGGCGGAGCGTTCCGGAAAGGTGTGACGAAATTCGCCAACGAGATTGTATTCCGCGAGCACGCTATACCAACGCTGCCGATCATAGGGCGGCTCGATCAGGGGATACGCGAGATCGCGCAATTGTCGCTCGGCGTCGGTGAGCGGCAATTGCGATGGGGTCTTGCCTTCGCGCGCAGGGGCGTCGGTCGCCACCCAGGCATGCATGTCGTCAGTGACCAGGGACGGCTTGAGACGGCCAAAATCGCCGTTGGCGCATCCGCCGAGAAGAACGAGTGAAGCGAGACCGGCCGACAGCCTCATGAGCGCGATGCGCGACGCCGGCGTCTGCGGCCGGACGTGGCGCCACCTTCGACTCCGTCGGATGGCTCGTCGGGATGCCGTTCAATCCGCACGACCGGAAGGATGATGATATGAGCGGGCTCGGCCTGAATGCCGACCTGCTCAAGGCCGCGCATCAGACGCCGCCCTTCTGGAAACTCAACCACACGCCCCATTCAGTCCCCTCCCCCGACGACATCGAGGCGCAATCGCGCCATGCCAAAATCGCCGGCTCAGCCGTGGCGCAATTAAGCCGCGTCGATGGTTAACGGTCCGCTAACGCGGCAGGGGATATCGTGCGGATTCAGTACGGAGTGTTACGGCGAAGGTTCAGTCATGGATTATCTGAAGGCATTTCCAGCGCTCGAGGGCCTGGTCGGTCTCGCCAGCAAGGACAAGATCGATATCAATCCAACGCTGTTGCGCGTGCTGACCGATCTCTATGTGACCCAACCAACGCATTCGAGCGAAGAAGAGCAGCAGTACACCGAACTCGCCATGCGGCTGCTCGACGTCGTCGATGTGGATGCGCGGAAGAGTCTGGCCCAGCGGCTTGCCCGCTATTCCCAGGCGCCGCTGCCGATCGTGCAACGACTGGCGCGGGACGTCATCACGGTGGCCGAGCCGATTCTGCGCTACTCGCCTTGCCTTGTCAGCGGGGAGTTGCTCAAGATCGCGCGCGAGATGGGCCCCGAACATGTGGCAGCGGTGCTCGCGCGTGACCGGCCGCATTGGCCGACCGAACCGCGGCAAAAGGCGACGCCCAGCGCAGACCCCGTTGCCGCAGGCACAACCGCCGCCGAACTGACCGAGCTTTTCTTTGCCGCAAACTCCACCGAGCGCCGGCTGATCCTGCTCACGCTCGACTATGCGGCATTGCCGGCGGGCAAGCCAATCAAACCAGAGGTGGCAGGCGAGGCGGCACGACGGCTGGAAGCGGCTGCGCTTTCGCACAATAGAGAGTCGTTCGTACGCGCGCTGGCGCAGGCGCTTTCGCTATCGTCGCAGCTAGCCAGGCGCCTCGCCGATGACGCGTCCGGCGAACCGATCGTGGTGGCGGCGAAGGCCCTGAGCATGCCGACCGACGTGGTTCAGCGTATCCTGCTCTGCCTCAATCCCGCCATCAGTCAGTCGATCAAACGGGTCTATGACCTCGCCGATCTGTTCGAGGTGCTACAACCCGAGGCCGCGCTGTGCATGGTGGCAAGTTGGCAGAACGCGGACCAAAGAACGCGGCGGAACTATCAGCCGCAATACTGGAACGACGAGGTCCGTCAGCGCCGAGAAACGGGATCCAACGCGAGGCGGTTCGGCAAGACCGGCCTGCCTGATCCGCGCGCGACTACGAAGCGGAACTGGCGTTAGCCGTTCCGCTAGCTCGTGATCGAGTCGAGGAAATTGCGGCCGGCGCGATCCTCGACTTCGACGATCCACACATCGGGATCGAATTTGATTTCGCGCGCGAGATAAGCCTCGACTTCGGCTTCGGGTGCCGGCTGCGTTTTCAAACAGCGAACAAAGATGCGATCGGCGGGCCGCGACTCGTCGAATGCGCTTTGCGGGGCCGGGCCGAACAGTTCGGCCGTGCCGTCAAGCCGCGCGATTTTAACGAAAACCGCGCCGGCCTCCTCGGCGCCGCGCCGACGCACGACGGCGAAGGCGCCCTCGATGTGGGCGCGGCGCACATAGGCCGCGACCCAGATGCCGGACTTCACCCGCATGGGTGGTTCTATAGGGCTTGCGCTGATCTCATTCCAGCGGGCGGCCGGTCACTGCGGCAAGTTCGCGTGTGAGGCGCATGGAAATCCGACCGGTGACGGGAAGCTTGCGGTTGCGCTCGAATTCCTCGATCGCCGCCCTGGTCGCCGGGTCATATTGACCGCTGGCGCGGATCTGCCCGTAGCCGTAGTCCGCCAGCGCGCGCTGGATAGCGACAACGCGCTTGGAAGGGGCGATCAGGCTGGCAATAGGATCGCGCGCATCCGTAGCGGCCGCCTTCACGGTGGAGCGTGCTATGGTGCGTCGCAGCGACTCATTGGGTTCTGAGGACGGCCGCAAGGACGCGGTGTGCTCAAAATCGCGAATGGCAATATCGGTGTTCGCGCTGTACACGCCGTCGGTCGGGCCGCCATAGAAGCCGCGTTGCGCAAGCTCGCGCTGAATGTCGGCGATGATCTCGGAGTTCGTACGCGTGGGCATGGGGATACCGGCGTTAAGCTCCGGCGGCCGCGGACGCGGCAGCGCCATGGCATGATCGTAACGCGAGGGCGTTTGCGCCGAACGATTGGAGAATATCGGCGCCGGATGCGGGCCGGATTGCAGGAACAGCGCGTTAATCAGGACCGCACCGACCGAAATCGTGATCGCAGCCAGCACCAGCCATTCGCGAAAATTTCCGGCGATCAGCCTGGTCAAGAACGTGCTGTGCAGCGGCCGCTCGGTGGTATAGGCGCCACTATTGTCCAGGGCATCCAGCTCGCCTATGTCGATTGCACGTTCACGCACTTTTCTTCACCTTTTGGTCCGGATTGCCGGGTGTCCGTCCCGTCATCTGGATCTGCTCGCGTTGCATGAGAGCCAGAAGATTGCTGTGAGTCTCGGTCGCAGTCTCAATTTCGTTGCGCAAATTCGCGATCGCCTGTTCCTGTTGCTTGCGCTCGGTAATGTCGCGCATGACCGCGATCACCTCGCGGTCCTTCCTGCCGGAAGTCCCCGCCGTGCGATCGACCGGCTGACAGCGCATCTCGACCCAGACATATCGGAGGGCCGCGCGGGCGCGATCTCCCGTCTCGCGGCGGACCCGAAACTCGGCCTGGCGTTCGTGACCGAAGACGGCCGTGTCGGCGAGCGTGGTGAGATAGGCGGGACGATCGGCAACATGCACCCGGTCAAACAGCCCTTGACCGATCAGCTCACGGGCATGAGTGCCAAACAGCGGTTCGGCGGCGGAAGATGCAAACAGTACGGCGCCGTTGCGATCGTGCCGCGTTATCGCATCGCTGATAATGCCGGTCAGAAGACGGTGGCGATCGGCCTCGGCATTACGCAGACGAAAACTCGTGCGCATGAGCGATTGAGCGCCGAGCGCGAGCGCGGTCGCATATATGGCCGCGGACAATGTGGCGAGCCCTGCCAGCCCATCAGCCGATTGTGAAACCGGAAGCATGTGCGCGCCTGCGAGCCATAGCAATGCAAGGATTGCGCCGAAGGCGAGTCCCGACGCGACAGCGGTGACTCGCCGCGAAGCGCACAGCGCTGCTTCGAGCGGAGCAATCACAAGCCAGACGGCCGCAAATGATTCAATTCCACCGGTGAAGGCGGCAATGAGGGTTCCAAAGCCTGTCAAGGCCAGCGCGGAGACGGACTGCGCGAACTCGTATTGGCCGGTACGGGAGAGAAAATAGGCGATCGAGATCGGCGCCACGGGCCAGGCGAAAATCAGGACTTCGAGCGTGCCGGGAACGCCGCGTAGCGCAACGTAGAGCGGGAACATTGCGAGCGTGATGAACCCGGCAAACAGACGGGGCGCGATGAAGGCGCGATGGCGCGCGGCGGTCAACGCATCGCGCTGTGCGCGCGCATGGATGAGCGCGTCGATATAGTCGCTGATCGACTTGACGAGACCCACGGACGCTCCCTTGTCACGTTGGGCGGATCGTGACGAGTGCGTTTAAAAGATCGCTTAAAGCCACGTGGCTGCTTCAATCGCGACAAGTGCCAAATTGGGAAAAAAATACGAGTGCGAGGCGTTCGGATATTGTTCATCATGAATAGTCGGTTGCCGAATTCTCCTCACATCGGCGAATGAGGCTCGAATTTGCTGGAAAATCGGGCCCGGGGATTGTGGATTCTCCGCATGAAGCATCAGTCGGGGTGGGAGATAGCGCCGCGATACAGTCAATAAAATCGTAAGCAAACATTTCGAATTTTCCGAAAATTTCAGAAGCATTCTCATCGAAACTGCGCAAAACCGCGAACAAGCCGTTCAAGTCTGTCTGCTAGGTTTGCCATGCGGACATAGAACAAACAGCCGCGGGACGACAGGGTTAGGCGCATGTTCTTTCTGTTGCGAGCAGCTTTTTGGCTGACGATCGTGCTGGCGTTGCTGCCGATTGGCGGTTCGCAGCCGACCGCACACGGCCCGCAAATTGGCGAGGCGCTTTCGGCGGCAGGCGCGGCGATCGGCGATGTGCGCCATTTCTGCATCCGTCAGCCCGATGCCTGCGAAGTCGGCACACAGACGGCCGTCATGATCGGGCAGCGGGCGCAGGCGGGCGCGAAGCTGCTGATCGATCTCTTCAACGAGCGCAACGCCCCCAACGCGACCGGATCAATCGGCAGCACCAAAATCGAGCCGACCGCAAAACCGGCGCCAGGTGCTGCGCAGAGTACGCTCACGCCAAGCGACCATTGGGCGGCGCCGGCCATCAGCGGACGGCCTTAAGTCCGCTTCTGCGGGCCACTTCGTCCTGATGTTCAGGCTGGGCAAGGCCTCATCTGATATATATGTCGTAACGAGCGGCAGCGTTGCCATGCATCGCGGGCCGTTGCGACGAGGGCCGATGGCGAGCATCGAAGACATCATCGACAATTTTGGCCTGCTCGATGAGTGGGACGACCGCTATCGCTATCTGATCGAGCTCGGGCGTTCGCTTGCGCCATTGCCGGAGGCGGCGCGCAACGAAAACAACAAAGTGCAAGGCTGCGCCAGCCAAGTGTGGCTGTCGACCATTGTCCGGCCGAACGGTCCGGAGGGACCGGTACTGAACTTTGAGGGCGACAGCGATGCCCACATCGTGCGGGGGCTGATCGCCATCCTGTTCGCGCTTTATTCGGGCAAGCACGCGCGCGAGATCCTATCGCTGGACGCCATAAAAGTGTTCGAGCAGCTCGGACTGCGCGAGCATCTGACCCCGCAACGTTCCAACGGCTTTCGTTCAATGATGGAGCGCATCCGCGCGGATGCGCGCGCGACCCTGGCGCCGGCCTAACTATTCATCCACGCCGAATTCCGCGCCCTGGGCGAGCCATGTGCGTATGGGCGCGTGGCTGCGTCCGCGCGCCTCGGTGCCTAATCCATAGTGACGGGCAAGACGATCGAGGCCGAGCTGCAGCACCACTTTGGCGGAACGCGGCGGCCATCCGCGTTCCCGTTCCACGTCGGCCAGCCCCTTGAGGAAGCAACACACGTCGAGCAACAGGCCAGCAAATTCCGGCCCGATCGCGTCAAGCGCCTGCCGCACGCGCTGCCGCGCGGATATGACCGCATCGGTGAAGGTGGCGGACAGCCCGGCGCCGCGCGGACCGTCGGCAACGGTTGCGCTCCAGTTCGACGTGGTGCGCGGCATGAGCTGCGCGCGCGTGAATTCGGCGCGCAAACGTTCTCCGGCTTGCAACTGCACAGGCTCGATGAGGACGCGGCCATCACGGCCCTTGCGGCGTGCAAGCCAGGCAAGCGGGCTCTCCGCCTCATCGATCGTTGCCGTGCCCGTGGCTTTATCGACCACATGTTCTGCGAGATCGAGATGCTGTGCGCGAAAGGGGTCGATGGCTGCCATGCCGCGCGCGGAAGCGCGCCGCGCAAGATGCGCGAAGCCGGTGCGCGTGATTGCAATTCCGCTACCGGACTCTCGAACTACGAGGCCCGCGGCCAGCAGGGCCGCCAAATCTGTTTCCCGTGTCCTGAGGGCTGACCGGCGGCTCGATTCATCGCCGCTCTTGAGATTGGCAAGCATAGCCAAAAGCTGCTCGCTCGATTTCGGCAATCGTATTCGCGTGCGCGTCATGCCACAGCCACGCGCTGCACTGCCGAATGATTTGCCTTAATCAGGCGGCAGGCGTGCTCCAGCGCCTCCAGCTCAGCATCAACACCGGGATCGTCCCGAAGGGTCTCGACGCGTGCGCAAGCATAGGCCGCAGTCGTACGATCGCGGCCGAAGGCACGGCCAATTTCGGTCAGGGTCAACCCGAGCACCACGTGCGCGAGATACATCGCGCTTTGGCGCGCAAAGGCGACCATCTGCTGGCGGCGCGTCTGGGCATGCAACTCAGTGAGGGGAACGGCAAAAGCTGACGCAACGGTGATGGCAACCAGCATGCAGAGATGGTCGCGTGTCTCGACGCGCGGGAAATAGGCGTGGGACCAGAGCGGCTGGACCGTCGCAATCTGTTTGTTGATCGGCTCGCGAATGCTCGGGCTAAAAGCCATTGATCTGCCTCCTCTAGGAATATTTCCCTAGAGTATGGCCGATCCCTGGGGTGCCGGGGATAAGTTTTAATCGTCTGGCTAAGTGCCTGATAAATAACAAGATATATTAAATATTATAGCCGCCGCCGGAAATCTATCCACAGCAATAGCTAATTATCCGCAGAATTCTTGGAGAATTCTGCGCCGATCAATCCGACGGCTTGGGC
>DATJVR010000052.1:0-11926 GCA_035501735.1 Xanthobacteraceae bacterium | reverse complement strand
TCGAATTCCTGGAGATCGAACGAAAGCCCGGCGCGGCCCGCCATCGCGGCGAGATGCACCAGCGCGTTGGTCGAGCCGCAGATCGCCTGCAGCACCACCGAGGCGTTGCGCAGCGCGGTCTTGGTCATGATCTGGCGCGGCGTCGGGCTGCCCGCGACCGCCATCTCGACCGCGCGCTTGCCGGTCGCCTCGGCGAGGCGGATGCGGTCGGACGACACCGCCGGCGCGGTCGAGGCGCCGGGCAGCGTGAAGCCGAGCGTCTCGGCAATCGTCGCCATGGTGGAGGCGGTGCCCATCACCATGCAGGTGCCGGCGGTCGGCATCAGCTGATCGTGGGCGCGGCCGAGCTCGACCTCGTCGAGCGATCCGGCCCGATAGGCGGCCCACAGGCGGCGGCAGTCGGTGCAGGCGCCGAGCCGGACGCCTTCGTGGCGGCCCGCCAGCATCGAGCCGACCGGCAGCACGATCGTCGGCATGTCGGCGGAGACGGCGCCCATGACCTCGGCGGGAATCGTCTTGTCGCAGCCGCCGATCACCACGGCCGAATCGAGCGGCAACGCCTTGAGCATCTCCTCGACGTCCATCGACATCAGGTTCCGCAGCAGCATCGAGCTCGGGTAGGAGAACGCCTCGTGCAGCGAGATGGTGGGAAAGACGAACGGCAGGCCGCCGGCGAGCCGCACGCCGCGCGCGATCGCCTCGGCGAGCTGCGGCGCGGTGCGGTGGCAGGGATTGAAATCGGATGCGGTCGACAGCACGCCGACGATCGGGCGGTCGAGCGCGTCGTCGGTGTAGCCCGCGCCTTTGAGAAAGCCGCGCCGCAGGAAGAACGCGAAGTCCTCGTCGCCGTATTGCGCCAGACGGGACCGCAGACCACGCTTCATCGAACTACCCCGCAAGAAAATTTTCGCGTCGCCTCCGCACGAGCGGAGGATGACGGGAACGGGGCTATTGCTCGGTCAGGGGGTCGCTTCTGTCAACTGCGAATGCGTGGATCGCGGGCATGCGCAAAATATACGACCCGCCCGACGGGGGGACCGTCGAGCGGGTCGATCGAAACGGCGCGGGGTGGATGGGGGCGCACGCGCCGTTCGACTGGTCTGAGGCGGGGGAGGCCTCAGTATCGGTATCAGTAGTTGCAGACCTTCACGTAGCGGATGACGTTGCCGAAGCGGTCGTAGCGCGGGGACAGGTAGCAGTCGGCGGCGTAGTAGTTGCTCGCAGCCGCCGCACCGATGGCGAGGCCGAGGCCGACGCCGCCCCAACCCCAACCACCACCATGCCAGTGATGGGCCTGAGCCTGGGTGGTGCCCGACACCGCAACGGTGCCGATGGTGAGCGCGGCGATGAGGGCGGCAGCAATCTTGGTCTTCATGGGGGTCTTCCTTGAGGATTTGCGTGGGGGGCCGTGTTGGCCGGGATGAACGGTAGTCGCAGCGACCCTGAGGGAGGTTCAAAGAATTTTTCCCGATTGTTTTGCCCCGGTTCGGGACACGGCCGGCCCCCCGAGCCCGGGGCGGCGCGGGATCGTCGACCTCGATCCGACGGGGTCAGCGCGTTGGCGCATGTCCCTGTCGGCGAACCGGTGTCCACTGCGCCGGGACATGCGCTAGGATGCCGGCCCACTCGGCGCGGGCCCGCATGAACCGGGATCGACTGCGTCAGGGCGAGGAACGCTCAAAGGGATTCCAGAACACAATGGCTACGAAGAACAAGGTCGTCATCACCTGCGCGATCACCGGCTCGATCCACACGCCGAGCATGTCGCCGCATCTGCCGATCACGCCCGACCAGATCGCCGAGTCGGCGATCGGCGCCGCCGAGGCCGGCGCCGCGATCGTGCACCTGCACGCGCGCAACCCGGAGACCGGGCGGCCCGACCAGTCGCCCGATGCCTTCATGAAGTTCGTGCCGCGCATCAAGCAGCGCTGCAACGTGGTGATCAACCTCACCTCGGGCGGCGCGCCGACCATGCGGGTCGAGGCGCGCGCAATGCCGGCGTCGACGCTCAAGCCCGAGGTGGCGAGCCTCAACATGGGCTCGATGAATTTCGCGCTCTATCCCATGCTCGGCCGCTACAAGGAGTTCAAGCACGACTGGGAGCAGCCTTATCTGGAAGGCACGCGCGATCTCGTGTTCCGCAACACCTTCAAGGACATCGAATACGTGCTGCGCACCTGCGCCGACAACGGCACGCGCTTCGAGTTCGAATGCTACGACATCGGGCATCTCTACAACCTCGCGCATTTTCTTGAGCGCGGCCTCGTCAAGCCGCCGCTGTTCGTGCAGTCGGTGTTCGGAATTCTCGGCGGCATCGGCACGCATCCCGAGGATGTCATCCACATGCGGCGGACCGCGGATCGTCTGCTCGGCCGCGAGAATTATCGCTGGTCGGTGCTGGGCGCGGGTCGGGCGCAAATGACGATCGGAGCCATGGCGGTGGCGATGGGCGGCAACCTGCGCGTGGGGCTGGAGGATTCGCTATGGATCGGCCCCGGCAAACTCGCCGAGTCGAATGCGCAGCAGGTCAAGCAGGCGCGGCAGATCATCGAAGGTTTTGGCCTGGAGGTTGCGACCTCTGACGACGCGCGCGACATCCTCGCGCTCAAGGGGGGTGACAAGGTCGCGTTCTAACGCCTTGATCGATTGAGCGCCCCGCACTGCGCAATGCGTATGACGATATAACGCGTTTATTTCCGTTGCCGTTGATTTCGTGTGGCTCTCCAATGGAAAAGGAGATTCGCATCACGCATGGCGTCACTCGACTCGGTCAATATCGTCATCCTGCTCGGCGCGCTTTTGGTGCTGGCCGGCATCATGTCGAGCCTGATTGCGCTGCGGTTTGGCGCGCCGTTGCTGCTGGCGTTCTTGATCGTCGGCATGCTCGCGGGCGAATCCGGCCCGGGTGGGATTAAGTTCGACGATGTGCGGTCCGCCTATATTGTCGGTTCGGTGGCGCTTGGGCTTATCTTGTTTGACGGCGGCCTTCGTACGCGGCTTGCGACATTTCGCAGCGTTGTGGGACCGGCTGGGCTCTTGGCGACGCTCGGCGTGTTGATTACTGCCGCGCTGACCGCGCCAATGGCGTGGTGGGCGCTCAAGCTCAATCCGCTCGAGGCTCTGCTGGTTGGGGCCGTAGTCGCTTCGACAGACGCCGCGGCTGTGTTCTTCCTGTTGCATGCGCGGGGCTTAAGATTGAGGCCGCGGGTGAATGCCACGCTCGAAGTGGAATCTGCGACCAACGATCCATTTGCGATTTTCCTGACCATCGTGCTGGTCGAGATGCTGCTGATCGGCCAGAAGCCGTGGCAGGACGTCGCCATCCTGTTGCTGCGCGAGGCGGCGCTTGGCGGCGCTATCGGTGCGCTGGGCGGTGGGGCGATGGTGCTCGTGCTCAACCGGCTCGACCTGCCGCAGGGTTTGCACGCACCGTTTGTCGCAGCCGGAGCGTTGGTCACCTTCGGAATCACACAGACGCTGCATGGCTCGGGTTTTCTTGCGGTCTATCTCGCCGGCCTCGTGGTCGGCAATCGCGCCACCCGCGCGCATTCCACGCTCATTGCCTTTCTCGATGCCGCCACGTGGCTCGCGCAGATCGCCATGTTCGTGCTGCTCGGTCTTCTGGTTTGGCCGAATAGTCTGCCGGATCGCCTGCTGCCGGCGCTGGCGGTCGCATTCATGCTGATGTTTGTTGCGCGACCCGCCGCGGTGTTCCTGTGCCTGGCGCCGTTTCGCTTCAGCATGCGGGAAAAGACGTTCATTTCCTGGGTCGGATTGCGCGGCGCGGTAAGCATTTTTCTCGCATCGATTCCACTGCTGGTGAAATACGAACGGGCGCAGATTTTCTTCGACGTCGGCTTCGTGGTGGTTTTGATTTCGCTGCTGGTGCAAGGCTGGACGATTTCGATCGCCGCGCGGCGCCTGCGCATGGCGATGCCGCAGGCCGCGGTCTCCGCTCACCGCAGCGAGCTCGATTTGCCCGGCCAGTTGACGCAGGAATTGATCGGCTATCCGGTGGTCGCAACGAGCCCGTATCTTCGCCATGGTATCGCGCCGTCGTGGGCAAAGCTCACCCTGGTCGTGCGCGACGAGCGCGTGCACACGCCGGAGGAGGCGGGCGCAGTGCGCGAGGGCGATCACGTCTATTTTCTCGCGGCGCCAGAGCGGGCGCAGGCGCTCGATCGCTTCTTCGTCGACATGCCGCCGTCGATGCTGCCGGATGCGCGCCTGGCCGGCGATTTTTTCCTTTCCGGCGAAGCGACGCTCGGGGCGCTTGCGGAAATCTATGGCTTGCCGGTCGAGACGGAAAATTACGGAACCTCGCTGGCGGATTACTTCGTCGAACAGCTCGGGCGCAACGCGCGGGAAGGGGACGTGGTGCAGCTCGGAGACGTCATGCTGCTGGCGCACGCATTCAGTAAAGGGCGGCTCGTGACCGTCGGGCTTCGGCTCGAAGAGCCCGAGACGCCGCAACTCGCAATCATTGCAAAGCTCAAAGCTTTGCTCGCAAAGTGGCGCAGCTAGGCTTCAAAAGCCGGACAACGGTCTAAGAGGCAAAGCGGCGGCGCAGGCGAACGCGCGCGCGGGTGGTCTGCACCAGCCAGGCGCCACCGAAAAAGGCCGCAGCCCAGATCAAATCGCCGGCCAGGGTATTTTTCAGGAACGGCAGCGCCGCGATGTAGCACTTGATCAGCCCGTCCAGGTCGGCGGTGTAGAGGGTGTCGAATGCCCATACGGCAAAATTCGTGGTCGCGAAGAAAAACAACGAGCACGCGAGCACCGTCGGCACCAGCACGATTGAAACGCGGAAGCGCCGTACGCCGATTCCGACGAGCGCCGGCAAGGCCAATGAGGCATAGACGACGGCCATGATGCGCCAGTCGTCGAACCCGATGACGGCATCGCTGAGCAACAGTGCGACGATCGGCACGATCGGGGCGAACGAGCGGAAGCGAAGCGCGGTCCCGGCGAACAGCGCGCTTGCAAGCACCGGAGAGAAGTTCGGCAGGTGCACCAAAAGACGCGTGGCCACGTCAAAGCCGATGAGGAATGCGACCAGCAGCAGATCCTGCCGGAGCGTCGCGGGCGCGCGGGCGGTGTTGGGTTGAGTTGCGTTCATCTCGCTTGCCTCGTTTCGCTTGCCTCGTTTGGTCGCGCTCTCGAAAAGGAGAACCTGCGACCACCACAATAGTTCAATTCGCTCCATCATAGCCAGTTGATGATGGCGTGGGGGTTTATGGAATATTTCATTAAATACCAATGTGTTAACCGGTCGCTGCGCGCCTCATGGCGCGAGGCGCCGAACTTTTTCCCGAGTCGCGTTCTGTGCCCATTGCGTCACGATCGTCCGGAGCGCGGTCAGCCCATCGGTCAAGGCCGCGGGGCCGGGCTGCAAAATCAACGCCGACTTGATCTCAAACAGTTGGCCCGCCGCAACCGCCGGAATGGCTGCAAAGCCCGGGCGGGCCGCGACCTTGGCGGGCACGAATTTCTTCCCGCACCACGAGCCGATGATGATATCGGGCCGGGCGCCGATCACGTCCTGCGCGCAGACAATGCGATCCTTCGCGCTCTTCTCGGCGGCACGGCGTTCGAACACATCGATGCCGCCTGCGACTTCGATCAGCTCCGAGACCCAGCCGATGCCGGAGATCATGGGATCGTCCCATTCCTCGAAGTAAATCCGCGGCCGGTGCGGCTGCCGTTCGGCGTTCGCGCGGGCTTTCGCGACTATATCCTCGAGCGAACGCGCCAGTTGCTCGGCCTTGTCGGCGGCGCCGACGAGGGCGCCGAGCATGCGGATCATGGCGAAGATGCCGGCGAGGTTACGCTGGTTGAAGGCATGCACCGTGACGCCTTTGCGGATCAATTCCGCCACGATATCGGCTTGCAAATCGGAAAAGGCGAGAACGAGATCGGGCTCCAACGCCAAGATCTTCGGCACGTCGGCGGTAATGAATGCGGAGACCCGCGGCTTCTCGCGCCGCACCTGCGGCGGCCGCACGGCATAACCCGACACGCCGACGATACGGCGATCCTCGCCGAGGAGATAAAGCGTCTCCACGGTTTCCTCGGTCAGACAGACGATTCGCTCGGGCGGAAACATGGACGTTAGAAAACCATTTCTTTCCGCTCCGCATCAAGCAGTTCGAGCCCGCCATCGGCGATGACCCGGCCGTCTTCGATGCGTATGACCTGCGACGCGATCCGCACGATCTCGCCGGCTTGGTGGCTGACGTAGATCATCGGTATTTTTGCCTCGTCGCGCAGGCGGGCAAGATAAGGGAGGATATCAAGCTTGCGCGCGCGATCGAGCGAAGCAAGCGGTTCATCGAGCAGAAGAAGCAGCGGCTTCATCAGTAGCGCGCGTCCCATCGCGACGCGCTGGCGCTCGCCGCCCGAGAGCCTGCCGGGTCGGCGCCGCAACAGATGTCCGATGTCGAGCAGGGAAACGACGCGTTCGGTCTCGGCGGTATCGGCCGGCAGTTTCTGCATCCAGCGGCCGTAATCAAGATTTTGCGCCACTGTCAGATGCGGGAACAAACGGCCTTCCTGGAAAACGTAGCCGATGCGACGGCGATGCGGCGGAAGATTTACGCCAGTGGCGGAATCGAACAGCACATGGTCGTCGAGCGCGATGCGGCCGCGATCCGGCGCAAGGAGGCCGGCGATCAGGTTGACGAGCGTGGATTTGCCGGCCCCGGAGGGTCCGAACAGAGCGGTGACGCCGCCGGCGGCTTCGAATTTGGCGGCGAGACTAAACCCGCCCAGCTGCTTTTCGACGTCGACCGAAAGCAATTCAATCTCCATGGTAGCGCAGGCCGGCGCGGCGCGCGAACCATTCCGATATGACGAGCGCTGCAAGCGAAATGATGACCGCGACGAGCACGAGGCGCAGTGCGGCGGCGTCGGCATTGGGGATTTGCGTATAGGTGTAGATCGCCGCGGAAATGGTCTGCGTTTCGCCGGGGATGTTGGAGACGAAGGTGATGGTGGCGCCGAATTCGCCGAGCGCCTTGGCGAAGCACAGGACCATGCCCGCGATCAGGCCCGGTAATGCGAGCGGCAAAGTCACTGTGAGAAAAACCCAGACGTGGTTGGCTCCGAGGGTGGCCGCTGCGTCTTCAAGCCGGCGGTCGATCACTTCGAACGACAGCCGGATCGCACGCACGAGTAACGGAAAACCCATGACGCCGCAGGCGAGGGCGGCGCCAGTCCAACGGAACGAGAACACGATGCCGAGATCGGCGAGCAATCCGCCGACGGTGCCTTTGCGGCCGAACGTTATCAGGAGCAGATAACCGGTTACGACAGGCGGCAGCACCAGCGGCAGGTGCACGATGCCGTCGAGCAACGATTTGCCCCAAAAATCCTTGCGGGCGAGCAACCAGGCGATGGCAATGCCGAACGGCAGCGCCACGGTTGTTGCGACAAGTGCGATCCGCAGCGAGAGCCGGATCGCGATCCATTCGTCCGGACCGAGTTCTAACACGGGCGACCTTTCACCCTCCCCTGGAGGGGGGAGGTGAAGAAAGAGAGGTCCTCACGACGTCGGCTTGATCAAGAACGTGAAGCCGTATTTCTCGAATATGGCTTTCGCGTTACCGGAGCGCATGAAGGACAGATAGGCTGCGGCTTCCGGCTTGGCGTTGGCAGTTAGCGCAACGGGATAGATGATGGTGGGATGCGAATCCGCAGGGAAGGTGCCGAGGATCTTCACGCCAGGCTCCACCTTCGCGTCGGTCTCGTACACGATGCCAAGCACCGCTTCGCCGCGTGCGACGAGAGCAAGTGCGGCGCGCACGTTCTCGACCATGGCGAATTGCTTTTCGGCCGCCTGCCAGGAGCCGAGCTTTTCGAGTGCGGCCTTGGCGTATTTTCCGACCGGCACTGCCCGCACATCACCGGTGACGATTTTTCCGTCGCCGGCGAGCTTGGCAAGGTCGAAGCCCTGGCTAATCGTCACGCTGCCGATTTTGGAATCTTTCGGTGCGATCAAGACCAGTCGATTGCCCAGCAAGCTCATCCGCGTGTTGTCCCTGATGAGTTTTTTCTGGTCGAGGTAATCCATCCACTCCAGATCGGCCGAGGCGAACAGATCGGCAGGCGCTCCAGCTTCGATCTGCTTGGCGAGCGCGGAGCTTGCGGCATAGCTCGATATCACCTTGACCCCGCTTTTCTTCGTATAGGCGGCGTTGACCTCATCGAGCGCGTTTTTCATCGAGGCCGCGGCGAACATGATGATGGTTTGGTCCTGCGCCTGAACGGGCGCGGAACAGCCGATCCATAGTTGTGCGATGACGAAGGGAACGGCGAACGGACGAAGAATGTTCAACATGGCGGCACTCCTCGGGAGCGGACGCGCGTAATGCAGGCCGCACCACGGTTGGATGATGTGTTGAGACGATCACCCCGGAAGCGCCGTTCCAGGACCATATCGCAGTGCGCGTACAGCGGACCGCGGATCGTTGAGGGACACTAGCAAGGCTCTGATGCCCGGGTAAAGTAGCGTCCGGAGAGGCCAGATGACGCAAGCAACACCAATCGAGGGCGAGTTCGACTATATCATCGTGGGGGCGGGCTCGGCCGGCTGTGTGCTGGCCAACCGGCTGTCGGCGGACCCGCAATCGCGCGTGCTGGTGCTGGAAGCCGGCGGCCGCGACAACTGGATCTGGTTCCATATTCCGGTCGGCTATCTGTTCGCCATCGGCAATCCGCGCGGCGACTGGATGTTCAAGACCGAAAGCGAGCCCGGCCTGAACGGACGCAGCCTGAATTATCCGCGCGGAAAGGTGATCGGCGGATCGTCTTCGATCAATGCCATGATCTACATGCGCGGGCAGGCCGCCGATTACGACCATTGGAGACAGCTAGGATTGGCTGGCTGGGGCTGGGACGACGTGTTGCCGTTCTTCAAGCAGCACGAAGACCATTTTCTGGGCGCGAGCGCGCATCATGCGGTCGGCGGCGAATGGCGGATAGAGCCGCCGCGGGTACGCTGGGACTTGCTCGACGCCTTTCGTGCGGCGGCGAAGCAGGCCGGCATCCAGGAGATCGCCGATTTCAACACCGGCGATAACGAAGGCTCCTGCACCTATCACGTCAATCAGAAACGCGGGCGGCGCTGGTCGGCCGCGCGCGGATTTTTGAAGCCGGTTTTACATCGATCGAATTTGCGGCTGGAAACCAATTGTCTGGTCGACGGCGTTGTATTCGAAGGCAAGCGCGCATCCGGCGTGCGCTGGCGGCAGGACGGCGTTGAACGCCTGGCGCGTTGCCGCGGCGAGGTGATCCTCGCGGCTGGATCGATCGGCTCGGTGCAGCTTCTGATGCTGTCAGGCGTTGGGTCGGCTGCGCAGCTGTCCGCGTTCGGCATTCCGCTCGTGCTCGACAAGCCGGGAGTCGGCGAGAACCTGCACGATCATTTGCAACTGCGGCTGATCTACAAGGTTTCCGGCGTGAAGACGCTGAACGAGATCTACCACCAGCGCACCGGCTTCGCGCGCATGATGCTCAACTACGCGCTGTTCCGGCGCGGACCGCTGACGATGGCGCCGTCGCAACTCGGAATCTTCACGCGGTCCGATCCGCATCGCGAACGGGCAAACATCCAGTATCACGTGCAGCCCTTGTCGCTCGACCGCTTCGGCGAGCCCTTGCATACGTTCCCGGCGTTTACCGCAAGCGTCACCAACATTCATCCGACCAGCCGCGGGCATGTTCGCCTGCGCTCGCGCGATCCAGCCGACAAGCCGGTGATCGCGCCGCATTATCTTGCGACCAACGAGGACCGGCAGGTGGCGGCGGATTCGATCCGCGTGACGCGCCGGATCGTGGGGCAGCCGGCGCTCGCTCCGTTCAACCCGATCGAATATCTGCCCGGAGCAAAAACCGGCGACGATGATGCGAGCCTGCTGAAGGCGGCCGGCGACATCGGCACGACCATCTTTCATCCCGTAGGCACGGCAAAGATGGGCCGCGCCAGCGATCCCCTTGCCGTGGTCGACGAGCGGCTGCGAATTATCGGCCTTGACCGCATCAGAGTGGTCGATGCCTCGGTGATGCCGTCGATCACGTCCGGCAACACGGCGGCGCCAACCATGATGATCGCCGAAAAAGGCGCCGCCATGATCCGCGCGGACGCCAAGGGTTCCTAGTGGTTGTTTGCGGCTGTTGTCGGTCCCGGTGCGTTCAGGACCTGCCGGCACATCGGCGGCAATTCCGCGAGCGTCTTCTGATGACCCGGCGGGCCGGGCGGTTGCGGTTTCGGCCGGAAGCGGTCGTGGAAACTCCAATAGCCCACATTCTCCGAGCAATCGTCGTTATTCGGCGGCGGGCTGTCGGGATGGCATTCGGGGCTGTCGGCCGGACATTTGATGCGGATGTGGAAGTGATAGTTGTGGCCGAACACGATGCGCATCTTGCCTAACCAGCGGCGGTCGCCCTTGACGTCGCGGCAGAGCGCTTTCTTGATTGCGTAGTTGACCAGGACGCGCTCAACCTGCGGCTCCTCGGCCACGGTCTTGAGCAAAGCGATATAGGCCGGCGACCAGATTTCCGGCCGGACGTCGTCCCAGGTGTCGTTGACGAGATTGGTCGCCATCATGTCTTCGCGCTCTTCGCGCGAGAGCTCGTGATCCGGCATCGGCGTGAACCAGACATCGGCGTCAAGCCCGATCTGGTGGCTGGCGTGTCCGTTCATCATCGGTCCGCCGCGGGGTTGCGTCATGTCGCCAACGAGCAGTCCCGGCCAGCCGAATTTCGGCACCTTCGCCGAAATGCGCTCGATCAGCTTGATCATTTCGGGATGCGCCCAGTTGCGATTGCGGGAGAGGCGCATCGCCTGCCAGGTCGGGCCGGTGATCGGGAGCATCTGCGCGCCGGCGAGACAGCCGTGGGAGTAAGCACCAATCGCTCGCGGCGGCATCAGAGCAGGTTCGTCCTTGCGGCCGAACAATTGCTTGGCGGGCAGGTTCGGGTCGTTCGGATGGGCCAGCGGCGGAAGCGCCACCGGCACAAGCGAGCCAAGATCCTGCGCTTGCACGGCGGCTGGCGCGGAAAACAGGAGCACGAGCGATAGTAAGAATAACCGACCCGGCATGAGCATAATCTAACCTGCTAGGCTCAAAGAGAAAAGCTAGGCTTTAGTCACCAACGCCAGGTTAACTGCCACAGAGATGAACCAATCTTAATCGGGAGGTTAAGAAATATGGCGACCTACATGGAGAAGAGCGAGCAGCAGACATCGCGGGCCTATTCGCCGGCGGTCATCACGCAGGGCGGTAAAATCGTGTGGCTCGCGGGCCAGACCGCCACGCGCGACGAGGCCGGCAACGACATTTCGGGGAATTTCGAAGCGCAGGTGCGCACCATCTTCAGCCTGCTCGACCAGACGCTGAAGAAGGCCGGCGGCAGCCTCGCCAACATGGTGACGATGACGGTGTTCATCATCGACCCGCGCCACGGCGATCGCTTCGTGCAGATGCGTGCGGGATTTTTTCCGGACGGAAATTTTCCGGCCAGCGCGCTGATCACGGTGTCGAATTTCGCGCGGCCTGGCATGCTGATCGAGATTCAGGGCGTGGCGGTGATTGGCGGGTGAGGGAGTGGTCTTTCTCGGGTCATCCTCATGGTGAGGAGGCCGCCGTAGCGCAGCGAAGGCGGGCGTCTCGAACCATGAGGCCTCATCCTTCGAGACGCGGCCTTCGGCCGCTCCTCAGGATGAGGCCGAATGAGTTAGTGAAATCCTCACACATCCACCTTCAGCGCGGCGATGAAGGCCTCCTGCGGGATGTCGACCTTGCCGAACTGGCGCATGCGCTTCTTGCCTTCTTTCTGCTTGTCGAGAAGCTTGCGCTTGCGGGTGACGTCGCCGCCGTAGCATTTGGCGGTGACGTCCTTGCGGAAGGCGCGCACCGTCTCACGG
>DATJVR010000051.1:0-39960 GCA_035501735.1 Xanthobacteraceae bacterium | reverse complement strand
TTCTCCGACCGCATCATCCAGCCCGGCGACATCGTGTTCATGGATTTGGCGGCGCTGACCTGGAACGGCTACAAGTCCTGCTATTACCGCACCTATTGCGTCGGCAAGGAGCCGACCCAGGAGCAGAAGGACACCTACGGCACGGCGCTGGAATGGCTCTACGACTCGATCGGCGCGGTGAAGGTCGGCGCCACCACGCGCGACATCGCGCTGAAATGGCCGTCGGCCATGGAGACCTGGGGCTACGAGGACGAAGACCAGGCCGCCGCTAATCTGTGGGGCCACGGCCTCGGTCTGGCGCAATACGATCCGCCGGTGATCTCGCGCATCTGGTCGCTCGATCATCCGGTCGAGATCAAAGAAGGCATGACCTTTGCGCTCGAGACCCAGCACGGCAAGCGCTTCCGCTACGGCGTGCGAATCGAAGAGATGCTGATCGTGCACAAGAACGATATCGAGATCGTCTCCAACTTCCCGGTCAAGCAGATCACCGTGGTCGATCCGCTGCCGGGTTACGGCGATCATGTGAAGTGAATCTTTCCTCCCCCGCTGGCGGGGGAGGACGGCGCGCAAAGCGCGCCCGGTGGGGCCCGTCGGAAACGCGGAGCGAGCCACTGGCCCCCTCCCTACCCTCCCCCGCAAGCGGGGGAGGAGAAATTGCGCGATGAGTTGATAAGAAGATGAAACGACACGCTTTCATTATTCCGTTGAGCGATGGCGCCGCCGCCGATCCCGAGCGCACGGGACCGAAGGCGGCGAATTTGGCGAAGCTCGCGCAAGTCGGATTGCCGACGCCGGGCGGCTTCTGCATCGCAGCCGACGCCTACCGCCGGCAGATCCAGCATCTCGGCCTCGGCGAGGCGCTGCGCGAATTTTCGACCGCCGATCAGCCGACGCAGCGGCGCCTGGCCGTCGAGATCAGACTGAAACTTTATCAGAGCGATCTCGCGCCCGATCTGCTCGCCGAAATTCTCGAAGCCTGGTGGAATGAGCCGAAGCCGGCGGCGGTGCGCTCCTCGGCGCTGATCGAGGACCGCGCCGACTCAAGCTTCGCCGGCCAGTTCGAAAGCTTTCTCGGCCTCAACGACGACACCGAATTCCTCACCGCGCTGCGCGCCTGCTGGGCGGCGCTGTGGACCTCCAATGCGCGCCGCTACATGGCGCAGCACGATCTCGATCCGGCCGACACCGCGATGGCGGTGCTGGTGCAACCGGTCGTCGCAGCGCGCGCCTCGGGTGGCGGTTTGAGCGAGACCGCCGACGGCCACATGCTCATCAGCGCCACCTGGGGCCTCGGCTCGGCCATTGCTCAAGGTGAAGTGGTGCCGGACCGCATCGTGCTCAGCCGCCACGGTTTCGTGCGCAGCAACGAAGCCGGCCGCAAGCATCACCGCGAGGCCTGCGTGCATGGCGCTGGCACCTTGTCGCAAGCGGTGCCCGACGATCTCGTGCGCGCACCCTGCCTTGAAGCGGGCCAGGCCACGAGGCTCGGCCGGCTGATGCGCAAGACCGAAGATGTGCTCGGCATGGCGGTCGAGATCGAATGGGCGCTGGACGAGACTGGCTTCAAGCTGCTGCAGGCGCGGCCGCTGCGTGTGCAGGAGCCGCACGTGCCCGACGAGATCTGGCTCAAGCATCCGGGGCTGAACGGCCATCCCGCCGGCATCGGCTGGGGCTCCGGCCGCGCCGTCGTCGTGAACTGCGAATGTGAGCTGGCGCGGGTCGCGCCGGGCGACATTCTGGTGACGCGCGTCGCCGGCCCGGCGCTGAGCCACATCCTGCCGCGGGTCGCCGGCGTCGTCGCCGAGCTCGGCGGCTCGACCTCGCATCTCGCCTCGCTCGCCCGCGAGCGCGGCATCCCGGCGGTGCTCGGCGTGCTCGACGCGACGCGGCGGATTCCCGACGGCGCCCGGGTCGCGGTCGATGGCGTCGCCGGCGTGGTGCGGTGGCTCGCCTGATGCGCTCAAAAAAACCGCGGGTCTTCGTCACGCAGCCGGTATCCACGCACGCGCTCAAGCGTCTGCGCGCGGCGGCGCACGTCACGGTGTTTCCCGACACCAGCCGGATTATTCCGAAATCCGCGCTGATCAAGGCGGTGCGCCGGGCCGACATTTTGTTCTGCCTGCTGCACGACCTGATCGACCGCGACGTGATCGACGCCAATCCCGATCTGCGCCTGATCGCGGCGCAGTCGATCACGCCGTCGAACATCGACATCGCCACCGCGACGGCGCGCCGCATTCCCGTCACCGTGACGGCACCGCTCACCACCGAGGCCACCGCCGATCTCACCTTCGGGCTGATGCTCGCCGCGGCGCGGCGCATGGTCGAAGGCGATCGGCTGGCGCGCGCCGGAAAGTTTCCCGGCGGCCAGTCGGCGCACCTGATGGGCGCCTATGTCTGGGGCAAGACGCTCGGGCTCATCGGCGGCGGCGGATTGATCGGCAAGGCGGTGGCGCGCCGCGCCCATGGCTTTTCCATGCGCGTACTCTACTGGACGCCGCGACGCAAATCCGAGCACGAGGAGCGCGACGCGCATCTGACCTATGTGCCGCTCGAACAGCTCCTTCGCGAATCCGATTTCGTCTCGGTCCATTCGCCGCTCAACAAGGAGACGCGGCATCAGATCGGCGCGCGCGAATTGCGGCTGATGAAAAAGACCGCCTACATCGTCAATACCGCGCGCGGCCCGATCATCGAGGAGGCGGCGCTCGTTCGCGCGCTGCAGAAAAAGCAGATCGCCGGCGCCGGCCTCGACGTGTTCGAGCGCGAGCCGAAGATCGACGCGGCGCTGAAGAAAATGCCGAACGTGGTGCTGACGCCCCATCTCGGCAGTGCCGTGCCCGAAGTGCGCGAGACCATGGCGAATATGGTGGTCGATAATATCTTGGCGTTGATCGGCGGCCATAAGCTGCCGAACTGTGTCAACCCGCAGGTGTTCGCCCTATGACCCTTATAGCCATCACCGACAGTCCGTTTCCCTCGCTCGACCCGGCGAAGAAGGCGCTGGCGCGGCTCAACCCCGAATACCGCATGGCGGCGAGCGCCAATGCCGACGACATTCTCGCCGTGGCGCGCGACGCCGACGCGATCCTCGTTACCTACGCTAAGCTGCCGGGCACGCTGCTGCGCCAGCTCACGCGCTGCAAGGCGATCGGCCGCTTCGGCCTCGGCGTCGACAATATCGATCTGCCGGCGGCGGGCGAATGCGGCATCGCCGTCAACTACGTGCCGGACTATTGCCTGCGCGAAGTCTCCGACCACGCCATGGCGCTCGTTCTGGCGCTTGCCCGCAAGGTGACGCTCGCCAACAAGCTCGTGCAGTCCGGCCGCTGGGAAGTGCCGCCGATCGTGCCGCTGCGCCGGCTCGAAGGCCAAGTGCTCGGCCTGGTCGGCTTCGGCAATATTCCGCGGACGCTGGCGCCCAAGGCCAAGGCGTTCGGCTTCAAGGTCATCACCTACGATCCTTACGTCAACACCGGAACGGCAACCGCGCTCGGCGTCGAATGCGTGAGCTTCGACGATCTGTTGGCGCGCGCCGATTTCATCTCGGTGCACGCGCCGTTGCAGCCGGCGACCCGCGGGCTGATGAACGCCAAAGCCTTCGCCAAGATGAAGAAGGGCGCCTACCTGATCAACACCGCGCGCGGCCCGCTGGTCGACGAGGCGGCGCTGGTCGCCGCGCTCGATTCCGGCCAGCTCGGCGGCGCGGCGCTCGACGTGGTGACGACCGAGCCGCTGGCGAAGGATTCACCGCTCATCGGCCGCGACAATGTCATTCTCACGCCGCACACCGCGTTCTATTCGGTCGAGGCGCTGGAAGAATTGCAGACCAAATGCGCAAGCGACGTCGCGCGCGTGCTGTCGGGCGAAAAGGCGGTCTATCCGATCTCGGCCTAAGGGCCTACCAGCGCCAGCGGCGCCGATAGCCCCAGCCGCCCCCACCGCCGACGAGGCGCAGGACGAACAGCAAGATGACGGCGCCGACGAAGGCGTTGACGATCAGCTCGACGATGCCGGTGCCGAGGTGGATGCCGAGCTGCGGCAAGAGCCAGTCGCCGATGAAGGCGCCGAGCAGGCCGACGATCAGGTCGCCGATCAGGCCGAAACCGCCGCCCGCCATGACGCGGCCGGCGAGCCATCCGGCGACAATGCCGACGACGAGGATGACGAGGAGGCCCTGGTTGGAAAGATGCATGGCAATGTCCCCACTGAATAGTGACTAATGCGGAGGCGCCGGAAAAGTTCCCGTCCCGGAACCTTACTCCGCCCTTTGCCACACCACGATGACGCGCACAGTCTTGTCGTTGATGTTCGGATGCGGCATTGGCGGGCTTTCGATGAAAAGCTTGTCGCCTTCGAACCGGATATGGCGCACCTGCTCGCCGCCGACCCAGGCTTCGTTCCAGGCGGCTTCGACTTTGGTGACGACCTTGCCGCCTTCGACCCGGTAACGGCCCGTATAGGCGATCATGGATTTCAGCGCCTGCGCCCGATCTTCATCGGTTTTGGGAATCGTTCTGCCCTCGGCTGTCATCAGCGCCAGCCAGCGGCCGGCCGCCGTGGCGATCTGGATGCCCTTGGGGTGCTCGCCGTAGATCGGCACGCGCTCCTTCGTCGCCACGTCCTCGTAGACCACCGAGACCAGCGCCCAGGTGCCGACGATCTGTTTGCGCAGCGCGGCGTCGTCCATCGCTCACTCCGCGGTCCAGCCGCCGTCGAGCACGAGCGCCGAGCCGGTCATCAGCGAGGACGCGTCGGAAGCCAGGAACACGACGGCGCCGGCAATTTCCTCGAGCTGGCCGAGGCGGCCGAGCTTGATCTTCGACAATACCTCGTCGCGGAACGCTTTGTTCTCGAAGAACGGCCTGGTCATCGGCGTTTCCAGAAACGTCGGGCCGAGGCTGTTGACGCGGATGTTGTGCGGCGCAAGCTCTATCGCCATCGCCTTGGTGAAGCCCTCCATCGCGTGCTTCGACGCGCAATAGACGGTGCGGCGCGCGGCGCCGACATGACCCATCTGCGAGGAGATGTTGACGATGGAGCCGGGAAGCTCCGCCGCGATCAACCGCAGCGCCACCGCCTGCGCCACAAAGAACGCGGCGCGCACGTTGAGCGCAAAGATGGCGTCGAAGTCTTCGACTTTGACGTCCGGCAGATAGGCCGGCCGATTCATGCCGGCATTGTTGATCAGGATCTGAAACGGCGGCGCCGCCGCGACGGCCTTCCGCACGGCCTCGACGTCGGTGACGTCGAGCGGCAGCGCCTCGGCGTGCTCGCCGCGGGCGCGGATCGCCGCCGCCGCGTCCTCGATCTCCTGTTTAGTGCGCGCGGCAAGCGTGACGTGCGCGCCGGCCGCGGCCAGCGCCGACGCCGCGGCTAGGCCGATGCCGCGGCCGCCACCGATGACCAGCGCGCGCTTGCCGTCGAGGCGAAACGAGGCGCCCCTGGTGAGCTCAATCGCGCTCAAACGTTACTCCGCCGCCTCGCCATAGGGCACGTTGCGGCCGCCGTAGCGGCGGACGCGGACATTGGCCTGCTCGGCGTGGGCGACAAAACCTTCGAGCATGCACAGCCGCGAGCAATATTCACCGATCTCGGCGCTCGCCTTGTCAGTGTTGACCTTTTGATATGTGCAGGTCTTCAGAAACTTGCCGACCCACAAGCCGCCGGTGTAGCGCGCCGCCTTCTTGGTCGGCAGCGTGTGGTTGGTGCCGATTACCTTGTCGCCATACGCCACATTGGTGCGCGGGCCGAGAAACAGCGAGCCGTAGTTCTTCATGTTGTTGAGGAAATAATCCGGATTGCGCGTCATCACCTGGACGTGCTCGGAGGCGACGCGGTCGGCTTCGCGCACCATCTCGGCCTCATCGTCGCAGACGATAACCTCGCCGAGATCGGCCCAGGCCTTGCCGGCGGTCTCGGCGGTGGGGAGGATTTTCAGCAGCCGCTCGATCTCGCGCATGGTGTCGCGCGCGAGCTTTTCGGAGTTGGTGATGAGAATTGCCGGCGAGGTCGGGCCGTGCTCGGCCTGGCCGAGCAGATCGGTGGCGCACATCTCTCCGTCGACCGTGTCGTCGGCGATGATCAGCGTCTCGGTCGGCCCGGCGAGCAGGTCGATGCCGACGCGGCCGAACAATTGGCGCTTGGCCTCGGCCACATAGGCGTTGCCCGGCCCGACGATCATGTCGACTGGAGCAATCGTCTCGGTGCCGAGCGCCATAGCGGCGACCGCCTGCACGCCGCCGAGCACGAAAATCTCGTCGGCACCGCCGAAATGCATCGCCGCGACGATCGCCGGATGCGGCCCGCCGTGGAATGGCGGCGCGCAGGCGATGATGTGCTTTACGCCCGCGACGCGCGCGGTGACGATCGACATATGCGCCGAGGCGACCATCGGATAGCGGCCGCCCGGCACATAGCAGCCGATCGAATTCACCGGGATGTGCTTATGACCGAGCACGACGCCAGGCAACGTCTCGACTTCGAGATCGCGCAGCGTCTCCTTCTGCTTCTGGGCGAAGTTGCGCACCTGGGCCTGCGCGAACTTGATGTCGTCGAGGTCGCGCTTCTTCATCTGGGCGATGGCGCGCTCGATCTCTTGCGACGTCAGCTTGAACGAGGCCGGCGACCAGTTGTCGAATTTCTGCGACAGCGCGCGCACGGCGACGTCCTTGCGCGCGTCGATATCGGCGAGGATTTGCTCGACCGTCTCGCGCACCTTGGCGTCGGCCGCCTTGATCGCACTCGCATCCATTCCGTGCTTGAGGTGGCGGGGCATCGCTGCACTCCCTCGATCATACCAATTCGAAGCGTAGCTGCCGACCAACGGCCTGCGCAGCTCGCGCCAATGTCCCGAGCGTCACCGATTCGTTTTCGGGATCTAGCAGCCGATCGAGCTGTGCCCGGCTGGTGTCCATGCGTCTTGCCAATTCTGACTTCGTCAAGCCTTCGGCTTGCATCAGCGCGTCGAGCTGGCGGGCGATGACGCGCTTAATAGCGCGCGCAGTCACCTCTTCGTAGATGCCCTCTTCTTTGAGGAAATCGTCGAAGGATGACCCGATCGCAGCCCTGCGTTTCTTCTTCATGCGAGTGCTTTCATCCTCTTGAGTGCTGTGTCGCGATCCGCCGCTGCGGTTTTTTGCGTCTTCTTCATGAAGCCGTGAAGCAGCACCATTCGACCGTCCCGAACGCAGAATATGACGCGCGCGATGCGTCCCAACAGCAGATTAGTTCTTACTTCCCCATAATCCATTGCCGAGATTCCGGCATAGCGGCATGCCGATTGGCCAGGAAAATTCGACATCCTTGATATCCTCGCCGATCATCTTTCGGTCCGACGCTGGGAGGCTCTTAAGCCACTCGCGGACCGGTTCGCGGCCCGACGGCAAGACAAAGAACGCCGCAGGGAGCCGCTTCATCATTATGTATCAAATTTGGTACACAATTCAAGTGACTATTTGATCGCCTGCGGATTGATCGGCGAGCCGGTGCCGCCGGTGATGACAAGCGGCGGGCCGCAGAAGAAGAACTCGTAGACGCCGTCTTCAGCGCAATCTTCCGCAAGCTCCTTAAGATAGAAGATCTCGCCCATGCACAGCCCCATGGCCGGGATCACCACCCAATGCCACGGCTGGTTCGCTTCGGTGGTCTCGTTCGGCCGCACCTCGACACCCCAGGTGTCGGTGCAGATCGCCGCGATCGCCTTGTCCTGGCACCAGTAGCAATTCTCGAACTTGACGCCAGGCGCGTCGCCGCCGGCATAGCCGCCCCACTGCTTCTCGGCCGTGCAGCGCTCCATCTGGCCGGTGCGGATCAGCACGAAATCGCCGCGGCCGATCGAAACATTCTGCTGCTTGGCGCACTGGTCGAGCTCATCGTTGGAAATGCTCTCGCCGTCCTTCATCCACGACACGCCGCGGAAACGGGCGATGTCGAGCAGCACGCCGCGGCCGACCATCTTGTTCTTGGAGTGCTCGATGCCGAGCACGTTAAGTCCCTTGGCGTCGATCAGCTTGGCGTCATAGCCGTTGTAGGCCTTGTCCTCGTAGAAGATGTGGCCGAGCGCATCCCAGTGGGTGGCGCCCTGCACACATAGCGTGAGCGTGTCGTCGGCGTAGCGGATCTTGTTCCAGTCCTGGCGGCCGGCAATGGCGTCGGTGCCGGTCGCGAGCATCTGATGGATGGGATTGAAGCGGCCTCCGAACAGGCCGGTTTGCGGGCCGTTGGAATCGAGCGGAATACCGAGCGCGAATACCTTGCCGGTTTTGATCAGACGAGCGGCTTTGACAATGTCTTCGGGCGTCACGTGATTGAGCGTGCCGACCTGGTCGTCCTTGCCCCAGCGGCCCCAGTTCTTGAGTTTTTCGGTAGCCTCCGCGATTGCCTTCTTGCCGACTTTGATGTTCATGGCCGCCTCCGCCGAATTCGTATTGCTGCGACATTCGCTCATTCGGTAGAGAGGAACAAGCGCCTCGATTCAACCGAATCACACGGCCCATAAATCACACGGTCAAGCTTGTAATATTTTCCGATGCAGCGCTTCACGGTACCCGTCCGAGCGCCTGCAAGACCTTGCCGGGGGTAAACGGCATATCGGTTAGCAGCTTGGCGCCGAGCGGGCGAAGCGCATCGTTGATGGCGTTCATCACCGCGCCCGGCGCGCCGGCGGTTCCGGCTTCGCCTGCGCCCTTGGCGCCGAGTTCCGAGTCGGCGGTTGGCGTTACCACGTGTCCGACGGTGATGTCCGGCATCTCCATCGCCATGGGCACGAGATAGTCGGCCATGTTGCCGTTGAGCAACTGCCCGCGCTCGTCATATTTGCAATGCTCGAACAGCGCCGCTCCGAGACCTTGTACCACGCCGCCGCGGATTTGCTCGTCCACGAGCTGCGGGTTGATGATTGTGCCGCAATCCTCGATGCACCAGTGCTTGAGCAGCGTGACGAAGCCCGAGTCGGTATCGACTTCAAGATAACTCGCCTGGATGCCGTTGGTGAAAGCGAACGGCCACTTACGCGGCACATAATGACGCGTGGCCATCAGCTCGGCCTGGAAGCCGGGCGGCAAGGTGTCGGGGCGGAAATAGGCGATGCGCGCGACTTCATCGAGGCCTATGCGCTCGGTGCCATTGCCGGCATCCACCACCGCACCGTTGCGAATGTCGAGCGTCTCGGGTTTGGCCTGCAGGATGGAACCCGCCACCGCGAGCACGTTTTGGCGAAGCGCCTTGCCGGCCTGCCAGGCGGCTTCGCCGCCGATACCGGCTGCGCGCGAGGCCCAGGTGCCGCCGCCGTAGGGCGTGTTGTCGGTGTCGCCCATGATGACGCGCACGCGGTCGAGCGAAACGCCGAAACTCGTCGCCAGGCATTGCGCGATCACGGCCTCCGCGCCTTGGCCCTGCTCGCTCACGCCAGTGTGGCAGAAGACTGCTCCAGTGGCGTCAAGCCGTACCGTCGCGCCATCTTGCGCCGAGATTTTTGCGCCGCCGACGCCGTAGAATGCGGCGCTCGGATTGGTGACCTCGATGAACTGCGCAAAGCCGATGCCGCGGTAGACACCCTTCTCGCGCAGACGCGACTGCTCGGCGCGCAAGGCGGAATAATCCATCATGGCATCGAGATGTGCGAGCGCGGCGTGGTGCGAGAGCGCTTCGAACTTGATGCCGGATGGGCCTTGCGACGGATGCGCATCGTCGGGGATCAGATTGCGGCGGCGGATTTCGAGCGGGTCCATGCCGATCTTGGCGGCCGCGAGTTCGACCAGGCCCTCGGTCACCGCGGTCGCGATCGGGTGACCGACGGCACGGTACTGGCACATCACATTTTTATTTTGGAACACGACGCGGGCGCGGGCGCGGTAATTCGGGCAGGTGTAGGGGCCGCCGACGAGATTGACGACCTGATTGGCTTCGATGCCGCTGGTACGCGGATAGACCGAATAGGGGCCGATGCCGGTCAGGTCATCGATCTCCCAGGCGGTGATGGTGCCGTCTTTCTTGACGCCGATTTTCGCCTTCACGCGATGGTCGCGGGCGTGGATGTCGGTGACGAAGCTTTCGATTCGGTCGGCGACGAACTTGATGGGCCGCTTGAGCAGTTTGGACAGGGCGACGGTCGCCATTTCGTCGGCGTAGGTGTGCACCTTGATGCCGAACGAGCCCCCGACATCCTTGGTGACCACGCGCACCTGGTGCTCCTGCAGGCCGAGATGCTTGGCAAACAGGTTCTGCATCATGTGCGGTGCCTGGGTGCCGTGATAGGCGGTCAGGCGCTGCTCGGAAGGGTTCCAGTCTGCGACGATTGCGCGCGGTTCGTTGGTCACGCCGGTATGGCGGCCGAACACGAAGGTGGTTTCGATCACGGCGTCGGCATCCTTGAAACCCTTGTCCGGATCGCCGGCGGTGTGCACACGCTCGAAGGTGAGATTGTCGCCGAGCTCGGGATGGATGATCGGGGTTTTCGGATCGAGCGCGGTTTCCGGATCGGTGACAGGTTTCAACTCCTCATATTCGATTTCGACCAGCTCGCAGGCGTCCTCGGCCTGCGCGCGCGTGCGCGCGACCACGGCAACGACCGCCTCGCCCTGCCAGCGGGCACGGCCGACGGCGAGCGGGTATTGCGGCGCGGATTTGAGGCCCTTGAGATGGGTGAGCACGCCGACCCAGGGGGTCATTATCTTCGCAAGGTCCTGGCCGGTGACGATGGCGATGACGCCGGGCGCCTTGGCGGCTTGCGTCGATTCGATCTTCTTGATGGCGGCATGGGCGTGCGGGGAGCGGACGAAGGCGACATGCGCCATGCGCGGCAGTGTCACGTCGCTCACGAATCGGGCGCGACCTTGCGTCAGGCGGGCGAGATTTGGGCGCGGAACCGAGCGGCCGATATACGAATTCGGCCGGTCGAGCGCGGTGAGCGCGGATGGATTGTCTGCGGCGATTTTCATCGCTTGCCACCGTTACGCGCGTGCGCCACCGCTTCCACTGCGTCGACAATGGCCTGATAGCCGGTGCAGCGGCAGTAATTGCCTGACAGATGTTCGCGGATCAGTTCGCGGCCCGGCGTTTTGTTTTGCTGCAGCAACTCCTGCGCGGTGAGCAACATGCCGGGAGTGCAGAAGCCGCATTGCAGCGCATTGCGCTGCTCGAAGGCCGCTTGCAGGTCGGTGATTTCGCCGGCGTCGGAGATCCCTTCGATGGTTTCGACGCGAGCGCCGTCGCAGGCCACCGCGAGCGTGAGACAGCCGCGAACGATCACGCCGTTCACGCGGACTGTGCAGGCGCCGCAGAAGCCATGCTCGCAACCGACGTGGCTGCCGGTCAGCGCTAAATCCTCGCGCAGGAAATCGACGAGGCTTTTGCGTGCTTCGACGGTTTCAGAAACCGGGTCGCCATTCACCGTGAGTGAAATAGCGCAGCTCTGGGCACTCATGCACGCCTCTCCAGAAGTTGTCGCGCCACGCGCCCGAGCAGCACCTTGGCGAGGTGCTTCTTCACCGCGCCAGTTGCCTGGATGTCGTCAGGTGGATCAAGATCGTCATCGAGCGCGGCGATAGCGGCATCGATTTTGCCGTCCGCCAGCACGGCTTCGGCTTGCTTCGCGCGTAACGGTGTTGCGCCAACGCCGAAATATGCGAGCCGTGCATCGGCCAAACCTTTGCCGTCGGCACGGGCGCTGGCGGCAAGGCCGGCCATGGCGTAGTCACCGCGGCGCATGGTGAATTCGGCGAAGCCGACACGGCTCTGCGCGGTGGCGGCGGGAACACGGATTGCGGTCAACACATCCTGAGGCTCGAGCACGGTTTCGAACAGGCCCTTGAAGAAATCCTCCGCCTTGACGGTACGTTTCCCCTTCGGACCCGTGACGTCGATCTCGCCGCCAAGCGCGAGCAGGCAGGCGGGCAGCTCGGCAGCCGGATCGGCAAAAGCAATCGAGCCGCCGATGGTGCCGCGGTTGCGGATCGCCGGATGCGCGATGTGCGGCAATGCGCGCGCGATCAGAGGCGCATGTTCGGCGATGTCGGGTGAGCGTTCGGCCTGCGCATGACGCACGAGCGCGCCGATTTCGAGCTTGCCGTCAGTCTTCGCAATCGTGTCGAGGCCGGCGATGCCATTGATGTCGATCAGGAGGCGCGGTGCGGAGAGCCGCATGTTCAGTGTCGCGAGCAGGCTCTGGCCACCGGCGAGCAGGCGCGCTTCGCTGCGCGTCGCCAACAGGTCGATGGCCTCGTCAAGGGAGCGCGCCTTGGCGTAGGCGAATGGCGCCGGTTTCACGGATCCTCCCGATTTTTTCGTATTGTGACCGAGTCCGATGGCCCGTCAATGCGGCGCGGTTATCTTTCGCACGATATCGATGGCGCGGCGCAGCAGCGTCATCGAGGCTTCGAGGGTGCGGAAGGCGGCGTGCGCACTGAGCGTCACATTGTCCATGCTGGCGAAGGGGTGATCCGCCTGCAGCGGCTCGGCGTGATAAACGTCGAGGCCGGCGTGGCGGATGTGACCACGCCTGAGAGCGTCGATCAGCGCGGTCTCGTCGATCAAGGCGCCGCGCGCGGTGTTGACCAGGATGACCCCGGGTTTCATGCGCGCGATGCGCTTGGCATCGAGGAAGCCGCGCGTCTCGTCATTGAGCACGAGATTGAGCGAGACGACATCCGATTGGGCGAGCAGCGTGTCGAGATCGATCAGCGTGGCATGCGGGTCATTGCGCGGCTTGCGGTTATAGGCGATTACCTTCATGCCGATACCTTTGGCAATGCGGGCCACTTCAGCGCCGATGCCGCCAAGCCCGATGACGCCGAGCGTCTTGCCGAGGAGCTGCACGCCTTCGAGCTGATCCCAGGTGCCGACGCGGATTTCCCGGTCCATGCGCGCCAGTTGACGGCAACTGGCGAACATCAGCGCGATCGTGTGCTCGGCAACAGCGGTGTCGCCGTAGCCCTTGATGGTGTGGACGGTGATGCCGAGTTTGTCGAGCTCGGCGATATTCATGTAGCTTGCCGCGCCGGTGCCGAGGAAAACGATGTGTTTCAGCGTGGAACATTGCGACACCAGATCGGTCGGCATGTAGGAATGATCGTCGAGACAAATGTCGTAGCCGGCCAGCAGTCGGGGTAATTCGGCTCGTTCGAACGGCCGGCCATTGACCATGATCGGCGGGTCGTCCGGCCGGACCACTTTCGCCCAGACGGGGGCAAGCTGATCGTTACAGTCGATGAAGATGGATTTCATGGGACGAACCGCCACGAACGGGAACCAACGGTGGATATTGCGACTGGGCTTGGCACCTTATAGTGGCTTGTTGTAACACCAAGCACGTATCTCCAAATTCCCTTTTCCTCAAACGTTTGCGGCCATTCATGCATTTTGCCAGCTACAACATACGCGGGCGGACGAGTTTCGGGGTTGTGCTCGGCGATGGGCTTGTCGACCTCAGGCTGCGGATGGCGCCGCGCTACAACAGCCTGTTCGATTTGCTGCGCGGAAATGCGCTGGCCGAGGCGGAGGCCGTGGTCCGCAACGTGCGCGCGGATTTCACGCTGACCGAGGCGGAGCTGCTTCCCCCGGTGCTGACGCCGGAGAAGATTCTCTGCATCGGAATAAATTACGCCAACCGTGACGCGGAGATGAGCGGCGGCGTCGAGGGCGCGAAATATCCCAGCATGTTTTTTCGTACGCCGGGTTCGCTGGTCGGTCACGATCAACCGATCGTGCGGCCGAAAGTTTCGGAGCAACTCGACTACGAGGGCGAGATCGCGCTCGTCGTCGGGCGCTCCGGACGCCACATCCCGCGCGAGCGCGCGCTTGAGCACGTCGCGGGCATTACCTTGTGCAATGAGGGCACCATTCGCGATTGGTTGCGGCACGGGCGGTTCAACGTGACGCAGGGCAAGAATTTCGACGCGTCCGGCAGCATCGGACCCTGGATGACGACCGGGGTCGATCTCGCGCGGCCGCTGCATCTCACTGTTAGCATCAACGGCGAGGTGACGCAGGACGATACCACCGCGAGCATGATTTTTTCCTTTGCCGATCTCATCGCCTATGTCACCACGTTCATGACGATCAAGCCGGGCGACATCATCGCCACCGGCACGCCGACCAAGAAGAGCCGCAGCGATCCGCCGCGCTGGCTGGTGCCGGGCGACATTATTACGATGTCGGTTCCTGAGATCGGTACGTTGCGCAATACAGTCGTCGAAGAATCATAACGGGAGATCAAGAATGGCAGGCGAGTTCCAGGGTAAAGTGGTGGTCGTCACCGGTGGCAGCCGCGGTATCGGCCGCGGGATTGCGGCGGCGTTCGCACGCGAAGGCGCGCAGACCGTGATCGCGTCATCGAACGAAGCCAACCTCGCGTCGGCCGCCAAGACGATCGCGCAAGGCGGTGCCGCACCGACAACTATCGCCGGCGACCTGCGCAAGCTCGACGGCTGCCAGCATTTGTTCGAACAGGTGAAGGAAAAATTCAAACGCTGCGACATACTGGTGAACTCGGCGGGTGCGACCAAAGCAGGCAATTTCCCCGATCTGCCCGACGAAGCCTGGATGGACGGCTACGCGCTGAAGTTCTTCGCCTGCGTGCGCACGTGCCGGCTGTTCTGGCCCATGCTGAAGGCGGCGCAAGGCCACGTGGTCAATATCGGCGGCGGTGCCGCGCGTTCGCCGGGCGCGGATTTCACCATCGGCGCCTCGGTCAATGCGGCGATGGGCAATTTTTCAAAAGGCTTGTCGCAGCTCGGCAAACGGGACGGCGTGAACGTCAATATTATCCATCCAGGCGCAACCGAGACCGAACGGTTCGAGGAATTGATCGCGCAACGCTCGAAGGCGTCAGGCAAGAGCCCGGAGGAATTGCGCAAGGAGGCAACCGTCAAAGACGGGCTGCGCCGACTCGGCAAACCGGAGGACATTGCGGCGCTGACGTTGTTCCTCTGCTCCGAGAAGGCGCGGCACATTCAAGGCACGGCGATCGCCGTCGATGGCGGTTCAACTGTTGGATATTACTAATCGCCCTTAGGGACGTATAATGAACGGCAGCGTGCGGGCCGCCTGCGTGATCGGTTGGCCGGTGAAGCATTCGCGCTCGCCGTTGATTCACGAATTTTGGATCAAGCGTTACGGTCTTGCCGCCGCGTATCGCAGCGAAGAGGTCCGGCCGGAGGAATTCGCGGATTTTATCGCAACGTTGGCGGAGCGCGGTTATGTCGGCGCGAATGTCACATTGCCGCACAAGGAGGCGGCGCTCGCGCTGTCGGAACCCGACGACCGGGCGCGCTTGGTGGGTGCCGCCAATACGCTTTGGCTTGCAGACGGACATTTGTATTCGACCAACACCGATGTCGAAGGATTTGTCGACAATCTCGATGCCAGCGTGCCCGGTTGGGATGCTCATCCTGATGAAGCGGTTGTGCTGGGAGCAGGAGGCGCGGCGCGTGCGATCGTCTGTGGGCTGGTCGAGCGCGGCTTTTCCTGCATTCATGTGGTGAACCGTACGCTCGGCCGGGCGGAGGCGTTGCGCGCGCGGTTCGGACACTGCGTCCAACCGGCCCATTGGAGCGCTGCCCACCATTTGCTGTCGCGCGCCTGTCTGCTGGTGAATGCAACATCGCTCGGAATGACCGGGCAGCCGAAGCTCGATCTCGATATTACGCCGCTACACCAGGATACCGTGGTGGCCGACATCGTCTATGTGCCGTTGGTGACACCGCTGATCGCGGCGGCGCGGGCGCGGGGAATGCCCACGGCTGACGGTCTCGGCATGCTGCTCTATCAGGCCGTACGCGGATTTTCGCTATGGTTCGAGGTGCGGCCGGACGTGACGCCGGAACTGCGGGCGACGGTCGAGGCTGATCTCGCACGCTCAACCTAAAACAGCACGAACCGTCAAGACTGCCGGAATAATGCGAAGGCGAGGGGGGTTCTTAGCTTGATTGTGGCGGGGCTTCGCCGCAACGACACCTCAGGGAGGAACTGAAATGCAGATGATGACGAGGAGGGCGCTCGGCGTTGCCGGACTGGCCCTTATGGTCGCGACCACGGTTGCGTGGGGACAGGGCGCGCCGCCCGGACGCATTCGCGGCCAGATCGAAAAGATCGATGGTGCGATGCTGACACTTAAGCTGCGCGATGGTGGCACGCAGGCTGTCAAACTTGCCGACGACGCGCGCGTTTCGGCGCTGGTCAAAGCCTCGCTTGCCGACATCAAGGCCGACAGCTTCATCGGCATCGCCGGCATGCCGCAGCCCGACGGAAGCATCAAGGCGTTCTCGGTCCATATCTTTCTTCCCGCGCAGCGCGGTGTCGTGCCAGACCGCCATGGGCCGTGGGATGCAAAACCCGGCAGCACCATGACCAATGCCTATGTGACGAACAGGGTGACCGCCAAGGACGGCGAAACGTTGATGGTCAAGTACAAGGACGGCGAAAAGAAAGTCATCATCACCCCCGAGACGGCGATCGCCGCAGCTGCGCCGGGCAACAAGAGCGAGCTCACGGCTGGAGCGCAGATCATCATTTTCGGCTGGGAGAAACAGCCGGATGGAACGGTGCTGGCGAAAACGCTTTATGTTGGTCGTGGCCTTACGCCGGCGATGTGATTGATCGACGTCGAACACAAAATGATCCCAACTCGTGCGCGCCATCACACTCTGGTGGCGCGCATCGCATTCAAGGGGGGACAATAAGATGAGCAAGACGATCCGGGTGGTGATCGCTGGCGCGGTCATTGCGGTGCTGGGCGCGGTGACCTCGGCGCTGCAGGCGCAGACCGTGCGCGTCGTCGGCACAATCGAAGCCGTGGAAGGTTCGACACTTGTCGTTAAGACCCGTCAGGGCGAGTTGAAGGTCAACATTGCCAGCGACGTCGCGGTGTTCGGCGTCGAACTCAGGACGGTCAGCGACATCAAACTCGGTCAATTCCTCGGTGTGGGTGCCATTCCGCAACCGGACGGGACGCAGAAGGCGATCCGGGTTCAAATCTTCCCCGCGGGTGAAAGCCCGAATCCGGGTTTCCGCCCGTGGGAAGGAGCACCACAAGGCACCATGACCAACGCCACCGTCGAAACTTCGGTGGTCGGTGTCCAGGGTCAGGAGTTGATTCTCAAGTACAAGGACGGCGAGAAGAAGATTATCGTTACGCCAGAAGCCCAGATCGTCGGTACTGTTCGCGGAGATAAAAGTGAGCTGAAGCCTGGGGCCGCGATTTCAATCGCTCGCGCGACGAAAAAGCCTGACGGCACACTGGAGGCAAACCGCATCAGCGTTGGCCGCGATGGCATCGTGCCACGCTAGCGAGCGGTCGCGCGATCGGTCAGCCGTCTCAGGCCTGCACGACGGTCCGCTTCGCGATCTTGCCGCGAGTTCGATCATCGTCGAGCACAGCACTTTCGTACCGTCGGGATAGGCGCAGCTCTGCTGAATGCGATGTGCCTGTCGTCGGCGACGCTTTCGCATCAATTCATACGAATTCCCACGACGGCGGCGCCCAATTGATGATCCGACAGGATCAATGATTGCCTAGTTTTGCGGCAGAACCAAAATATGAAAAATTTGCCTAAAAATTTGGCGTCACTCACGCTAACGCTATAGATTCACCGAAGAATTTCCGGCGCCGGAACCTAAGCGTGAACAGCGCTGTTTTTTGGCATGACCGTTGCAAAACATTCCCTGTAGGCGACGCCATGCTCAGGTCAGGGCGGGGCCACACAGGGGAGCCCGTCACCATGTCCACCTTCGACAATCCATTCGATGCGAAGCGTCAGCTCAATTCATCCGGTTGCGCATGCGGTCGCCACATGAGTCAGCTCGAACACGAGCGGGACGTGAACGCACAACTGCGCTGTCAGCCGGCCCAAAGCGAAGAAAAGCGCTACGAGAGCGTGGTTGCTTCGGCAGTGATGCGCGCGATCTTTCCGAAGGACGTCGCGCGACGCACATTCTTGCAGTCGATTGGTGCCTCCACGGCGCTTGCGGCGCTCGGTCAAATCTTTCCACTGAAAACCGCCACGGACGTGTTTGCGGAGAGCGGCCCACTCGAAAAGAAGGATCTCAAGGTCGGGTTCATCCCAATCACATGCGCAACGCCGATCATCATGGCGCATCCGATGGGCTTCTATACCAAGCAAGGTCTCAACGTCGAAGTGATCAAGACCGCCGGCTGGGCGGTGATCCGCGACAAAACGTTGAACAAGGAATACGACGCGGCCCACATGCTTTCGCCGATGCCGCTCGCGATCACGCTCGGGGCTGGTTCAAATCCAATTCCCTATACCATGCCGGCGGTCGAAAACATCAACGGCCAGGCAATCACGCTCGCAATCAAACACAAGGACAAGCGCGATCCGAAATCCTGGAAAGGGTTCAAGTTCGCGGTGCCGTTTGATTATTCGATGCACAATTATCTGCTGCGCTACTACGTGGCTGAGCACGGCATCGATCCGGATGCCGACATCCAGATCCGTGCAATCCCGCCGCCTGAAATGGTGGCCAATCTGCGTGCCGACAATATCGACGGGTTCCTGGCGCCTGATCCGGTGAATCAGCGCGCGGTCTACGACGGCGTCGGTTTCATCCACTTGCTGTCGAAGGAAATCTGGGACCGGCACCCCTGCTGTGCGTTTGCGGCGTCGAAGGAATTCGTCACCGGCTCGCCGAATACCTATTCGGCGCTGCTCAAAGCCATCATCGACGCAACCGCTTTTGCGGCAAAGCCGGAAAACCGCAAGCAGATCGCCGAAGCGATCGCGCCGGCCAATTATCTCAACCAGCCGGTGACGGTGGTCGAGCAGGTGCTCACCGGAAAATTTGCCGATGGCCTCGGCACGGTGAGAGACGTGCCCGACCGCATCGATTTCGATCCATTCCCCTGGCATTCGTTCGCGATCTGGATCATGACGCAGATGAAGCGCTGGGGACAGATCAAGGGCGATGTCGATTACGCCAAGGTCGCGCAGGAGGTCTATCTCGCGACCGATACCGCCAAGCTGATGAAGGAGGTCGGGATCACGCCGCCGACCACGACGTCGAAGACGTTTGTCGTGATGGGCAAGACGTTCGATCCGGCCAAACCCGAAGAGTACATCAAGAGTTTCGCGATCAAGAAGGCAGCGTAGCGTATGCCGAGTTCGATGAGGTTGCGAGCGGCCGTTGTTTCGGTTGTGCTGTTCCTTGCGTTCATCGCCGCGTGGCACGTCGGCACCAGCGGTATCGGCGCGGTGCAGCCGATGGACCCGGAATACGCCAAGCTCATGGGCGCGACGGCGACCCAGGGCAAATCGGCCATGCCCGGGCCGCTCGATGTCGGCGCGAAACTCTGGGAGCACTTGAAGCGGCCGTTCTATGACAACGGGCCGAACGACAAGGGCGTCGGCATCCAGCTGGCCTATTCGATCGCGCGCGTGATGGCGGGCTACCTGCTGGCGGTCGCGTTCGCGATTCCGATCGGGTTTCTCATCGGCATGTCGCCATTGATGAGCCGCGCGCTTGATCCGTTCATTCAAGTGCTCAAACCGATCTCGCCGCTCGCGTGGATGCCGCTGGCGCTCTACACGATCAAGGATTCAAGCCTGTCCTCGATCTTCGTCATCTTCATATGCTCGCTGTGGCCGATGCTCATCAACACCGCGTTCGGTGTGGCGTCGGTTCGCCGTGAGTGGCTCAATGTCGCCCGCACATTAGAGGTGGGAACGCTACGGCGCGCGTTCACCATTATTCTGCCGGCGGCCGCGCCGACCATTGTCACCGGCATGCGCATCTCGATCGGGATCGCATGGCTGGTCATTGTCGCTGCCGAAATGCTGGTGGGCGGCACCGGCATCGGCTACTTCGTTTGGAATGAATGGAATAATTTGTCGATTACGAATGTGATCACGGCGATTTTGGTGATCGGGCTGGTCGGCATGGTGCTCGATCTCATGCTGGCGCGCTTCACGCGGCTCGTGACGTTCCCCGAGTGAACGCATGACCAGCAAGTTCATCGCGATCGAAGGCATCGCCAAACGGTTCCCGGCCGCGGGCGGCGCCCTCACGACGGTGTTCGACAACCTGTGGCTGGCGATGAACCGCGGCGAATTCACCTGCATCATCGGCCATTCGGGCTGCGGCAAGACCACGGTGCTCAACATCCTGGCCGGGCTCGACGCGCCGTCGGCCGGCACGGTGATCGTCGACAACCAGGCGATCGAAGGCCCGAGCCTCGACCGCGCGGTGATCTTCCAGACGCACGCGCTCTTGCCGTGGCGCACGGTGATGGGCAACGTGGCCTACGCGGTGTCGTCGAAATGGCGGAACTGGAGCGGCGCGCGCGTGCGCGAGCGGGCGCAGAAATTCATCGACCTCGTGGGGCTGACCGGCGCGGAGGGCAAGCGCCCGGCCGAGCTCTCCGGCGGCATGAAGCAGCGCGTCGGCATCGCGCGGGCGCTGTCGATCGAGCCGAAGATCATGCTGATGGACGAGCCGTTCTCGGCGCTCGACGCGCTCACGCGCGGCACGCTGCAGGACGAGGTGCGCCGCATCTGCCAGGAGACCGGGCAGACCGTGTTCATGATCACGCACGACGTGGACGAGGCGATCTACCTGGCCGACCGTATCGTCTTGATGACCAACGGGCCGGGCGCGCTGCTCGCCGAGATCGTGGAGAACCCGCTGCCGAAGGCGCGCGCGCGCGCCGACGTGCACAAGCATCCGCTCTATTACGCGGTGCGCAACCACATCATCGATTTCCTGGTCGCGCGCAGCAGGACTTTTGCCAAGGACGCGCGCGGGGCCTACGATCCGCAAGCGGTGCCGGTGGTGCGGCCGGGGCTCGCCGAGGCGGGCGGCGCTCCGCCGGATTCCAACGTCGTGCGGCTCGCGGGGCATGGGCATTAGAGTTCAGTCGCTGATGTCTATTCACTCAAACAGCAAACTCAACTTGTTCCCTCCCCCCTTGCGGGGGAGGGTTAGGGAGGGGGGTCGTGCGAAGACGCATCGATGTTGCCACACCGAACCACCCCCACCCCCAACCCCTCCCCGCAAGGGGGAGGGGAGTCGAAAAGCGTGCACAATGATCAAGGGAGAACACCAATGAACCGCGCGGCGCTGACCGAAAAGCTTCTCGACATCAAGCGCGAGAAGGGTTTCAGCTGGAAATACATCTGCGAGCAGATCGGCGGCATGTCGCAGGTTTTGATCACGGGCGCGATCCTCGGCCAGCACAAGCTGACCAAGCCGCAGGCCGCCGCGGCGGCCAAGCTGTTCGGGCTCTCGAAGTCCGAACAGGCGATGCTCAACGAGGTGCCGGTGCGCGGCGCGGGCGTCGCCATGCCGCCGAGCGATCCGCTGATCTACCGCTTCTACGAGCTGGTGATGGTCAACGGGCCGGCGTGGAAGGCGCTGATCGAGGAGGAATTCGGCGACGGCATCATGTCGGCGATCGACTTCGACATGACGATCGAGCGGCTGCCCGACCCGAAGGGCGACCGCGTGAAGGTCGGCATGAGCGGCAAATTCCTGCCCTTCAAATACTACGGCGCCACCGGCAACGCGCAGGCGTATGGGTATAAGGAGGAGTGATTTAGTGGCCGCGCGACATCGCGCCTTACCCTCCAGGGGAGGGTGAAGGCGGGGCAGGTCACCGGCTCATCCACGGACGCCGCGAGGTGTGACGCACATGGACGATTTCAACCGCGTCGACCGCCACGCTGTAGAAAATCTTGTAGCGATAGCGCTGCACGACATGCACGCGGATATCGGGATCGTCGGTGCGCTGATAGGACAGCGGGTGCTCGGCGATGAGCTGAACGCTGGCATAGATCGCCCGCAGTACGTTGCGCGCGCCGGACGGGCTGCGTTCCTCTAAATAGCGGTGGATGGAGTCGATATCGGCGAGCGCTTGCGCCCGATATCGCAGCCTCATGGGAGGCCGCGCCGCTTCCAGAAGGCCTCGACCTCGTCATCGGCGGCGAGCGGCCCGCGACGGGCGGCATCGATGGCGGCGCGCTCCTCGTCGCTCAGGCGATAGACGCCGGTGCGCCGGGCCTCGATGTCGCGGGCGAGTTCGGACAGCTCCTCCTGGTCCTCGGCCGGCCAGGACGCCACCCGCTCCAGAATCGATTTCACCGCAGGGCTCATGGCAAGAATATAGCTTGAAACACCGGCAAATTCCACGGCGGTCGGGTGCGCCGATTTCGGGCCCGACCCTAAGGGCGACCGGGTGAAGATCGGCATGACCGGCAAATTCCTGCCGTTCAAATATTACGGCGCCACGGGCAAGGTGCAGGCGTATGGGTATAAGGAGGAGTGAGGCTCCTCCCGCCTTTGAATCAGATCATTTTCCGTCCTCATCCTGAGGAGCCGCGCACCGATCTCGGGTTCAGCCGAGATCGGCAAATTGATGCGCAAGTCGGATTTATCCGACTTGCGTGCGCGGCTTCTCGAAGGATGGCGGCCACGGTTCGAGACGCGCCGCATTCGCGGCGCTCCTCACCATGAGGCTGGGAAAGTCTCGAAGATATTTGCGATACGCGCCTTAGCCCACTCACGCTTGCTCGTTTTCCCTCTCCCCTTGCGGGAGAGGGTGCCCGAGCGGAACGAAGTGAAGCAAGGGCGGGTGAGGGGTCACAAGCCTCACCGAAAGCCCGTAGGGCGGATTAGCGAAGCGTAATCCGCCGCTTCATTTGTGCGGTGAGTTACGCGCCCATGCTCGTCGAAGACGGGCGGTCGCTAACCCACCCTACGATTTTTAACACCGCTCCTTCTCCAGCATCCAGGCGTGATAATCGCCGCGCTATCAGCCGCTCGCCTGTCTTTTGGCGCGCTCTAAAATTGCCGCGCGGTACTTTTCCTTAAGCTTCGGGACGACACTTTCAACCAATGCATTGCCGCGATACGGACTAATCTTGTGATCAACCGCAGCCTCCATGGATCGAATAGCGGCCTGCACGCTGTCAGGACTATTAGGATCGAACCGCACCGTTGCGATCTCGCCATCCAAAGCACCAAACGCGCGTTGGGCATCCTCCAGCTGACGCTGGAGTTTCTCAAGTCCGCTGATCTTCAGCATGTCGCCTCCAACTCGTTATGCGCATTCGGCGAGGGCGAGGAGGTTGTCATTCCAATACCCGTCCGCGTGCGTTTGCAGATATTTGTTGCCGGCCGTGCTCACGCGAACGCCGACCCAGGCGGACTTGCCGCCTTCGTGGGTGTAGAACCGATGCTGGTTGTTCTCGATGTAGCGGATCACGTTGTCGGTGGTGTCTTTCCACCGGCCGGTGCCATCTGGCTTGGGACCGCCAACCGCCGTGATCCTCTCGTGGGGGCTATTGCGATCGGGCTTATTGATGCAGTCGATGCGGTAGTCGGCCATGGTGCCCTACCTCCCCTTGATGATCTTGGAGAGCGAGGCACCGCCCTTGCGCTCGCGCAACGTATCGAGCCTCATATCGCTGCGGACGCCCGGCGCGAAATCCGGGCCGTAGGTCTTGCGCAACGTGCTTACCAACGTGTCGCCGCGCTTCTGACGAATCTCGCCGTCCTGGTCGCGGCATCGGTCATCCAGGCCGGTGTTGCAGTGGCCGTCCTTTGACATCTGTTTCAGCCCTTCGTTTTCATCCTCGGCCCTAGGCAAACGATTTCGTACGACTATATCGGTACGATTGATTTGTGTCAATGCCTGTGGTACAAAATCGTCAGATACGGCGCGGGAGCACAACCCGCGCCGTAGCGACTCCAAAGAGGTAGCGATGTCACTGGCTGCTAAACTGAAAGAGCTGCGAATAAAGAAAAACAAGTCTCTTCAACAAGTTGCGGATGCTGTTGGCGCGTCCAAGGCCCATATTTGGGACCTTGAAATCGGGAAAAGTAAGAATCCATCGATCGATTTGTTGAAAAAGCTGGCCGACTGCTTCGACGTCAGCATTTCAGACCTTGTGGGGGAGAATCCTGCGCCTGAGGCTGACCCGCAGGTCGTGGCCATGTATCGGGAGCTCAAGCAACTCACACCGGGAGACCGGCAAGCTATCAAGGCAATGATGGATCACCTTAAGACGCGGAAGTCCGAGAGCTGATCATGAAGATCAAGCGGATGGACCTGGACGGAACAGGTTCGCCGATGGGCTTGGTCACTAAGATTCTGAAAATCGAAAAAGACTTGCCGATTCCCGTACCGATCGAGGAGCTGGCGCGGCAGCTCGACATCGAGAAGGTTGCTGATCTTGAAACGCCAGGCTTTGAAGGCGGGCTGGTGACTGACGCAGAGCGCTCGACCGGCTTTATATTGGTCAACGACGAAGCGCGCGATGGTCGACGTCGCTTCACGATCGGTCACGAGCTTGGGCATTTTCTCATCATCTCCCACACGCCAGTCGAGCCCGAAAAATTTCTGTGCTCACGCGCGGACATGGCGACCTGGTCGGCCGAGCAAAACGACCGTCATGCCCGCATGGAAGCGGAGGCGAATGACTTTTCGGCTTTGATTTTAATGCCGCCGCCCGTGTTGCAGAAATTTATCTCTAAGGAGCGCGACCCGAACCTGGCGCACATTCCGCTCGTCGCCAAACATTTTTGCGTTAGCAAGGAAGCAGCCGCGCGCTCTTATGCCCGGTATCACGATCAAAACATCGCCATCGCCGTACTCAAAGACGGAATCGTGAGGCGCATTCACAAGGGACCGAGGTTTCCCTGGACAACGGCGCGGTATGGCAAGCCCGCGCCGCAGGGGTCGATTGCACATCGAAAGGATCTTACGAAGCGCATTGCCAGCGAGATCGTGTCCACGTTGCCGAATAATTGGATTGATGTGCAATTTGGCCAGCCTGCGCCGGAATTATATGAGCAGGTGTACCCTCAGCAGGACGGCTACGCGCTCCTCATGCTTTGGGCCGAATTGCCGGAAAAGGATGAAGAGTTCGATCCTGATGATAATCGAACATCGAAACAGCGGCTCCAATACCGCCAGTCAAAATGGCGTTAGCAAGCGATAGCGCGTAGGGCGGATTAGCCCTCGGTCCGGCCTTCGGCCGGCCCGAGCATCCACGCATGATACTCGCTGCGCTTGGAGCGGCGGGCGCGCCGGCAACGAACTCCCTCCCCTTGGAAAGGGGAGGGTCGGGGAGGGGATCATCGCGATGCAAGTTGATCCCCACCCGCCTGCCTTCGCTTGTGATGCAAGCTTCGGCAGGCGACCTCCCCTTTTCAAGGGGAGGTAATTTTAGCGAATCTTCTCCCGCATCCACGCGTGATGCTTGTTGCGTTTGTAGCGGTTGGCGCGGCTGCGGCGCGGCGCAGCAAGCGCAGGGTAGGCTGAGCGCAGCAAAGTCTACCGTCGCCGAATCTCAGATCGGGCCTGCTCGGAGCCGGTGCTCGGACGGCGCGAAGCGCCGATCCGCGTGCGTGCCCGAGCCCAACCTGCGTCGGCTACGTTTGCTTTCTGGCGTATTCCTCGGCGCTCATGACCTCGATGCACACAAAGGGCTCGCTTCCCTCGACCCAGGCATCGTGACCGGGCGGAATCGTATATGACATTCCCGGCTCGATGGTCTTTCTCGTGCCGTCCTTCATCTGAATGGTTATCCGGCCGGAGACGACGTGCCCGACGTGGGCAACTTGGCAGCTTTCCGTGCCAACCACCGGCTTGATGCACTCCGACCACCGCCAGCCCGGCTGCATTTTGAAACGTCCCAAGGTAAATCCCGGAAGACGCACGACCTCGACCCGCGTCTTGCTCGGCGACCTGACTTCGTCCGGATTATCGTGAGACTTGGCGGCGAGGCTTCCGACGTTCATCCCGTTCGACATGGCTTGAATCCTCCTCGATGATGCGCGATCCGCGTGCGCCTTGGCGCGTTCGGCGGATTGGCGCTCGGGTCCGGCCTTCGGCCGGCCCGAGGATAAACTCCGCGCAATCCGCCGTTTCGGTTGCGCGGTGGGTTACGCGCCCATGCCCTTCGAAGACGGGCGCCAACCCACCTTACGTTGGCTCTTTTCGTCGCGCTAGGGCGCTGGCACATCGGCCACGAGTTTGGCGAATTCATCCGGCGCAAAGGCGCGGACGGTCGTGGTGCGGGCGTTGCCCGAAGCCGCGATGGCGCTCGCGAACTTCACCATGGCATCGCCGTTCGGCATATCCACCGTCGCGACAACGTCATATTGGCCGGTCGTCACATAGGCGCTGAGCACCTTGCCGCCCAGCTTTTCGGCCATGCTGCGCGCCGCGTGGTAGCGCTTGCCGGAATCTTTCGCGGTCTTGGCGCCTTGGTCGGTCCAATTCAGGAAGCAAATGAATGTCGGCATCGCGTACCTCCTTCAACAATGCGGACGCACAGTCTCGTGCGCCGACGCTCGGTGCCCCCGCAGGAAGATGATTGGTTTGCGACGGAGCCGATAGTGCACAAAGTGTCGCTGACGACGGCGAACCGATGGACCGGAAAGGCGTTACCGCTCCCGCTCCAGCATGCGCGCATGCGCGCGGTTGCGCTGGGAGCGGCGGGCGCGGCTGCGGCGCGGCAAGGCCTCCTTCGGCGGCGGTTCGCGGTGGGCGAGGAAATCCTCGATTGCCGCGCGCGGCGCGCGGTGGAGGTCGACGCCGCCGACACAAAGTTGCTGGATGGGGCGCAGGGGTTTGTCGTTGTCTTCCGTTCGTCCCCGCGCAAGCGGGGACCCAGGAGTCACTCGCTCATCAGCCTTAGGCTCTGGGTTCCCGCTTGCGCGGGAACGAGCGGATGAAGTTTTGCGCGGGCGATGGCGCGGCATGGCGGCGAGCTTGGCCATCTTCATGAGCTCCAGCGCTTCGCTGAGTTTGTCGAGATCGACGCCCGGCGCCTGTTCCAATTCGCGCACATAGCGTTCGGCGAGCGCGGCGAGGCGCGCGGCGAGCGTGCGCCGCTTCAGCTGCGCGCTGGCGCGGGCGCGCGGCACCGTATCGGTCGCGCGCGGCGCAAACGGCGGCCGCCGCCAGCCGCCGTCGCGCGTCCAGCGGCAGATCGTGGCGCGGCCGACGCCGGTGCGCGACGCGATCTCGCCATAGGTCAGTGGGGTCTGCTCGATCAGGCGGCGGACGGCCGCGACCTTCGCATCGGTGTGCGGCCGGCGCGAGAAGCGCGGGCGCGGGCCGACGATCGCGGCCGGGTCGTCGGCGTCGGGGCGGACGCTGAGGCGTGCAATGGACGTGCGAAAGGGCGGCCGCATGAATAGGAAGATATGCCCAATTACGTAGTTGACACCACAAACCGCTACTGCTAGTATTCTGGCCATCGGAGCAAAAAGATGGCCAAGAACCAGTTTGCAGAACCCCATTTCCACGACGAGGAAGCTGCCCGTAAGTGGCTAGAAGCCGCCCGCTGGCCGAACGGCCCTACCTGCCCGCATTGCGGCTCCATGAAGCATTACGCCACTAAGAAGGCCGGTCGCTATCGCTGCGGCGAGAAGGAATGCCGCAAGGACTACACCGTCCAAACCAAGAGCGTCATGGAGCGGTCGCACGCAAAATTGACTCAGTGGGTTGCGGCGTTTGTTATGGGCTCAGCGGGCAAGAAAGGCTTTTCAGCCCATCAGCTCCATCGCCAGCTTGGCTGTGAATACAATACCGCTTGGTTTCTGCATCATCGCGTTATGGAAGCCATGCGCCGTGGTGGGCTAGAGCCGCCACTTGGTGGCGAAGGTAAGATCGTGGAAGCAGACGAGACATATTTTGGCTATGTGCCGGAAGCCAAGCGTCCTACGAGAACCACTTCTGGCCGTAAGTTCACCAAGAGTGGACGACCCGGACCGTCTGGCAAGCGTGCGATTGTTGCGCTAGTCGAGCGCGGCGGAAATGTCCGCACATTCCATGTTGCCACCGCAGACAGCGCGACAGTCGGCAATATCGTTGCGGACAATGTTTCGCGCGAGAGCCGTTTGCATACCGACGAAAGCCGCTTGTATTCGCAGGTTGGCAAAGAATTTCGTTCACACGAGCGCGTCACTCATTCGCATGGCGAATATGCGCGCGGTGACGTGTACACCAACACCGCTGAAAATTACTTTTCAATTTTCAAGCGTGGCATGAAAGGCGTGTACCAGCACTGCAAAGAGAAAAACTTGCATCGCTATTTGGCTGAATTTGATTTCAGATATAATACCCGTAAGATGACGGATAGTGAACGTGCGGCGCTTGCTGTTAGGGGCGGAGAAAATAAGCGCCTCACGTATCGGTGAACTGCTCAAACCAGATTTTAAATATCAGGCTCTTCGGTTTATCAGATGGAACGAGAAAGCCCGGAAGAGCGCAAAAAAAGCCGCAAAGAATACGAGGCGAGTGAGAAGCAGTTAAATCGTATCTTAGCGATTGGGGTCGTTTTGATAGTGCTTAGCGTTTCCGCGCGGGAATTTGGTTGGCTTCACTGGCTTCGCGGATTTTTGCCGTAAAGCGCGATGTTCGCCATTGCGCTTTGGAATGTCTTTTAGCGGCGTCGGTGGCCCAGAAAATGCGCCTCGCAGTATAGAGGCCAATCGTTCTTTGGCTGTGACAGCTTTATTTGTCATGCCATGCGCTCATGCATTTTTTGCGTTTTTCTTTTTCAAGCGCGACATAAAATATTTTGGCGTGCCGTATTCGTCACCTGCCAATGCATCGGGCGTTGCATGAGCGATATCTTCATCAGGCCCCATTTTGCTTGTCCATCTGCCATCCGGCAACTGCCTTGCTACGTGATTAATTCCGCCGCGATTGTTGTCATACAGCACGATCTTATCAAAATCTGGTTCCAGTTCACCGTTCTCGCAAATTTCGTAACCGTAACCTTTATAAATGCCGATAATTGTTGAAATTGAATGATCTCTGTCAGTATTAGCTGGCCAGTAATAACTCACATGCGGAGTTGGATCCCACCATCTATGTTGTTCTTCGACGGCAAATGCAAAGCAGTTATAACTACCAGTAGCACGACTGGTCTCTTCATAACTACCAAGATTTGGAAAGTCTTGTTCCCATTCCTTCAGCATGGATCAACCCTCTCCGCTTTCCCCAATCAATCCATGCTTGCGCCATTTCACGTATCTTACCTTGGCTTTCGGGTGGAATCGGATTCTGACCATTGGTCATCGCCCATAAAGCAATAAACCAGTGATCAGGTTCACCAATAGCCATCTCAAGTTCAAGTTGCCGCAAGACACACGGAATACCACGTTCACCCATTCCAATTATGCGCAAGTAGTTTGGATCGCGCGCCATATCCATGGCAGACGAGCGGGCGCGGGGTCGTGATTTTTTCCATTCTGCGGCAAGTCTACTAAACTCAATCTGGTCCTCGATCCATGCCGGGACAAATACACTAATTGGCGAGTTTTGGGCGTCGGCAACGGCGTTGTTGGCGGTGACCACCATCAGTCCTAGAATTTTATTTGCAATCTCAAGATGGCGAATAATGGCAAGCTGAAGCGCGTATGCATGATCTGCGTCAGGATGCGTTTGGACAACAACAGTAAAATTACTTTCCAGTTGCCGGAGTGCGGCCTCATTCACTGGATTGAGCCACCTTTGAAAGAGTTCTCCACGGATTTCCATTTAGTTTTCTTTCTTTTTCAGAGCGCTTGGTACTTCCGCAGGCGTAAAAACGGGAACCATTTGTAGTTGATACCAAGGCAATCCGCCGGGGTCATATTCGCTAATTGCACGCATAGCACCGACCAATGTCACTTTGATTTTCATCTTTGTGCCATCGTCTAACTCGAACTCACTCCAACGTTCGGTGGACTCTTTGATGCCTACAGCAACTCCGTCAACGACGCGCCCATCTGGCAGCGTCATTTTTATTTGTTCGGCCATCACCATCTCCCCACGGATGAAAGCATATTGCCTCAATCGGACACCGTTGAGAGAGCCTAAATCACCTTCAGCGTTAACTCTCTATTTACGCGAACCGGGCGCGCCAATCCGCATTATCCAAATGTAGTTGCGGACGCTACTAAATCTACCCATTGCATCTGTGGTGTCAACTACGTAATTGGGAAGATATGCCTAGGAAGAGGTTGCAGCAAGACTCCGATCGATGAATCAATCCGCCCTCATCCTGAGGAGCGCCCGAAGGGCGCGTCGCGAAGGATGGGCGGCCCATGCTTCGAGACGACCGCCTTCGGCGGTCTCCTCAGCATGAGGCCGGGGAATATCAATCCCCATTTCAAGCTGGCTCGATAAAGCCTGCGTTAGCCGCGCGCGTTGCGCAGCGGGTCGTCGTCGGCGAGCACGCGGTGGTCGATCTCCTTGATCGATTTCACGCCGCACAGCGCCATGGTGACGTCGAGCTCCTTGGTCACGATCTCGATGGCGCGCGCGACGCCGGCCTCACCGCCGGCGCCGAGGCCGTAGATATAGGAGCGGCCGACGATGCACGAGCGCGCGCCGAGCGCGAGCGCGCGCATCACATCCTGGCCCGAGCGGATGCCGCCGTCGAACATCACCTCGATGTCGCTGCCGACCGCGTCGACGATCTTCGGCAGCGCCGAAATCGCCGACGGCGCGCCGTCGAGCTGCCGCCCGCCGTGATTGGAGACGCTGACGGCGTCGACGCCGGTCTTCAGCGCGATCTTGGCGTCATCCACGTCGAGGATGCCTTTTAGGAACAGCTTGCCCGGCCACAGGCTCTTGATCCATTCGACGTCCTTCCAGGAGAGCGTCGGGTCGAACTGGCTGGCGGTCCATTGCGCGAGCGAATTGACGTTCTCCATGCCTTTCACGTGGCCGGCGAGATTGCCGAAGGTCTTGCGCTTGCCCCGCAGGATCGAGATCGCCCAGGCCGGCTTGGTGGCGATGTCGATGATGTTTCTGATTTTGATTGCGGGCGGCACCGTGAGGCCGTTGCGGACGTCGACGTGGCGCTGGCCGAGCACCTGCAGGTCGACGGTGAGCATGAGCGCGCTGCATTTGGCCGCGGCGGCGCGCTGGATCAGCTCGCGCACGAAGCCGCGGTCGCGCATGACGTAGAGCTGGAACCAGAACGGTTTGTCGACCGCGCCGGCGACGTCCTCGATCGAATTCACCGACATGGTGGAGAGCGTGTAGGGAATGCCGGCGGCCTGCGCGGCGCGGCAGGCGAGGATCTCGCCGTCGCCGTGCATCATGCCGCCCAGCCCGATCGGCCCGAGCGCGAGCGGCACGGGCACCGGCTCGCCGAGAATCGTGGTGGCGGTCGTGCGCTTGTCGACGTTGACCAGCACGCGCTGACGCAGCTTGATGCGTTCCATGTCGGCGCGATTTGCGCGCAAGGTTTCCTGCGCATAGGAGCCGGCTTCGCCATAGTCGAAGAACATTTTCGGCACCTTGCGCTGAGCCAGGCGCCGCAAATCCTCGATGCAGGTGATGTCCTTCATTTCTGGCCCCTCAACGCCGCAAATTGATCGATAGCATCAAACGTCCGTTAACGCCGGAGGTCAAATGCGGCCGGTCACAGATCGCCCCGGGAACTTCGCGGTGCGCCGCGCATTCTATCTCTCAGGCAGGGGCGCCCGGTCGGGGCGCCAAGGAGTGTAGCTATGTCAGCCGCAATCGATGCCGTGGCGGACCGGTTCCGCCCTGATGACAAGCGGCGCACGGTCGATGAGCAGGAAAGGGACAGGCTCGAACGTTCGCTCGAAGAGGGCCTGGAAGACACGTTCCCGGCGTCCGATCCCATCAACGTGACCCAGCCCCCGCAGTCGCCGTACGACCAGAAAACCAAGAAACCGGCCGATTAAACGCCTCACAATCGATCCGATGGCGCCGCAGGCGGCCGCTTGGGCGCCACCGGAGGGTTGTTCAGGCCATCATAAGTGTCTAAAAATAATAGAGAACCGGCTGCCGCCGGTTTCGGTTACGCTGCTGCGAATATTTGCAACAACCGAAGCCGGGATGGCACTAATATTGGTCCGCAAAGCCAATCGGGACGATAACATTCGGGGGAGAAGTGGTTCGTAAGTACTTTGGCACCGACGGCATCCGTGGCCCGGCCAACGGCGTGATTACGCCGGAGCTGGCGCTCAAGGTCGGTCAGGCTGCCGGGCTGCAGTTTCAGCGCGGGGAACATCGCCATCGCGTGGTGATCGGCAAGGACACGCGGCTTTCCGGCTACATGATCGAAACCGCCCTGGTCGCGGGCTTCACGTCCGTCGGCATGGATGTGCTGTTGCTCGGCCCGATGCCGACGCCGGCCGTCGCCATGCTCACGCGCTCCATGCGCGCGGATCTCGGGGTGATGATTTCGGCGTCGCATAACGCCTACGACGACAACGGCATCAAGTTGTTCGGACCGGATGGCTACAAGCTCTCCGACGTCGTCGAGCACGAGATCGAACAGCTGTTCGATACCGAGGTCGGCAAACGGCTGGCCAAACCGGCAGACATCGGCCGCGCCAGACGCGTCGACGGCGCGCATGAGCGATACATCGAATTCGCGAAACGAACGCTGCCGCGCAATCAGTCGCTCGCGGATCTGCGCATCGTGGTCGATTGCGCCCATGGCGCGGCCTACAAGGTTGCGCCGGATGCGCTGTGGGAGCTCGGAGCCGACGTGGTTCCGATCGGGGTCGATCCCGACGGCTTCAACATCAATCACGAATGCGGCTCCACGGCGCCGCAGGCGTGCATCCAGAAGGTGCGCGAAGTGAGGGCGGATATCGGCATCGCCCTTGATGGTGACGGCGATCGCGTGGTCATCGTGGACGAAAGCGGGCACCTGATCGATGGCGATCAAGTCCTCGCCGTCATCGCCGAAAGCTGGAGCGAAGACGGCCGGCTCGCGGGTGACGGTGTTGTTGCGACGGTGATGTCAAATCTTGGGCTTGAGCGGCATTTGACAGACATCGGCATCAAGCTCGTGCGCGCGCCGGTCGGCGACCGCTATGTGCTCGACCAGATGCGCACGAGCGGCTTCAACGTCGGCGGCGAGCCGTCCGGCCATATCATCCTTTCGGATTACAGCACGACCGGCGACGGTCTGATTACCGCGCTGCAATTGCTCGCCGTGGTCAAGAAGCTCGGACAACCAGTGTCGAAGGTCTGCCACCGCTTCGATCCGCTGCCGCAGATCATGAAGAACGTGCGCTACCGCAGCGGCAAGCCGCTGGAGAACGCCAAGGTGCGCTCTGCCATCAAGAGCGCGGAGAAGAAGCTCAACGGCCAGGGGCGGCTGGTGGTCCGGCCGTCCGGCACCGAGCCGGTGATCCGGGTGATGGGCGAGGGCGACGACAAGTCCCTGGTGGAGGCGGTGGTCGACGATATTGTCGACGTGCTGACCGACGTGGCCGCCTGAGCGGTCGACAGTCGCCAGGCCGTGTGGACGCAATTCAGCACGCCCGCGTCAGGCGCGTCTGATGTCTGCGATGTCCCCGCAAGCGGCGCGCATGCGGACATCGCCGGAGGTCGGCGATGTGCCAATCGCGACACTCAACTATTGCGCAAATTTTTTTTCAAAGCCGTCAGTCCCGATCACCTACGACAACAACGCAAACGCCTCCTTCAAACTTTAAGCGACGACTGGACGAACGGCGTACCTTTCGCGCTCACTGTCCAGTGCAGGTTCGACTGATACCATTGGTCACGCCGGAAAACACCGCTCAAGTTCTTGCGTCGAGCAAATCTCGAATCTTCGTAGCCAACGCAACTTGTGTGAGCGGTTTTTGGATCAAGTCGACTCCCGCATCCAATCGACCTTGATGAACAATCGCATTTCGTGAATAGCCTGTCATGAAAAGAACTTTGGCGGTCGGCTGCCGTTTCTTAATCTGTTCCGCCAGCTCACGCCCGTTTAGACCGGGCAATATCACATCGGTCAGAAGCAGATTGATTCGAGGGTTCGTCGAGTCAAGCAACTGGAGCGCTGAGTTGCCATCATGAGTCGCAAGGACTTCATACTGAAGCTCCTTCAATATCTCGACGACGTATGACCGGACGTCAGGATCGTCTTCAACGACCAAAATTGTTTCCCCAGAGTGTCCACCAACAGCTTCTTCAGTAGCGTCTTCAGCCGTAGGTTCGCCGTGCGATGAACGCGGTAGATATATCTTTACGGTCGTGCCCTCTCCAACTTCACTATCAATCGTGACGTGCCCTCCTGACTGTTTGACGAAACCATAGACCTGACTGAGGCCGAGTCCCGTCCCTTGTCCGGCAATCTTTGTTGTAAAGAACGGCTCGAATGCGCGTTGCAATATCTCGGGTTTCATTCCGCAGCCGGTGTCGGTTATTGCAATCAGGACATATTGGCCTGGACGAAGGTCGGTATGACCACGGCAATAATTTTCGTCGAGATATGCGTTGCTCGTCTCGATCGTCAGTCTGCCTCCACCGTTGGCCATTGCATCACGTGCATTTACAACGACGTTCAAAATCGCAGACTCCAGTGCGCTTTGGTCAATCTCGACGTGCCAAAGTCCAGCGCTGTTGACGATCTCAAGGTTGACGTTTTCGCCTAGTGTGCGACGGAAAAAATCAGAGACCCCGAGAATAAGTTTGTTTACGTCGGTAGGCTTGGGATCAAGTGGCTGACATCGAGAGAATGCAAGAAGCCTCTCCGTGAGAGTGGCGGCGCGTCGAGCACCGGTCATTGCGTTGTCAACGACTCGCCGCACTTGCTGCTCAGCACCCTGCACCCAAGTCCCCAGTTTCTGCTGTGCAAGTTCCAGGTTTCCCATGATGATTGTGAGAAGGTTATTGAAATCGTGCGCGACACCTCCGGTAAGTTGTCCAATCGCGTCCATCTTTTGCGATTGACGAAGCATTTCTTCGGCTTTACGTCGCTCTTCGGTTTCAAGTTTGAGTGCCGCATAAGCCTCTCGAAGTTGTGTCGGATTTGGCAGTGCCAAAAGTTTTGGCAGCAAGGGCCAGAGCATCACCGCGGTTACAATCGATGCAATCGCGGTAACCGCCTTGACTAATCCTTCAATGCCGTAATCTGGAATCCAAAGTGTCCAAATTGAAAATAAGTGGGTCGTCCCGCAAGCCATTATAAAAATCGCAAATGCCCAGAACACCCAGCCGAACTCGACATCGGGCCGCTTTGAAACAAATATCGAAAGCGCAAAGGGTATAGAGAAGTAAGCAATCGCGATGATCGTATCGGAGACAACGTGCAGCCAAATTAGTTCCGGTTGCCACGTGAGACAGTACCCGTGTGGCGATAGCGTCGAGGAATCGAGTATGGTTTGAATGAAATTTAGCATTGTCTGATTCTCCCAAGGCTACCAACTTTGTGGCTTTGGCATCATTCATACCAGCTGGACCGCGAACACGCGGTCACGCAACAGCACTTCAACTACTCGATGTCGGCTGTTCACCGACTTCTGCTTTTCTGGGCTCCGCGCGAAACTACGCGCCGTGGCCAATCCTAGTCGCCGGATTACGCGCAAAGAGACATCATCGTCGTGAATGAGGCCGCTCGCTGGGCGGCCTCGATTGGTCGAGTGCCCGTTTCACCCGAGATGATTTCGGCACATCTCGCTTCAAGAGCAGCTTGTTCAAAAGCAGCTTGTTCAAAGCCTACAAGGCCTTGAGTGGTCTGGAAAGCGATCAAGCGTATCCTTTCTGAACAAAGACGTGGCAGCTGAGGCTCAACAGCAAAAGTGTTATTATTTTCGATGTGCCAAAAAGCAGCATCGCGTTCTGACCTTCGCTCAATTAGGATGATTTTCCAAACTTGACGAAGCCACCACAACCGGCCGGCTTGGCGGCAAAAGCTTGGACAAGAACAGCAGCCACCACTGAGGGAGGACGATCATGCATCGCATTGCTGTATTGGGGCTGAGCATGGCGCTGACCGTCGCTGTGGCAGGAGCGCGTGCTGACGATTTTCCGTCACGATCGATACGCCTGATCATTGGCTTTCCGCCCGGCTCGGCCGCTGACATCACCGCCCGGTTGGTCGGCGATTTCATGAGTAAGACGCTCGGTCAGCAGGTGATTGTCGAGGCGCGGCCAGGCGCGGGCAGCAGTCTAGCCGCCGAATCCGTCGCGCGTGCGCCAGCGGACGGTTACACTTTGTTCCTGAGCACGCTATCAAACGTCACCAATTCGGCTATTCAAGCCAACCTCCGCTTTGACTTCGTGAAAGATTTTGCTCCGATCACGTCGCTGACCAGCCTGCCGCTCGTCCTCGCCGTGCATCCGTCGCTCGGTGTATCGAACCTGAACGAACTCATCGCATTGGCGAAATCGAAGCCCGGCGAACTCACCTACGGGTCGGTCGGGCCCGGGACGGTTGGGCATCTCGCCATGGAACTGATCAGCAAGCATGCGAACATCAAACTCGTCCATGTGCCCTACCCGGGCAGCCCGCCTCAAGTCACCGATTTGGTCGCCGGCCGCCTATCAATGGCGTTGGGGGTAGCCTCGACGATCATGCCGCACGTCGAAACAGGCCGCGTTAAGCTACTCGCCTCGTGTTCGGGCAAACGCCCGCGCATTGCGCTGAACGTGCCGACCATCGCCGAAGCGTTGCTACCCGATTTCGAGTGCAGCGTCTGGTTCGGCCTGATGGCGCCGACGGGCACGCCGCGACCGGTGATCGACAAACTTGCCGACGCCGCCAACAAGGCACTCAAATCCGACGACGTCGCCAGCAAGCTGCAGGCCTCAGGTTTTGAGCTGCTTGGCGGCTCGCCGGATGAGTTTGCCAAGCTCATCGCGCGCGAGACCGTCAAATGGGACGCTGCCGCCAAGGTCGCCGGACTCAAGAAATAGCGATGCTGGTCGAGGCGGTGGTCGACGATATTGTCGACGTGCTGACCGACGTGGCCGCCTGAGCGGTCGACAGTCGCCAGGCCGTGTGGACGCAATTCAGCACGCCCGCGTCAGTCGCGTCTGATGTCCGCTATGTCCCCGCAAGCGGCGCGCATGCGGACATCGCCGGAGGTCCGCGTTGTGCCAATCGCGACGTTTGAGCACATTCTTCGCCGCCGGCCCATATGATCCAGATCAATGAGGCTGGCTGTGTTCCCGGGTAAGAGTGACCGATTTTTCGAAAGGGTCGTCAGTATGCTTCGCTACGCAGCGAGCGAACTCATGTTCCGGAGCGGCCGCTCGCTGGTGACCGCGGTCAGCATCGCGCTTGCGGTGCTCGCGACCATGGTGCTCACCTCGCTCGCGACGTCTTACGCGCGCGCGCTGCGGGTGCCGATCGAAACAGTCGGCGCCGACGTGATCGTGCAACAGCAGGGCGACATCCCACCCAAGCTCGAAGGCCTGGTGTTTCCCCATCCCAACGCGCTGCTCCCCGCCAATATTGTTGCTCAGATCAAAGCGATCCCCGGAGTCATCGCGCTGACGCGGGCGGTCTATATGTGGGATCTGGAGTCGGATCGTTATGAGTCCGTGCTTGGCATTGACGATAGTGAGGTCGGGCTCGCCGGGCTCGCCCAACGCCTGACCGATGGCAAGCCGATCAATGCAGCAAGCCGCGCCGTACTCGTGGACAGCGATTTCGCTGGCAAGAATAAAGTGAACGTCGGCGAAACCATAAACGTCGGCGCGGATAAATTTCCGGTCGCCGGCATCGTCGATGCTGCGCGCAGCGGCAAGCTGGTGCGCGCCGACGTCTATATGGCCCTTCCCGTTGCGCAAGCCTTGGCGGCGGCGGCACCGCAGGTGCGCGCGCTATATCCCTTCGGCTCGGACGACGTCAATCTCGTGCTGGTCAAGGTAAATCGCGAACAGTTGCAAGGCGTGGTGGAAAAGATCACGGCGCTGATCGGCAAGAAGGGCGTGGTGTCGAGCGAATTGTCGATGCGCAACGCGCTGTCCGGCGTGCTGTTCCTGTCGCAAAGCATGGGCCTGATCATCGCGGCGATCATCGGCGTTTTTGCCGCCGCTTTTGTATGGCGCGCGACCGCCACCTCAGTGGCCGAGCGCCGACGCGAAATGGCCATTCTGCAGGCGATCGGCTGGTCGTGGCGCCACATCGGCGAACAGGTGCTAGTCGAAAATCTGGCGCTTGCGGTGATCGGCACCGTGGCCGGGGTTGTTGTTGCGCTAGTCGTCGTGCTTGCGCTCGGCCATGTCTCGGTGACGGTCGATCTGCCCTGGGACTTGAGCTCAACTCCGCATTTCATCCCGACGGCGACGGTCGATCGCACGCAAACCATTAGCGCGCCAATGTCGATCTCATGGCTGACCGCCGGCATTGCTGCCGCCGGGAGTATCGCGATCAGTCTGCTCGCCGTCCTTGCCGTTCTCGCTTTGCCGCGTCCGCAGCCGTGGTCGCTGCTGCGCGCCGAATGATGGAGTCTCGCATGAGCCGCAGTGCAATGCTTACCAAGGCTGCACCTTCATCGGGCGGAGCGCCGGCGGCACAGCAACAGATCATCCGTGTTCAAGGCGTCAAAAAACGCTATGGCGACGTGGAAGTTCTCAAGGGCGTCGATCTCGCCGTCAATGCCGGGCAATTCACCGCCATTATGGGCAAGTCGGGCTCCGGCAAGAGCACGCTGCTTGGCGTCATCGCCGGGCTGGAGCAGCCCGACGACGGCGATGTCTTCATCATGGGCCACAAGCTTGCCGGCATGAGTGATGGCGAGATGGCGACACTGCGCCAGCGTTCGATCGGCATCGTGTTCCAAGGCTTCAGCCTGATCCCGTCGCTCACGGCGCTCGACAATGTGATGCTGCCGACCGTCTTCGCGGCCGACACAACTGCGGCCGAGCGCCGCCAGCGTGCCATCGATCTGCTCACACAGGTGGAACTTGGTGCACGGCTTGACTATCACCCCGGCACGCTGAGCGGCGGCGAGCAGCAGCGCGTCGCGATCGCGCGCGCACTCATGAACAGTCCATCCATCATCCTAGCCGACGAGCCGACCGGCAATCTGGACCAGGAGACGGGCGCCTCCATCCTCGAACTGCTGCTCGATCTCGGCCGCACCCACGGCACCGGGCTGCTGATGGTAACGCATGATCCCGACGTGGCGGCGAAGGCCGGCAATGTCGTGGAGATGAAAGATGGAAGGATCAGCAATGACCACGCGTAGAGACGTTATCGCTGGCGTTGTGGCCGGTGCAGCGCTTGCCGTGCTGGTGAATTCGGCGTGGGCCGCGCCACCGACCGTCGAAATCATCGCCTTGCCGCATTCCCCGGTGCAGAGCGCGCTCAAGCCCGTGCACGATTTCCTTGGCGCGCTCGGCGCGCGCGTGAAAGTGGTCGAGCTCGATGCCGAAAGCGCGGCGGGCGAGAAGCGCATCAAAGCCGCCGGCGAGAAGGGTCATGTGCCGATTCTGCTGCTGATCAACGGCAGCAAGAGCTTCAAGCGGCCCGACGGCACGCAAGTGGTGTTCAAGGATTTTCCGGCCAAAGCCGACAACCCGCTCGGGCTCAATGGCTTATGGACGATCGCCGATTTTCAGTCGGCGGTGAACGCGGCGCTGGGGAAATAGCATGGCCATTCATTGGCGCTATGTGCGGAGCGAGCTAGTCTATCGCTGGAAACGCACCGCGCTGCTGATCGCGGGCATCGCGCTGGCGGTGACGCTCGTGACCACGCTCGACATATTGAGCCGCGCTTTTGCCGATCTCGCGACTGTGCCGTTCCGCAATCTCGGCGCCGATTTGATCGTGCAGCGCAGCGCGATGGAGACGGCGGTGCCCAAAGAGATGGGTATCATCCTGCCGTACTCGGCCGAGCCGATCACCACCGATGAGCTGAAGCGGCTGGCGGCGGAGCCGGGCGTGAGCCAAGCGGCAGGCTTCGTGCTGTTATGGAACCTCGGCAAGGGCCGTTTCGTCTCCATCACGGGCGTGCCGCTCGCCGCCGACGCCCCGGCGCTCGGGCCGGGCAAGATTCGAAATTGGCTGATCCAGGGCCGGCTGCCTAATCCGGGCGCGCGCGAAGTCCTGGTCGAGCGGCATTATGGTGCGTTCTTCCAATTGAAGCCAGGATCGAGCGTCGACATTGGCGGCGAGCAATATGTTGTCACCGGCGTTGCCGACATCCTGGAAGGCAGCCAGATCGTCGCCAGCAATTTTTATATGGACATCGACGAGGCGCGCCGGC
>DATJVR010000050.1:0-5725 GCA_035501735.1 Xanthobacteraceae bacterium | reverse complement strand
ACCGACTTTTTTCCCTCGTACATGATGGAATTCATGAACTTGGACACGACAAGATTCCCGTATTTAGGGTCCGGGTTGATCTCGCGTTTCTCGGCGCTATGACGGCGTGACATTGCTTCGCTCTCTACGACTGCTTGCTTGCGCTCATTTACGATCGTCGCTGCAAACGACGACGATGACTTTGCAAAGATCCTTCATGGCCGGCTCGAGCATGTTCTTCCGGCATTGCTCGAGACCCGCGGCCTTGGTGGCGGAACGCTTTTCAGCCCGGCCGATGTAAGACATCCGCAGCGTCATGGGCTGGCCGTCGTTCGTCTTACCCGGGAATTCGGCGACGGCGAGAGCGCCGCACATGTTCCCGAACCCGCCGACAAAAAAGCAATCATCAGCCGGCGACCGGTCGCGGCACTCTTTCATCGCGCGCTCTTCGGCGTCGCGCGTGTTGTGCCAGCGATACGAATAGCCATAAGCGCCGGTCGACGGCGAAAAGGCGATTGCGCCGATGAAATTGCCCGAGCGCGCGCTCGCAGGGTCGGAAAGATTCGCCGTGGCCGCGAACGCCCCCAGCGCGACGACGGCAGCCGAAGCCACGAAAGGCCGGCGGTGTCCGCTGTGTTCGATCTGGTTTGCGCGTGGCATCGCCGGCATGTCCTTATTATTTCGGGCGCTTGGCGCCGTATTTCGAACGGCGCTGTTTGCGGTTCTTGACGCCCTGGGTGTCGAGCACGCCGCGCAGGATGTGGTAGCGCACGCCCGGAAGGTCCTTCACCCGGCCGCCGCGGATCATCACCACAGAGTGTTCCTGCAGGTTATGGCCCTCGCCCGGGATGTAGCCGATCACCTCGAACCCGTTGGTCAGGCGGACCTTGGCGACCTTGCGCAGCGCCGAGTTCGGCTTCTTCGGCGTCGTGGTGTAGACGCGCGTGCACACGCCGCGCTTCTGCGGGCTCTGCTGCAGCGCCGGCACCTTCTTCTTCGCGTGGACCGGCACGCGTCCCTTGCGGATCAGCTGATTGATCGTCGGCATTTCCTGCGTGCCTCGTCTGGTCGCCTTCACGCCTCAAGCGGTCCGGACCCGCGCAAAACGAAAGCACGCCATCCGCCCCGGCAGCGGAATGACGCTTCTCCGTCCAAAAGGATCACGAGGCGGAACCGCCGCGCTCGCGCACCCTCATGATCTGACAATCGATCGACGTCAGAGGCAGCGTTTGAGCTTCATTCGTCGAGGCTTTGCGCCACATCCGACGAGCTAAGAAAGTCAATGACTTTCAAAAGCTTGGGAGGATCCAGGCGTGCCGTTCCGAGCAAGCAAAGCTCACCGCCTGCCGAAAGTTCGCGGTATGTATCGACGGGGGCGGGGCAAGTCAAGCACTGCGCGCCAAAAACAACGGTAACAACTCGCTAAATACCGCCTCCGAACGCCTCCGCGGTTCTGCGTGCCGCGCCGCTTCGCTGCCACAATCAAGAGGGCCGCCCGATGGGGCGGCCCTTGGATTTCTTGGCAGAAACGATAAGCGCCCGACCTTTGGACTACTCCGCTGCTGGCAGAGCCTGTTGCGGGGCCGGAGCCGGCGCTTCGACCTGCTGCTGCGCCTCGGCGGCAGCCGCCGCCTTGGCCGCCTCTTTTTCCCGCTCTTCGAGGATGAGCGCGTCGCGCTTGACCGCCACCTCGCGCAGCAGGTTCATCATCGCGCCGGTGCCCGCCGGGATCAGCCGGCCGACGATGACGTTTTCCTTCAAGCCGTCGAGCGTATCGGCCTTGCCGTTGACCGCCGCCTCGGTGAGCACGCGCGTGGTCTCCTGGAACGACGCCGCTGAGATGAACGAACGCGTCTGCAGGCTCGCCTTGGTGATGCCGAGCAGCACCGGATGCGCGACCGCTTCCTTCTTGCCCTCGGCCTTCGCCCTGGCGTTGATCTCGTCGAACTCGATCTTGTCGATCTGTTCGCCCTGCAACAGCTCGGTCTCGCCGGATTCGTCGATCTCGACCTTCTGCAGCATCTGCCGCACGATCACTTCGATGTGCTTGTCGTTGATCGACACGCCCTGCAGCCGATAGACCTCCTGGATTTCATTGACCAGGTAGCCTGCCAGTTCCTCGACGCCTTTGATCGCGAGGATATCGTGCGGGGCGGGATTGCCCTCCACGATGAAGTCGCCCTTCTCGATCACGTCGCCGTCCTGCAAGTGGATGTGCTTGCCCTTCGGGATCAGATACTCGGCCGGCTGCACATCGGCCTCGCTCGGCACGATGGTGATGCGCCGCTTGCTCTTGTAGTCGCGGCCGAACTGCACCGTGCCGTTGATCTCGGCGATGATCGCCGCGTCCTTCGGCTTGCGCGCCTCGAACAGCTCCGCCACCCGCGGCAAGCCGCCGGTGATGTCGCGCGTCTTGGCGCTTTCGGTCGGGATACGCGCGATGACGTCGCCCGCCTTCACCTTGGCGCCGGGGTCGGCTGAAAGGATCGCATCGACCGCGAGCATGTAGCGGGCATCGCCGCCGCGGCTGAGTTTGACGATCTTGCCGTCCTTGCCCTTGATCACGATCGCCGGACGCAAGTCGGCAGCCCGGCTGGACGTGCGCCAGTCGGTAACCACGCGCTTGGCGATACCGGTCGACTCGTCGAGCGTCTCCGACATCGACTGGCCTTCGACCAGGTCCTCGAACCCGATCGTGCCCTCGACCTCGGTCAGGATTGGCCGCGTATAGGGATCCCATTCCGCGATGCGCTGGCCGCGCTTGACCTTCTCGCCGTCCTCGACGCGCAGCCGCGCGCCGTTCTGGATGCGGTGCACCGCCCGCTCGGTGCCGTCGGTATCGAGCACCGCGATCACGATGTTGCGGCCCATGGCAATGGTCTCACCGTCGGAATTCTTGACGATGTGATTTTTGCCCTTGGCCCTGATCTTGATCTTGCCCTCGAAGTTCGATTCGATGAACGACTGCTCCGAGATCTGCGCCGCGCCGCCGATGTGGAACGTACGCATGGTGAGCTGCGTGCCCGGCTCGCCGATCGACTGGGCCGCGATCACGCCGACCGCCTCGCCAAGATTGACCGGAGTGCCGCGCGCCAGATCGCGCCCATAGCACTTGCCGCACACGCCGCTCGTGGTCTCGCAGGTGAGCACCGAGCGAATGCGCAACTCCTGGACGTTCGCGTTGACGATCGCCTCCACTTCCGGCTCGCCGATCAACGTGCCGGCCTTGACGACCACCTTGTGGCTTGCCGGATCCTTCACATCCTCCGCCGCGGTGCGACCGAGGATGCGGCTGCCGAGCGAAGCCACCACCTGGCCCGCGTCGATGATGGCGCGCACCTTGATGCCGCCCGCCGTGCCGCAGTCTTCCGTGGTGACGATGCAATCCTGCGCCACATCGACCAGACGCCGCGTGAGATAACCGGAGTTCGCGGTCTTCAGCGCGGTATCGGCCAAGCCCTTGCGTGCGCCGTGCGTCGAATTGAAGTACTCGAGCACGGAGAGCCCTTCCTTGAAGTTCGAGATGATTGGGCTCTCGATGATTTCGCCGCTCGGCTTCGCCATCAATCCGCGCATGCCGGCGAGCTGACGCATCTGCGCCGGCGAGCCGCGCGCGCCGGAATGCGCCATCATGTAGATCGAATTGACCTGCGCCTCTTTGCCGGCCTCGGTCTTCTTGGCTGACGAGATTTCCTTCATCATCGCTTCGGCGATGGCGTCCGTGGACTTCGACCAGGCGTCGACCACCTTGTTGTACTTCTCGCCCTGGGTGATCAGGCCGTCGTTGTACTGCTGTTCAAAGTCCTTGGCCTCCTGCCGGGTCTTCTCGACGATGTCCCACTTTGCCTTCGGCACCACCATGTCGTCCTTGCCAAACGAGATGCCGGCCTTGAACGCGTGATGGAAGCCGAGCGCCATGATGCGATCGCAGAAGATGACTGTCTCCTTCTGCCCGCAATGGCGGTAGACCTGGTCGATCATGCTGGAGATTTCCCGCTTCGTCATGAGCTTGTTGACGAGGTCGAAGGAAATCTTCGGGCTTTTCGGCAGCACCGTCCCGAGCAGCGCGCGGCCGGGCGTGGTCTCGTACCACGTGTGCGCGGTCTTGCCCTGCTCGTCCACGCCCTCGAAACGGAACTTGATCTTGCTGTGCAGGCCGACGATCTTCTCGTGCAGCGCGTGCTCCACTTCCGAAATGTCGCGATAGAACCCGCGCACGACGTTCTTCTTCTTCGGATCGCGCTTGAGCTCTTCTTCCTTGTACAGTTCGAGCTTCCACTCGCCCGGCCCGCCTTCGGCCTGGATCGTGAGGTAATAGAGCCCGAGCACGATGTCCTGGCTCGGCACGATGATCGGCGAGCCGTTGGCTGGGTGCAGGATGTTGTTGGTCGACATCATCAACACGCGCGCTTCGAGCTGCGCTTCCAGCGACAGCGGCACGTGCACCGCCATCTGGTCGCCGTCGAAGTCCGCGTTGAATGCCGCGCACACCAGCGGATGCAGCTGGATCGCCTTGCCTTCGATCAGCACCGGCTCGAACGCCTGGATGCCCAGGCGATGCAGCGTCGGCGCGCGGTTGAGCAGCACCGGATGCTCGCGGATCACCTCGTCGAGAATGTCCCAGACCTCGGGCTTCTCCTTCTCCACCAGCTTCTTCGCCTGCTTCACGGTGGTCGACAGGCCCTTGGCGTCGAGCCGCGAATAGATGAACGGCTTGAACAGTTCGAGTGCCATCTTCTTCGGCAGCCCGCACTGGTGCAGCTTCAGCTCCGGCCCGACCACGATCACCGAGCGGCCGGAATAGTCCACGCGTTTGCCGAGCAGGTTCTGCCGGAACCGGCCCTGCTTGCCTTTCAGCATGTCGGCGAGCGACTTCAGCGGCCGCTTGTTGGCGCCCGTGATGACGCGGCCGCGCCGGCCGTTGTCGAACAGCGCATCGACCGCTTCCTGCAGCATGCGCTTCTCGTTGCGGATGATGATGTCCGGCGCGCGCAGTTCGATCAGCCGCTTGAGTCGGTTGTTGCGGTTGATCACGCGACGATAGAGGTCGTTGAGGTCGGAGGTGGCGAAGCGTCCGCCGTCGAGCGGCACGAGCGGACGCAGATCCGGCGGGATGACCGGAACCTGCGTGAGGATCATCCACTCCGGCTTGTTGCCGGACTGGATGAACGCCTCGATCAGCTTCAGCCGCTTGGCGAGTTTCTTCGGCTTGAGGTCGGACTTCGACTCCGCGATCTCCTTGCGCAGATCGGCGGCCATCTTTTCAAGATCGAGCGCCTTGAGCATCTCGCGGATCGCTTCCGCGCCGATCATGGCGGTGAAGCTGTCGGCGCCAAGCTCCTCCTGCGCCTTCAGATACTCTTCCTCCGACAGCAGCTGGCGATCCTGCAGCGGGGTTAAGCCCGGCTCGAGCACGACGTAATATTCGAAATAAAGAATGCGCTCGAGATCCTTGAGCGTCATGTCGAGCAGCAGGCCGATGCGCGACGGCAGCGACTTCAGGAACCAGATATGCGCGACCGGCGCCGCGAGTTCGATGTGGCCCATGCGCTCGCGCCGCACGCGCGACAGCGTCACTTCGACCGAGCACTTCTCGCAGATGATACCCTTGTACTTCATGCGCTTGTACTTGCCGCACAAGCACTCGTAATCCTTGATCGGCCCGAAGATGCGCGCGCAGAACAGCCCGTCACGTTCCGGCTTGAACGTGCGGTAGTTGATCGTCTCCGGCTTCTTGATCTCGCCG
>DATJVR010000049.1:0-2012 GCA_035501735.1 Xanthobacteraceae bacterium | reverse complement strand
ATTGGCTGCTGCAGTATTCGTCTTGGTGGTTGTCGTCGCCGCCCTCGTCGTTGCGTTGCGGGCGCAATGGGGACGAATCGCCGTGCGTGTGGGCGGAAGCTGGATCGCAGCGAGCGGCCTTCTCATGCTCGGCTGGTCCATTCGTGGGACCTAGCAGCGCGAAGTGCGGCAATTCGCCGCGCCGATACCTGGACCAAGGTCCAGTTGGATCTGCCGCGAGCGCTTGATACCTTGCAGACAAGATGAATGCGTACGCGCCGACAACCCGAAGGGACAGGAGATCGGCGCGATGAAAAGGATGCTCGTTCTTGCAGCGTTAGCTGAAGCCGCCACCGGTGCGGCGTTGCTGATCGTTCCGTCGCTGGTAGGGAGCTTGTTGCTGGGGGATGCTTTCACCGGCATCGCCGCGACGGTAGCTCGCGTTGCCGGCATTGCGCTGATCGCATTGGCCGTCGCTTGCTGGCCGGGCCCGCCGTTGATAGGCATGTTGATTTACAGCGCGGCCATCACGCTCTATCTCGGCTACGTCGGCTTCGCGGGCAGCGCGACGGGCATTTTGCTGTGGCCGGCGGTCGTATTGCATGTGACCCTGACGACACTTCTGACTCTGGCATCGATGGGCGAGAAGACGACGAGCACATAGACAATCGCGTGTGCCGTCGCCTGCGCGTCCCGGGCGACAGGTTTGTCTGTCGTGTGCACGAGTAGGACGCTAACCGATCTGCAAAGGAATTCGCTATGAACAAACGGCTCACTCTCATTGCCCTCGTCGTGTGTGTCACGGCAGGTATCGCGTATGCCCAGTATCCGATCATGGATGCGGTGGCCGGCAAGGTCGTCCAGAAGTACGAGAGCGCGTCCTGCGAGCAGCTCTGGGAAAAGAAGGGTCAGCCGAAGTCTCCGGAAGAGCAGCGCGCCATCGAGCTCCTCAAAACCGACCCGCAGATGCGTACGGCATTCATCAACAAGGTCGCTGCTCCGATCGCAAACAAGATGTTCGAATGCGGGATGATCCCCTGATGCACCAACGCGCCCGTCTCGGCGCAAGGAGCTGGCAATGAAAGCTGTTCGTCCGATCCGGCGCACCGTAGCGCCGCTCGCGCTGGTCACGATGGGTCTCGCCGCATGGCTGGCCCTTGCTGTGAGCGTCGAGGCACAAACCGCCGCGCCCGCAAAGCCGGCGGCGCCCACCAAGGCGGCCAAGCCAGCGACGAAGAAGACCGCGGAGCCCGAGTACAAAATGGTGGTCGAGCCGCGGGCGATGGACCTGCTCAAGGTAATGAGCACGAAGCTCGCGGCGGCGAAGTCGATGTCGTTCACTGCGACCGTGGGCTACGAGTATCCGAGCAAGCTCGGGCCGCCGATCGTCTACACCACGCGTTACGACGTGGCGATGCAGCGGCCCGACAAGCTGCGGATTCTGATGCCCGGTGACGGGCCGGCGTCCGAGTTCTACTACGACGGAAAGTCGATGATCGCCTATGCGCCAGCCGATGACCTCGCTGCGGTGGCCAACGCACCGCCCACGATCGACGCGGCGCTGCAAGCAGCGTTCGACAACGCCGCGATCTACTTCCCGTTTAGCGATCTGGTCGCGGCGGATCCTTATGCCGCGCTGACCAACGGCGCCATCCTGGCGTTCTACATCGGCCCATCGTCGATGATCGGCGGCGTAAAGACCGACATGGTGGCATGGGCCAACAGCGACGTGTTCATGCAGATCTGGATCGGCGCCGATGACAAGCTCCCGCGCAGGTTCAGGGCCGTCTTCGCGGACGACCCGCTGAAGCTGCGACACGAGATGGAGCTATCGAACTGGCAACTCGATGCGGTGGTGCCCGCGGAGACTTTCGCGTCGGCCAAGGTCCAGGCGGCGGGGCACATGGAGTTCGGCGCGCCGATGCCTCCACCCAAGGGCGCGAAACCGCTGAAGGCCAAGCCGGCCGCAGCGACCCAGCCGGCGGCCAAATCGAACTGACGGGAGCTTCCGATGAAGACAATCATTTCTGCCG
>DATJVR010000048.1:0-4315 GCA_035501735.1 Xanthobacteraceae bacterium | reverse complement strand
TCGGCTTTGCGGCGCCTGTGCACGCCCTCATCACCGGCACTCCTAACGAGAAGGACCGCCGTGTGGAGTTGGTCGCGGCGCCGCGGTTCGGCATCGTGGGTCAGAACCAGACTATCTCTTTCCGCGTCGAGGACGAGGGGGTGCCCGCCACACCGGCGGAGGTGAAGATCAGCCGCGACGGCGAACTCCTCGACCGCCGCATCGTCACGCCGGGCCGGCAGGTGGACATTCAGGTTCAGATCCCCCATGCGGGCCAGAACATCGTCGAGATCGAGGCGGCGCCGATCGCGGGCGAACTGACGCTCGTCAACAATCGCGCGGTGGTTTCCATCGACGGCGTGCGCGACAAGCTGCGCGTGCTCCTGGTGTCGGGCGAGCCCCATGCCGGCGAACGCACCTGGCGCAACCTGCTCAAATCCGACGCCAATGTCGACCTCGTCCATTTCACCATCCTGCGGCCGCCGGAGAAGCAGGACGGCACGCCGATCAACGAATTGTCGCTGATCGCATTCCCGACCCGGGAGCTGTTCCAGCAGAGGATCAACGAGTTCCAGCTCATCATCTTCGACCGCTATGCGCGCCAGGGCGTGCTGCCCCTCATCTATCTCGACAACGTCGCGAAATACGTGCGCAACGGCGGCGCGGTGCTGGTTGCCGCCGGTCCCGACTATGCCGGGCCGACCAGCCTGTGGCGCACGCCGCTCGACTCCATCCTGCCGGCGGAGCCGGTCGGTCACGTCACCGAGGCGTCGTTCCGCGCCAAGCTCACGGACCTCGGCCTTCGCCACCCGGTGACTCGCGGGCTCGACGGAGCCAACGACGATCCGCCGCACTGGAGCCGGTTCTTCCGGGTGGTCGACAGCAAGTCGACGACCGGCACCACCGTCATGAAGGGCGCCAACGAGCAGCCGCTGCTGGTGCTCTCGCGCGAAGGCGAAGGCCGGGTGGGGCTGGTGCTGTCCGACCAGATCTGGCTGTGGGCGCGCGGCTACGAGGGCGGCGGCCCCCATATCGACCTCCTGCGCCGGCTGTCGCACTGGCTGATGAAGCAGCCCGATCTCGAGGAGGAGGCTTTGCGCCTGACGGTGCGCGGGCGCGATCTCCTGGTGCAGCGGCAGACCATGGCTGATTCCGTCGGCGAAGTGACGCTGACCACGCCAACGGGCGCGACCCGCACGCTGACGCTGCAGGCCGGCGAGCCCGGGCTGTGGCAAGGCACGGTGCGGGCCAACGAGCTCGGACTCTGGCGCGCGACCGACGGGAAGGTGTCCGCGCTGATCAATGTCGGGCCACCCAATCCGCGCGAGTTCGCCGAAGTGACGTCGACGACGCAGGTGATGAGCCCGCTCACATCGGCAACCGGCGGCGCGGCGATGCGCATCTCCGACGGTTCGACGGTGTCGCTGCCGCGCGTCGTTGCCATGCGGTCGAGCGAAACCTATCGCGGCGATGACTGGGTCGGACTGAAGTTGCGCGAGGCGAGCGTGGTACGCGGCATCGGCGTGCTGCCGGTGTTCGCCGGCTTGCTCGGCCTCCTACTGCTGGTCGGCAGCCTCGCCGCCACCTGGGCGCGCGAAGGCCGGTAAACCGGCGCGCGAAGACCGCCAAGGCAGCCGCTGATACGAGAAACTCCTAAACACGCCGTGCGGATAACTTGCCTATAGTAGGCTCCAAACCATAGAGCAGTCCTCATGAGCGCAGGAAATCTTCCGACCGACGGCCTTGTTATTTTCGCGAAACGCCATTGTGAAACCTGCGCCATGGTCGAGCGCGTTTTCGAACAACTCGTGCGCTCTTCACTGCCGACCGCGGTGCTGACCCAGGACGATCCCACGTTTCCCACCCTGGTCAAGGCTGTGGACGACACGGAGCTCGAGCAGTCATTTCGTTTCGATGTCGAGACTGTGCCGACTGTGATTCGACTCAAGAACGGCAAGGAAGTTGCCCGCGCATTCGGCTGGAATCGTGCGGATTGGGAGCGGGTGACCGGCGTTCGAGATCTCGGCGTGGAATTACCGGCGATGCGTCCGGGTTGCGGTTCGCTGTCGCGCGAGCCCGGCGTCTGGGAGGAGCTCGTCGCGCGATACGGCGACAGCGGGCTCGCCTCCCGCCGCATCCCAATCGGAGAGTGGAACGACGAGATCGAAACTTGCTTCGACCGTGGATGGTCTGACGGCCTGCCGGTCGTGCCGCCGACCGACGCGCGCATCATGCGCATGCTCCAGGGGACTTCCCGTCAGCCCGATGAAGTGATCGGACTCGTTCCGCCCAATCTCGTGCCTATCTCGGTCGAGAAAGTCGCCATCAATGCGGTTCTGGCCGGCTGCAAGCCCGAATATATGCCCGTCATTCTTGCGGCGCTCGAAGCAGCGCTTGAACCCGAAGCGGCCATGCACGGGGTGGTCTGCACGACCTGCTTCTCGGGGCCGATCCTCGTCGTCAACGGGCCGATTACGCGCGCCATCGGCATGAACTCCGGCATCAATTGTCTTGGCCAGGGGAATAGAGCCAATGCAACCATCGGACGCGCGTTGCAGCTCATCATCCGCAATGTGGGCGGGGGACGGCCGGGCGAGCTTGATCGCGCCGTTCTCGGCGGCCCGGGCAAATATACGTTTTGCTTTGCAGAGAATGAGAGCGATCCAACATGGATGCCTCTGAGCGTCGCCCGCGGTATTGCTCCCGGCAAAAACGCGGTCACCTTGTTCCAGGGTGACGGCATCCAGGGGTTCATCGATCAGCGCTCGCGGACACCCGAGCAGCTGACGAAATCGCTCGCCATGTCGCTGCTTGCGGTCGGCAACTGGAAACTGTGCGAATTCACGAATGCCATGCTGGTACTCGTTCCTGAGCACTACGCCATCTATCGCGATGCCGGTTGGGATCGTCATCGCATCACGCGCGAGCTGCATATGGCCATGGTTCGTTCCGGCAGGGATGTCATTCAAGGCGCTCTCGGAGTCGGAGAAGGTATCGACCCGCGGCGGAAGGACGAAATGGTCAACAAGTTCTGGCCCGAAGGTCTTCTCATCGTGCATGCGGGCGGACAGGCCGGTCTGTTCTCGGCAATCTGCGCCGGCTGGACGGGCGGCCGCTTCCGTCACGAGTCGAAGACCATAACCAAGGAGATTCGCCTGTGAAATCCGGCTTGATGCTGCGTGATCCGACTGCCGAGACCTCTTCCGGCCTGCGCGCGCGCGTCGCACCGCTCGCCAGCCTGGCGAACAAGACGATTGCCCTGATGGACATCGGCAAGATGCGCGGCGACGAATTCATCGATCGTCTGGAACAGCTCTGCCACGCGCAGGGCCTGAAAACGCGACGATACAAAAAGCCGACGAATACGCGCGTTGCGCCGCGCGAAATGATCAAAGATATCACCGGAAACTGTCAGGCCGTCATCATTGCGCTGTCGGATTGCGGCTCGTGCACGTCGTGTTCCACACACGATCTCAACGACCTCGACAAAAACGGGCTGACCGGCGTGAGCGTGTTGACCGAGGAGTTCCGGCAAGCCTTTGAGTCGCAAAAATCGGCGATTGGGTTCGATGCAGCCTCGGTTTATGTCCCGCATCCCATGCAAAACAGGACGACCGCGGAACTCCACACCATTGCCGAGCAGGCCTACGACGCGATCCTTGCGGCAATCTGCTCGGCCAAAGCACCAAATACCTAAAGCGGGCGGCGGGACAGAAACGAAACCTTCTTACAGGATGCTGTGTCTGCTTCCGGGATAGCCAACCTTGGCCATATCCCAGTCGGGTCAATCGCGTCGACGCTGCGATTTCCGCACGATGTCCGCTTGCGGGGTAAATTCAGAAATGGCCGGTTTCAATCGTGTTTGTAGTCGGGCCGGATGCGGCCGGAAACGCCATCGAACGCGCCGGGTTTGAGTTCGGCCACCAAGAGCCGCGCCGGATCGACCGGTCCCGGCATGGTGGCGGTGCCTTTGGGGATCCGTTTGAACCCGGCCTTGGCGTAGTAGGGCTCGTCACCGACCAGCAGCACCAGGCGATGGCCCTTGGCCTTCGCGTCCTTCAGCGCCCGCTCGATCAGCGCCTGGCCGATGCCGCGCTCGCGGAACGGCGGCTCGACCGTGAGCGGTCCGAGCAGCAGTGCCGGCGTGTCGGCGATGCAGATCGGCGTGAGGCGCACGGAGCCGACCAGCAGCGAACCGACGCGCGCGATGAACGACAGCCCGAGCACATGCCCCCGCCCCTCGCGGATGCGAAACGCCGTGCGCGCAAAACGGCCGGGGCCGAAGGTGCGCTCATGCAGCCGTTCGATCGGCTGCGCGTCGTCGGCCTTCTCCGCT
>DATJVR010000047.1:0-7657 GCA_035501735.1 Xanthobacteraceae bacterium | reverse complement strand
ACGTCGAGCTGATCCGCGGCGTGCCGCTGATTTCGGTGTTGTTCATGGCGTCGTTCATGTTCCCGCTGTTCATGCCGCCGGGCACGACACCGGACGTGCTGTTGCGGGTGCTGGTCGGCATCACGCTGTTCTCCGCCGCGTACCTCGCGGAGACGGTGCGTGGCGGCCTGCAGGCGATTCCGAAAGGCCAGGTCGAGGCGGCGCAGACACTCGGTCTCGGCTACTGGCAGACCCAGCGCAAGATCGTGTTGCCGCAGGCGCTGGCGATCGTGCTGCCCGGGATCATGAACAACTTCATCGCGATCTTCAAAGACACGTCATTGGTGACGATCGTGAGCCTCTACGAGCTGACCGGCAGCCTGAAGCTCACGCTGGACTCCGACGCCGACTGGCGGCCGTACAAGATCGAAGGCTACTTTTTCATCGCGTTCATCTACTTCGTGTTCTGCTTCTCGATGTCGCGCTACAGCCTGTGGGTGGAAAAACGCCTGAACCGCAGCCGGCGGCGGTAACTGGAAAGGCCATGAACAACCAACCCATCATCGTCTTCGACAAGGTCAACAAGTGGTACGGCAACAACTATCACGTATTGCGCGACATCGAGCTGTCCGTCGCGACCGGTGAAAAGATCGTGATCTGCGGGCCGTCGGGCTCCGGCAAGTCGACGCTGATCCGCTGCATCAACCGGCTCGAGGAACACCAGCGCGGTCGCATTCTGGTCGATGGCTTGGAGCTGACCGACGACGTGAAGAAGATCGACGGGGTCAGACGCGAAATCGGCATGGTTTTTCAACAATTTAACTTGTTTCCGCACCTGACCGTGCTGGACAATCTGACGCTGGCCCCGATCCACGTTCAGCGCCTGCCCAAACGCGCGGCGGAGGACATCGCGCTGCATTATCTGCGGCGCGTGAAAATTCCCGAGCAGGCGGGAAAATATCCCGGCCAGCTATCCGGCGGCCAGCAGCAGCGCGTGGCCATCGCCCGCGCGCTCTGCATGAATCCGAAGATCATGTTGTTCGACGAGCCGACCTCCGCGCTTGATCCGGAGATGGTGAAGGAAGTGCTCGACGTGATGATCGGGCTCGCCAACGACGGCATGACGATGCTGGTGGTAAGTCACGAGATGGGTTTTGCGCGCCAGGTGGCAAGCCGCGTGGTATTCATGGACGAGGGCCAGATCATCGAGGTCAACGCGCCGCAAGAATTTTTCGCAAAACCGCAGCACGAGCGGACGAAATTGTTCCTGAGCCAAATCCTTAACTAGACGTAAATGTGTTAACCGATCGTAAATTGGTTAATAAAGCGTGTCTCGGTCAAAGACCTACTCGTTCGTTGACGCAGAAGGTCAATGACGGAGTAGTCCGCTGAATCAATCGCTCTATGACCGAGATCTCATTCAATGCATGAGGCGCTCGTTCAGTGCACCAGCGCGCCGCCGGCTTTTTTCCAGGCATCGATACCGCCCTGGATATGGCAGGCTGAAGTGAGCCCCGCATCCTGCGCGGCCTGTACCGCCATGGCCGAGCGTTCGCCGAACGCGCAGTAGAACAAAATCCGCTTGCTGGTCGATTTGGCGAGTTCATTCAACATGCCGCCGGCACGGATATTTTCCTGCAGGGTCGGGTAGGGGACATGCAGCGAGCCGGGGATGGTGCCGTATTTTTCGCGTTCGCTGCGTTCGCGCAGGTCGATCAGCGCCACGTCCGGCTGCTCCATCAAGGCGAGAGCCTGTTTCGCGTCGAAAGCCCAGCCGCGGCGCGCGATCTCCTCCTGCACCAGGCCGACTTTCATGTTGGCCGGCACGGCCACGTCCATCATTTTTGGATTGGGCAGGTTCAGCTTGCCCATCAGGTCGATATATTCGTCGACCGATTTCACCTGCAGGCGCGGGTTGAAGCGCTTCTCTTCGCCGATGGTCGAAACCGTGTCGCCTTTATAGTCGTGCGCCGGGAACACCAGCGTCTCGTCGGGTAGTTTGAGCAACCGGCCGAACAGCGATTCATACTGCTGCCGTGCGTTGCCGTTCTGGAAATCCGTTCGCCCCGTGCCGCGGATGAGCAGGGTGTCGCCGGTGAACACGCGATCGCCCATCAGGAAACTATAGGAATCGTCGGTGTGCCCGGGCGTGTACATGGCATCGAGCGACAGCCCCTCGATGGTGAGCTTGTCGCCGTCGGTGAGCCGCATCGAAACCACATCCGCCTTGGTCTGCTCGCCCATGACGGTGATGCAACGCGTGCGGTCGCGCAGCGCGCCGAGGCCGGTAATGTGGTCGGCATGCATGTGGGTGTCGACCGCTTTGACCAGCTGGAGGTCGAGCTCCTTGATCAACTGCAGATAGCGATCGACCTTTTCGATCACCGGATCGATGATCAGCGCCTCGCCGCCGCGCCGGCTCGCGAGCAGGTACGAATAGGTGCCGGAAACCTGGTCGAACAGCTGACGAAAGATCATGGTGTGTCTCCGCGGGCCGGAATTGGCGTCAACGCGTCGTCACGGCTCGTATATCATTTTCCGCGTCATCCCGCCATCAACCACGAAATTCGCGCCCGTGATGAAACCGGACCGTTCGCGTTCGAGGAGGAATGCGACGACTTCCGCGATGTCCTGCGGCTTGCCGACGCGGCCGACCGGATGTTGCGCATGGTCCTTTCGCCGCAATTTGCCATAGTCCCTCGTTTCGATCCAACCGGGGCTGATGCAATTGACGCGCACATCCGGCCCGAGACTGACGGCAAGGGCATGCGTGAGCGCGACCAGTCCGCCCTTCGTGGCCGCATAGGCTTCCGTATTCGGCTCCGACATCGATGCCCGCGTGGAGGCGATCGTGACGATCGCGCCACGATACTTCCGCAGCGCGCGTTCAGCCGCGCGTGCCAGCAGGAATGTGGCCGAAAGATTCGTGTCGATGACGCGGCGCCATTCCGCCGCCGACAGCCGGCGGATCGGCTTGCGGATCATGATTCCGGCATTCGAAACGAGGCCGTCGAGACGGCCGAATTTTTGGAGGGTTGCAGCCACGGCGCGGACCGCCGTGGCCTCATCGGTAACGTCGCCCACGATGAGCAGGGCCCGCCGCCCGCTTTTGCCAAACGTCCGTGCAAGACCGGACTTCGGCAGATCCACTGCGCCGACCATCCAGCCGATGTCGAGCAAATGGTGCGCGGTCGCCCGGCCAATGCCGTTGGCTGCCCCGGTGATCAGGGCGACGGGAGGGCGGAGCTTAGCCATGGATCAGTCTTTGGTCGCGATCGGTAAATCAGGACGGCTGGCCCATTCAGTCCAAGAACCGTCGTACAGCGCCTTGGGTTCCTTGCCGATGGCGTTGAGCGCGAACCACAGCGTCGCCGCCGTGACCCCTGAGCCGCAGCTCGTGATGATGGGTTTGTTCAAGTCCACGCCGCCGGCGGCGAATTTTTGCTTGATGCGTTCAGGCGAGATCAGCCGGCCATCTTCGACCAATTCCGAACTCGGCACGTTCAGCGCCCCCGGCATATGTCCGGACCGAACGCCCGGACGGGGTTCGGGCGCTTCACCGCGGAAACGATTGGCAGGCCGCGCATCAACCACCTGAGCGGACTGATCGGCCAGCGCCATCTGCACGTCGTCAACGCCCGCCACCACCGCAGTATTCAGCACGGCCTCGAATTTTCGCGGCGAACGTTTGGCCACGCCGGTCTCGAGCGGCCGTCCTTCCGACTTCCATTTCGGCAAGCCGCCGTCGAGGATGTAGACATTCTTTGCCCCGAAAATGCGAAACGTCCACCACACGCGCGGCGCGCCGCCTAACCCGACGCCGTCATAGACGACGATCGTGTCTTCCGTGGCTATGCCGAGTTTGCCGACGTCTTGCGAGAACTGTGTCGTTCCCGGCAGCATATGCGGCAGCTCGGTCGAATGATCGGCGATGGCATCGATATCGAAAAACGCCGCGCCCGGAATGTGGCCGGCGAGATACTCCGCCCTGGCGTCGCGCTTGAGCGTCGGCAGGTAGAACGAGCCGTCAACGATCGCGATATCCGGCTTGCCAAGTCGTGCTGCCAGCCAGTCGGTCGTGACCAGCCATTGGCTCGCGGGTGGAGACGTATTGGTCATCGTGGATCTTTCCGCACCTAACGATGAAATGGGGATGGGCAGTCGCGATTGCGAGATACGCGAAATGCCAAATGTCTTGGTTCGCTAGACGAATGCGAGCCGCACACGACGGTTCATCCTTCCCTTCTTCTCGACTTGCGTGACGGCGATCTTTCCGATCTCGCCGGTTCTGTGAACATGCGTTCCTCCGCAGGGCTGCAAATCGTATCCCACGATTTCCACCAGCCGCACCCGGCCGCTGCCGGTGGGAGGCTTGACCGACATGGTCTTGACCAGGCCGGGATTGGCCTCCAGTTCCTCGCTGGTAATCCAGCGCGTGCGCACTTCCGCGTTCGCCGCGATCATCTTGGCCAGTCGCTGCGTGATTGCGTCCTTGTCGAGGCCGGCATCCGGGATGTCGAAATCAAGCCGGCCCTCGGCTTCACCGACCGATCCGCCGGTCACCGGATAGTGCAGTACGGCCGAAAGTAGATGCAGCGCCGTGTGCATGCGCATGCGTGCATAGCGCAGCTCCCAGTCGATCATCGCATGTACCGGCTCTCCCACCGCGAGCGAATTGGCGGCGCCCTCGACCGGAATATGCGCGATCTCGGTTTTCGCCGGATCGGTAAAAATCGCGTTCGCGATCAGAATCGCGTCGCCGGATTTCGTCGTCAGCACACCCTGGTCGCCGGGCTGGCCTCCCGAGGTGGCGTAGAACACCGTGCGGTCGAGAATGATGCCGCCATCGGGCTTGAAGCCGACGACGGTCGCGCTGCATTCCTTCAAGTAGGAATCTTCACGAAAGAGGCAGTCGGTGGGCATCAGCAGTCTCGGATTGCCGGTGTGCTCAAACTTTCTCGAACGGCGGCTGTACGCTTGATTTGCGTTCAAGCCAAGTCGGCACGGGCAGATTTTTCGATCGTAGGAAATCCGGATTAAAAAGTTTCGACTGATACCGCGTGCCGTAATCGGCCAATATGGTCACGATCGTGTGACCCGGGCCAAGATCTTTCGCCAGCCTGATGGCGCCCGCAACATTGATGCCGGACGAGCCGCCAAGACACAGGCCTTCATGCTCGAGAATATCGAAGATGACCGGCACGGCTTCCTCATCGGGGATCAGGTAGGGCTTTTCGACTTTGAGACTTTCGATGATTGGTGTCACGCGTCCCAGCCCGATGCCTTCAGTGATTGAGCCGCCCTCGGAAGCCTTGGCCTGGCCGTGCGCGAACAGCTCGTACATTGCGGCTCCGCGCGGATCGGCGCATCCGATCACGATGTCCTTTTTCCTTTCGCGCAGATATTGCGACGTGCCGGCAAGCGAGCCGCCGGTGCCGATGGCGCAGATAAATCCGTCCACCTTTCCGCCGGTCTGCTCCCATATTTCCGGCCCGGTTGAAACGTAGTGCGCCTTGCGGTTGTCGAGATTGTTCCATTGATTTGCAAACAGCACGCCGTTCGGTTCGCGCTTGCGCAAATCGTCGGCCATGCGTCGCGCGATGTGCTGGTAGTTGTTCGGGTTGCTGTACGGAACCGCCGGCACTTCGACCAGCTCCGCGCCGCAAAGCCGCAGCATGTCCTTTTTCTCCTGGCTTTGCGTGTTGGGGATGACGATCAGCGTGCGGTATCCGCGCGCGTTTGCCACCAGCGCCAGTCCGATTCCGGTATTGCCCGCGGTGCCTTCGACCACGAGCCCGCCCTTCTTGATGTCGCCGCGCTTCTCCGCTTCCAGGATGATCTGGCGCGCGGGGCGGTCCTTCACCGAGCCGCCGGGATTCATGAACTCCGCCTTGCCGAGAATGGTGCAGCCCGTGCGCGCGGACGGCCGTTCGAGCTTGATCAGCGGTGTATTGCCGATGGTGGCGATGATCCCATCGCGAATCTGCATGGCCTCACCTTTGCGGGGAATTTGCGGACCCTAAATGACTGCCACTCTGGCGACAAGGGCGTGTAGTCGTTGGTTTCACACGCCCTCCGTTATGCCCCAAATTCGAGCATTTTCAGCAAAATTTTCCAACTTCGTTAGACCTTGAGGAATGGCGGAAAGGAAGTCGAAACCATACCGCCGTGACGATCCCGCGTACGTATCCGCATTCATCCATTTTTTCCCTCGCGCGGATAAGTAATTCACACACGACGGGACGTTTCCGCTTCGGGTGATTTGCGGGTCGCTAAAGAGATGGAACTCGACTTGAACACATTATTGCTGGTGACGGTTTATGTGGAAGCAATGCTTGGATTGCTTCTGCTTTTCGCATGGGTTCAGAACACTCAGATCGTCGCCGTCGCTTGGTGGGGGTTTGCGCATCTTCTGCGCTCCGCTTCAATCGTGCTGTTCGGTATGTACGGGACGGTGTCCGAGGCGATCTCGATCGACCTTGCCAACGCGATCCTCTTTACCGCCTTCGCCGTCACCTACACCGGCGCGCGCCTATTCGACGGCCGGAAGATTCAGCCAACCGCGCTCGTTGCAGGTGCAGTCGCCTGGATACTCGTGAGCCGTACACCGTTCGTGTCCGACTCGATGGACGTGCGCGTTCTCGTGTCCTCCGGCATCATCACTTGCTACACCTGGGCCACCGCCTACGAATTCTGGCGCGGTCGCGCCGAGCCGCTGGTGTCGCGCTGGCCGGCGATCTTCATGCTGTTCGCGCACGGCTCGCTCTTCCTGCTGCGCACGCCGCTGATCGCCGTGTTGCCGTGGACCCCGAGCGATCACGTCTACAACAGCGTGTGGCTCACCGTATTGAGCTTCGAGGCGCTGCTGTTCACCATCTCGATTGCCTTCATCTTGCTCGCCATGGCGAAGGAGCGCACCGAATTGCGCCATCGCACCGCGGCCATGGTCGATCCGCTGACCGGCATCGCCAACCGCCGCTCGTTCCTGCAGGAAGCCGCCGACATCGCCAAGCGCCACGCCAGCGATCCGCGCCCGACAGCCGTGCTGGTCATCGACCTCGACCACTTCAAGTCGATCAACGACCGCTTCGGCCATGCGCTCGGCGACCGCGTGCTGGAAATCTTCAGCGAGACCGCGCGGCAATCGACGCGCAGCACCGATCTTATCGGCCGCCTCGGCGGCGAGGAGTTTGCCGCGGTGCTCTACGATACGCCGCGCGACAAGGCGGTAGCCATTGCCGAACGCATCCGCGAAGGATTTTCGCAGTCCGCGCTGGAAGTCGAAAGCCGTCCTGTCTGCGCCACCGTCAGCATCGGCCTGGTCCATTGCCAGGAGGCGGTGCTCGATATTCCGCAGCTTCTGGCGCAGGCCGATCAGGCGCTTTATTACGCCAAGGAGCGCGGCCGCAACCGCGTCGAGGTCGCCTCGCTCGATCTCGTGGTGCAGCAAAAAGACGGTCAGACGAAAGCCGGCGGCGTTGCCTCCGCCAAGTCTGCCGCCTAGAAGATTTTTCCGCGCATTGGAGGTTTGCTGCCGCACATTGGTGCGGGAGCGCGCCATTGCAATTGACCGCAGCCAGTGATTTGGTCCACTTTAAGTTAGTGGGCCGTCGCGCCGGCCGCGGAATTAGTGGGATTCCAAACTAATTCAAAACGATAGGGAGGACTCGATGAAACT
>DATJVR010000046.1:0-10191 GCA_035501735.1 Xanthobacteraceae bacterium | reverse complement strand
TGCGTTCTTCCAATTGAAGCCAGGATCGAGCGTCGACATTGGCGGCGAGCAATATGTTGTCACCGGCGTTGCCGACATCCTGGAAGGCAGCCAGATCGTCGCCAGCAATTTTTATATGGACATCGACGAGGCGCGCCGGCTTGCCAATCTGCCGACCAACCTAGTCAACCAAGTGTTCTTGAAACTGTCCGACATGGCACAGACCGAATCGATCAAGAGCCGCATCGCTGGCTGGCTGCCGCACGCCTCGGTGACCTCGCCCGGCACCATGCTGCAACTGTTCGGCGGCGTGTCGCAGACCATCGGCCGTTTTCGCATCGTGGCAGTGCTGGCCGGCGCATTGGCGGCGATGGCGCTCGGCGCCACCTTTGTGTTTGGCAATCTGGTGGAGCGCAGCCGAGAGTTAGCGATCCTGCGCGTGATCGGTTGGGAGCAAAGCCAGGTGCGACGCGAGATCGCGACCGAAATGGCGCTGCAAGGGCTGGTCGCCGGCTTATTGGCGCTCGGCCTGCTGGCGCTCGGCGGCAATCTGCTCGCCCATATCAGTATCAATCTGCCTGCGAGCCTGCCAGGCGAAAACCCCGCAAGCTTCGCCTCCGGCGGGTTTCAGATCGGCGTCAGCACCATCGCATTGCCGGTGACATTGACGGCCTGGGACTGGCTGTCGGGTCCGATCGTTGCCACCATCGCGCTCGGCATTTGCGGCTGGTGGATGGCCGCAGACCGCAAGGCGAAAAGCCTGTGGGCCGCGATCAGGGCGTCCTGACACGGATTGCTGATGTCAGATACGGGCGAGGGCGACGACAAGTCCCTGGTCGAGGCCGTGGTCGCCGATATTATCGATGCGTTAACCGATGTGGCCGCCTGAACGGGGCATGGTCGCCAAACGTTAGGGATACGGCGACCGATCGAGGCCCGAAGCCCAAAGATTAGATCAAATGTAATGTAGTCGGCTTTTGCTGGGGTCCGCTCTGGCGTATCTATCATCGAAACAGGGTCCGAATTCGCGAAATGATCGTTTGTTCTTGCAACGTCTTGAGCGACCATGATGTCCGCACCGCGGTGAGAGCCGCCGATAAGGTGCGGTCGGCCGGCCAGGTTTACGGCTGTCTCGGCTGCAGCCCGCAATGCGGGCGCTGTGCGACCACCATTCGCCGGATCATGGATGAGGCGCTTGGTGCCGCCGCGGTCGGCTGTGAAAACTGCAAAGATAGCGGCTAGTCCAGAATTTACATTCATTCCGGGCCGGTGGCATGATGCGGCGCAATACCGCGTCAGCGACGGGAGCACTGCGCATGAAGGGCGATGCCAAGGTCATTGAATATCTGAACCGGGGGTTGCGCCACGAGCTCACCGCCGTCAACCAGTACTGGCTGCATTACCGGCTGCTGGACAACTGGGGTTACAAGGCGCTGGCCAAATATTGGCGCAAGGAATCGATCGAGGAGATGCAGCACGCCGACAAGCTGGTCGAGCGCATCATCTTCCTCGACGGCTTTCCCAACATGCAGGTGCTCGACCCGCTGCACATCGGGCAGACGGTGAAGGAAGTGCTCGATTGCGATCTGCAGGCGGAAGTTTCGGCGCGCGCGTTGTACGAAGAAGCGGCCACGCATTGTCATGCGGTGAAGGATTACGTGACGCGCGATCTGTTCGAGCAGCTGATGCACGACGAGGAAGAGCACATCGATTTCCTCGAAACGCAGCTCGACCTCGTGGCGAAGCTCGGGCTCGAGCTTTACGCCCAGCACCACATCGGGGAGCTGGAAGAAGACGAGGATTGAGCAGTTGTGCCGCGCGGTGGTTAACCATTCATCGGTTTGACTTGATTTGCATTCCGGCGCACGGCGCGCCGGCCATTGGGCTGCACAGTTTTCTTCCTTGACTGCACGCACAGCCTTCCTTATTCCCACCCGCGGGACACCCCTCCCCACCGAGGGGCGCCCATCTGGAAGGATGGACCCTATGGCCAAGATGCCCGCTCAGCGGCCGACCGTGCCGCATTTCTCCTCCGGCCCCTGCGCCAAGCGCCCCGGCTGGAGCCTGCAAGCCCTCACCGACGCCGTGCTCGGACGTTCGCACCGGTCGAAAGCCGGCAAGGCGAAGCTCAAGCGCGCGATCGATCTCACGCGCGAAGTGCTCGAAGTTCCCGCCGACTACCGCATCGGCATCGTGCCGGCGTCCGACACCGGCGCGGTCGAGATGGCGTTGTGGTCGCTGCTCGGGCCGCGGCGCGTCACCATGCTGGCCTGGGAATCGTTCGGCGAAGGCTGGGTGTCCGACGTGCAGAAGGAGCTCAAGCTCAAGGACATCGCGGTGCTGAAAGCGCCGTATGGCGAGCTGCCCGATCTTGCGAAGGTCGATCCGGCCACCGACGTGGTATTCACCTGGAACGGCACGACCTCGGGCGTGCGCGTGCCGAATGCCGATTGGATTTCGGCGAAGCGCGAGGGGCTCACGATCTGCGATGCGACCTCGGCCACGTTCGCGCAGCCGCTCGACTGGCCGAAGCTCGATGTGGTGACGTTCTCCTGGCAGAAGGCGCTCGGCGGCGAAGGCGCGCACGGCATGCTGGTGCTTTCGCCGCGCGCAGTGGCGCGGCTCGAGAGCCATGCGCCGGCGTGGCCGATGCCGAAAATCTTCCGGCTCACCAAGGGCGGCAAGCTGAACGAGGAAATTTTCGAGGGCGCGACCATCAACACGCCGTCGATGCTGTGCGTCGAGGACTATCTCGACACGCTGAACTGGGCGAAATCGATCGGCGGGCTCAAGGCGCTGATGGCGCGGGCCGATGCCAATGCGAAAGTCATTGCCGATTGGGTCGCGCGCACGCCGTGGATCGCATTCCTGGCGAACGATCCGGCATGCCGCAGCAACACGTCGGTGTGCCTGAAGGTGGTCGATCCAGTGGTGCTGAAACTTTCCGCCGATGCGCAAGCGAAATTCGTCAAAGGCCTTGCCGCGGCGCTGGAGAAAGAGGGCGTCGCCTACGACATCGACGCCTATCGCGATGCGCCCTCGGGCTTGCGCATCTGGTGCGGCGCGACGGTGGAGCGCGCCGATGTGGAAGCGCTCACGCAATGGCTCGACTGGGCCTACCAGCAGGCGAAGGAAGCGCTCGCGAAAGCGGCGTGACGCTCTCTTCCCTCTCCCCGCAAGCGGGGAGAGGTGAAGAATGAAACGATTGATGAAGGTAGAAACAATGACCCCTCGCGTTCTCATTTCCGATGCGCTTTCGAATGCCGCCGTGCAGATTTTCAAGGATCGCGGCGTCGACGTCGATTTCCAGCCCAACCTCGGCAAGGAGAAAGACAAGCTCGCCGAGCTCATCAACGGCTTCGACGGACTGGCGATCCGCTCGGCCACCAAGGTGTCCTCGAAAATCCTCGAGCAGGCGAAGAATCTGAAGGTGATCGGGCGCGCCGGCATCGGCGTCGACAACGTCGACATTCCGGCGGCGACCGCGTGCGGCATCATCGTCATGAACACGCCGTTCGGCAATTCGATCACCACGGCCGAGCACGCGATCAGCCTGATGTTGGCGCTCGCGCGGCAGATCCCCGAGGCCGACGCATCGACCCGCGCGGGAAAATGGGAAAAGAACAAGTTCATGGGCGTCGAGATTTTCGGGAAGACCTTAGGCGTGATCGGCTGCGGGAATATCGGCTCGATCGTCGCCGACCGCGCGATCGGACTGAAGATGAAGGTGATCGCCTATGATCCGTTTCTGTCGCCGGAGCGGGCGATGGATATCGGCGTGGAGAAGGTCGAGCTCGAGGACCTGCTCAAGCGCGCGGACTTCGTCACGCTGCACACGCCGCTCACCGAGAAGACCAAGAACATCATCGATGCGAAAGCGCTCGGCGTGATGAAGAAGGGCGTGCGGATCATCAATTGCGCGCGCGGCGGGCTGGTCGACGAGGCGGCGCTGGTGCAGGCCATCGAATCGAAGCACGTGGCGGGCGCGGCGTTCGACGTGTTCGTCGAGGAGCCGGCGACCAGCAATCCGTTGTTCAAGCTGCCCAATGTGGTTTGCACGCCGCACCTCGGCGCGGCCACGACGGAGGCGCAGGAAAACGTCGCGCTGCAGATCGCCGAGCAGATGTCGGATTATCTCCTGCGTGGCGCCATTTCGAATGCGGTGAATTTTCCATCGATCACGGCGGAGGAAGCGCCGCGGCTCAAGCCGTTCATTTCGCTTGCGGAAAAGCTCGGCTCGTTCGCCGGCCAGCTGACCGAAGACGCCATCAAGGAGCTGCACATCACCTACGAAGGCGAGGTGGCGCGCATGAAGATCAAGGCGCTCACTTCGGCGGTGCTTGCGGGCCTGCTGCGGCCGATGCTCGGCGACGTCAACGTCGTGTCGGCGCCGGTCATTGCACGGGAGCGCGGCATGGCGGTCGAGGAGACGACGCGCGACGCCGCCGGCGATTACGACAGCCTGATCACGGTCACGGTCACGACGCAGAACCAGACGCGGTTCGTGTCGGGCACGGTGTTCGCCGACGGGCGGCCGCGCATCGTCAACATCAAGGGCATCCGCATGGACGCGGAATTCGGCCCGTCGATGATCTACATCACCAACCTCGACAAGCCGGGCTTCATCGGGCGGTTCTCGTCGACGCTGGGCGAGGCCGGCATCAACATTGCGACCTTCCACGTCGGGCGCGAGGCGCCGGGCGGCAATGCCATTGCGCTGATTGAGATCGACGGCGAATTGCCGGCCGCTGTCCTGGCAAAGGTGCGCGCGCTGCCGCAGGTGCAGCAGGCAAGGCCGCTGAAGTTTTGATTGAAACGGCGCGGTCCTGGTTTCAGCCAAGGCGGAGGGTTACGATCAGGCCGGCCGGGGCGCGGGGCACGCCCCGTTCTCGCCGTGAGCCCGCCTTACGGAAACCGGAATTTCGCGAGTTCCTGGAGGCAGGGAGGATGCGCTCATCGAGGGACACCAATGAAAAGCCTGCTGATTGCCGGCACCCTGCTTGCCGGGGTGATTTCGGCTGACGCCGCCGAAGTTGACATCACATCCAAGATCGATTCGGTCATCGTCTATCCGGACGGGGCCACGATAACGCGGATCATTCGCGTCGACCTGCCGCGCGGTGACGCCACGCTGATCGGCCGCGACTTTCCGCTCACGCTCGACCCGAGTTCGTTGCGCGTGGAAGGCGAATTCGCGGGACGGCTCGTGATCGGCTCGATCGATGCGCGCACGCCGAAGCCGGAGCCTGCGTCGTCGACGCCGGAGCTGGAGAAAAAAATCGAGGCGCTCAAGGACGAACGCGCCGTGCTCGACGACAAGATCGCCGCCGACACGGCGCGCAAGAATTTTGCCGAGCGATTCGCCAACAGCGTTCCGCTCGGCCTCGGCGAGAAAGGCGACGCGCGACCGATCGCCGATTGGCGGACGGCCTTCGCCGCGGTGTCGGAGGAACTCACCGCCGTCAATGCGGCGATTCGCGCCTCGAAGCTCAAGCAACGCGATATCGACCGCGAGCTGGCGCGGCTGCAATCCGATGCGCGCAGCAATCCGCCACGAAAGATGGAGGTCCGCGTGGATCTCAGCGCCGATGCCCCCGGCTCGGCGGTTCTGCGGGTGAGCTATTCGGTGCGTGGCGCGCGCTGGCTGCCGCTCTACGACGCGCGGCTCGATACCGGAACCAAAGACCGCAAACCCGCGCTTGAGCTGGTTCGCCGCGCGGAGATCGTGCAGCAGACCGGCGAGGATTGGACCGACGTTGCGCTGACTGTATCCACCGTACGCACGGCCAAGGGCGGCAACGCGCCTGAATTGCGTCCATTAATCGTACGCCTCACCGAGCCGGCTGCGGCGAAGACCGACCTGGACCGGTCAATATCGCAATATCAACGCAACCTGGCAGCGCCATTGGCGCCGCCGAAAGCGACGGCACCGGCCAGCGGAGGCTTGCGCGATACCGCGCCGGCCGAAGAGCGCGAGGCGACGGTGGAATCCGGCGGCTTCCAGGTGGTGTTCCGCATCGGCGGGCGCGTCAGCGTCGGCGCGAGCGAAGGGGCAAAGAGCTTCCGCGTCGCGTCGGCCAATCTTGCGCCGGATCTGATGGTGCGTGCGACGCCCGCGCTCGACGATACGGCTTATCTCGAAGCGAGCTTCAAACAGGTGGAGGATGCTCCGCTGTTGCCGGGCCGGGTCAGCCTCTACCGTGACGGCATCTTTGTCGGCCGGGGCGCGATGGCGCTCACGCCGAAGGATGAAACCGTGCGGCTCGGCTTCGGCGCCGACGAGAAGGTGAAAGTGACGCGGGCCATGGTTCGCCGCAACGAGAGCACGACCGGTATCATCACGTCGTCGAAAATCGACGAGCGGGAGTTCAAGATCACGGTGCGGAACGGTCACGACATGCCGATCAAGGTCACGGTCGAAGACCAGCTTCCGGTGAGCGAGACTTCGGATATCGTGGTCGAAATGCTGCCGCTCACGACGCCGCCGACGCAAAAGGACACGCAGGACCGGCGCGGCGTGCTGGCCTGGGCGTTCGACGCGCAGTCGGGCGAGGTCAAGGACATCAAGCTCGGCTGGCGGCTGCACTGGCCGGCGGCAAAGACGGTGTTCTTCGACGCGCGCCGCTAAAACGGAATTGCGGACCGCGATTCGGCGGCACGCAAGCCATTGAAATAGTCGGTGGATTGTCGGATTTTGAGGAGCGGCGGCGCGCCCGTGTGCGTCTTGCCTCGGGCGGCGCCATCCTTTATCCGGGAACAAGCCCCAGCGATCGCCCAGGCCGAGAGCGTTGAGCGGCTGCCCGCTTGGGAGAAGGGTTCGGCATGGCGAATGTGGTTGTGGTCGGCTCGCAGTGGGGCGACGAGGGTAAGGGCAAGATCGTCGATTGGCTCTCCGAGCAGGCCGACATCGTCGTCCGGTTCCAGGGCGGGCACAATGCCGGCCATACGCTCGTCATCGACGGCAAGACCTACAAGCTTTCGCTGCTGCCTTCCGGCGTGGTGCGTTCCGGAAAACTCTCCGTCATCGGCAACGGTGTCGTGCTTGATCCGTATGCGCTGATCGCGGAGATCGCGCAGCTCAACTCGCAGGGCGTCGAGGTCACGCGCGACAACTTGCGTATCGCCGAAAATGTCACGCTGATCCTGCCGCTGCATCAGGAGCTTGATGCGATCCGCGAGTCCGGCAACGCGCGCATCGGCACGACCAAGCGCGGCATCGGCCCGGCCTACGAGGACAAGGTCGGCCGGCGTGCAATCCGGCTCATGGATCTTGCGGACCTCACCGTGCTGGGCGACAAGATCGATCAGCTGTTGGCGCATCACAATGCGCTAAGGCGCGGGCTCAACCTCGAGCCGGTCGCCGCGAAACGAGTCTATGACAATCTCGCCAAGGTTGCGCCTCAGGTTTTGCCGTTCATGGACTCGGTGTGGTCGCTGCTCGACGAGAAGCGGCGTGAGGGTAAACGGATTTTGTTCGAAGGCGCGCAGGGCGCGCTGCTCGACGTGGATCATGGCACGTATCCGTTCGTGACGTCCTCGAATACGGTGGCGGCGCAGGCCGCGACCGGATCGGGGCTCGGGCCGAGTTCGATCGGCTACGTGCTTGGTATCTGCAAGGCCTATACGACGCGCGTCGGCGACGGTCCGTTTCCGACCGAGCAGAATAACGAAATAGGCCGCAAAATCGGCGATCGCGGAAACGAATTCGGAACGGTGACCGGCCGCCCGCGGCGCTGCGGTTGGTTCGATGCGGTCCTGGTGCGACAAACCGTACGCACCAGCGGAATAGACGGGCTTGCGCTGACAAAACTTGATATTCTCGATGGGTTCGACCAGATCAAAGTGTGCGTCGGATACCGCCTCGATGGACGCGCAATCGACTATTTGCCTGCGAGCGCGCATGCGCAGGCCCGGGTCGAGCCGATCTATGAGACGGAGGCGGGTTGGGGCGAACGCACCGCGCGGGCGCGCTCCTGGGCCGAGCTGCCGGCGCAAGCGATCAAATATGTGCGCCGGATCGAGGAGTTGACCGGCTGCCCGGTGACGCTGCTGTCAACCAGTCCGGAACGCGAGGACACGATCTTGATGCGCAATCCGTTCGAGACCTGAAGGCGAGGGGACTTCGGTCGCCCGATGTAAGAGCTCAAAGTTCGATGGCTGACTATCACCCGCTCATTACCCGCGCTGTCATGACTCTCGACAAGGACACCGCCGAGAACCGGCGCGTGCTCTATGAGCGGGCGCGCAACGCGCTGGTGGTGCAGTTGCGCGGAACGGTTCCGCCGCTCGACGAATCGGAGATCACCCGAGAACGGCTTGCGCTCGAAGAGGCCATTCGCAGGGTGGAGGTCGAATCGGCCCGCCGCGCGCGCGATATGCCGCGACCCGATCCGATGGTCGCCAAGCGCGCCGCCGAAGCGGCGCGGCGGGAGCAGGCGGAGATCGCCGCTCGCCGGGCGGAAGCCGAACAGGCGGCACGCCGGGAGGAGGCCGCGAAGCTCGCGCGCCGCGAAGAGGCCGAGAGGGCGGCGCGGCGGGAGGAAGCCGAACGGGTCGCGCGCGAGGACGCCGAGAGGATTGCGCTGCAAGCCGATGCTGATCGGGCGGCCCAGCATGAAGCGGCTGATCGGCTGCGGCGCGAGGCGGTCAACAAGGCCCAGCGCGACGAAGCCGAGCGGGCGGCGAAACGCATGGCCGCCGAAATGGCGCGGCGTCCCGATGGTGAGTCAAACGCACCGACAGCGACGCAACAGGCGCCCGCCGCCGCGCCTGGGCCGGTGCTCAGCGAGCCACACCCGGAACCTGGCGCCATGATCGACGACGCGCTCAAGGAGTTCCGCGATTTTGCCGACTCCGGGCGTTCGGCGTCGGCTAGTCCCGCTGCCCGTCCGACGGTCGCGCCACCGGCCGCTCCCTCGATGCAGCCGTCGTTCAGCACGGCGGTCCCCGCCTCGATCGCGGCGACGCCGGTCTCCACAGCGCCTGCGGTGCAACCTTCGATCGATCCCTTCAAGGGGCTCGAGTCGTTTGAGCCGCGGCTCGCGCACGAGGAATGGCGCTCGCAGCAGGCCGAGCAGGTTCGGCCACTGCCGGACCACGAACTCGACGAAGGCCTCAGCGGCTTGGCGTCCAGTCCGCCGCCGCAACAAGCGACGCGCTATTCCGACGATGTCGAAGAAGAAATGCGGTCGCGGCCACCGCTGCGTTCGTATCGCAGGCTGGCCTGGATGGCCGTTGGGCTTGTCGTGATCCTCGGCGGCGCTGCGCTGGCCTATTGGGAAGGCGGAGCACTCTCCAAAAGCACGCGCGACATGATCGCCTCGCTGCGCGGTCCCGCAACGACCGCGCCAAAGGAAGCCACGCCGTCGAAGAAGATCAACGACCGTATCGGCCAGCCTTCGCCATCGACCAAGAGCGATTCCGCGGTGGCGCAACGCGCCATGCTGACGACGGAGCCGGACGCGGCCAATCCGAACGGGAAGGACTACATCGGTCGCGCGGTTTGGAAAACGGAAACCATCTCGGTCGAGGGCAAGCCGGCCGAGGTGGCGATCAAACTCCAAGTCGAGGTGCAGGATCGCGGGTTTGCCATGACCTGGCTAATCCGGCGCGTCACCGATCCCAATTTCCCGGCGAGCCACACGATCGACATCGAGTTCAATATCGCGCCGGATTCTCCCCTCGGGCGCATTCTCGAAATCAAGAGCATGCTGATGAAACGCCCCGGTCAGACCGAGGGCGCGCCGTTGTGGGGAAGCGCGCAGCGTTCAACGCCGAATTACTTCATGGTTGGTCTCTCCGGCACCGAGACGGATGCGCAATACAACCTCAAACTGCTGAAGGAACAGCCGGCATTCGATGTCGCGCTGGTGTTCAGCAAAGTGGGCCGTGCGTTCCTCCTGATCGAAAAAGGGCCGGCCGGCGAAAAGGTTTTCGCCGACGCTTTCGCGGCCTGGAAGCAATAAACCGATTCCGCGCTCGGGCGAGTCGGGCCCGAAATTTTTTTGGTCGCTATCGTGGACGCGATGGGAGGCAAAGATGGAGTAATCGGCCGGCGTTTTGTGGGTAGCTGAAGATTGAGGGTGCTGCGCTTCAGGCTGATGGTGAAACGAGGTCCGCATGAGCGGCCTCAAGCATCAGATGGAGAAGCGCAGCATGGAACATTTTGTAGGACTGGACATATCCGTCAAGGAGACGAGCGTCTGCATTGTG
>DATJVR010000045.1:0-35845 GCA_035501735.1 Xanthobacteraceae bacterium | reverse complement strand
TCCGAAAAAATATTTTTAGCGGAGCTGTTACTTGCGAGTATATGCTGAATTTAATTCACGGTATTGGACCAGGGTAATCAGAACTGCGGAGCTGTCTGACCGATTTTTGTATCAGCGCGATCGAGAAACAATCTCACTTGCGTTCTAATCCAGCGATGGGATGAGCCGGCTGATTGCCCGAGGCGTCGGTGACCGATAACCCGGCGATGAGGGAAATCTGACGGTGCTATAGTGGTTTCGCCGTTGAGCAGCACGGCTGCATAGTCGCGTCAGTTAACTCGCTAATGGACCAAATTCGATCAGCGGAGGGGTATGGCGTCAGCAACTAAAAAAGGATTTCGAAAAAAAAGCTGCGCAATTACCGGCGTTCAAATGCAGGCCCGTTGGGTAAAGCCGGGCGGGCAATTTAGCGTGCTTGGTGATCGTGGGTAGGAGCGTGGGTACATAGGCAGTCCAATCCCAATAATTCTTTAATATCAATTACATCAATAAGATTTTGGCGGAGAGGGAGGGATTCGAACCCCCGATACGGTTACCCGTATGCCGCATTTCGAGTGCGGTGCGTTCAACCACTCTGCCACCTCTCCGTGGCCAACCCGGCGTGGTCGCAAGTCATCCGAGATCGGATTGGCGCTTTCTAGCCAAGCGCGGCGGCGGAGACAAGCGCGGGTATTTGGACGCCGTTCGCGCGCGCCGAGAACGCGGGCAAGCCGGCCTCTGGCCGGCCCATGGATCACTGGGTGCCGGCGATGCCGACGTCCTTCACCAGCTGGCCCCAGCGCGTGATTTCATGGTCGAGATAGCGCTTGAGCTCGTCGGGCGGCGGCGTATCGACCGCGGTCAGGCCCATGCGCTCCACCTGGGCGCGGAATTCGGGCGTGGCGCCGATCGCCTTGAAGGTGGCGTTGAGCCGATTGACGATGTCTTTCGGAATTCCGGTCGGCCCGACGATCATGTGCCAGGACACCGCCTCGAAACCCTTGAACCCGAGCTCGTTCAGGGTCGGGACGTTGGGCGCGGAGGAAATGCGCGTGAGCGACGACACCGCCAAAGCGCGAAGCTTGCCCTCGGCAATCAGCGGCGGCCCGACCGTCGGGTCGGTGAAGACCATTTGAATGTGCCCGGCGACCACGTCGCTCGTCGCCTGCGGCATACCGCGATAGGGCACGTGGTTCAACTTGATGCCGGTCATGCGCTGGAGCATCTCAAATGCAAGATGCGGCGTCGCGCCGATGCCGGTCGAGCCGTAGGTCAATTGCCCCGGATGCTCCTTGGCATATTTGACGAGGTCGGCCATCGAATTGACCGGCAGCGATGGATTGATCACCAGAATGAAGGCGACCGTCGAGGTCATGGCGATCGGCACGAAATCCTTGGCCGGATCGTAGGGCAATTGCTTGTAGAGCGTGACGTTGGTGGTCAGCGTGCCGGCCGGCGTGAAGAACAGCGTGTAGCCGTCGGGCGGCGATTTTGCGACGGCGGTGGCCGCGATCACCGTGCCGCCGCCGGTGCGGTTCTCGACGATGACCGGCTTGCCCAGACGCTCCTTGAGTTGCGGCTCGAACTGGCCGCGCGCCAAGACATCCATGGCGCCGCCGGCGCCGAGCGGCAAGATCAGGGTGATCGGCCGCGACGGATAGTCTTCGGCGTGCAGGCCGAGCACCAGCGTGAGCACGATCACGAATCCCAGGATTACGCGGGTCAGGAACATCGGCGGTCTCCCCGATCGATCCCGCGCTGTCGGCCGCGGGCGTTTTTGTTCCAGCCAGATTATCGCAACAGGCGGCACTGCGAAACCCTCTGCGGGTCGTTGCAATAGGGCTCGTCGTCGGGCCAATGTGGGCGCGACACAGGAGTTCTCGGATGGCCATCCCTCGCGCCGCCTATCCGGCCCCGTTCAACACCACGCGGGCCAGCCATGTCGTGCTGACGGTGCAGGACCTGGGCGCGAGCCGCGCTTTCTACGTCGACGCGTTGGGATTTGCGGTGAGCGACGAGGATGCCGGCACGCTCTATCTGCGCGGCATGGAGGAGGCCTGCCACCACAGCCTCGTGCTCAAGCGCGCCAAGGAGGCGCCGATGTGCGAGCGCGTGGGCCTGCGCGTCTACACCGAGGATGACCTCGAAAAAGCCAAGGCCTATTTCGACCGCGCCAATCTGCCGGCCCAGTGGGTCGAGGTGCCGCACCAGGGGCGGACGCTGCAGGTATCGGACGCGGTCGGCACGCCGCTCGAATTCTGCGCCACCATGGAGACGCGGCCGCGGCTCGTGGTGCAGTTCCCGCAGCACAAGGGCGCCTGCCCGCTGCGCATCGACCACATGCAGATTCTCTGCCCCGATGTGCAGAAGGCGTGCGAGTTCTATTCCGCGCTCGGGTTTCGCTTGTCGGAATTCATCGCGGTCGACAACAGCGACGAGCTGCTGTTCGTGTTCCTGCAGCGCAAAGGCAATCCGCACGACATCGTGTTCGCGAATGCCGCCGGTCCGCGATTTCATCACGCTGCGTTCAGCGTTCCCGATGCGGCGCATATCCTGAAGGCGTGCGACATCGCCGGCAGTTTCGGCTACGGCGGCAATCTCGAATTCGGTCCCGGCCGGCACGGACCGGGGCACGCGCTGTTCGGCTATTTCCGCGATCCCGACGGCCACCGCATCGAAGTGTTCAACACCCACTACCAGATGATGGACATCGAGAACGAACCGGTGCGCTGGAACCTGTCCTATATGCGCAACCGGCCGTGGGGCTTTCCGCCGCGGCGAACGTGGTTCGAGGAGGCGTCGCGCTTTCCCGGCGTCGCGCCGCGCGAACCGGCGAAGAAGGGCAACCCGCTGACGCTCGAGCGATTTCTCGCGGGAGACGGAACGTAAGCTAAATTCTACTCAGTGCCCGCGATGCCCGCCGTCTGAACCACCTTGCCCCAGCGCACGATCTCGGATTTGACGAAAGCCCGCATGTCGGCGATCGAGGGTGTCTTCATCGGCAGGAGGCTCAGTTTGGCAATCTGCTCGCTGACGGCCGGCGAGGCGACGATCGCTTTCAGCTCAGCGTGAAGTTTCGCGACAACCGGCTCGGGCGTCTTGGCGGGAGCGACGATCATGAACCAGCCCGCGACGTCGAAACCAGGCACGCCGGACTCGTCGATGGTCGGAACATTGGGGAATGCGGCGACGCGCGCCTTGGTCGAAACACCGAGCGGACGAACCTTTCCGGACTGGACCATTCCGATCGCCGGCGGAATGTCGCTGAACATGAGCTGGATGTGACCGGCCACCACGTCGTTGAGCGCCGGCATGGTGCCCTTGTAGGGAACGTGGGTCATCTGAATGCCGGTCATGCTCTTGAGCAGCTCTGCATAGAGATGGTGCGGCGCGCCGGGCCCGCCCGAGCCGTAGGACAGCTTGCCGGGGTTCGCCTTGGCGTAGTTGACCAGTTCCTGCACCGATTTGACCGGAAGCGACGGATGGACGATCAGGATGAACGGCGCCTGGGCGATCAGCACGAGCGGAACAAAGTCAGCTGCGGGATCATAGCCAAGGTTCTTGTGCAGCGTGACGTTGATCGCCATCGGGGTCGGCGTCGCCATCAGCAGCGTGTAGCCGTCGGGCGCGGATTTCACGACTGCGGTCGCGCCGATGGCGGTGCCGGCGCCCGGCTTCAGTTCAACCACCACGGGCTTGCCGAGGCGCTCCTCCAGCTTTTGCCCGATGAGCCGCGCCATGATGTCGGTGCTGCCGCCGGCGGTGTAAGGCACGACAATCGTGATCGGTCGGGCCGGAAAATCCTCCGCGGCGACCGGCCCGGCAAGCATCAACGAGGTCATGGCTGCGAACAACCGGCACATCGATTTCATGGCGTCCCTCCCGCCTACTTTGCTGTCCGAATTGAGCGCCAGTTCAAAGGCAGGCTATGCCAACGGGCGGCTTTCGCAAGGGCAGGTTGCGGGGGCGGCGGTTTCTTGACTCCGTTGATCGAGACCGCCATAAGCATGGCAAATGCGCGGGTCGCGAGGTCCGCGCGCTTTCGTTACAGCGGCAAACGCCTGTAACCACAGCCAAATTCAAACCAAAAGCTGCGGTCCGGCCAGCCGGGCGTCAGCATCGAGCGCGGGACGACGACAATGTTCGCGGTCATCAAAACCGGCGGCAAGCAATACCGGGTCGCCGAGGATCAGTATCTGCAGATCGAGAAGATCAAGGGCGAGCCGGGCCAGATCATCCAGCTCGGCGACGTGCTCATGCTGGGCGGGGAAGCGCCGAAGTTCGGTGCGCCGACGATTGCCGGCGCGAGCGTCGCCGCCGAAGTGATCTCGCAAGGTCGCGGGCCGAAGATCATCGCATTCAAGAAACGGCGGCGGAAAAATTCGCGGCGCAAGCGCGGGCACCGGCAGGAATTCACGCTGATCCGGATCACCGAAATCCTGACCGACGGCAAGGCGCCGAGCAAGGAAGCGAAACCGCGTCCCGCCGCAAAGCCAAAGCCGCAAGCAGCCGCCGAGGCGGGCACGGAAGGCGAAGCCAAGCCAAAAGCGAAAGCCAAGGCGCCGAAAGCGAAGGCCGGTAGAGCGGCGGCAAAACCCAAGGGCGGCGCGTCCAAGGCAAAGAAGAAGTAGCCGGAATTTCGCCGGATTCTTCTGTTCTAGAGGTGCCGAAAGGTAAATAGACGTTCAACAGCGCGTGTTATCAAAATTTGTGTGATGATTCCGTCATGGAATCGGAGTAACAAAACGGCGAGTTAGGGCGAACTACGATGGCGCATAAGAAAGCAGGTGGATCTTCGCGCAACGGGCGTGACTCGGGCGGCCAGCGGCTCGGCATCAAGCTGTTCGGCGGCGAGAACGTCATTGCGGGCAATATCCTCGCGCGCCAGCGCGGGACCAAGTGGCATGCCGGCCGTAACGTCGGCGTCGGCAAGGATCACACGTTGTATGCGCGCGTCGATGGGAAAGTGGAGTTCCGTACCAAAGCCAAAGGTCGAATCTTTGTTTCCGTACTTCCGATGACGACGGAGGCAACGGCCGAATAAGACGGTGGACCAATCGGGATCCGCCGGCATCTGTCGAACCGGCGGGCCTAAAGGGGCTCTTTCAAAGGGGAGACGGGATGCCGGCTCCCCTTAAGTGTTTTCAAAGAAGGAGCCTGTGCCATGACCTTGCTGGAAATACCCGCGGAGAGCCGACGGGAAAGAAGTACCCCCGTCCTCGAGACCGAGCGGCTGATCCTGCGCGCGCCGCAGCTCGGGGACGCTAAAACGATTGCGAAGCTCGCGAATGATCGTCGCATCGCGGAGAACACCGCGCGCATTCCGCATCCGTACGGCATTGCGGATGCAAGACAATACGTAACGTGGGCGAACGAGACGCGGAGCGAGAGCGCGTTCCTGGTCACGCTCGATGACGACACGATCATCGGCGCCTGCGGCGTCGGCCAAGGCGAAGGGGATAACCCGGAGATCGGCTACTGGATCGGCGTACGCTACTGGGGCAACGGTTTTGCCACCGAAGCGGCGCGCGCGGTGGTCGACTATGCCTTCGAGCGATTTCATTACGACGCGCTGCATTCGTCGGCGCGCGTCACCAATCCGGCATCGCGCCGCGTGTTGGAGAAGTGCGGCTTCCAATGGACGAGCGCCGGACTTGGCCGCAGCCGTGCGCTCAACAGCTCGGTGCCGATCGACCGCTTCCGACTCGATCGCGGTCTGTGGGCCTCGCTTAAGAGTTGGGGCAAAATGAAGCGAACGACTTAAGCTTCACTAATGTGTGAATGACCGTCAGGGTTGACAGTCCGTCTAGATAGGAGGACGATTTTGTCAGCCCTGCGGATCATTCACCATCGGGTCCGCACCGCAACGGAGGTGAGCCATGACGCCACCGGGCGAGAATGGCCGCTAATCGGCACGGCATATGTTCGGGCCATGGCGTAGCGGCTTCTCTGCGAACGACACGTTGGGAGCGGCCTAACGGGCCACTTCAGTGAGGCAAGGCCCAGCTTGGCCCCTCCCGACGGCGTGTCCCACCTGCATTTTCACAACCAACCCATGCCACTGCCCGCGCTGGCGCTTTGCGGTGCGTTGCGTAAAATGTCTTCCTGCGTGACAAACCATATCGTCAGGGGAGCGCCATGGGCTACGACCTCAATCAGTTCATCACCGATTGCCGCAACATTCTTTCGCGTGACCCAGGGCCGAAGGGACGCGAGGACGTCCGCGTACGGCTTGAACGGCTGCTGAACAATCCTGAGTTCGTCGAAAAGTATTGCGGCGAGAAGGTCTCGCAGGGCCTGGTGACGCTCTACGAAGACCCGAAGCTCGGGTTTCAAATCTTGGCGCACAATAACGACAAGGGACGCGCCGGCCAGCCGCACGATCACGGCGCATCGTGGGCGATCTACGGGCAGGCCATCAAATATACCGACATGACCGAATGGGAGCGCATCGACGATGGACGCGATTCCAAACACGCAAAGTTGAAGCAGACGAAGCAATACCGCCTGAACCCGGGCCAGGCGGGAATCTTTCAGGATGGCGCAATCCACGCCATCAACTATCCCGACAAGTCGCGCTTCGTGCGCGTGACCGGTACGAACCTGGACAATATCGTGCGCGTGCGGTTCGATTTGAAAACCGGCGAAGTGCAACAGATGACGCCGCAGCTCGCGACGTGAGCCAAGCGCTTCCATCCATCCCCGGAGTTTCGATCACCACGCTCCGCGCGCTGAGCGCGGAGGCGCTCAAAGCCATGCTCGCGGATGGGCAGGAGATCGCGCTTGTCGATCTCCGCGAGGAATTGATCTATTCACAAAACCATCTGCTGTGGGCGAGATCGATACCGTTAAGCCGCCTCGAATTGAAATTTGCGCGTCTGGTGCCACGCCGGACGACCCGCATCGTGCTGCTCGACGACAATGACGGGCTGGTTGAGCGCGCGGCGCGGATTCTGGCGCGCGCCAAATACAACAACCTTCACACGCTGAAGGGTGGCGTTGCGGCTTGGGCCGCGGCGGGATTCGAACTGTTTTCCGGCGTCAACGTTCCGAGCAAGGCGTTCGGCGAGCACGTCGAGCACACGAGCGGTACGCCGAGCATATCGGCCGAGCAGCTCAATACGCTGATGAAGGGCGGTGCCGACATGGTGGTGCTCGACAGCCGGCCGTTCGATGAATACCAGCGCATCTCGATTCCGTCCGCCACCAATGTGCCGGGGGCCGAACTGGTGCTGCGCGTCCACGATCTCGTGTCGTCGCCGGAGACTTTGGTGGTGGTCAATTGCGCCGGCCGCACGCGCAGCATCATCGGCGCGCAATCGCTGATCAATGCCGGCATCCCCAACAAGGTCGTCGCCCTGCGCAATGGCACCATGGGCTGGCATCTCGCGGGTTTCACCTGCGACAAGGACAAGCAAAAACGGTCGCCGGGCGTTTCGAGCACAAGTCTCGCCTGGGCGAAATCGGCCGCCGGGCGGGTGGCACAGCGTTTCGGGATCGAGCGCGTCGATCGGGTAAGGCTCAACCAGTGGATCGCGGAACAGCAGGAGCGCACGCTCTATCTGTTCGATGTACGCGATCCGGCGGAATACGAAGCCGGCCACGTGGCCGGCGCGATATCGGCGCCGGGCGGGCAGCTGGTGCAGGCAACCGATCAATACGCCGGCACGCTGAACGCGCGCATCGTACTGGTCGATGAGCTGGAAGTGCGCGCCGTAATGACGGCATCTTGGCTCAAGCAAATGGGCTGGAAGGACGTGTATGTCCTGGCGGAGGCCGGATACGACAAAGGCTGGCCGCCGCTTCCGCTGTTCGGCACACCGCCGCCGCCGGAGAGCGCGATCGATTGCGGGGCGCTTGCGGCGCTGATCGCGAAAGAACAAGCCGCCGTCGTCGATCTCTCACTCAGCCGGGACTATCGCAAGGCGCATATTCCGGGCGCCTGGTACGCCATTCGATCGCGGCTTGCGCAGGCATTCGAAAAGATCGCGCTGCACGACGATGTGGTGCTCACGTCGGAAGACGGCATTCTGGCCGGGCTTGCGGTTGCCGAAGCCAAGGCGCTCACGAAATTGCCGGTGCGATACCTCAAAGGCGGCAATGCGGCGTGGCGGAAGGCCGGTTACCCGCTCTCAAACGAGGCCAGAATGGCAGACGAGGCGGTGGACGCCTGGCTCAAGCCTTACGAGCGAACAGGCGATACCAAGGGCGCGATGAGCGAATATCTGTCCTGGGAAGTCGACCTCCTGCCGCGCATTGCGCGGGACGGCTCCTGCCGTTTTGCCAGCCCGCGATAAGTCTCTTGTCCTCAAATTCGTCATTGCGGCCGAGCCGCTCTTGCGGCGAGAGCCCGCACCCGGAATGACGAGTTAGAATTTGGGTTCAGAGGTGTTATCTATCGCCACATGAAATTCCTCGACGAAGCCAAGATCTATGTGCGCTCGGGCGACGGCGGCAACGGCTGCGTCGCCTTCCGGCGCGAGAAATTCATCGAGTTCGGCGGTCCAAGCGGCGGCGATGGCGGGCGCGGCGGCAGCGTCATCGTCGAGGCGGTCGATGGGCTCAACACGCTGATCGACTATCGCTACCAACAGCATTTCAAGGCGCGACCCGGCGGCAATGGCATGGGCAAGGACCGGCACGGCGCCAACGGCGCCGACGTGGTGCTGAAGGTACCGGTCGGAACGCAGGTGTTCGACGAGGATAAGGTCACGCTGCTTGCCGATCTCACCGAGGCCGGTCAGCGCGTGGTGCTGGCGGAAGGCGGCAACGGCGGCTTCGGCAACGCGCATTTCAAGACTTCGACCAATCGCGCGCCGCGCCATGCCAATCCGGGCGAACCGGGCGAAGAACGCTGGATCTGGCTCAGGCTGAAACTGATCGCGGATGCCGGGCTGATCGGGCTGCCGAATGCCGGCAAGTCCACCTTCCTTGCGGCGGTGAGTGCGGCGAAACCGAAGATCGCCGATTATCCGTTCACGACGCTCAATCCGCAGCTCGGCGTGGTGCGCATCGACGATACGGAATTCGTGCTGGCCGACATTCCGGGTTTGATCGAAGGCGCGCACGAAGGCGCGGGGCTCGGCGATCGTTTTCTCGGCCACACCGAGCGCTGCCGCGTGCTGTTGCATCTCGTCGACGGCACCGGCGAGCATGCGGGCAAGGATTACAAGACCGTGCGTGCGGAGCTCGAAGCCTACGGCCAGGGGCTCGCCGAGAAACCGGAGATCGTGGCGTTGACCAAATCCGATGCGATGACGGCCGAGCAGATCAAAGAGCAGGCCGCGCGGCTCAAGCGGGCGGCGAAGAAAACACCGCTGGTGATCTCCGCGCTAGCAGGCGATGGCGTCAAGGAGGCGCTGCGCGCGCTTTTGAAGATCATCAACGCGGCGCAATCGCCCAAGGGCAAACGCGCGCGCGTCACAGCGCCGGCGTGGCAGCCGTAATCCGTTCGGCAAACTGGCAGGAGATAATGTGTCGATGAAAACACGCGCGGCCGTTGCCTGGAAAGCCGGCGAGCCTTTGGAGATCGAGACGATCGAGATCGAGGGGCCGAAGGCGGGCGAGGTTCTGGTCGAGATCAAGGCTACCGGCATCTGTCACACCGACGCTTACACTTTATCGGGTGCCGATCCGGAAGGACTCTTCCCCGCGATTCTCGGTCACGAAGGCGCGGGCATCGTGCGCGAGGTCGGCTCGGGCGTGACGGCGCTGAAACCGGGCGACCACGTCATTCCGCTCTACACGCCGGAATGCCGGCAATGCAAAACCTGTCTCTCGCGCCGCTCCAATCTCTGCACCGCGATCCGCGCGACGCAGGGCAAGGGCGTGATGCCGGACGGCAGCAGCCGCTTCCGCTGCGACGGCGATCCGGTGTTCCACTACATGGGCTGCTCGACGTTTGCGAATTTCACGGTGCTGCCGGAGATCGCGCTCGCCAAAGTGCGCGAGGACGCGCCGTTCGACAAGATCTGCTACATCGGATGCGGAGTCACGACCGGCATCGGTGCGGTGATCAACACCGCGAAAGTCTGGCCGGGCGCGAACGTCGCGGTGTTCGGGCTCGGCGGCATCGGGCTCAACGTCATCCAAGGCGCCAAGATGGCCGGCGCCGACAAGATCATCGGCATCGATACCAATCCGGCGAAGCGCGCCATGGCCGACAAATTCGGCATGACGCATTTCATCAATCCCGACGCGATCGGCCGCGACAAGGTGGTGCAGGCGGTGATCGATCACACCGGCGGCGGCGCGGATTTTTCGTTCGAATGCATCGGCAATGTCGCGACCATGCGGCAGGCGCTGGAATGCTGCCACCGCGGCTGGGGCGAGAGCATCATCATCGGCGTCGCGGCGTCGGGGCAGGAAATTTCGACGCGGCCGTTCCAACTGGTCACCGGAAGGGTGTGGAAAGGCACTGCGTTCGGCGGCGCGCGCGGACGCACCGACGTGCCGAAAATCGTCGACTGGTACATGGAGAAGAAGATCAATATCGACGATCTGATCACCCACACCATGCCGCTCGAGAAGATCAACGACGCGTTCGATCTGATGCACGAAGGAAAAAGCATCCGATCGGTGGTGATTTATTAGCGCATTCAGTTCGCTCGCGCGTTCCGCTAGATTGCACCAGGGGCCTGTTCAATTTTTTCTTGGGAGACTGGTGTCATGATTATGGTTCGCGAACCTGTTCTGAAGCCAATTTCGATCAAGGACTTGCGCCCGACCCAGATCACGGTCGGGATGCGCGAAGTGCAGGAGAAACGCCGGCGATTGCGGAAACATCCGACCAAAAAAATCGGGAAATATCTCGGCAGCCACATGATCCCGGTCATTCAGGGACCGAAAGACCACCTCTACGTCATCGATCATCATCACCTTACGCTCGCGCTCCATAAGGAAGGCATCCCCGAAGTTTTCGTAACCGTGGTTTCCAATTTGAGCGAGGTCGACAGCGATGCGTTCTGGACCTTCCTCGATCATCACGGCTGGACGCACCCCTACGACGCCGGCGGCCGGCGACGCGCATTTCGCGATATCCCAAAGTCGATCACCGATCTCGAAGACGATCCCTATCGCAGTCTCGCCGGCGAAATCAGACGCGCCGGCGGATTCGCCAAGGACACGACGCCGTTCAGCGAATTCCTGTGGGCGGATTTCTTCCGGCGGCGGATCAAGCAAAAGCTCGTGGAGAGCCACTTCCGGGCGGCGACCAAGGAGGCGATGAATTTGGCCAAGAGCGAAGACACTCGCTATCTGCCCGGCTGGTGCGGGCCAAGCGACGAGTAGCAGCGCTTCCGAGCGGGTCATGACGAGGTGGAGCGGCGCGTGCTAGAGAACCCGCGCCCATAACGCTGGCTTGCCATGTCGAAAACCCCTGCCCTCGCCGATTTCCGCCGCATCGTGGTCAAGGTCGGCTCGTCGCTCTTGGTCGATGCCGGCGCCGGCAAGCTGAAAGAGGCATGGCTCGCCTCGCTCGCGGCCGACATCGCCAAACTGCACAAGGACAAGCGCGATGTGCTGGTGGTGTCCTCCGGCGCGATCGCGCTCGGCCGCGCGGTGCTCAAATTACCGAAAGGTCTGCTCAAGCTCGAGGACAGCCAGGCCGCCGCCGCGGTGGGCCAGATCGCGCTCGCGCGCACCTGGACCGAAGTGCTCGGCAAGCACGGCATCATCGCCGGCCAGGTTCTCGTCACGCTCGGCGATACGGAAGAGCGTACGCGCTATCTCAACGCGCGTTCGACCATCGGCAAGCTGCTGGAATGGCGCAGCGTGCCGGTCATCAACGAAAACGACACGGTGGCGACTACCGAAATCCGCTATGGCGACAATGATCGATTGGCGGCACGCGTCGCCACAATGACAAGTGCCGACCTGCTGGTGCTGCTGTCCGATGTCGACGGACTCTACGATGCGCCGCCCGCGAAGAATGCGAAAGCCAAGCATATCGCGATCGTGCCGCGCATCTCGCGCGAGATCGAGGCGATGGCCGGGGACGCCGCCTCGGGCGACGCGCGCGGCGGCATGCGTACCAAGATCGAGGCCGGCAAGATCGCGACCACGGCGGGCGTGCATATGGTGATCGCTTCCGGCCACGTGGACAATCCGCTCTCGGCGATCGCGGCGGGCGGACGGGCGAGCTGGTTTCTGACGCCGGCCAATCCGGTGACGGCGCGCAAGAAATGGATCGCGGGCTCGCTCGAGCCGAAAGGCACGCTCACCATCGATGCCGGCGCGATTGCGGCATTACGGCGCGGCAAAAGCCTGCTGGCCGCCGGCGTGGTGCGGGTTGACGGTGAATTCGAGCGCGGCGAAGCGGTGATCATCCGCGGGCCCGACGGCGCCGAAGTCGGCCGCGGGCTGGTCGCCTATGACGCCGAAGAGGCAGGCAAAATCCTGCGCAAATCGTCGAACGAAATCATGCTGATCCTCGGGCCCACGGGCGGCGCCGAGATGATCCATCGCGACGATCTGGTGCTGGGCGGGGAGTGACCCGCTTCGGCCAGACGTGATAAAACAGCGCCGTTATGACCTGTTTGAGCAAATCCAAGGTCCGAACATGGCCGCGCCGCTGAAAACCGTCGAGGGCAAGTCCGACATCGCCGCCACAATGCGCGAGATCGGACAACGGACGCGCGCGGCTGCGCGCAAACTCGCGCTCGCCTCGACGGCGGAAAAAAACCAGGCGCTGGCCGCCATGGCGGCGGCAATTCGCGCGCAAAAATCCGAAATCCTGGCAGCCAATGCACAAGACCTGACTGAAGCCAAAGCCGCGGGGGCGACGCCGGCGTTCCTCGACCGGCTCGCGCTCGACGATGCGCGCATCGCCGCAATGGCCGACGGGATCGAAGTCGTGCGCGGGCTCGCCGATCCGGTCGGCAAGGTCACCGAGTCCTGGACACGGCCGAACGGAATGACGATCGAGCGCGTACGCGTACCGCTCGGCGTCGTTGGCGTGATCTACGAAAGCAGGCCGAACGTGACGGCTGATGCCGGCGCCCTCGCGCTGAAAGCCGGCAACGCCGTGATCCTGCGCAGCGGTTCGGAGAGCCATCGTTCGGCGCGCGCGATCCATGCGGCGCTCGCCCTCGGGCTGAAGCAAGCGGGCTTGCCAGAGGATGCGATCTCGCTCGTCCCGACGCGCGACCGTGCCGCGGTCGGGATGATGCTCGAAGGTCTTGACGGCGCGATCGACGTCATCGTTCCGCGCGGCGGCAAAAACCTGGTCGCGCGCGTGCAGGGGGAAGCGCGCGTGCCGGTATTCGCACATCTCGAAGGCGTCTGCCACGTCTATGTCGACAAGGCGGCGGCGCTGGAAATGGCGAAGAGCATCGTGCTCAACGCCAAGATGCGGCGCACCGGCGTATGCGGCGCGGCCGAAACGCTGCTGGTCGACCGCGCGGCGGAGACGACGCACTTGAAACCACTGATCGCGATGCTGATCGAGGCGGGCTGCGAGGTGCGCGGCGATGCCGCCGCTCAGAAGGCCGACAAACGCGTGAAGCCGGCCAGCGAAGAGGATTGGAGCACCGAATATCTCGACGCGATCATCACGGCGGGCGTGGTCGACGGCGTCGAGGCGGCGATCGATCACATCGAACGCTACGGCTCGCATCATACCGACGCGATCATCACCGAGGACAAGCAGGCGGCGGAGAAATTCCTGCGCGAGGTCGATTCCGCGATCGTGCTGCATAATGCGTCGACGCAGTTTGCCGACGGGGCCGAGTTCGGTTTCGGCGCCGAGATCGGGATCGCAACGGGCCGCCTGCACGCGCGCGGGCCGGTCGGCGTCGAGCAGCTCACCACCTTCAAGTATCGAGTCCTTGGCAGCGGACAGACGCGGCCTTGATCCGCCTTCCTCCACATGCGCCGGGGATGCGCATCGGCCTGTTCGGCGGCACCTTCGACCCGCCGCATGCGGCTCACCTCGGCGCGACGCTGCTCGCCATGAAACGGCTCAAGCTCGACCGCATGTGGTGGCTGGTAACCCCGGGCAACCCGCTGAAAAACACGCGCGGGCTGGCACCGCTCGAACAGCGAATCGCCGCAGCGCGCAGCCTCACGAAGCATCCGCGCATCGACATCACCGGTTTTGAAGCTGTCATAAATGCGCGCTACACTTACGACACGCTGACGTACCTGCTGCGCCGCTGTCAGGGCGTGCGATTCGTGTGGGTCATGGGAGCCGATAATCTGCGAAGCTTCTACCGTTGGCAGAACTGGCGTGGCATCGCGGCGCTTCTTCCGATCGCGGTGGTGGACCGGATGGGAACCACCCTCTACGCCACCGCCGGGCGGGCGGGGCAGGCGCTTGCGCGGTTTCGACTGCCGGAAGACAAGGCGGCAAGCCTGGCCGACCACGAGCCGCCGGTCTGGGTCTATCTGCATGGGCTCAAATCGCCATTGTCCTCGACTGCGCTGCGGGCGCTGCGCGGCCGGGGTGGGAGGTTGAAATCCTGAAGGTGGAGCGCCTATCTTAATGACGTCGGCCCCGCTGATTCCGGGGCGTGAGGCAACCGAAAGGAAAGGATCCACTGTCCCCCATTGCATCTTCTCGGGCCAGCTCCCGTCGCGTGCCCGAAACGGTCTCCAAGCGTCCCGACGCGAAGGAGGTCCTTGCATTGATCCTTGGCCGCCTCGACGACATCAAGGCCGAGGATACCCTCACAATCGATCTCAAAGGCAAAACGTCGATCGCCGACGCCATGGTGGTGACCAGCGGGCGCTCCAACCGCCACGTGGCGGCGTGCGCCGATCGCGTGATCGAGGGGCTTGAAGCCGCCGGCGTGCCAGACGTCCGCGTCGAGGGCATGCCGCATTGCGACTGGGTCCTGATCGACGCCGGCGACGTCATAGTCCATATCTTCCGGCCGGAGGTGCGCGCCTTCTACAATCTCGAAAAGATGTGGGCAGGCAACGGCACCCGCGGCCGTCACGCGAGCTGAACGCGAGGCGCGCGGTCATGCGGCTCGTGGTCGCCGCCATCGGCCGACTCAAGGAAAGTCCGGAACGCGAGCTCGTGGAACGCTACCGCAAACGCGCGGAGCAGATCGGACGACGTATTGGCTTCCGCGAGGTCGAACTGATCGAGATCAGGGAAAGCCGCGCGCAAGAGGTAGGCAAGCGCAAGGTCGAGGAATCGATCGCGCTCGCCAGTATCATTCCTGAAAAGGCCGCGGCGGTTGTTCTGGACGAACACGGCGACAATCTCGACAGTGCGGTTTTCGCGGGGCAATTGCGAAAATGGCGCGACGACGGCCGCCCGGCCATCGCCTTCATAATCGGCGGCGATGACGGGCTGATGCCGACCCTGCGCGAAAAAGCGACCCTCACGCTGGCACTGGGGGCGGCAACCTGGCCGCATCAACTTGTGAGAGTCATGCTGTTCGAGCAGATTTATCGCGCGCTCAGCATCCTCTCCGGACACCCGTATCACCGCGCTTAAGGCGGATATTAGCGGTTTGTTGGCGCTTTCTGCCTATATTACCGGCACAATTTAGGCGCCGGCCGATCGTTTGCGGTCTTATTTCCGGCGAAAATAGCAGGCTCAGTGATGTCTTCGCTTCAATCGATCGCGCAGGACTTGATTTTCGCCATGGTGCCCAATCGCACCAAGAGATTAAGCCGAGCGTCGCCAGCCGCCCTCGGGATCGCGATGGCGCTCGGCATTGCCGCGGCCGCCATGGCCGAATCAGCACCGTCGACTTCACCGACGCGGCACGCCCCTGCCAAGGACGCCGGTAAGCTTGAAGCGCTCAAGCAACGCGACAGCGAGCTTGAAGCGATTCGCGACGAACAAAAACAAGCGGCCGAAACCGAGGCGAAGCTGAAAAGGGAACTTGAGAGCATCGGCGACGATCGCCGCAAGCTCAATCAAGCCCTGATCGACACGGCGATGCGGCTGCGCAGCGTGGAAAGCCGGCTCAGCGACGCGGAGGTGCGCCTCACGATCCTTCAGTCCGAGGAATCGAAGATGCGCGAGAGCCTCAACGGCCGCCGCGGCCAGATCGCCGAAGTGCTGGCCGCCTTGCAACGGTTGGGCCGTCATCCGCCGCCTGCCATCATCGTGTCGGCGGAGGACGCCCTGGCATCGGTCCGGACCGCGATCATGCTCGGCGCCGTGGTGCCGGAAATGCGGGGCCAGGCTGAAAAATTGGCCGCCGAGCTTTCCGCGCTGGTGAATGTGCGCAAGAATATTTCCGAGGAGCGGGAGCGGATGCGGATAGACTTGGTCGCTCTCACCGAGGAGCGGCTGCGCACTACGCGCCTGGTCGAGCAACGCCAGAACAAGCAGTCGGAAACCGAAAAGGCGCTGGAGACCGAACGGCAGCGCGTGGCCGACCTTGCCCGTCAGGCGGACAATCTCAAGGATTTGATCACCAGGCTCGAGAAAGGTCTCGATCGCAAATCGCGCGCGGCCCGCGCGGCCGAAGAAAGCCGCGAAAATGACAGCCGGCCGGAAATGTCGGCGCTGAAAGATCCAGGCCGTCTCGCACCGGCAGTTGCATTTACCAATACGCGTGGCCATTTACTATTGCCGGTAAATGGCGTGCGGATTCGAGAATTTGGCGCACCAAACGCTGTCGGTGAAACCGAAAAAGGCCTATCGATAGCGACCCGTAGCGGGGCTCAGGTCACAAGTCCGTGTGATGGCTGGGTTGTTTATGCCGCACCCTTCCGTAATTACGGCCAAGTCTTGATCCTCGATGCCGGTGGCGGGTATCATGTGGTGCTTGCGGGAATGGACCGGATTTCCGTTGGTATCGGCCAGTTCGTGCTAACCGGAGAGCCAGTGGCAACCATGGGAAATGGTTCCCAGATGGCTGCTGGCGTTGGGATCGGTCCCGATCAATCGATCCTCTACGTTGAGTTTCGAAAGGACGGGACTCCCGTCGATCCCAGCCCCTGGTGGGCGACAAGTGAAGGTGAAAAGGTTCGCGGATGATGCGCAGGACATTTCTCATACTCATCGGCGCGGTTTCGGGCGTGGCAATCACGTTGCTCGCCAGCCAACCACGAATTCTGAATCTCGGATCGACCGCCAAAGCGGCCGCCGCAGACACGTACCGACAGCTCAATCTGTTCGGCGACGTGTTCGAGCGCGTGCGCGCCGATTATGTAGAGAAGCCGGACGACGCCAAACTCATCGAGTCGGCGATCAACGGCATGCTCGCCGGGCTCGATCCGCACTCGAGCTACATGGACCCGAAGAGCTTCCGCGACATGCAGGTGCAGACGCGCGGTGAATTCGGCGGGCTTGGCATCGAAGTTACGATGGAAGACGGCCTGATCAAGGTCGTGGCACCGATCGACGACACGCCTGCCGCCAAGGCCGGCATTCTCGCCAACGACCTCATCACCAAGCTCGACGACGAGCAGGTGCAGGGCCTGACGCTCAATCAGGCGGTCGAGAAGATGCGTGGCCCGGTGAACACCAAGATCAAGCTCACCATCATGCGCAAGGGTCAGGACAAGCCGATCGAGGTTTCGATCACCCGCGACGTCATTCGCGTGCGGTCGGTGCGGTCGCGGCCAGAGGATGACGTCGGCTACATCCGCATTTCCCAGTTCAACGAACAGACCACCGACGGCTTGAAGAAGGCCATCACCGATCTCGCCGGACAAATCCCGGCCGAGAAGCTCAAGGGCTTCATCGTCGATCTGCGCAACAATCCGGGCGGCCTGCTCGACCAGGCCATTTCGGTGTCGGATGCGTTCCTTGAAAGAGGCGAAATCGTCTCGACGCGCGGTCGGAATGCCGAGGAAACCCAACGGTTTAACGCACGCCCCGGCGACCTGACCAAAGGCAAGCCGATCATCGTGCTGGTCAACGGCGGTTCGGCATCGGCTTCCGAGATCGTGGCCGGCGCGTTGCAGGACCACAAGCGCGCGACCATCGTCGGCACGCGCTCGTTCGGCAAAGGCTCGGTGCAGACCATCATTCCGCTCGGCGCCGGCAACGGCGCACTGCGTTTGACCACGGCGCGCTACTTCACGCCGTCGGGCCGCTCGATCCAGGCCAAGGGCATCTCGCCCGACATCGAGGTGCTGCAAGACGTACCGGACGAACTGAAAGCGCGGGCCAACACGACGGCGGAGTCCACGCTGCGCGGGCATTTGAAGGCGGAAGGCGACGAGCAGACGGGTTCGCAATCCTACGTCCCGCCGGATCCCAAGGACGACAAGGCGCTGCATACCGCGCTTGATCTCATCCGCGGGATCAAGACCAATGCGGCGTTCCCGCCGAACCCCAAGGCGAACATCCCGAACTGAAGGCTAAACGCCAGATTGATCGGACCGGGGCGGCCTAATGGCCGCCCCGGTCATTTTCTGCGGCTTTTTAGGCCGCGGCGCGAGAGAGTGCCCTGGCGTGCTAGACTTTCTTGATGATTCGCAAGGGTTCGGGCCGTGGCGACGGATGACCTGAACGCGCCTCTCGGCCAAAACACGAAGAAGAAGCGACGCTTCGTGCTCTCGATCGGCGTTCCACAGCTGATCGCGGGAGCGCTGGGCTTGTTCGTGCTCGTCTTCGTTGCCTGGGCGCTCCTTGGTCATGATCCACTCGGCGGCGAGCCCATGGTCGTAGTCTCGGCCAATCCGATCCACGCGCCGGGCTCGGAAGACACCTTGAACGGGATGTCTCAAGGGGCCAATCGCTATGACGGGCCGAGCGCGGAGCGCGCCGCGCAAACCGGCCCCGCCGCCGCCAACAAGGCCGATGCTGCCAATCCGCCTGTCGCCAAACCGACGCCGGGAATGAAAACCATCACCATCATCGACGGCACCAGCGGCCGACGGCAGGACGTGGAAATCCCGAATCCGGACAGCCGGGCTGCGGTCGATCAGCGCCTGCTCGATGCGTCGCGGCACGGCGCCATTCCGAAGATCGCCGCCGACGGCACACGGCCGGCCGACATCTATGCCCGCGTCGCCGCTCTGAAGGCGGACCAGACCGACAAGCCGCGCATTGCGATCGTGATCGGCGGGCTTGGGGTCAGCGCGAGCAACACCAACGAGGCGCTCAGCAAGCTACCCGGCGAGGTCACGCTGGCGTTCTCTCCGTACGGTGCCGATGTCGACAAAGCGGTGGCGCGGGCCCGTGCCGACGGCCATGAGGTGCTGCTGCAGGTGCCGATGGAGCCGTTCGATTATCCCGACAATGATCCCGGTCCGCAGACCCTGCTCACCACGCTTCTGGCCGACCAGAATCTCGACCGTCTCTATTGGCTAATGAGTCGGTTCCAGGGCTATGTCGGCGTCGTCAATGTCATGGGCAATCGGTTCACCGCGTCGGAGCGATCGCTCACGCCTATCCTCAACGAGGTCACCAAGCGCGGCTTGATCTACGTCGATGACGGGGCCTCGCCACGCAGCCTCGCAAGCCAAATCGCCGGCGCCAGTCGATTGCCCTTCGCCAAGGCGGAAGTCGTGATCGATGCGGTGCCGACGCCGGCCAGCATCGACCGCGCATTGACTCGTCTGGAGGCGCTCGCGCGCGAGCATGGCGTCGTCGTCGGCATTGCCTCGGCCATGCCGGCGGCGATCGATCGCATCGCGCAATGGGCCAAGGCGGCGGAAGGCCGCGGCCTCGTGCTGGTGCCGATCAGCGTGGTGGCCAACAAGCCAAAAGCGAGCTAGACCTCGCGGGCTCCACGGCGTAACGAGACAGAATGCTCCCCTTCGAACAATTGCCCTATCGGCCCTGCGTCGGGATGATGGTGCTCAACCGCGACGGCCACGCCTTCATCGGCCGCCGAACCAGCGGTCCCGAACACGTCGACGAAGTGCATGTGTGGCAAATGCCGCAGGGCGGCATCGACGAGGGCGAGGACCCCTACCCGGCCGCGCTGCGCGAGCTTTATGAAGAGACCAATATCCGCTCGGTCGAAAAGCTCGGCGAAATTTCCGAGTGGCTTTACTACGACATCCCGCGCGAAATCGTTGGCCAGGCCTGGCATGGAAAATATCGCGGGCAGAAGCAGAAATGGTTCGCGCTGCGATTTACCGGAAACGAGAACGAGATCGACATCGCCAATCCGGCCGGCGGACACGAGCCGGAATTCGTGCAATGGCGCTGGGAGCCGATGAAAAATCTGCCCGGCCTGATCATCCCGTTCAAACGCAAGGTATACGAACGGGTGGTCGAGGCGTTCGCAAAGTTCGCGCGCTGAACCGCAAGTTCATTAACTACCGAGCACGCTCTGCAGGCTTTTGAGCTGCTCAAGCCGGGTTGCGGCGCGGTCGCGCGCGGGGCCATCGGTCGCGTCAGCGACATCCTCTTCGAGGTCCTTGATCTGGCTTGCCAGCATGGCGCGGTCGACCTGATCGATCGGTGCGGCAAAATCGGCGAGTACGGTGAGGCCGTCCGGATTGACCTCGGCGAAGCCGCCACGCACGACGAAACGCTGTTCGCTTGCGCCCAGGATTTTCAAAATGCCCGGCCGCAGCGAGGCCACGAGCGGCGCGTGCTGTGCCAGCACGCCAAGCTCGCCCTCGGAGCCCGGCACGACGACATGCTCGACCTCGCCGGAAAACACCAGCCGCTCTGGCGACGCGAGCTCGAAGTGGAAGGTGGCCATTATCTTTTCGCGAGTGTTGGTTATGCTGCTTCGGCGGCGAGCTTCTTACCCTTCTCGACCGCCTCTTCGATGGTGCCGACCATGTAGAACGCAGCCTCCGGCAGATAGTCGTACTTGCCCTCGACCAGGCCCTTGAAGCCCTTGATCGTGTCTTTCAGGTCGACGAGCTTGCCGGCGGCGCCGGTGAAAACTTCGGCGACGTGGAACGGCTGCGACAGGAAGCGCTCGATCTTGCGCGCGCGCGCGACGGTGAGCTTGTCCTCTTCCGACAACTCATCCATGCCCAGGATGGCGATGATGTCCTGCAGCGCCTTGTAGCGCTGCAGGACCTGCTGCACTTGGCGCGCGACGTTGTAGTGCTCCTCGCCCACGATCATCGGCGAAAGCATGCGCGAGGTTGAGTCGAGCGGGTCGACGGCCGGATAGATGCCCTTCGCCGCGATGTCGCGCGACAGCACGGTCGTGGCGTCAAGATGGGCGAATGACGTGGCGGGCGCCGGATCGGTCAGGTCGTCGGCGGGAACGTAAATTGCCTGCACGGAAGTGACCGAACCCTTTTGCGTGGTGGTGATGCGTTCCTGCAGCGCGCCCATGTCGGTGGCGAGCGTCGGCTGATAGCCCACCGCTGAAGGAATGCGGCCGAGCAGCGCCGACACTTCCGAGCCGGCCTGCGTGAAACGGAAAATGTTGTCGACGAAGAACAGCACGTCCTGGCCCTGATCGCGGAAATATTCGGCGACCGTGAGGCCGGTCAGGCCGACGCGGGCGCGGGCACCGGGCGGCTCGTTCATCTGGCCGTAGACCAACGCGCATTTGGAGCCGGCGGCCGAGCCGTTGTTCTTCTTCGGATCCTTGTTGACGCCCGACTCGATCATCTCGTGATAGAGGTCGTTGCCTTCGCGCGTGCGCTCGCCGACGCCGGCGAATACCGAATAGCCGCCATGGGCCTTGGCGACGTTGTTGATCAGCTCCTGAATCAACACGGTCTTGCCGACGCCGGCACCGCCGAACAGGCCGATCTTGCCGCCGCGCGCGTAAGGCGCGAGCAGATCGACGACCTTGATGCCGGTGATGAGAATTTGCGCCTCGGTCGATTGATCGGTGTAGGAGGGCGTCGGTTGGTGAATGGCGCGCCTTTCCTTATGAAGGACCGGACCGGCTTCGTCGACCGGCTCGCCGATCACATTGACGATGCGGCCGAGCGTGCCGTCGCCGACCGGCACCGAGATCGGCTCGCCGGTGTCCGTGACCTCCTGGCCGCGCACCAGACCCTCGGACGAATCCATGGCGATGGTGCGTACGGTCGATTCGCCGAGATGCTGAGCGACTTCGAGCACCAGACGGTTGCCCTGGTTATTGGTTTCGAGCGCATTCAAGATCGCCGGCAGATGGTCTTCGAACTGCACGTCAACGACGGCGCCGATGACTTGGGTGATCTTTCCGACTGCGTTGGGCTGGTTGGCCATTTCGTCCTCGTTACCTCGACTCTTCATCTCCCCCTGAAAGGGGGAGGTCGGCGAGCGAAGCTCGCCGGGTGGGGGTCATGCGGCGGGGCGATCCCCACCCGGCCGCTTTCAGCGGCCACCCTCCCCTTTGCAAGGGGAGGGAAGAAACGTCTTCACGCACGCCAGGCATCACAGCGCCTCGGCGCCGGAGATGATCTCGATCAGTTCCTTGGTGATCATCGCCTGGCGGGTGCGGTTGTATTTGATGGTCTGCTTGCGGATCATGTCGCCGGCGTTGCGGGTCGCGTTGTCCATCGCCGACATGCGCGCGCCCTGCTCGGAGGCGGCGTTCTCCAGGAGCGCGCGGAAAACTTGCACGGAAATGTTGCGCGGCAGCAGCTCGTCGAGAATTTCGATCTCGTCAGGCTCGAATTCGTAGCTGATCGCCGGACTATCGGCCTTCCGCTCGGGAAAGACCGGCGGAATGATCTGAAGCGCGGTCGGAATCTGCGCGATCACCGATTTGAAACGCGAGAAGAACAAGATGGCGACGTCGAAGGCGCCTTGACCATACAGCTCGATGATCTTTTGGCCGATCTTGTCGGCATGCTCGAAGCCGATCTGGCGGACACCGCGCAGCTCGATGGTCTCGATGATCTGCTTTTCGAATTGCCGCTTGAGCTGATCGAAGCCTTTGCGGCCGACACAGAGGAATTTGACCTCCTTGCCCTGCCCGATCAGCGAATTCGCCTTCTCGCGCGCAAGCCGCACGATCGACGAATTGAACGGGCCGCACAGGCCGCGCTCGGCCGTGCAGACGACGAGCATGTGCACCTTGTCGTTGCCGGTGCCGGTGAGCAGTTTCGGCGCGGAGCCGACATCCGTCACCGACGAGGCGATATTGCCTAAAACCTTTTCCATGCGGTCTGCATAGGGGCGCGCCGCTTCGGCGGCCGCCTGCGCACGGCGCAGCTTGGAAGCCGCGACCATCTGCATGGCCTTGGTGATCTTCTGCGTCGCCTTGGTGGCGGCGATGCGGACCCGCATGTCCTTGAGGGAGGCCATCAGTGCACCTGTACAGCGCTGCTGACTCGCCTCCCCCTTGCGGGGTGGGGTCGGGGGTGGGGGACGGTGTGAGACATGATCGCAATTACCCTCACCCCGGCGCGCTTTCGCGCGCCGACCCTCCCCACATGGGGGAGGGTAAGATGAAGTATGGCCCGCTTGATCATCATGCGAAGGTCTTGGCGTAGCCGTCGACCGTGGCCTTGAGCTTGCCGGCGGTCGCGTCGGATAAATCGCCGGTCTTGCGGATATCCTCGAGAATGTCCGCGTTCTTGGTGCGCAGCAGCGTGAGCAGGCCCTGCTCGAAGGCGCGCACGCGCGCGACCGGCAGCGGGTCGAGGTAGCCGTTGACGCCGGCATAGATGACGACAACCTGCTCCTCCATCTTCAGTGGCGAGAACTGCGGCTGCTTGAGCAGCTCGGTCAGCCGCGAGCCGCGATTGAGCAGGCGCTGGGTGGTGGCGTCGAGGTCGGAGCCGAACTGCGCGAAAGCCGCCATTTCGCGGTATTGCGCGAGCTCGCCCTTGATGCGGCCGGCGACCTTCTTCATCGCCTTGGTCTGCGCCGACGAACCCACGCGCGACACCGAGAGGCCGACGTTCACCGCCGGCCGGATGCCCTGATAGAACAAATCGGTTTCGAGAAAGATCTGGCCGTCGGTGATCGAGATCACGTTGGTCGGGATGTAGGCCGACACGTCGTTGGCCTGTGTTTCGATCACGGGCAGCGCGGTGAGCGAGCCGGCCTTGTTGGCGTCGTTCATTTTTGCGGCGCGTTCGAGCAGGCGCGAATGCAGGTAGAACACGTCGCCCGGATAGGCTTCGCGGCCGGGCGGGCGGCGCAAGAGCAGCGACATCTGGCGATAGGCGACGGCCTGTTTCGACAGATCGTCGTAGAAGATCACCGCGTGCATGCCGTTGTCGCGGAAATATTCGCCCATGGTGCAACCGGCGAACGGCGCAAGGAACTGCATGGGCGCGGGATCGGAAGCGGTGGCGGCGACGATGATGGAATAATCGAGCGCGCCCTGCTCCTCCAGCACCTTGACGAACTGCGCGACACTCGAACGCTTCTGTCCGACCGCGACATAGACGCAATAGAGCTTGATCTTCTCGTCGGGCTGCGCGTTGAGCGGCTTCTGATTGAGGATGGTGTCGAGGATGATCGCGGTCTTGCCGGTCTGGCGGTCGCCGATGACGAGCTCGCGCTGGCCGCGGCCGATCGGGATCAGCGAGTCGATCGCCTTCAAACCGGTCGCCATCGGCTCGTGCACCGATTTGCGCGGGATGATGCCAGGCGCCTTGACGTCGACGCGTGCGCGCTTGTCAGCCTTGATCGGGCCCTTGCCGTCGATGGGATTGCCGAGCGCATCGACCACGCGGCCGAGTAGCCCCTTGCCGACCGGCACGTCCACGATGGCGCGGGTGCGCTTCACCGTCTGGCCTTCCTTGATCTCGCGGTCGGTGCCGAAGATCACGATGCCAACATTGTCGCTCTCGAGATTGAGCGCCATGCCGCGCACGCCGTTTTCGAACTCGACCATCTCGCCGGCCTGCACGTTGTCGAGGCCGTAGACGCGGGCGATGCCGTCGCCGACCGAGAGCACCTGGCCGACTTCGGAGACTTCGGCTTCCTGGCCGAAGTTCTTGATCTGCTCTTTCAGGATCGCAGAGATTTCTGCAGCGCGGATATCCATCAGCCTGCCTCTTTCATCGCTTGCTTGATCGCATTGAGTTTGGTTCGGAGTGAGGAATCGACCATGCGCGAGCCGAGCTTGACCACAAGCCCGCCGATGATCGCAGGATCGACCCTGACGGCGAGGTCGACCGACTTGCCGCCGGTGACCGATTTAAGCGCGGTCTTGAGCGCATCGAGGTGATTGTCGGCAAGAGTCTCGGCGACGGTGACCTCGGCGCTGATTTCGCCTTTGTGGCGGGCGACCAGCGCGCGGTAGGTCTTCACCATGTCGCGCACGGCAAACAGGCGCCGGTTCGAAGCCACGACCTGGAGGAATTTTCCGGTCATGCCCGTGATGCCGGCCCGCTGCAACACGGCGGCGAGCGCCTTGGTCTGCTCTTCGGCGCCGAAAACCGGGCTGCGCACGAGCCGCGCCAGATCGGGGCTCTCGGCGACGAGAGCATCGAATTTTTCCAGATCGGCCTTCACCGCATCGACGGATTTGTTCTTGAGCGCCAGCTCAAACAGCGCACTCGCATAGCGCGCTGCCATGCCGGATACGATCGGTTGTTCGCCTGCCACTGGACTCGCTCGTTTTGGGCTTTTCCATCCGCGGGTCCGGCGCCGTCGCGAATTGGGCGGCGCAAGCCCTTGGAATTCAAGCGGGACTTAGCGATTTCGGGCGTGAGCGCCAAGAGCTCAACCCGGCTGAAATCGCGCGGTTGCCGTAACATATCGATATGCGCGGTGCAACATGCAGCGACGCTCCGAAACGTCAGTAAAATTGCGGGGTTAGCGAGACCGTCAAGGCGCCTTCGGCCCGACCGCGAGATACCAGTCGAGAATCTGTTCACCGGTCCAGAATTTCACGTCGGATTTGCGCCGGATGGTCTCGAAGATCTTGCGGAAGTATTTCAGCCGGTGCGGCGCGCCCATGATGTAGGGGTGCACCACAATCGCCATGACGCGGGCGCTGTCGGCCGAGTCGGCATAAATCTGCTCGAACTGATCCGTGGCTCGATCGTAGTATTCGGACGCCTTGTGATGCTGGATCAGCATCATCGCCACGTCGTTGCATTCCTGCGTATAGGGCATGTTGACGATCGGCTTGGTGCGCGTTTTGAGCCAAACCGGCTGATCGTCGAGCACCCAGTCGGCGACGTAGTCGTAACCGGCTTCCTTGAGCAGGTCGGGTGTCTGCCAGGTTTCGGTCAGGCCGGGGCCGAGCCAGCCACGCGGACGCTTCCCGGTCGCCTTGGCGATGGCCTCCGAAGTCATGCGGATGTCGGCACGCTCATCCGGCACCTTCTGCATGTTGCGCTGGGTGAAGCCATGGCCGATGAATTCCCACTTGCGCTCGACGGCGGCGCGCACGATCGGCGGAAAGGCTTCGATCGCGCAGCCGTTGATGGCGAGCACGCCGGGGATGTGGAACTCGTCGAAGACCTTCAGCATGCGCCAGAAGCCGACGCGGTTGCCGTATTCGTGCCAGCACCAGTTCGGAATGTCGGGGGTGGGCGAGCCGCCGGCGGGCGGCGTCAGCACCGTGCGCGGCATGGTGTCCTGCGGATCCCATTCTTCCACGTTGACGATCACCCAGATCGCCATGCGGGCGCCGTCCGGAAGCTTGAGCGGCGCACGCTCGGCAATGGCCGAATAGGCGATGCGATCGGTCGGCAGTATGCGCGCGGCGGCATCACTGCGGTTCTTGCTCTCGACGGAATTCACGGGCGCTCCTCCCTCGGATATCGAACGATTGTCGTTGGCGTGGCGGCTTCATGCAACCCCGCAGCACGAAGGAGATTGCAGGAGGTCTTGCGGCATGCCAGTCATGCGGTATGCACGCATGCTGGCCGCGCGGCGCGCACTTCTCATCGATCCATATCTTGCTATCGCTAGCCCGCAAATCTTTTTGAAAGCGACTTCATGGCCTTGAACGCCGCGTCGGACCAAGCCAACAAGGCCAAACTGATGCTTGTTCTGCTCAGCCTCGGCTGGGGCGTCACCTGGCCAATCATGAAGATGGCGCTGGTTGAAATCCCGCCGTTGAGCATGCGCATGGGCTCGGCCGGAGTCGGCGCGGCCGTGGTCTGCACGATCGCCGCGCTTCGTCATCGCAACCTGCGGATTCCGCGCGCCGCATGGATCCATATCGTTGCTGCGGGTGTTTTGAATATTATCGGGTTCAGCCTGTTCAGCGCATTCGCGCAACTGAGCGCGTCGACCTCGCGGGTGGCGATCCTTGCCTACACCATGCCGATTTGGTCGTGCTTGCTGGCGCGTTTCGTTCTCGGCGAACGGCTCACCGTGAACCGGCAAATCGCGCTGGCGCTGTGCGCCGGCGGACTTGCGGTCTTGATCTATCCGCTGGCGGAGCACGGCATTCCGGGCGGGATCTTGCTCGCGACGGGCGCGGGTTTAAGCTGGGCGGCGGGCACGATCTACCTGAAATGGGCGCGCATCGAAGCCGACCCGATCGGAGTCGCGGCCTGGCAGATCGTGGCGGGATTCATCATCATCTCGTTATGCGTGCCGGTGTTCGAAGGATCGGTGCATTTGTGGCCGGCGAGCGCACGGGCCTTGTTCGGCGTCGTATTCACCGGCATCGTCGGCTCAGGCGTGGCCTATATTCTGTGGTTCGAAATCATCCGCGTGTTGCCGGCAATGACGGCTTCGCTCGGCGTGTTGAGCGCGCCGGTGATCGGCGTGCTGTCCTCGATGCTGATCCTGGGCGAACGGCCGACGGCCGCGGACTTTGTGGGTTTTGCCTTGATCTTTGCGGCTTCCGCCTGCGTGCTGATCGGCCGCAGGTGACGATAGAGGCATGCGCCGATCTCCAGGCGCGGCGCGGGTTGTCGAGGCATTTAAACCGGCCTTAACCGTAATCGCATAGCATCGGTCGACGAAATGGTGCTGCCGGCCCGGAGCGCTCACCATGCGTTTTTTGACCCAGCTCAGTCGACGCGAACGGACGGCCCTGGTGATTTGCCTGGGCTTCATCGCCGCGACCTTTCTCGTGTCGTACGCCGAGCAAACATCGATCTTTTATTACGGCCGCTTTCGGGATCCGGAATTTCAGAAACGTCAATACACCGGCACCATCGTCATCCCGGAACAAAATCTTGGGCAATGCCGCTTCACGCAATTCAACAACAAGACAAGCGAGTTCACGCGTAGCGAAGTGGGCGATTGCTACAGCCGGCCCGATGTGAACCAATTTGACCGGATGCATTCGCTGCGCGACGCGTTCAAGAAATAGCGAGCGCGTGAATTCCCGGCCGCGCCGGGCCCTTTTCCGACAACCTACAGGAAACTCTGCGGATCGACGTCGACTTCGAGCTTGAGCGTGCCTCTGGCTCGCGGCGCGGCGGCCAGCCATTCGCGCAAGTATGCCGACAGATCGAAGTTCCGCGGCGATTTCACCAGCAGGCGGAAGCGATAGCGGCCGCGCACCAATGCGAGCGGCGCTTCGGCGGGGCCCAACACGCGCACGCGCTCGTCGCGCGGCGCGGCGGCGGCGATTTTGCGGGCGTACTGCTCGGCGGCGTGCTTGTCGGCGCCCGAAACCAGCAGGCTCGCAAGCCGCCCGAACGGCGGATAGCCGAGCTGTTCGCGGGCGGCGATTTCGGCCGCATAAAATGCCTCGCGGTCCTGCGCGATCAGCGCCTTCATCACCGGATGGTCGGGCTGGTGCGTCTGCAGGAGGCCATAGCCGCGACCTTCCTCGCGCCCGGCGCGACCGACCACTTGATGCAGGAGTTGGAACGTGCGTTCGGCAGCGCGCGGATCGCCGTTGGCGAGGCCGAGATCGGCATCGACGATGCCGACAAGATTGAGCTTGGGAAAATGGTGGCCCTTGGCCACGAGCTGCGTGCCGATGACGAGATCGAAACTGCCGCGCGCGACATCGTCGAGCTCCGAGCGCAGCCGCTCGACCGATTCGACGAGATCGCTGGAGAGCACGAGAATCCGGGCTGCGGGGAAAAGCTCGGCGGCTTCCTGCTGCAGGCGCTCGACGCCGGGACCAACTGCGACGAAGCTGTCGGCGGCCTGGCATTTCGGACACTGGTCCGGCGGCGGCATGGAGAAGCCGCAATGGTGGCAGACGAGGCGGCGCTTGAAACGATGATCGACGAGCCAGGCGTCGCAATTCGGACAAGACATGCGATGGCCGCAGGCATTGCACAGGGTCAACGGTGCAAAGCCGCGGCGATTGAGAAACAGCAGCGCCTGCTCGCCGCCCTCCAGCGCGGTTTTCACGGCCGCGGCAAGGCGGGGTGCGATGAATTTTCCGCGCGGCGGACCTTCGCGCCGCAGATCAATCGCCTCGACGGTCGGCAGATGCGAGCCACCGAAACGTTCCGGCAGGGCGAGCCGCGCGTAGCGGCCGCGCCGCGCGTTCACTTCGGTTTCGACCGATGGCGTGGCCGAGACGAGCAGCACGGGGATTTTCGCCTCGCGCGCACGCACGACCGCCATGTCGCGGGCGTGATAACGCACCCCGTCCTCCTGCTTGTAGGCGGGATCGTGCTCCTCATCGACGACGATCAGGCCAAGATCGGCATAGGGCAGGAACAGCGCCGAACGCGCGCCGACAACGACCTTGAGTTCGCCAGCGGCAACCGCGTTCCAGGTACGCGCGCGCTTGCGGGGCGATAATTGCGAATGCCATTCGGCGGGCGGAACGCCAAAGCGCGCAGCAAAGCGATCGAGGAACTGCGCGGTCAGAGCGATTTCGGGCATCAGAATCAGCGATTGCCGGCCGCGGCGAATGGTTTCGGCCACCGCCTCGAAATAGACTTCGGTCTTGCCGGAACCCGTCACGCCGTCAATGAGCGTCACCGAATAGCCGCCTTCGGCGACGGTCGCGCGCAAGGTGTCCGCCGCGGTGCGCTGTGCCGCGGTGAGTTCGGTCGCGTGGTGATCGGGATCGGGCGCGGCGGCGACCGGCTCCGGCGGCAACGGCAAGGCTTCGAGCGTGCCTTCGTCGATCAGGCCATCGATCACGCCCGGGGTGACGCCGGCCTCGTGGGCGGCTTCACTCTTTGCGCGCACGATGCCATCGGCCAGCAGGCGGAGCACGCGCGCGCGCGCCTTGGTCATGCGCTTGGGCTCGGATGCAACAAGACGTACACCGACCTTCTCGCGCGCGGGCCCGAGATGCTCGCCGCGGCGCATGCACATGCGCAGCACCATGCCGCGCGAGCTCAGCGTGTAGTCGGCGACCCATTCGACGAATTTGCGCAGCTCGGCCTTAAGCGGCGGGATGGCGACCTTGTCGGCCACTTCTTTGAGGCGGTTGTCGAGGCGGGGATTGGGCGTCTCATTCTCGGCCCATACCACGCCAATCGTGGTGCGCGCGCCGAGTGGCGCAGCCACGACATCGCCGGGCACAAGGTCAACACCTTCGGGCACCCGATACGAGTAAGCCTGGTCGACAGCGACCGGCATGAGCACATCGACGACGCGTCTTGGCATGGCAGAGGTCTCGCCGATTCCGCTCGGCAACGGAAGAGTAACAATCGAGGACCATGATAGCAGGGCTGTCAAATGCACCTGTGCGCGGGGCTATGGGCAAATCGAAGACCTATTCGTCGACCGAGCAATTCGCCAATGCGGCGCCCAATGTGGCGGCGGAGGCCGCGCGCTGGCTTGCACATCTTTCCGACGAGCGGCGCATGTCGGCCAAAACGCTCGAAGCCTACCGGCGCGATCTGCAGCAGTTTCTCGGCTTTCTTGCCGAGCATCAGGGCGGCGCGCCTGCGCTTGCCGATCTCGCAGAACTCTCGCCCGCCGATGTGCGAGCCTTCATGGCGGCACGGCGCGACGACGGGGTGGGTGGCCGCTCGCTGATGCGGAATCTCGCGGGGGTTCGATCCTTTGCGCGATTTCTTGAGCGCAACGGCAAGGGCAAGGTCGCCGCGCTCGCCATGGTGCGGGCGCCGAAAATACCGAAGAGCCTGCCAAAACCGCTGGCGGTCGCGACGGCCAAGCGCATCAGCGACGTCGATCTGCGCGCGGGCGAAGAGCGCGAGCCCTGGATCATCGCGCGCGATGCCGCCGTGCTGGCGCTGCTCTACGGCTCGGGCCTGCGCATTGGCGAGGCGCTGGGATTGAAACGGCAGGATGCGCCAACGACCGGAAAGGTCGACGCCATCACGGTGAACGGCAAAGGCAGCAAGGCGCGCATGGTGCCGGTGCTGCCTTTCGTCGCCAAGCTGATCGCGGACTATGTCCGACTTTGCCCCATCGCGTTGCCGGGCGACGGGCCACTGTTCATCGGCGCCCAAGGCGGGCCGCTGTCACCACGCATCGTGCAGCTGACAATGGCGCGCCTGCGCGGCGCGCTTGGACTGCCTGATACGGCGACACCGCACGCCTTGCGCCATTCCTTCGCCACGCATCTTTTAGCGCGCGGCGGCGACTTGCGGTCGATACAGGAATTGCTCGGCCACGCCTCGCTCTCGACCACGCAGATATACACCGCCATCGACAGCGAACGGCTGCTGGAAGTGTATCGAAGCGCGCATCCGCGCGCCTGAATCCTCTTGCGCCAGCCGCCTGCTTCGTTACATCGTCGCTCTCCGGGTTCTAGAGGGAGGCGGCAATGTCAGCTCATCATCACGTCGAACATGCCGAGCATACCGAGCATGTTGCGCATTCGAACAAGAATGTGGCGCTGCTGATCGCGGTGATCGCGCTGTTTCTCGCCTTGTCCGAGACGCTGGGAAAAAGCGCGCAGACCGCGGCGCTCAACTACCAGATCGAAGCCTCCAACCTGTGGAATTTCTTCCAGGCCAAGAATATCCGCCGCACGATAACCTTGGTCGCCAGCGAATCGGGCAAGCTCGACGCCATGGGCGCGACTGACCCGGCACAGAAAGAGGCGCTGGCAAAACAGATCGATGCCTGGGCCAAGACCGCGGAGCGTTACCGCTCGGAGCCGGAAGCCGGCGGCGGTAAGGGCGAAGGCACGGTCGAACTATCGCGGCGCGCGCTGGAAGAACAGGACAAACGCGACATCGCGCTTGCCCGCTACCATCACTACGAGGTTGCGTCGGCGGCGTTCCAGATCGGCATCGTGCTGTGCTCGGCGGCGGTGGTCACCAGCATCATGGCGCTGGCCTTCATCGCAGGCGGGCTCACCATCGTTGGCTTGGGCTTCACCGGCATCGGCCTGTTCGCGCCGCAGGCGGTTCATCTGTTCTGAAAATTACGCGGCCATGCGCGTGCGCATGCGGCGCCGGATGCGCCAGAACAATTTCACCGCGCGGCCGGCGCGGTGCGGCGCGAAGATCTGCATCCGCCTTTTGATCTGCTGCTTGATCGGATCGACCAGCGCGTGCGCCCAGGCGAGCCAGCCGAGCACGACTTCATAGACTCGGTGGAACCAGGCCATCTGTAGAAGCTTCGGCCTGGTGAGATCGAAGATGAAGGCGGTGACCCCGAGCCCGAGCAACTTGGCGAAGACGAGCACCGCGATCGCGGCGAGCCATTGCCGCTTGGCGATCAAGAAGACCTCAAGGAACTTCAGCGGGATCAGCAGAATGAACGGGACGATGAACACGATCAGCGTCCAGGCCGGCGATAGTCCGCGGATGTTGTCGGCGAGCCACTCCTTGAAGCGCTTGAGCGGAAGCCGCGCCACCACCCAGGCGACGACGGGCGAAAGGTGCTCCCACAGCCACGCCTCGAACAGGAAGACCAGCGCTAGCAGGATCAGGAGCGGTCGGGTGAAGCGGCGCATGGGACGCGATTGTTATCGCAATCAATTGTGACCAGATCGCGATTATATATGAATGGCGCGTTTTGCGACCGCCAATGCGGCCTCTTTGACGGCCTCGGGCAGGGTCGGATGGGCGTGGCAGGTGCGCGCGATGTCCTCCGAAGATGCGCCGAATTCCATGGCGATGGCGGCTTCCGCGATCATGTTGCCGGCGTCGGCGCCGACGATGTGCACGCCGAGCACGCGGTCGGTCTTGGCGTCGGCGAGGATCTTGACGAAACCCTCGGTCTGCTGATTGGCCTTGGCTCTTCCATTGGCGGTGAACGGAAACTTGCCGGCGCTATAGGCGATGCCGGCCGTCTTCAGCTCGTCCTCGGATTTACCCACCGAGGCGATTTCGGGATAGGTGTAGACCACGTTCGGAATCACGTCGTAGTTCACGTGGCCGGCTTTGCCGGCGATGATTTCCGCCACCGCGATGCCTTCGTCCTCGGCCTTGTGCGCGAGCATGGGTCCGGCGATCACATCGCCAATGGCATAGATGCCGGCGACGTTCGTGGCGAAGCGATTGTCGACAATCACACGGCCGCGGTTGTCCTGCTTCACGCCGAGCGCTTCGAGCCCGAGACCGTCGGTGAACGGCACGCGGCCGATGGCGACGAGCACAACATCGGCTTCGAGCGTTTCGGCCGCGCCGCCGGCGGACGGCTCGACTTTGATCTTCAAAACATTGCCCGATGAATCGACCGCCGTGACCTTGCAGGACAGGCGGAACTTGATGCCTTGCTTTTCAAAGATGCGCTGGCATTGCCGGCCCACTTCGCTGTCCATGCCCGGCAAAATGCGGTCGAGAAACTCGACCACTTCCACCTGCGCGCCGAGCCGGCGCCAGACCGAGCCGAGCTCGAGCCCGATCACGCCGGCGCCGACCACGAGCAGGCGCGAGGGCACGCGATCGAGCGCAATGGCGCGGTCGGAGGAGACGATTCGCTTCTCGTCGATAGCGACACCCTTGAGGCGCGCCACATCGGAGCCGGTGGCGATGACGATCGTTTTCGCCTCCAGCGTCTGCGCCCTGCCATTGCCCATGACTTCGATCTTGCCGGGCGCGGCGATGCGGCCGATGCCATGAAAGGCCGCGATCTTGTTTTTCTTGAGCAGGTATTCGACGCCTTTGACGTTGCCGTCCACGCCTTCGTCCTTGAACTTCATCATGGCGGCGAGATCGAGCTTGGGCGCGCCGACGGCGATGCCCATCTTGGGAAAGGTGTGGCCGGCCTCTTCGAACAGTTCGGAGGCGTGCAGCAGCGCCTTCGAGGGAATGCAGCCGACATTGAGGCAGGTACCGCCGTAGGTCGCGCGCTTCTCGATCACGCCGACCTTCATGCCGAGCTGCGCCGCGCGAATGGCGCAGACATAGCCGCCCGGGCCGGTGCCGATGACGATGAGGTCGTAAGCCATAACTCACAAATCCAGCACGAGCCGCGCCGGGTCCTCCAGGCATTCCTTCACGCGGACCAGGAAGGTGACCGCCTCGCGGCCGTCGACGATGCGATGGTCATAGGACAGCGCGAGATACATCATCGGCCGGGCCTCGATCTTGCCGGCGACAACCACCGGCCGCTCCTGGATCTTGTGCATCCCCAAGATGCCGGACTGCGGCGCGTTGAGGATGGGCGTGGACATGAGCGAGCCATAGACGCCTCCGTTGGAGATCGTGAAGGTGCCGCCCTGCATCTCTTCGAGTTTCAGCGTGCCGTCGCGGGCGCGACGGCCGAAGTCGGCGATCATCTTCTCGACGTCGGCGAGCGAGTGGCGGTCGGCATCACGAACCACCGGCACGACCAGACCCTTCTCGGTGCCGACCGCGACACCGATGTGATAATAATTTTTGTAGATGATATCGGTGCCGTCGATCTCGGCGTTGACCGCAGGGATGTCTTTGAGCGCCTGCACGCAGGCGCGCCCGAACAGTCCCATGAAGCCGAGTTTCACGCCGTGCTTCTTCTCGAACAATTCCTTGTATTGGTGGCGCAGGCCCATGACCGCGCTCATGTCGACCTCGTTGAAGGTCGTGAGCATGGCGGCGGTGTTCTGCGCGTCCTTCAGGCGGCGTGCGATGGTCTGGCGCAGACGCGTCATCTTCACGCGCTCTTCGCGGGCGGCATCGTCCGGCATGGCCGGCGCACGCACCTGGATTGAGGCGGCGGGTTGCTGAACCGGCGTCGGCGCCGCGGCCGCGCGCTCAATCGCGGCCAGCATGTCGCCCTTGGTGACGCGGCCGTCCTTACCGGAGCCCGGCACGGTCGAGACATCCATACCGCTCTCAGCGGAGAGCCGGCGCACCGAGGGCGCGAGCGGCATTTCCGGCTTCACGCCTGCCGGCGGGGCGGCGGGAGGGACAGCGGGCTTGGCGACAGGCGGCGGACTTGCTGGTTTGGCCACCGGGGCCGCCTTGGCACCGGCACCGTCCTTAATCTGGCCGAGCAGTGCGCCGACCGCGACGGTCTCGCCATCCTTGGCGACGACTTCCGACAAGACGCCGGCCGCGGGGGCGGGAACTTCGATCGTCACCTTGTCGGTCTCGAGCTCGACCAGCGGCTCGTCGACTGCCACCGCGTCGCCCGGCTGCTTGAACCATTTGCCGATCGTGGCCTCGGTGACCGATTCACCAAGCGTCGGAACACGGATGTCAGTCATGACTGTCTGCCTTCTTGTCCCATCCTGCCGTCACCCTGAGGTGCAAGCCGCGCCAGCGGCGAGCCTCGTAGAGTGGCGGCGCCTATACAAGCGCGTCGTCCAACAATTGCTTCAGCTGCGCCTGATGTTTGGACATCTGGCCGACTGCGGGCGAGGCGGAAGCGGGGCGCGCGGCGTAGCGCGGGCGGCGATGCTTTGCCTCGATCTGATTGAGCGCCCATTCGAGATAGTGCTCGACGAAATTCCAGGCGCCCATGTTGCGCGGCTCCTCCTGGCACCACATCATCTCGGCGTGCGCAAAGCGGAACAGCTCCTGCGCCACCGCCTTGGTGGGGAATGGATAGAGTTGCTCGACCCGCAGCAGGTAGATGTCGTCGATGCCGCGCTTCTCGCGCTCCTCATAAAGGTCGTAATAGACCTTGCCCGCGCACAGCACGACGCGGCGGATCTTGTCGTCGCCCACCAGCTTGATCTTCTCGTCGGGCAGCATCTGCGCATCATCATAGAGAATGCGGTGGAAGGTGGTGCCCTTGCCGAGCTCGTCGAGCCGCGAGACCGCGCGCTTGTGGCGCAATAGCGACTTCGGCGTCATCAGGATGAGGGGCTTGCGAATCTCCCGCTTCAATTGGCGACGAAGGATGTGGAAATAGTTGGCCGGCGTCGTGCAATTG
>DATJVR010000044.1:0-40148 GCA_035501735.1 Xanthobacteraceae bacterium | reverse complement strand
CCGATGAAGCTCGTCAACGGCCAGTGGACCCGCATCAAGTGGGACCAGGCCATCGACGAGATCGGCGGCAAGCTCATGGCCATCCGTGACAAGTCGGGACCGGATTCGGTCTATCTGCTCGGCTCGGCGAAGATGACGAATGAAGCCGCCTATATGTTCCGCAAGTTCGGCGCCTACTGGGGCACCAACAACACGGACCATCAGGCCCGCATCTGCCATTCGACGACGGTGACCGGCGTAGCCAATACCTGGGGCTACGGCGCGATGACCAACAGCTTCAACGACATCCGCAACTCGAAGACGCAACTGATCATCGGCGGCAATCCGGCCGAAGCGCATCCGGTGTCGCTGCAGCATCTGCTCGAAGGCAAGGAACTCAACCGCGCTAACTTCATCGTCGCCGATCCGCGCCTCACGCGCACGGCCGCGCACGCCACCGAATACGTGCGGCTGCGGCCGGGCACCGACATCCCGGTGCTTTGGGGCATGCTGTGGCACATCTTCAAGAACGGCTGGGAGGACAAGGAATTCATCGCCCAGCGCGTCTACGGCATGGATGAGATCCGCAAAGAGGTCGAGAAATACACACCCGAGGAAGTGGAACGCATTTCCGGGGTGCCGGGCGAACAGCTCAAGCGCGTCGCCGAAATGTTCGCCAAGGACAAGCCCTCGTGCCTGATCTGGGCGATGGGTCAGACGCAGCACACCGTCGGCACCGCCAACGTGCGCGCGAGCTGCATCCTGCTGCTCGCCACCGGCAACGTCGGCGGGCCCGGCAAGGGCGCCAACATTTTCCGCGGCCACACCAACGTGCAGGGCGCAACCGATCTCGGCCTCGATATCGTGACGCTGCCGCTTTACTACGGCCTGATCGAAGGCGCCTGGCGGCATTGGAGCCGGGTCTGGGAGGTCGATTACGACTGGTTCCTGAAGCGCTTCGATTCAAAACAGATCATGGAAACGCCCGGCATCCCGTCGACGCGTTGGTATGAAGCCGCAACCGCGCCAAAGGATCAGGTCAGCCAAAAGGACAATCTCAAGGCCATGATGGTGTTCGGTCACGGCGGCAATACCGTGACGCGCATGCCGGAGGTGGTGAAGGGCCTCGAAAAGATCGAACTCCTCGTGGTCGCCGATCCGCATCCGACAACCTGGGCGGTGCTCTCCGAACGCAAGGACGGCACCTATCTGCTGCCGGTGGCCTCGAGCTACGAGGTGGACGGCTCGCGCACCGCATCCAACCGCGCGATCCAGTGGGGCGAGCAGATCGTCAAGCCGATCTTCGAGTCGAAGAACGACAACGAGATCATGTATCTCCTGGCGAAGAAGCTCGGGTTCGCCGACCTGATGTTCAAGAACATCAAAGTCGAGAACAACGTGCCGTCAACGGAAGACATTCTGCGCGAGATCAATCGCGGCGGTTGGTCGACCGGCTACTGCGGCCAGTCGCCGGAGCGTCTCAAGCTGCACATGGCGAACCAGAAAGACTTCGACATGCGCACGCAGAAAGCCGCGTCGGGACCTTGCGCAGGCGACTATTACGGTCTGCCGTGGCCGTGCTGGGGCAAGCCGGAATTCAAACATCCCGGCACACCGCTGCTCTACAACACGAACCTTGCGATCAAGGACGGCGGCGGCACGTTCCGCGCGCGCTTCGGCGTCGAGCGCGTCATCGATCAAAAGGTGATGGAGAACGGCCAGGAAGTGACCAAGCAGATTCGCTACAACCTCTTGGCCGAAGGCTCCTACTCCAAGGACTCCGAACTCAAGGATGGCTATCCGGAGTTCACGCTCGGCGTGCTCAAGAAGCTCGGCTGGGACAAGGACCTCACTCCAGACGAGCTGGCGGTGATCCAGAAGGTGAATTCCGCCAACCCGGACGCGGTGTCCTGGTCGCTCGACCTTTCGGGCGGCATCCAGCGCGTGGCCATCACGCACGGCTGCGTCCCCTACGGCAACGGCAAGGCGCGGGCCGTCGCGTTCGGCCTGCCGGACGCGATCCCGACGCACCGCGAGCCGATCTACACGCCGAGGCCGGAGCTGGTCGCCAAATATCCGACGCTGCCGGACGCACGGCAGTTCCGTATGCCCAATATCGGCTTCACGGTGCAGAAGACGGCGGTGGAAAAGGGCATCGCCAAAGAGTTCCCGCTCATCCTGTCCTCGGGACGATTGGTCGAATACGAAGGCGGCGGCGAAGAGACACGGTCGAACCGATGGCTCGCAGAGCTGCAACAAGACATGTTCATCGAAATCAATCCGGCCGACGCCGCCGAACGCGGCATCAAAGACGGCGCCTGGGTCTGGGTCACCGGCGCCGAGAACGGCTCCAAGGCCAAGGTCAAGGCGCTGGTCACCGAACGCGTCGGCAAAGGCGTCACGTGGTGTCCGTTCCACTTCGCCGGCTGGTTCCAGGGTGTCGATCAGCGGCCCAAATACCCAAGCGGGACAGACCCGATCGTGCTCGGCGAGAGCGTCAACACGCTCACGACCTACGGCTACGACCCGGTGACCGGAATGCAAGAACCCAAAGCCACGCTTTGTCAGGTCAAGGCGGCATAAGGAGCAACGACCATGGCACGGATGAAATTCCTCTGCGACGCCGATCGTTGTATCGAGTGCAACGCCTGCGTCACCGCCTGCAAGAACGAGCACGAGGTGCCGTGGGGCATCAACCGCCGGCGCGTCGTCACCATCAATGACGGCAAGCCGGGCGAACGATCGGTCTCCATGGCCTGCATGCACTGCACCGACGCGCCCTGCGCGGCCGTGTGCCCGGTGAATTGCTTCTACACCACCGCCGACGCGGTGGTGCTCCACTCCAAGGACCTCTGCATCGGCTGCGGCTATTGCTTCTACGCCTGCCCGTTCGGCGCGCCGCAATATCCGAAAATCGGCAACTTCGGTTCGCGCGGCAAGATGGACAAGTGCACCTATTGCGCCGGCGGCCCGGAGACCGACGGCAGCCCGGAAGAATATGCGAAGTACGGCTCGAACCGGCTGGCCGAGGGCAAGCTGCCGTTGTGCGCGGAAATGTGCTCGACCAAGTCACTGTTGGCCGGCGACGGCGAGATCATCGCGCAAATCTACAAGGAGCGCGTGGTGAAGCGCGGCTACGGCTCGGGCGCGTGGGGTTGGAAGACGGCCTACAAGGAAACCATCGCGTCCTAGGCGATGAAAACGAAAATTTCTGGGGACTGAGGAGGACTGACATGACGAGCATGCTCGCACGGGCTCGCTTCATCATCGGGGCGCTGCTGCTGGTGTTCGTAGTTGCGATCGCGGCGCCGGTTTCGGCGCAACAGGCGCGCAATCCGGATACCTCCGTCAATCCGACGGCAAGCTCGGTCAAGGAAGATCAGCTCTTCCAGGAGCTCAATCGCATTACCGGCCGATGCACAATCCCCGATCAGAAGGCCTGCACGATCGAGCAGCCGGCGGGCCGTGACTGGCGGATGTTTCATGAAGTTTGGTTGCGTTGGATTGGCGGCGTTGCGATCGTCGTCATATTTGCCTTGCTGGTCATCTTCTATCTATGGCGCGGCACAATGCGTCTGGAACATCGGTCAGGACGCACGATGCTGCGGTTCACCGCGTTCGAACGCTTCGTGCACTGGATGACGGCGACTTGTTTCGTCATTCTCGCCATTACTGGGTTGAACATCACCTTCGGCAAGCCATTGCTGCTGCCGCTGATCGGCGCAAGCGCTTTCAGCGGCTGGTCCGAGGCAGCGAAATACGCGCATAACTTCCTGAGTTTCCCATTCACGATCGGCGTCGTGCTGATGTTCTTGATGTGGATTGCCCAGAACCTGCCGACGAGCGTCGACGTCGAATGGTTCAAGCGCGCTGGCGGCATGTTGGGAGGCGGCGAACCGCCGGCCTACAAGTTCAACGCCGGGCAGAAGATGATCTTCTGGATCGTGGCGATCGGCGGCGGATTGGCTGCGGTCACCGGCTATCTGCTGCTGTTCCCGTTCTACGGAACCGGGATCGCCGGCATGCAGACCTCGCAGGTGGTTCACAGCGTGGTCGGCGTGCTGTTTGTCGCCGTCATGCTGGTGCACATCTATATGGGCACGCTCGGCCAGGAAGGCGCCTTCGAAGGGATGGGAACCGGCGAGGTTGACGTCGATTGGGCCAAGCAGCATCACTCGCTCTGGCTCGAGGAGGAAATGGAGAAGAGCCGCGCGGAGGCGCCTTCATCGCGGCATGCCGCAACGCCGGCGGAATAGCGCGGCATAGTCATATCTTCGGGTTACGAAGCGCTTGGCGGGCAGCCCCCGCCAAGCGTTTTTATTGGCGATCGATCTTCGACAGCCAGATGGCCTTTTCCGATTCAAAATCGGCGCGGCGAACCGGAGGAGCGAGATCAGCGTACGCGAATAAATGCGCCCTACCCTCCTGAAATTGCACCGCGTTCAGAAGTTGCCCGTTTTGGTTCGTCAAATAGTAATAGCTCTCGCGGATTTGCGAATCATTCCGGAACGAATGGGTGAGAATGACGGCGAACGATTTCTGCTCAAACGGGCGCGGATCGCGGCAGAGTTCGGTCGCTATCATGAGCGCGCGAGGGCCGCGATGCATGACATGAAAGGCAAAATTCTTGGCGCTCACGCCAAGCATCGCAAGATATCCGGTCTCCAAATCAACGTCGCCGTTGAAGGCAGTGCCGGTCTCGCATCCGGCCCGAGCAAGAAGCGCCATCGACGCCAGCGGTGAACCTGGCTGCTGGGCGAAACCTGGCGAATGGGGCGGGATCGCGGTCGCGATGAGACCAAAGACAAGGCAAACCGAACACCAAAACAACACGCCAACCGAAAATCGCACCTATCCCCGCGATCCCCGCATCCTATTCATGCTAGCGCAGCGGACGGACCGGCGAAACCGAAAGATATCGCTCAGCCATAAAGCTTAACGCACGGCGGCTTTCGCGAATTTCGTATCTTTGATGAGCAGGTTGACATTGCCCGAAAGAATCTGCTCGCCGGGCTTGCCGAGCGCTCGCAGCGCCTTGACAAAATCGCGCACCGGTTCGCGCGCGCGCACCTCCTGCGGGTAGTCGGTGGCGAACACGAGGCGCGCCGCGGGAAGCTCCGCGAGCGCCGCGTTCACCGCGCCGATGGCACAGCAGAAGCCAGCCGTGTCGAACACCATGTTGTGGCGGATGTAGTAATCGAAATCTCTTTCGGCCTTGCGACCATGCTTGGGGTGGCCCTGCACGCCCCAAAATTCCTTGTCCTGATAGCCGCGCACGCGCGCGATCACGCCGGCAAGCCCACCGCCGAGATGCGCCATGTGCACCGTGAGTCCGGGATGGCGGTCGAACACGCCGGAATTGATCAACCTGATGGTCGCCATCACCAGCGAGAACTCGCGGCCGACCGAGCGTGCGGTGTCGTAGCCGTCGAACTGCTGCGAATAGTTGAGCTTGAGCGCCGGATGCACGAACACGAACAGGCCGAGCTTCTCGGCCTCGGACCAGAACGGCTCATACTCGGGGGCGTCAAGGAACAGGCCGTCAACTTCGGAAGTGATCACCGCGCCGGGGAAGCCGAGTTCGTGGGCGCAGCGGTTGAGCTCGGCGAGGGCCTCGCGTCCGCCAAGCGGATGGGCGTGCGCCGCGCCGATGAAGCGGCCGGGATAGTTGCGCTCGGCCTGCTTGGCTTTTTCGTTGCAGAGCTTCGATACGTCGAGGCTTGCGCACATGCCGGCGGCGCTGGTGAGGAAGGCCGCGTCGATTCCGGCGGTATCCATCATGCGGATGTGCTCGTCGAGATCGTAAAGCAAAGAGTGGATCGTGTAGCTCGGCGCACCGTTTTCATCAAAATGCACGATCAGGCGGTTGCCCGGATCCTGCTTGATCAATTCGCGCGGCGTGAAATGGTGCTGGAAATCGACGATCATCCGGACCTCACATTCGATGGCCAAGGTTTCATATACGATCGGGTTGCCGACGAGCAACGCGGTTTTGGCGAGGCCTGGGCCGCGGTTATGTCATTGCGGCCGATTGGCTGCGCAATTGCGCGTGTACAGCCGCTGCTTGGTGTCGCGGATGTCTTTGACTATTTTGACGACAAAATCGCTCGTCTGCGCGCTTCCGAAATTGACGGATGTTTCCTTTTTCGCGCACGAGACCATGACAACAGTTCCGATCTCCGGGGCGGTGAAATCCTTCACCAGGATCTGTTCGATGTCCGACAGCCGGACGCCGGTGTCGAGCACGAGAAGCACCTTTCCCGGCAAAGCACGAAGCGTACGCCGGAAATCATCCTGCGACACGGCAGTCGTGCGGATCTTCTCCGGGTCGGCCTCCGAAGGCATAAACCAGAATGTTTGACTTTTCTCCTCGATCATGCCGTGGCCGGAAAAGAATATGACGCTCACGTCGCCCGGTTCATTGACCTGACTCTCCAACCACTCAAGACCGCCCATCATGCTGGCGCGCGTCGCCTCATGATCGGTCATGATCTGCACCTGCACGTCGCTGAAATACGACTTCAGGTTATTTTGCAGTATCGCGGCGAAATCGCGCGCGTCCTTGGCGCCGTATTGCTGCGCGAGTCGGGGATTGAAATAATCGCTCACGCCTACAATGAAGCCGAACAGTCGCGGCTTCGAATATTTGAGCCTGATTTCAGCGGCCTCACTGACGAGTTCGCCATTCCAGGCGATCAATGAAAGCTGCAGGTCCCGCAGCGGCAGCTTCACCGTGATCGAGCCCTCGCTCTGGGTCACAGAGCCTTCGTTCTTGGCCGTGGCGCCCTGGCTCTGGAACATGGAGCCGTCTCTCGCGGTCACAGAGCTGTCGCTGCGGGGGCGCGCCGGCGTGATCGCCTTTATGGGTTTTCCATCAACCAGTATTTCCAGCCTGTCCACGTTCGAGTCCGGACCGAAGCGATACGAAATGGCGATGTTTTCCGCCGAAAAACGCGCGTTATTCATGGGATAGGTGATCTCGACCGTCGGCGGTGTCTTGGAGCGTTCGGAATTTTCCGACCGATATTGATGCAGCCAATTGTTCACTGAAGGCCAAGCCAGCCACGATCCCGCGCCGAAAAAAACTATCGCAGCAAGGTACGTCCACCGGGATGCAGCGATTTTCCTCAAACCAGATTTCGGATTGGCAAAAGGATCGTCAAGTTTTTCATTCGCCGGATTTCGGTTCGCACTTTCAGCGACTAGCCGATCGATGCTGCGGATCAAACGAGACATGTGATGGTCAAAATCCTGGCCGCTATCGACGGTCAAGGCATGCCGGAACGAAAAGCTCTGCAGGCTTTCGGGCAGTTGTGCCGGGCTTGGCATTTTGGCGCCGCTGACCAAGATCGGAATCACCGGGATACTGCGCTTGAGCGCAGTCTCGATTTCAATTCTGACGAAATCGCCTTCGTCGCTGATTCTGGGCTCTACTCCTCCCGCAAATCCAAACCAATTCGGCCCGACGACAGCGAGCAGAACGTTGGTTCGCGACAATGCGTCCGCAATTTGCTCGCGGAAATCCAATCCGGGGCGAATATTGTCAATGTCTCTGAAGACCGAAGCGCTGCCGAAATGCCCCGCGAGTCGATCAAATATCCGGCCGGTGATGTCCTGGGAGTCCGACCGGCGATATGACATGGCGATGATCGGCATCAAACCATTCCATCATATGTCCGACGCCAGCCTATGTCCGGCGTTGCCTCAATCCAATGGCCATTCGCTGGCAGCGTTGAGCTCCGTCCGAAGGGTTGAGATTATTTCGGGTTCGCGACACGGCCCTGGAACAGCAACGCGCCGGTGGCATTATCCACGATATAGAACAGGAAGGGATGGTCGATGTGAAAGGGCTCGGGCTGGGGCTCAGGCTGCGGCCTTGCGCTGGCAGCCCTCATGCTGATGGCGGTGACGGCGGCGGCCTCGGTGCCGTCCTCCATCACTTCAATGAGGGCACGATGCCGAATATCGTCGATCCAGAACGGCAGGTCCTTGGCCGGCCGCCCCGTGATGCCGCTGAAATCCGCCTGCCGGCGGTCGAAGGCGCGGGTCATCCCGGCTTGCTTGAAAAGTGAAACCAGATTGCTGATCTCATAGTTGATCTTGAAGCGCGGCATTTCCAATTCAACGAGCTTGCCCTGGACTGCCCGCAATGCCGCCCCGAGCTTGGATAATTCCTGCGCCGTCATCTCCGCCCCGATACGCCCGACGCCGTCGATTTTCTTCGGCAGCACGATGATCATGCCAAGTTCGCTGACATCGTAAGGGATGCGAATGGCCCGGTAATCGTTGCGTGTCACGACGGAGAACTGGCCGGTCCGCTGCATCGTCGGCACCGAGATCTTCTGCGTCCTCGTTATGTTGAACGGCTTTTGCTTGGTCAGATCCTTGCCGAAGGTCAGCTCCCAGCGTGCCTTGAAATAGATGGCGTTGAGAAGAACAACGTCGGGCAGCTGGTCGATGATATGGTCGATCTTGCCCGCGGTCTTGCGCTTGACCCAGTCGTTGACGTCGCTGAGGCTTACGCCTTGCAGGACGTCGGCGCCATACTTGTCCTTGAGCAAGGCCGAATAATCCTGGGCGACAAGGCCTGTCTTCGCCTGCATCAATGCGTCGGCAACACGGAGCTGGGCAGACGGCGGTCGCCGCGTCGGGTCGGCAATGCAGCGGTCATTTTCGCGCCGCGCCGTGAAAGGACACCGGCCATCGGCAGTGGCCGCGGATTCGCACTGCTGGCCGCTCCATTGCATCGTCTCCGGACAGGCCGGAGTTTCCGCGCTCCGATCGTAACGGTTCAACGTGGCCAGCACGCTCGCGTTGGCTGCATCCATTGCGGGCCGCGGCAATGTTTGATGCAAGACTTTGGCCATTTGCGCGGCGTTCTCGCCGCGCGCGCCGGATAGCGCCATCGCCATCGCGGTGCCAATCGAATAGGGCGAAAAGACCACGTTGCCGTGGGAGGGCGCGAATCGTTTGAACAACTGCTGGCCCGAGGTGTTGTAGGCATCGACCAGCGCTCTGACGTCTGCGCCTTGCGCCGTGGCACACGGCGGCTGCAACAACGCGACTGGCGCGGCCAGACCCGCAATGATCCGCAGAACCGCAGCTCGCTTCATAACGCCGACCATGACCCCCTCCGTTGCGCTGATCGCAAAAGATATCAGCGCCATTTGACCGGGGTAAGGCCGGCGGCAACGAGATCGTGTGGCCTAAGGCAGCGATCATGCAGGCTGCTTGCGCCGCGTCGGCGTGCGGCGGTAAGTTGCCGACTCATCGGGGGCAAGGATTCAGAAAATGCGCATCAGCGGCATCGTACTGGCGATCGTCCTATCCGTTTTCGTTGCCAGTTGCGGGCAGCCAACACCCGGTCCGCAAGGACCGCCGGGTTCGCAGGGCCCGAAAGGCGATCCCGGTCCGCAAGGACCGCCCGGTTCCGCCGGACCCCCGGGCCCGCAGGGCCCTGCGGGGACGCCTGGCGCGTCATCGTTGTTTCGGCTTGTGCGCGCAGCCTGCACGAACGCATCGGACTGCTCGATCACATGCCGCGACGATGAGATCGTGATCACCGCATTTTGCGGCAAGAGACGCGCGGCAGCGACGTATCTGACCGACAACACCGTCTCGTGCGGCGTCAACCCGGACACGACCGACGGGCCGCTGGTCGCGGTGTGCGGCAAGTAGAGCGACATGCGAAATTCTGAAACCTATCGTGCGCTTCTTTAATGGCGGGCGAGGAATCAGTATCGCCTCACCCTTCAAGCCGCTCGGCAGTGCAAGCCTGTCTTGTTTTAGTGGGTGTCGCGACTTTGCTCGGCAGTGTCTTGGTGGCGTTGCAAACTGTTTATTTGGCCCTGCGACTTCGGACTCCCCTCTTGCTCGCCGACGAATGGCGCGTATTGCCAAGATTTATCGAGTTCATCATGCCCATTAAACCAGCCTCCTTGCGCCGCGTCGGCAAGCGGAGCTAAGTTCCGTCAACGGAACCGCATCATGGCAAGACCGAAAGGCCAACTCAGGCTCGGCGCATTTTTCAATCCCACCGGCCACCATGTCGCCTCGTGGCGGCATGAGCGCGCGCAGGCCGACGCCGGGATAAATTTTGCCCATTACACTGAAATTGCCCGCACCGCCGAGCGCGGCAAGTTCGACATGATCTTTCTCGCCGACAATGTCGGCGTGCGGCAGGCGCACATCGATGCGCTGTCGCGCTCGGCGCAGTACATCGCCAATTTCGAGCCGTTTACGCTGCTGTCGGCCCTGGCCGCCGTCACCAGCCGCATCGGCCTCGTGTGCACGGCGACCACGAGCTACAACGAACCGTTTCACATTGCGCGCAAGTTCGCCTCGCTCGACCATATCAGCGGCGGACGCGCGGGCTGGAATCTTGTCACCTCCGGCATGGCGGTCGAGGCCTACAACTTCGGCCGCGATGCACATTATGGACACGCCGAGCGCTACGACCGCGCGCGCGAGTTCGCCGAGGTGGTGGTGGCGCTGTGGGATTCCTGGGACGACGACGCGTTCATGCGCGACAAGGCGAGCGGGCAATTCTTCGATCCGGCAAAGATGCATTTCCTCAATCACAAGGGCAAGCATTTCTCGGTGAAGGGGCCGCTGAACATTCCCCGGCCGCCGCAGGGTCATCCGGTGATCGTGCAAGCAGGCACCTCCGACGACGGCATGGACGTGGCGGCGCGTTTTGCCGAGGTGATCTTCAGCGCGAATCTGACGATGGAATCGTGCCAGCAATATTTCAAGGAAGTGAAGACGCGCGCGACGCAGAAATTCGGCCGCAATCCCGATCATCTCAAAGTCATGCCGGGATTGAGCGTCTATGTCGGGAGCAGTGAAGCGGAAGCGCAGGAGAAATACGACTATCAAAATTCGCTGATGCACCCGATCGTAGCGCGCGAAATCCTTTCCACCGTGCTCGGCGGCATCGATCTGTCGCCGTACGACTTCGACGGGCCGCTGCCGGACAACCTGCCGATGAGCCAGGGCAGCCAGAGCCACTTCAAATATGTCACCGAGCTGGCAAAGACGCAGAAACTCTCGATGCGTCAGATCGCGCAAGTCGTCGCCGGCGCGCGCGGGAAACTTGTGGTCAAGGGCACGCCTGCGCAGGTCGTCGACATGATGGAGCACTGGTATGTCGAGGAAGCGGCCGACGGATTCAATGTGATGCCGCCGACGCTGCCCGGCGGGCTCGACGATTTCGTTGAACTGGTGATTCCGGAGCTGCAACGCCGCGGGTTGTTCCGCACCGATTATACCGGCCGCACGCTGCGCGAACATTTGGGCCTGCCGCGGCCGCCCAGCCGCTACGAGCGGCCCGCCACCGAGGCAGCCGAATAGATTTCATGTCGGACACGCCGCTGATCGTGCCGGCGCTCGGCACCGTCTATCAAGCGATTGCCCCGTTCGTCGAAGCGCTACTGCGGTTTCTGGTCGGCATGGCGATGGTGCCGCATGGCCTGCGCATGTGCCTCGGCTATTTCAAGGGCACCGGCATCGCGGTGAGCAGCGTTCAGGGCGTAGCGGCGATGTTCGACCGCAAGGGTTATCGGCCCGGCCGGCTGTGGGCCTATGGCGTAGTGCTCACGCAATTTGTCGCAGGCCCGTGCCTCGCGTTCGGCCTGTTCACGCGGCCGATGGCGCTGCCGGTGTTCGTGCTCATGGCGCTGTCGGCCTATGACCATGCCAAATACGACGGTTATTTCTGGAACAAGTCGGGCATCGAATATCCGGCCATGTGGGCGGCGGGCGCGCTCTTCTTTCTGATCCATGGCGGCGGCACGATTTCGCTCGATCATCTGCTGCTCGGATTCGAATTTTGATGCTACGATCCCGCGATATAGGGTCGGATAAAGGGTCGGATAATAGCCGAAGGAGGATGAATGGCCGACGCTCTCGCGCAGGCGCGCCATGATCTCGCAGTCGCCAATCGGATCGTCTCGCATGAAGGCATCATCGACGCTTTCGGGCACGTGAGCATGCGGCATCCCGAGAACCCCAGCCGGTACCTCATTTCACGCTCCCGTTCGCCGGAGCTGGTGGAGCCTTCCGATATCCTGGAGTTCACGCTCGACTCGATACCGACAAAGCCCCTGGGCAAGGTGCTGCCCTATGGCGAGCTCGTGATCCACGGCGAGATCTACAAGGCGCGCAAGGACGTCAACGCGGTGGCGCATCACCACGGCATGGCGATGCTGCCATTCTGCAATACCGGCGAGGAGCTCAAACCGGTCTATCACATGGGCGCGCAGATCGGCCCCAAGGTGCCGTTCTGGGATAGCCGCGACGAATTCGGCGACACCTGCCTGCTCGTGCTCAAACCAGAAGAGGGCCGTTCGCTCGCCAAGGCGCTTGGGCCGCATTGGCTCGTGCTGATGCGCCGGCATGGCGCGACGGTCGTCGGCAAGACTCTCGAGAACCTCGTGTTCCGCACGATCTACAGCTATCGCAATGCGGAGCTGCAGCTGATGACGCAGTCGCTCGGCATGCGGGTGAGCCCGCTCACGCCTGGGGAAGCAAAAATGGCCATGGATCGCAATCTCGAGCCGCGACCGCAGGCACGGGCATGGGAATATTGGTCGATCCGGTTGCAAAAGTCGGGCGCCTATCCCAACGGCAAATCCGGAAAGGCGAGGAAGACGAAATAGCATGGGTGAAATCAACGTCATCGATCTGTCCAAACGTTTTACGCTCACGGTCGAGGGTAAGGTGCAGACCGTGCTGGCGCTCAACCGGTTGAGCTTCACCGTGCGCGAGCGCGAGGTGGTGGCGCTGATCGGGCCGTCGGGCTGCGGCAAGACCACGGCGCTGCGCATCGCGATGGGGCTTGAAAGCGCGAGCGGCGGCAAGGTCACGGTCAACGGCCGCGAAGTGAAAGGTTGCGGGCACGACCGCGGCATGGTGTTCCAGCATGCGGAATTGCTGCCGTGGCTGACGGCGCTGCAGAACGTGATGTTCGGCCTCGAAATGAAAGGCATGCGCGGCCAGCCGTTGCTCGACACCGCCATGCAATATCTCGATCTCGTGGGCCTGAAGGATTCCTATCATCGCAGGCCCTATCAGCTTTCCGGCGGCATGCAGCAGCGGGTCGGCATTGCACGCGCGCTTGCCATCGACCCGGCTGTGCTGCTGATGGACGAGCCGTTCGGCGCGCTCGACGCGCAAACGCGCGAGGATTTGCAAGGCGAGCTCTTGGGTATCCATGAGCGCACGCACAAGACCATTCTCTTCGTCACCCATGACCTAGACGAATCGGTACTGCTCGCGGATCGCGTGGTGGTGATGCAGCATGGGCGCGTGCAGGACATCATCGACGTGCCATTGCCGCGGCCGCGCGGCGATCTCGCTGCCATTCGCGGCACGCCGGAATTCGTCGAGACGCGGTACAAGATCTGGCAGGCGATCCACGCCGTCGGCAAAACCCTGCATTGAACGGACGGCTTATGGTCGAGATCACCGAACGGCTGACGGGAAAAGCGGACGAGGAGAAGATCGCCGTAAAGCGGCGGTTGCCGCGCGCGGCCATCACGACGATTTCGGTGACGATCGCGCTGCTGATCTGGGAGCTGTTCGGTTCGCAAATCAATCCGGTGTTCGGCTCCTACCCGTCGGCGATTGCGATCGCATTCTGGGAGCTCGCACAAACGGGAAAACTTTGGGCCGCGCTATACGAAAGCCTGCGGCCCTTCGTGGTCGGCTATGCGCTGGCGATCGCGATCGGCATTCCGCTTGGACTGATCGTCGGGCGATTTCGCACGCTCGATGCGGCGCTCGGTATCTATATCACCGCGGGCTATGCCATGCCGCTCGTGGCATTGGTGCCGCTCCTGATTTTGTGGCTCGGTTTGGGCTTCGAAGTCAAAGTCGCGGTGATTTTCCTGATGTCGGTGTTCCCGATCTGCATCAACACCTGGGTCGGCGTCACGGCGGTGCCGAAAAGCCTGATCGAGGTCGGAAAATCGTTCGTTGCTTCGGACGCCGTAATCCTACGGCGCATCGTACTGCCGGCGACGCTGCCCTACATCATGGCCGGCATTCGGCTGGCGGTCGGCCGCGCGGTCGTGGGCATGGTGGTGGCGGAATTCTTCACCACCATTTCGGGACTTGGGGCCATCATCATCAATTCGGCGAACAATTTTGACACGGCGACCATGTTCGTGCCGATCGTGTTGCTGGTGATCATGGCGATCGGGCTCAACAGCCTGATCGGCTGGTTTGAGCGGCGCGTCGCGCCCTGGCAGGCGGAGATCGCCGGGCGGGACAGAGAGTGATAGCCGCTTGCTGTGTCCGGACCGTTCGGCTTTAATCGGCCAGCAATTGTCATTTATCCATTTGTAAAGACTTCAGAGGCAACGGGGGAGACATCCAATGAGCACTCGTTTGGCATGCGCGGCATTGCTTGCGCTGACGGTGGCGATGCCGGCACAGACAGCGACCGCGCAAGACGCGATCGGCGGCGCGATCATCGGCGGTGCGGCCGGAGGATTGATCGGTGGCGCGGTGGGCGGGCACAGAGGTGTGCTGCCGGGCGTCATCATCGGCGCGACGGCCGGCGCCATCATCGGGTCCGAAGGCGAGCGTCGGCGCGGCGGATATCGCTATTGGCGCAATGGCTGCTACATCCAGCGGGCCGACGGCGCATGGGTCGCGGTCGATCCAAGCTATTGCGCGGGGCCGGTCGAGGTTGCGCCGCCGCCGGGCGATGCGGTTGCCTATTGCTCGCAGCGGTTCCGTTCCTACGATCCAGTGAGCGGGACCTACATGGGCTACGACGGCATGCGGCATCCCTGCCCGTAGCGCGGGTCCGGGGAACCGCCGAACGGTTTGTCCATTGTTGAAGAATGGCAATCCCGGACGCCAGCAACGAAGAGCTGACAAAGCGAGCCTTACGCGGTGCGTTGAAATTTCAAATCGCGCTCGCGGTGATGATTTTCGCGCCCGCACTGACGCTCGACTATTGGCAGGGCTGGCTGTTCTGGCTGGTCTTTTTCGCCTGCATCTGGGTGAACACGGTTTACTTCCTGCGGCATGATCCGGCGCTGATCGTGCGGCGCATGAAGGCCGGCCCCATCGCGGAAAAAGAACCAAAGCAGAAACTGATCCAATTGTTCGCCGTCATTTTCATGTGCGCGATGATCGTGCTGTCCGCGCTCGATCACCTGTTCGGCTGGTCGGAGGTATCGTGGCCCGTCGTCCTTTTCGGCGACGCGCTCGTGATCTTGGGTTACGTCATCATTTTCGTCGTCTTCCGCGAGAATACCTTCGCCGCCTCGATCATCCAGGTCGACGCCGGTCAAAAGGTCGTTTCAAGCGGACCTTATGCCGTCGTGCGCCATCCGATGTATGCCGGTGCCATGCCGATGATTTTCGGCATCCCGCTCGCGCTCGGATCGTGGTGGGGCATGCTGCCCGCCGGTTTACTAGCGGGCGTCATCATTTGGCGCTTGCTGGATGAAGAGAATTATCTCGCGCGCAACCTTACGGGCTATGCGGACTACCAGCGCAAGGTGCGCCGACGGCTGGTGCCCGGCGTGTGGTGACGATCTGCCGAAGTTCGCGTTCAACTCTTCTTCGCCGGCGTCAGGTTCACGTGGATGTTCTTCTCCTGCGTGAAGGCGAGCAATTCCTCGAAACATTCCTCGCGGCCGATGCCGGACTGCTTGAAGCCGCCGAACGGCGCGCCGAGGAAATGCCGGCTCACTTCGTTGATCCAGACGAAGCCGGCTTCGACCGCTGCGGCGGCGCGGTGGGCGGTGGCGAGATCGTTGGTCCAGATCGAGGCGGTCAGGCCGTATTCCACCGCGTTGACCTGCTGCAGCATGGTGGCCTCCTCGCTCCATTTGAAGATGCCGACCACGGGGCCGAAGATCTCCTCGCGCGCAATCCGCATGCTCGGTTTCACGTCGGCGAACACCGTGGGTTCGATGTAGAGGCCCTTCGCCAGCGCGGGATCGGCCGGGCGGCCGCCGCCCGAGACCAGCCGCGCACCTTCGCTCTTGGCGGAGTCGATGTAGCTCATGACGCGGTCGAACTGGGTCTTGTTGATGATGGCGCCCATGGTGGTGTTCGGATCGGTCGGGACGCCGGGCTTGTAGTGCTTGATCTTGGCCTTCACGCGCTCGATCACGGCATCGTGGATCCTTTCGTGCAGGAAGGCGCGGCTGGTCGAGCCGCAGGACTGGCCGCACCAGGTGAAGTTCATGCCGCCGATCACGCCGCCGGCGACCGCGTCCGGGTCGGCGTCGGGATAGGCGATCAGCGCGTTTTTGCCGCCAAGCTCGAGCAGCACGCCTTTGAGCGTGTCGGCGGCCGCGCGCATCACTGCCTTGCCGGTCGGTACGCTGCCGATGAGCGCGATCTTGGCGATATCCCGGTGGCTCGCGAGCGCGGCACCGACGTCCTTGCCGCCAGGCACGACATTGAACACGCCGGGCGGCAGCAGGCCGTCGACAAGCTCGGCGAGGCGCAATGAGGAGAGCGGTGCCTGCTCCGGCGGCTTGATCACGACGGTGTTGCCGGCAGCGAGCGGGGCCGCGGTCTTGCCGGCGCAGAACATGAAGGGATGATTGAAAGGAATAATGCGACCGACAACGCCGAGCGGTTCGCGCACGGAGAAATTCAGCCGGTCGGGACCCATCGGAATCGAATGGCCCTTCATCTCGGTCACGAGCCCGGCGAAAAATTCGACCTGCGCCGCCGCCACGTTGGCGTCGTTGATCATCTCGGCAATCGGATTGCCGCAATCGGCGGCGTCGATCATGGCGAGCTCGGCCGCGTTGGCGCGCAACACTTCGGCGATTTTCTTGAGCATTTTGGCGCGTTCGAGCGGCGGGACGCGCTTCCATTCCCGATAGGCGCGTTTGGCGGCCTGCACCGCGGCATCGACGTCTTCGGGCGTACCTTCGGCGACCTTGCCGAGCGATTCACCGGTGCCGGGATTGAGCGTATCGACATAACGGCCGGCCTTCGGCTCGTGCCATTGGCCGTCGTAATAGGCGCCGCGGTTTTTCGGCAGGTTGAGTTTGATGGAAGACAGCATGTTCGAAGCCGTGGCGGATGTCATGGTGGATCACTCCCTGCGAGCATTCTTTGTGATTGGCGGACAGATTAGCCCCGGCTTGCGCGCGCGACCAGGGCGTTGGCGCCGATGGCGACCACGAACAGCACAATCAGCAACGCGTACATGCGCGGCATGTCGAAAGTCGAATAGGCGTTGATGATGAGGAAGCCGACACCGCGATTGGAGAGCTTGGTCTCCGCCAGAAGCGTGCCGATGACGGCGACGCCCATGCCGAGCCGCGCCCCGTTGACGATCGGCTGGCGCATCGCGGGCAGATAGATTTTGGTGATCATCTGCCAGGTGTTGGCGCGGAAGCTTTTGCCGACTCGAATGAGCACCTTCTCGATCTGGCGCATGCCGGCGGCAACGCTGAGTGCCACCGGGAAGAAGCACGAGAGGGTGCCCATGGCGACTTTCGAGCCAGGGCCGACGCCGAACCACATGATCATGATCGGGAAGAAAATTATCTTCGGGGTCGGACCGAGCCAGTAAAGAAAGCGCTCGAAGGCGTTGCTCAGGAACGGATTGGCGCCGAGCGCGAGGCCGACGGCGAGACCGGCAATTCCACCGATCACCATCGCGGTCGCGACTTCGCTGACGGTGACCCAAAGGTGACGATAGAATTCCGGAATCTTGAGATCAAAAACGAGAGACGAACCGAACCCGAGATCAATGTGCAGCAGGTAATCGGGATGGGTGAGAATCAGCACAAGCTGCCTGCCGATGATGAGCAGCGAGGGCACGACGTCGCGAAACAACCAGCCTGAGGCCGCGACCGCCTCCCAGATCGCCACGATCGTGATCAGAATCGCGATGCGCAGCAGCGTCACCGCACCGAGCACGGGGCGCGCGGCGAGCGGCGCTGCTGTCAGGTTCCCGGTCGTAGCCATTGCTCGATCCGTTCGGTGACGACGAAGAACACGATGCTGACCAGAATCACGAAGCAAATGGCCGCATAGGTTCCGGGAAGATCATAGCGCTCGGCGAGTTCATTGACGAGTTGACCCAGACCGCCGAAATTGATCAGAAATTCGACGCCGACGATGTTGATCAGCGCGAAGATCATGCCGAGGCGAACGCCGACGAAGATGTTCGGCAGGGCCGCAGGAAAGAGAATTTTCCAATAGAGCTGAGCGGGCGTGAGCTTGAAGCTGCGGCCGACGTTGATGAGCACAGCGCGCGTGCCGGCAAGCCCCTCCAGCGTCTTCAAGATCACCGGCGGCAGCGCGGCAACGAAGCCGATCATGATGATGGTCCAGGCACTGCGGCCGAAAATGACGAGAAAGAGCGGATACATCAGCACAAGTGGCGCCGAGGCGAAGGCCGCGATCCAGGTTTCGGTCGCCAGCCGCACCAGCCTGACGCGGTGGAGCAGCACGCCGAGCGAAATGCCGACGACCGACAGCATCACGCTCGCGGTCAGCGCCTCGATGGCGGTCAACAGAAAGCGCGAGGGTACGCCCTCCTCGAGCACGATGCGCGGGAAGCTTGCGATGATCTCGGAAGGGAATGGAACAATGAAGCGATTGATCAGTCCAATCCTGATCAGGATTTCGATGACATAGATGAGCGCGGCAAAGCAGCCGATGCCGAATAGAACGGCGGCGGCCTTGGGGAATTTGGACGCCGACCCTGTCATTCGTCGCTTCCCGTCGCGTGCAATTTCCGGGATTCGTCGTCGCGCAGGCCACGACTCGCCTCCTCACGCAGATCGTTCCAAATTTGCGCGACGAAATGACCGAACGCATCGCTACCGACGATCTCCGATGTGCGCGGGCGCGGCAGCTCGATGTCGACCACGCGTTTGATCTTTCCGGGGCGATAGGTCATCACGAGAATTCGATCGGAGAGCTGCACCGCTTCGGTGAGATTGTGGGTGATCAGCAGGGTGGTCTGTTTGAGCTCCTGCTGGATCTGCAGCACCTTGTCGCCGAGCAGCAGGCGCGTCTGCTCGTCAAGCGCGGCGAACGGCTCGTCCATGAGCAGAATCTTCGGCTGGGAGGCGAGCGTGCGTGCCATCGACACGCGCTGGCGCATGCCGCCGGAAAGCTCGGCCGGGTAGCGCCGTTCGAAACCATCGAGCCCGACCAGACCGACGAAGTGACGCGCCCTCTCCATTCGCTCGGCCTTCGCCATGCCGGCGATCTCGAGCGGGAAGGCCACATTGTCGATCACGGTACGCCAGGGAAACGTCGATTCCTCCTGGAAAATCATGCCGATCGAATGATGCGGGCCGCGTACGGTTTCGCCCGCGACCGTGACACGGCCCTGATAGCCATCGAGCAGTCCGCCCACGATGTTGAACAACGTGGACTTGCCGCAGCCGGAGGGGCCGATCAGCGAGACGAATTCGCCGGGGGTGACGGCGAAAGACACATGGTCGACCGCGGTGAGCGGGCCGTCCTGCGTCTCGAACTGCTTGACGATATCGTCGACGACCAGAATCGGTTCCACGGCCATTTCCACCGGTGCAGTCACAACAGGACGCGTGGCGGATACCGGAGCCATACCGAAGCTCGCACGCCGATCGAGCTTAACCGCCGCGGTCCGATTTGCCGCGCGCCATTTGCGCAGCGGTGGACGGGCTGTAGGTCGGCAATATCCGCGTATCGACCACCGCGACGCCGCCATTCTCGACGACGGCAATCGCCTCCTTCAGAGCCTTTTCCAGTTCGGCGGCGTTGTTCGCCGGCCCAAAGCCGTGCGCGCCTTGTGCACGCGCCATTTGCGCCATGTCGATGTCCGGGTCGCTGATGCGCTGACCGATCCATTTATTCTCCACCGGGCGGCTGCGTGCGATGGCCACCCGTTCCTGATGAACCTCATCGTTGTAGAACGAGCGATTGTTGGCCACCACGACGAGCAGCGGAATGCGGTAGTGCACCGCAGTCCAGATCGCGGTGCAACCCATCATGAAGTCGCCGTCGCCGCAGACCGCAATCGGCATGCGGCCGGTGCCCTTGAGCGCAAGCGCAGCCCCGACCGAAATGCCCGGCCCGCCGCCGACCCCGCCACCGCCATCGGAGCCGATGAAATCGAGCGGATGAGTGAATTCCCAGAAATCGCCGTGCCAGGAGAGCGACACGTGGGTGAGGCAAACCTCCCGATCGTCGACCACATTGCGCAGCACATTGGCCATGTCGGCTGCGGCCATCGGCCCGTCGGCCACAGGCTTCGGCTGAGACGGTTTGGCGCGCACGAGCGCGGGCTTCTTCGGCTTGGCGTTCTTGCCGATCGCGGCAAGCAGCGCCTCGACCGTCTTGTCCGGATCAGCGGCGATGAACAGGTCGACCGCCGGCAGGCCCTGGTAGTCCATGCTCCAGCCGTTGTGCAGGTTCTGGTCGAGCGAGACCTGGATGATGGTCGCGGACGGCGGCGCGCCAAGAGCCTTGAATGTGCCGCCGAGGTCGACCCAGTCGAGACTCACAATCAGATCGGCCTCGCGCAAGGCCGCCAACAGTTCGTCGGTGGCAAAGGTGGCGGGCGAGCCGATGTGCAGCGGGTGGCCGGTCGGAAACGCTGCCCCAACTTTAAGGTTGGTTGCGACGCGCGCATCAAGCGCTTCGGCAAATTGCACGCGGCGGTTCCAGGCATCGAGATCGCGCGACACGCGACCGGCGAGTATCACCGGGCGCTTGGCCTTGCCGAAGAGATCGACCGCTCTGTTCACCAGCTCGGCGGACGGACCGGCGGACACCGGCGGCACGTAACGCTGCGCGTCGATCGGCGGCAGCGGCGCGGGAAGCTTCCCCTCCTGCACCTCGGCGTCGAGATTGATGTAGACCGGACCCTGCGGTGACGTGTTTGCGATCCAGAACGCGCGCAACACTGCTTCGCGCGCGGCGCCCGCCGAGGCCGGCTGGTCGTCCCATTTGGTGAAGTTGCGGACGATCGCACCCTGGTCGGCGGCGGTGTGAATCCAATCGATCCACGGACGCCGCTTCATCGCATCGACCGGGCCGGTGGCGCCGAGGAGCAGGATCGGCATGCGGTCGCACCAGGCGTTGAAGATCGCCATGGTGGCGTGAAACAGTCCGACGTTGGAATGCACCGCCGCCGCCATGGCGCGGCCGGTGACCTTGGCGTAACCATGCGCAATCGCAACCGCCGCTTCCTCATGCAGGCAGAGCAACATCTGCGGCTGCGCGTTGCCGAGGAAATTGACGATCGAGTCGTGCAGTCCGCGATAGCTCGCGCCCGGGTTGAGCGAGATATACGGAATGTCGAGCGCGCGCAGTGTCTCGGCAACGACATCGCTGCCGAAACCGGGGGCGTTGGCGCCCGAGGGGGTCGGGCGCTCGATCGGCATTGGCGTTTTTGCGGGGGCCGTGGCCACGGCACGGGCCGGGCCGGATGGTGATATCGACATGTCGCTGGATTCCGCGCTGGTCGCCGGCCACTGACTCTGCACCAATCACCATGACTGGCACCCTTAGGGGCGCGGCAAATGCCTTCAAAAACAACCATATGGCTGTGGCGGTGTCAAAATCATTTTGCTCGGATCAGCGGTGCGGAAAGGTGTTTATTGGCAAGCGCAAATGACGGCGAATGCCAGCGAATCGGCCGGTTGCCATCGTTGGTCAGGCGGTCGGGTGAAAAGCGCTGAGCGGATCAGGCCGCGCGGACGCGGGCGAAGAAAGTCGCCACCTTGGTCTCAAGGTCCTGGGCGCGGGCGGACAATTGCGCGGTCCAGCCGGTAATTTCGCCGACAGCGGCGGCGCCCTGGGTTGCGGCTTGCTCCACCGAGCGGATTTCGACCGAGGCGTGCGCGGTATTGCCGGCCGCGGTCTGCACCCGGGCGGCGATCTCGCGGGTGGTGGCGCTTTGTTCGGTGATCGCAGAAGCGATGGCGGTGGAAACCTCGGTCAGCTTGTTGATGCTGGCGGCGATCGACGCGATTTCGCTTACGGCGCCCTTGGTGGCGTCCTGAATGGCCGTGACCTGCTGCGAAATCTCTTCCGTGGCACGCGAGGTCTGATTGGCGAGCGCCTTGACTTCGGATGCGACCACCGCAAAGCCCTTGCCGGCGTCGCCGGCGCGGGCCGCCTCGATGGTGGCGTTGAGCGCCAGCAAATTGGTCTGCGATGCGATCTTGGAAATGAGGCCGACGACCGAGCTGATGCGCTCGGCGGCCTCCTGCAGGGAGTGGATGGAACGGCTGGTGCGCTCGGCGTCGCCTACGGCGGAGCGCGCCATTTCGAGGCCTTGCGCCGTCTGCTGGCCGATTTCGGCGATCGAACTCGTGAGTTCTTCGGTGGCGGCAACGGTGGCGTCGACGCTCGCAGTTGTTTCCACCGAGGCGGAAGAGGCGGAAGACATACGCCGCAGCGTGTCGTCGGTGACCTGTTGCATGGTCGAGGACGTTGCGGTCAGCGAGGTGGAAGCTTCCTTGATGGCATCGATGACGCCGCCGATGGCGCCATCGAAATCACCGATCGCATCGTCGATCGTCTTGCGCCGGGTGGCAACCGTCTCTCTGGTGCGCTGCAAATAGTAGGTCGATGTCGTCGCGAGATCGAAAAAGATAGCCTGCGAAAGCACTTTGGAACGTTTGGCAATCACGGCCGGCGAAAAACGATACTTGCGCGCAAACGCATCGATGGAATGGCGAAGCACCGCGGCGCCGCAATTGAGCCGCGCGCGGCCCTCAAATCCGAGCGCGGTTTCCTGTTCGACGGTATAACGACAGGATTCGAGATATCGGGTATCAAACTCGGCGTTCAACAAAGTGCGGAACTGCGCCAATTCGATTTTGCGAATGTCGGCGCCATGCTCGCGGTAAATGGCGGCTACTTGCGTGAGTCTCGCGGCTCCGGCGATCACGTCATCAATCGCCTCGCCGAGAACGGGCTCGATCAATGGCCGCATGTCCTGCAACAACAGCCGCGCCTGATCGTCGAGCTCGTAGTTTGCGAGGCGCGCGGCGAGTTCGGGGGCGACTGTGGGCAAGGACATCGCGGTTGCTGAATAGTCAATGATTGTATTGGTTTAGGGCTAAATAGTTTTCCAAGCCTTAACACCGGCTGGATCCCCTGGTCAGGCCGTTGAACGACTTGGGATAACCCCCCATTGTGCGCTGCACGAGACCGCGTCCGGCCGAATACGCTGCAGCGGCGAATCGCGCAACAGCCCTTACCGCCGGCGGCTGGAAATCACGCATCGATTTCGTGTAATTGCACACGAACGCAGAACGCCCGATTGCCCGCTTGCGCCTCAGCCAGAGGAGCGCGGAACATCATCGACTGCGCAGCATCGTTGTCGGCAGACGCTTCGACGACACGGCACGGTAGTATCCCCAGGAATCAATCCGGGTTGGGGATGTTGCCCACTCGGGGCATCCCGCATAAGCTTTGGGTTCATTTTCTTTCGTTTGGTAGCAAGGCGGCAGTGCATGCCAACCTCCGCTGAGGAACGCATCCAGCAGCTCACCAAGGGCATGCTGCGCAAGGAACTCTACGTCGTCCTTTCGAAAGGCGATGCCACCCCGGAGCAGATCGGCGCGCATTTGCCGCAGCACCTCGAGTACATGATCGGCCTTGAGAAAAAAGGCGTCCTGTTCGCGTCGGGCCCGCTGAGGGATGCGGCGGGCAAGACTCGCGGCGACGGGCTCACCATCATAAGGGCGGCGAGCGCGGACGAGGCCCGCAAAATCGCCGAGCGAGACCCATTCGTAGTGAACAAGCTTCGCACGTTCGAGCTCAAGCAGTGGACGGTGATGGAAGGCTCGCTCAGCATCAAGGTAAACCTTTCAGATCAGTCGCTGGAGCTGGCGTAGACGGCGGCAAAAACGTCCGGACCCAATGGCAGCGTGAGGAAGCATGGATACTGTCGGCGTCATCGGTGTGGGCAAGATCGGGCTGCCGATATCTGAAAACCTGATCAAGAGCGGCTACCGCGTTCTCGGTTATCGTCGCAGCTCGCTCGCGGATTTCGAGAAGATCGGCGGCGTGGCGGCAAAATCGCCGGCCGACGTTGGCGCACAATGCGACGTCGTGCTGTCGCTCGTCCCGAGCGCAGAGGCGATGGACGAGGTGATTCACGGGGCGCAAGGGCTCATTCATTCAGCGCGGCCCGGTCAGATCGTCGCCGAGCTCGGCTCTCACCTCGTGCCGGACAAGGAAAAGCATGTCGCAGCGCTGGCGAAGAAGGGCGTGGCGTACATCGACGGCGAAGTGAGCGGCACGCCGGGCATGGTGATCGCGCGCAAGGCGGTCATCTATCTTGGCGGCGATGCCGACGCCTGTAAAAAAATCGAGCCGGTGATAAAGGGCTTTGCCGACATGTGCCTCTATTTCGGGCCGTTCGGCGCCGCCAGCAAGGTCAAGCTGGTCAATAATCTTCTGGTCGCGGTCCATATTGCCGCCGCCGCCGAGGCGATGGCGCTCGGGCTGAAGGCCGGCGTCGACGTCGATCTGATGATCAAGGCGGTCGCCAACGGCAGCGGCGGCTCGACGCAGTTCGGCATCCGGGCGCCGTGGATGGCGCAGCGCAAATTCACACCGGTTCAGGGCTCCATTTCCACGCTCGCTCATTATTTCGATCTGGTCGAAGACTGGGCCGACCGCACGGGCACCGCAACGCCGATGCTCGATCGGGCGGTCGAGCTCTACAGGCGCGGCATGGAAATGGGGTTTGGGGACAGCCGCGACATCGCGATCATGGTGGACGTCATCAATTCGATGCCGCGCAAAAAAACGTGATGACTTTTTGGAAGGAGCTCGCATGATCCGGGTCAAGAAAATCGCCCACGCCAGCTACGAGACGCCCGATCTCGAACAGCAGATCGACTATTACACCAATATTATTGGGCTCACGCTCGTGGCCAAGGAGAAGGACACGGCGTATCTCGCTTCGACCGTCGATCATCACTCGGTCGTGCTGCGCAAGGGCGCGCAAGCGCAATGCATGCGCATTGGATTCCAGATCGGACTCGAAGACGACTTAAATGCGTTCGAAAAGCAGACCGCGGCGCACGGCATCAAGACCCAGAGACGCAAGGATCCCGAACCCTCGATACCGGACATGGTCACGTTCGAAGATCCGAAGGGCACGATCATGGAAGTGTTCAAGCGGGACGAGCTCGGCAAGCAGGGGTTCACGACCAAGGGCGTCGTGCCGCACAAGCTCGGCCACGTCGCGTTCCACTGCGTCGACGTCAAACACGTCACGAAATACTATTGCGACGTGCTGGGCTTTCGCGAGTCCGACTGGATGGCCGACTTTTTCTCGTTCCTGCGTTGCGGGCCCGATCATCATACGATCAATCTCATGGGGACCGGCAAAAACCGGCATTTCCACACAGCGTTCGAACTGCGCGACTGGTCGCATCTGCAGACCGCATGCGATTTCCTCAGTCTGAATGGCTACAAATTGCTGTGGGGGCCGGGCCGCCATGGCATCGGCCACAATCTTTTCGCCTATCACCGCGCGCCGAACGGGCTGATCACGGAATTTTTCGCCGAACTCGACCGCATGAACGAGGAGCTTGGCTATTTCGAGCCGCGGCCCTGGCATCGCGACAAGCCGCAGAAGCCGAAGGTGTGGGCCAAGGATCCGTCAGCCTCGAACCTGTGGGGCATCGGACCGACCGAGGAGATGATGAAATAATCGACGAAGGAAGCGCGGGTTCAACCGCGCCCGATTTTGGGAAGGAAACCAGCGGAGGTTCCAATGTTTGGCAGTTTGCAAGTCTACATGCTTCGCCTGATCGCAGCGGCGCTAATCGCCGGATCGTTCTGGCTCAGCGATGCGTCCGCGCAAAACAACCCGATCAAGGTCGGCGTCGGCCTGGCGCTGTCGGGAGCCGGCGCCCCGGCCGGCAAGATGCTGCTCGCCGCGCTCGAAATGTGGCGTGACGACATCAACGCGAAAGGCGGGCTGCTCGGCCGCCAGGTCGAGCTCATTCATTACGACGATCAAAGCAATCCGGCGAACGTGCCTGGCCTCTATACCAAGCTCATCACCGTCGACAAAGTCGATCTGCTGCTCGGGCCTTATGCCACCAATTTCGTGGCGCCGGCGATGCCCACCATCATCCAAAACAACAAGATGACGATCAGCTTCACCGCCATCGGCATCAACCGGCAGTACAAGTATCCGCGCTATTTCTCGATGGTGCCGGTCGGGCCGGACGGCGTGAATGCGTTCTCGATCGGATTCTTCACCGTCGCCGCCCAGCAGAATCCGAAGCCGCAGACTGTGGCAATCCTGGCGGCCGACGCCGAATTCGCCAAGGGCGCCTCCGAAGGCGCCCGCGAGGAAATCAAGAAGCGCGGCATGAAGATCGTCTACGATCAGACCTATCCGCCAAACAACACCGATTTTGCGCCGGCCGTGCGGGCGGCGCAGGCGGCCAATCCCGACATCTTCTATGTGGGCGCCTATGCGCCCGACACTGTGGGCATCATCCGCGCGGTCAACGAAATCGGCTTCACGCCAAAAATGTTCGGCGGAGCGATGATCGGAATGCTGATCACCCCGATCAAGGTGCAGCTCGGGCCGGTGACAAACGGCATCGTCATCGAAGAGAGTTTTGCGCCGTCACCAAAGCTGCAGTTTCCGGGCCTTGCCGATGTATTGAAGCGCTATCAGGCCAAGGCTGGCGAATTGAAGACCGATCCGATCGGTTACGCGTTCGTGCCGTACGGCTATGCGGCCGGACAGGTGATCGCGCAAGCGGTGACCGACACCAAGAGCCTCGATCACGACAAGCTCGCGACCTACATGCACGGCCATGCTTTCAAGACGGTGGTCGGCGAAATAACGTTCGGTCAAGACGGCGAGTGGTCGAAACCACGCCAGCTGCTGACACAATTCCAAAATGTCGAGCCGAACAACCTCGATCAGTTCCGGAACGGCGAAAAGCAGCCGATCCTTTGGCCGCTGGAATACAAGAGTGGGAACCTCATCTACCCCTACGCGGCCGCGCGGAAGAAATAGGGGAGTTTCGTCCGCTAGTGAGCGGCAGCCAGGTACTGCGGCCGCATCTCGGTCGACTTCGCCTTGTCCTGGATCGGCGCCTGCGGGAGCTTTGCTTTGCCGGCTTCCATGGTGAAGGTGTAGTCGAGCGTGTACCAAGGCGCCTTGACACCGGGCGCAGGCGGCTTGCCGCTGTCGTGACGCACATAGTCGCCGAGCAACGCCTTGGTGACGCCGAACTGCACGTCGGTCTCGATGTGCGGATCTTCGGGCACATAGACCTGCGAGATGTGGGTCTTAAAGCCGTCCTTGAAGATCAGGAAGTGCAGGTGCGCCGGGCGCATGTTGTGACGGCCTTGCGCGCGCAACAGGTCGCCGACCGGACCAGTGATCGGGATCGGATAACCCGCCGGCAAGATGCTGCGGAAAGAGATCTGCCCCTTGGCGTCGGTGGTGAACTTGCCGCGTAAGTTCATGTCGGCCTGCGTCGGATCCTGGTTCTCGTAGAGCCCTTCGGTGGAGGACTGCCAGACGTCCACCTCGGCGCCCGCGACGGGGTTGCCATTGGCATCCTTCACCCAGGCATTGACGAACAATTCGGGGCCCGGCGTGGGCGAACGGATGATCGAACCGCCGTTCTCGGTGCGCGGGGAATCCAGGCGCCAGAACGGCCCGAGCAGGTTGGCGGTAGTGTCGGTCTGCCCGTTGTTGCCGTTGTTAAGCAGGCACACCAGCGTGGAAACGCCGAGCGAGCCGGCCATCAGCACGGCTTCGTTGTGGTAGGCGTTGGTGTGCTTACCGATCGCGTTGATATAGCCGCAAGCCTTTTGGAATTCATCTTCGGTCAGCCTGACCTCGCGGATGAAGGCATGCAGATGGCGCACCAGCGCCGACATGACTTCGCGAAAGCGCGCGTCCGGCGCATGCGCGATCTCGCTCAAAACCGCCTTGGTGACCGAGTCGGGTCCTTCGATGATCATGATCATTCTCCCGGCAGATTTCGTTGCCGCTCGCTAGTTGCAATGTCGGAACAATTGATATGCTGCGGGGCCGCCCACCTCAATCCCCCGCGCCGCGAGTTGAGGCCACGCAATCGCATGAGAGCATCCAACATTTGGCATGAGGCCGCAAACGCATGACAGCCCATCGCATCGATACGCACCACCATCACTACCCCAAGGTCTACCTCGACAAGATCGACGACGTTCTGCGGCGCACCACGCACGCGTTTTACCCGCGGCTGATCAAGTGGCAGCCGAGACAGGCGATCGAGGCAATGGACAAGGATGGCGTCGCGGTTGCCGTGTTGTCGATCGGAACGCCGAGTGTATGGCTGGGAGAGCCGAAGTCCTCGCGGGCGCTCGCGCGCGAATGCAACGACGCCACCGCCAAGATGCAGGCCGACCACAAGGGTCGCTTCGGCCATTTCGCCACTATTCCACTGCCCGATGTCGCCGGCAGCCTGCGCGAGATCGAATATCTTTACGATACGCTGAAGGCCGACGGCATCGCGCTCGCAACCAACTATGACGACCAGTATCCGGGCGAGGAGGCATTTGCGCCGGTGTTCGACGAACTCAACCGCCGCAAAGCCGTGGTCTATTTTCACCCCACCGCCGCGAGCTTCGCGTTCAACCGCGTCAAGGACATTCCACCGCCCACGATGGAATTTCCGTTCGACACGACGCGGGCCATTGCGAGTCTCATGTTCAGCGGCACGCTGACGCGCTGCCCGGATATTCGATGGATTTTCTCGCACGGCGGCGGCGCCCTGCCGATGCTTGCTGGCCGCATCGTCGGGCTTGCGCGCAACCGACCGGAGCTCGCCGCACGCGTACCGGATGGCGTGACGGCGGCTTTGAAGAAGCTTTACTATGACGTGGTCGGCGTCAGCGGCCGCGGCGCATTTGCCGCCTTGAAGGATATCGCCGATCCGTCACATCTGCTGTTCGGCACGGATTTTCCGTTTTGGTCGCCGTATGAAACCATTGCGGCGCTCGACGGATTTTCGCTACCGGCCGCTGAACTCGCCGCGATCGAACGCGGCAATGCGCTTGCCCTGTTGCCGGGGCTTAAAAACTAATTATGCAATATTTTCGAGAGGAAAACCTGCGCGCGTTCGCTGCGCGGCTTGCCGAAGAAGTCGGCCGTGAGCGCATCCTCGACGATTTCGCCCTTGTCCATGAATACGACGCGGCGCGCGACCTGGCGCGCGAAGCCCATTTCGTGGGTGACCACCATCATGGTCATGCCGTCACGGGCGAGCGCGACCATGACGTCGAGCACTTCCTTTATCATTTCCGGATCGAGCGCAGACGTGGGCTCGTCGAACAGCATGACGATCGGATCCATGGCGAGCGCGCGCGCGATCGCGACCCGCTGCTGCTGGCCGCCGGACAGCTCACCGGGAAACTTATTGGCGTGCCCGCCTAGGCCCACGCGATCGAGCAGCTTCATGCCTTTCTCGCGCGCCTCCTCGGGGCTGCGGCCCAAGACCTTGATCTGGGCGAGCTCGAGGTTGCGCATGACCGACAAATGCGGAAACAGCTCGAAATGCTGGAAAACCATGCCGATGCGGGCGCGCAGTTTCGACAGGTTGGTCTTGCGATCGCCGACAGAGACGTTGTCGACCGTGATCGTGCCTTCCGCGAACGGCTCAAGTCCGTTGACGCACTTGATCAAGGTGGATTTGCCGGAGCCCGACGGTCCGCAAACCACGACCACCTCGCCTTTGGCGACTTCGGCCGAACAGTTTTTCAGAACCTGGAAGGTCCCATACCATTTGCTCACATTGCGAATGGAAATCACGGCTCGGTCCGCTCTCTCTTTGTGCGCGATCTTTTTCGGGAACCGGTTCCCCGCTTTTCGGAATCATGCATCAGCGAATGATCGCGGTGCGGCGCTGTAGCACGCGCGCGCCGTGCGAAGCGGCAAACGAGATCACGAAATAGACCACGGCCGCAAACAAATACATCTCCACCAGGCGGCCATCGCGCTGCGCCACCTTTGACGCCGCGCCGAGGAAGTCGCTGATCGAGAGTACATAGACGAGCGAGGTGTCCTGAAACAGAATGATGGTCTGTGTCAAAAGCACCGGCAGCATGTTGCGGAATGCCTGGGGCAGGACGACGTAACCCATGGTCAGCGCATAGGACATGCCGAGCGCCTGCGCGGCGGAAACCTGGCCGCGCGGAATCGATTGAATGCCCGCGCGCATGATTTCGCAGAAATAGGCGGCTTCGAACAAGGTGAAGGTGACCAGCGACGAAACAAACGGGCCCACGAGAATGGGCCGTTCGGCGCCGGTAAGCCACTGCCCGATGTAAGGTACGAGAAAATAAAACCAGAAGATCATCAGTACGAGCGGCACCGAGCGCATCAGATTGACATAGCCGGCCGCCGGCAGCGCGAGCATGGGCGTGCCGGAGAGGCGCATGAGCGCGAGCAAGGTGCCAAATACGATTCCGCCCGCGGTCGCGAACGCCGTCAAGGTGAGCGTAAACGTCATGCCGGTGTAGAATAAAAACGGCAGCGAACGGACGATGACATCAAAATCGAAATTCGTGAACATTTGTCGTCTCAGTGCGCGGGAGCCTGTTGTTTGGCGCCGATGAAGCCCGGTACGGCGAGACGCTTCTCAAATGCGCGCATCGCGAAGGTCACAACGATATTGACGACGATGTAGATCATCGTCGCCGCAGTGAACGCCTCGAATACCTGGAACGAGTATTCCTGCATGGCGCGGGCCCGGCCGGTCAGCTCCATCAGGCCGATGGTGATGGCGACGGCGCTGTTCTTTATGATGTTGAGGAACTCCGAGGTCAGCGGCGGCAGGATGATGCGATAAGCCATCGGCAACAGCACGAAGGCGTAGCTTTGCGGAAGCGTCAAACCCAACGCAAGGGCGGCCAAGCGCTGGCCTTGCGCAAGGCTCATGATTCCGGCGCGAACCTGCTCGGCCACGCGCGCCGAGGTATAAAAACCGAGCGCGACGACTGCGGTGTAGAACGACGCGTTCGGCAGTTGCTTGAGCCAGGTTCCAATCTCCTCCGGGACGATTTCCGGCAGCACGAAGTACCAGAGGAACATCTGCACCAGCAGCGGGATGTTGCGGAACAATTCCACATAGGCATTGCCGAGCCGCACCAGCCACGGAAAAGGCGTGGTGCGGATGACGCCGGCGATCGAGCCGAAAAACAGCGCAAGGCACCAGGCGGCGAGCGCGGTTGCGAGCGTCCAGAATGTGCCGAGCAGCAGTGTCTGCAAATAAGTGTGCGACGCATCGGGGGAGATCTGCCAGAAAATCCCCCAGTTCCAGTGGTAGTTCACGCAGGCCCCCTCGCGATGCCGCGCGCCGCCGTCAGGTTCCGCGAGCGATAGGAAATCAATACGCCGCCGGATCGCCGCTGTCGGTGGGATGAGCGACGACTTTCTTGAATGACGCGCTCATCGGCACGTTGAGATTGATGCCCTTGGGCGGGATCGGCTTGAGGAACCACTTGTCGTAAATCGCGTTGATCGCGCCGCTCTTATAGATGGCGATCATCGCGGCATCGACCACTTTCTTGAACGCCGGATCGTCGCGCCGAAGCATGATGCCGTAGGGCTCGACCGAAAGCGGAGTGGCGGAGATCACATAATCCTTGGGGGACTTCGAGTTGGCGACTAGGCTGTAAAGCAGGATGTCGTCCATCACGAAGGCGGCCGCGCGGTTTGTCTCGACCATCAGGAACGCTTCGGCGTGATCCTTGGCGGTGAGAATGTTCATGCCGAGATTTTTCTGGGCATTGATCTCGGTAATCTGCTTGATGTTGGTGGTGCCGGCGGTGGAGACAATCGTCTTGCCTTTGAGATCATCGACCGTCTTGATCTTCGAACTCACCTTCGAAACAAAGCGGTTGGCCGTGACGAAATGGGTGATGGTGAATGCCACCTGCTTCTGCCGCTCGAGATTGTTGGTGGTCGAGCCGCATTCGAGATCAATGGTGCCGTTGGCGATCAGCGGAATACGCGTGCTCGAATCGACCGGATTGAGCTTGACGTCGAGTTTTGCGAGCTTGAGGTCTTTCTTTACGGTATCCACGATGCGGTAGCAGAGATCCATGGCGTAACCGACCACGTGCTGCTTGTCGTCGTAGTAGGAGAATGGCGAGGACGACTCGCGGTGGCCGAGCGTGATCGTACCGGTGTCCTTGATCTTCTTGAGCGTGCCGGTGAGTTCCTGCGCAAGCGCCGGGCCGGCGACGAAGCTCGCAGCGGTGATCGTCATCAGCATGAATTTGAGACGCATGGATATCTCCCCGGGGAGCATCGATGATTTTCCTCGCGTCGACCTGCTCGCCATCGGGCCGGCGGAGGGGAATTTGTAACCGAATTATAGCTGATAGAAAAACCCGGTCCCATATGGAAGGGGGCGCGAGTAACTCCTTGAAATGACCGGTTGAACAGGATTTCGCGACAGCGGCGGGGAGTTGAGTGTCGTTGGCTAAGCGGCCGCGACCTTGCCCTTGACGCGCATGCTTGTGGCATGCAGATCAAGCCGCAGCGTCAGGCAGAAGGCACTGCCGCCGCTGCGCAGGAACGATTTCAGCGGCGTGGCGACGACGCGATAGCCGCGCTCCGCGAGGGTGGCGCGCAGCCTGCTGCCGCAATCGGACAGCAGCACCGCATGGCCGATCGACACGGCATTGGCCGCGAGCCTGCGAGCGTCGTCGAACTTGATCTCAATGCGCTGATCGGGCGTCACGCGTTCACGAATGGCGGCGCGGCCCGCGGCGGTGAACGCGTTGGGAAAATACATGACCTCGCCGCCGGGCAGCGGGCGAAGCGCGGTATCCATGTGATAAAAGCGCGGGTCGGCGAGCTCCAGAGCCAGAACGTCAACGCCGAATTCCTGCCTGACACTTTCTTGCGCGGCGATGTCGGAGCGTGGGCCGTAACCCATCCAGAAATGATTTCGGGTCTGATCCCAAACGCAATCGCCGGCCCCTTCGAGCACGATGTGGTCGGGAAGTTTGCGCACCGTGTCGAGCAGACCGCGGTCTTGCAGAGCGTGAAACGCCGATTCGTAATGCGACTCTTCGGCCTGACGCTGCGGATGGCGAAAGCGCGCCACGAGCGCCTTGCCGTTCAAGACCACCGCTGCATTGGCGGTGAACACCAAATCCGGGAGGCCCTCGACGGGCGGCACCAATTCGATTTGAGCGCCGAGGTCGAGCATCGAGCGATGGAGATGCTGCCATTCCTTCTGGGACGCAGCACCGAGGGCACGGTTGTCGCGCGCCCAGCTGTTCGGATCCATCCATGGATTGATCGCGTAGGTGACCGCGAAGTGCTCAGGCCGGCACATCAGGAACCGCGCCTTGGGCTGGAACCAGGTCATCGGAGTTTCCCCTGAAGAGTCCCTCAGGCCGCTGCGTGACGCGGCGTCTTGACCAACTCGCGGACGACCTCCTCGAAGCGGTCGAGTGCTGCATCGAGATCCTCGCGCGCGATGATGAGCGGCGGCGCCATGCGCACGACCGTATGGTGCGTCTCTTTCGACAGCACGCCCTTGGCCAAGAGGCGCTCGCAGACCAGCCGTGCGCTGGCATAATTCGAATCGATTTCCGCGCCGACCCAAAGGCCCTTGCCGCGAATATCCTTGATCGCGGGGTAGCGCATGGCGCGTAGGCGGCCGAGCATGTGAGCGCCGAGGTCGCGGCTACGCTCGACCAACTTCTCGTCGGCGATGATGCGCAGCGCCTCCAATCCAACCGTTGCGGCGAGCGGATTGCCGCCGAAGGTCGAACCGTGCGAGCCGGGCGTAAACACATCCATCAGTTCATGGCGCCCGACAAAGGCGGATACCGGAAGCACGCCGCCGCCGAGCGCTTTGCCAAGGATCACGCCGTCCGGCTTGATGTTCTCATGCTGGAACGCAAACCAAGCACCGGTGCGGCCGAGACCGGACTGCACCTCGTCGATGATCAGCAGCACGCGATGGGCATCACAGATGCGACGGAGGCCGATCAGATAACCCGTGGGCGGCACGACAACACCGGCCTCGCCCTGGATCGGTTCAATGAGCACGGCCGCGGTCTGCGGCGTGATGGCGCGCTCGACCGCCGCCAGGTCGCCGTATGCCACGGAGACAAACCCCGGGGCGAACGGACCGAAGCCGTCGCGATAGTCGGGCTCCGAGGAAAATCCGATGATGGTGGTGGTGCGGCCGTGGAAGTTACCGTTGGCGACGATGATCTCGGCACGATCCTTGGCAATGCCCTTGACGCGATAACCCCAGCGGCGCGCGGCCTTGATCGCGGTTTCGACCGCTTCGGCGCCGGTATTCATGGGCAGCGCGGCATCGAGGCCGGTGACGCGGCAGATTTCCTTCAGGAACGGCCCCAGCCGATCGTTGTAATAGGCGCGCGAGGGCACGGCGAGGCGCTGCGCCTGCGCGGTGAGCGCCGCCATGATGCGCGGATGGGCGTGGCCATGGCTTGCGGCCGAGTACGCGCTCATCATGTCGATATAGCGCCTGCCGTCGACGTCCCATAGATGGGCGCCTTCGCCGCGCGCCAGAACCACCGGAAGCGGCTCATAGTTGTGAGCGGAATATTTGTTCTCGAGTTCGATGGCGTTCTCGATGGCTTTCATTGGCGTCACTCCGAATAATCGGCACGCGCGCTTATGCACGTCCAATGTGATTTTAATATGGGTGCTGCTTCCAATTCGCTAATACCGCCGCGAGCGAAAATCGGGTTCCGCTGAATGTTTACTCGACTATTTCCAATTCGGTCGTGAGCGCGACTTGCTGCAGCGGAAGCCGCTGTCGGTATTAGGCATGTGTAAAAATATTCGGCCGGAGCGAAGATTTTCACGGCTGTTACCGGCGGCGCGAACTCAGACGACCTTGCGCGCGAGCAGCGATTCCGGATAGCCGCTGAACGGCCGGACGGCGCGCAGCGCCACGTGGCTGACGATGCGCGCGATGCCGAGGTTCGGGTCGTCGATCATTTTGGTGGTTAAAGCCTGATAGCTCGCGAGATCGGGACAGACGAAGCGCGCGATGTAATCCACCGCGCCGCTGACTTCCCAGCACTCGACGACCTCCTCGATCGCCGCCAGGCGTCGTTCGAGCTGACCCTGTTGGGCCTGCTTCTCGAGGACGATCTCCGCAAACACGTTAACCGGCCGCGAGAGCTGCCCGAGCTCCACGACGGCGCGATATCCGGCGATAATCCCGGCAGCCTCCAGGCGCCGCACCCGTTCCAGGCAGGCGCGCGAGGAAAGGTCCACCATCTTCGCCAGCTTTTCGACGGTCTGGCGGCCGTCGCGCTGAAGCGCAGCCAGTATCTTGATATCGATCTGGTCCAGTGCGGGCGGGCGCTTCGCATTCATCGGCCAGGTCTTCCGTGCATGATGCGAATATACCCTTTTGATTAGGCATGATCCTTTCCGAAAACCGGTTTGCACCTTTCGGGATCATGCCTCAGCCGAGCGCTTCCTCTTTGACCGCCACGGTGTAGTTGAGACCGAGTCTGCCGCCGTCGGCGTAGACGGTCTGACCGGTGATGTAGCTTGCCTCGCTCGATGCCAGGAACACGGCGAGCGCGGCGATCTCGTCGGGATCGCCGATGCGGCCGAGCGGCGTGCGGGCGAGCAGCCGGCGCTTTGCCTCTTTGTCGGCTGCCACCGCCTTCAGAATGTCGGTCATGATCGAGCCCGGTCCGATGGCGTTGACCCGAATGCCGTAAGGCGCGAGCGACAGCGCCATCACCTTGGTCAGCTGACCGAGCCCGCCCTTCGAAACGCAATAGGGCACGTGATTGGGGATCGCCACGACGGCGTTGATCGAACTCATGTTGATGATGGCGCCCGGACGTTTTCCCGCCTTGACCTGCGCGACCATTCTTTTCGCTGCCGCCTGACCGGTCAAAAACGCGCCCTTGAGGTTGACGCGCAGCACGCGGTCGAAATCGGCTTCCGCGATGTCGAGAAAGTCCGCGGCGTGAATGATACCGGCGTTGTTGACCAGAATGTCGATGCCGCCAAAGGCGTCGCAGGTTTCGGCGATGAGCCGATCGACGGCCTTGGCGTCGCCGACGTCGGCCGTCACAAAACGGCACATCGACTTGCCGAGCGCGTTCGCCGCCGCTTCGCCGCCGCGTTCGACATCGGCAATGACCACTTTGGCCCCTTCGGCGACGTAACGCTTTGCAATCGCAAGGCCGATGCCGCGGGCGCCGCCGGTCACAATCGCAACATTGTTGTTCAGCTTCATGGTCGTGTCGCGCTCGAAGGGACGGCCCGGGCCGCGAATCGCCAAATCCTAGCACAGCCCGGGGCAGGCCGATTCGGCGCGGCTTTTTAGGGGCTGAACCGCCGCCGTAGATGCGCTATGATGTCCATACGGCAAGGCTCACGTGGGACGGACATGCCGGCACGCACAATCACACTCGCCATTGCGATCATCATCGCAACGCTGACGGCCGCACCGGCGCCAGCCGAAACGATGCAGCAACACCTGCTGCTGCAGCAGCGGCTCCGCTATCAGCGGCAGCTGGAGCTGGAGCGACAGCGGGCGCTCGAGGCCGATCGACAGCGGCAGCTCCAGCTCGATCGCCAGCAGACGCAGCAGTCGACGCAAAATTCGCAGGCCTGGGAGTGGTGCCGGAACCAGGGCGGTGCCGTCGCGCTCGATCTGCGGATCAGCGGCTGCACGACCGTGATCCAATCGGGACGCGAAAATCCGAAGAGTCTCGGCTTTGCGTACAACATGCGCGGCAATGCCTACTTCGCCAAGAAGGATTACGACAACGCGGTCGCCGACTACGACCAGGCCATCAAGCTCACGCCGACCGACGCGGTCTACTACGCCAACCGCGCGAGCGCATTGGTCGGCAAGAACCAGGTCGACCGCGCCATCACCGATTTCGACCAGTCCATCCGACTCAATTCCAACTACGCGCGCGCCTACATCGACCGTGGCCATGCCTTCCGCAGCAAGGGCCTCTATGACCGTGCGATTGCCGATTACGACCAGGCGATCAAACTCGAGCCCAACAACGTCGGAACCATCAACGCGCGCGGAAACGTGTATTTCCAGAAGAAAGACTACGACCGCGCCATTGCCGATTTCGATCAGTCGCTGCGGATCAATCCGAACCAGCCCTTCATCTTCAACCTTCGGGGCAATGTCTATGCCGCCAAGAAAGATTTTGACCGCGCGATCGCCGATTACGATCAGGCGGTAAAGCTCGATCCGAACTACGCATTCGGCTTCCAAAGCCGCGGCAACGCCTATTATGCCAGGAGGGACTACGACCACGCGATCGCCGACTTCGACCAGGCCATCAAGCTCAATCCAAATCTCGCCAGGGCCTACCAGAGCCGCGCCTACGCCTATGCCAGCCAGGGCGAATACGACCGCGCCATCAGCGACTACGACCAGGTCATCCGGCTCGAGCCGAACAATCCGTTCGCCCTCAACGGCCGCTGCCTGTCGCGCGCCATCGTCGGGCAGTTGCAGGAGGCGCTGGCCGACTGCAACGAGGCGCTGCGGATGCGGCCGAACGATGCGAGTCCGTATGGGACGCGCGGTTTCACCTATCTCAAGCTCGGCCAGTTCGACGCCGCCATTGCCGATTTCGATGCGGCGCTGCGGCTCGATCCCAAACGGGCGATGTCGCTCTATGGCCGGGGGATCGCGAAGCAGCGCAAGGGCGACGTCGGCCCTGGCAGCGCCGATATTGCGGCGGCGACGGCGCTCAAGAGCGATGTCGCCGATCAATTCGCGCGTTACGGCGAAGAGCCCGCGCCGGCGGCGACCGCGCCGGTGGCCAGCAATGCTCCGCCCCCGGTGGCGGGCAATGCGACGGCTCCCGTCACCACCACGGCTTCCATCGGCAGCGTGAATGCGACCGAGCAGGTGAAATCGGTAGCGGCGGCAGGCGAATTCCAGCACCGCGTCGCGCTCGTGATCGGCAACAGCAATTACGCCGCCGTCGCTCAGCTGCGCAATCCGCGCAATGATGCCTCCGACATGGCGGCGGCGCTGCGCAAGATCGGCTTCGACGTGGTGGAAGGAACCGATCTGACCAAGAGCGCCATGGACGATAAGATCCGCGAATTCAGCCACAAGCTCGACGGCGCCGACCTCGCGCTGTTCTTCTACGCCGGCCATGGGCTGCAGGTGGGCGGCAGAAATTATCTGGTGCCGATCGACGCCAAGCTCGAACGGCCGGGCGATCTGCCGCTCGACACGGTCGATGTCGCCGTTGTGCTGGCGCAGATGGAGGCGGAGAAACGCGTCAACCTCGTGTTCCTCGACGCCTGCCGCGACAATCCGCTGTCACGGAGCCTCGCGCGTTCGCTCGGAACGCGATCGACCAGCGTTGGCCAGGGACTCGCAACGATCCAGAGCGCGATCGGCACCATGATCGCCTACGCGACGCAGCCCGACAACACCGCGCTCGACGGCGAAGGCCGCAACAGTCCGTTCACCACCGCATTACTCAAACATATTACCGACCCGGGCGTCGACATCACCACCGTGATGCGGCGCGTGCGCGCCGACGTCATCACTGCCACCAAGGAGCGGCAGGTGCCGTGGGATCACTCGTCGCTGGTCGGGGATGTGGTGCTGGCGCAGTGAGTCGAGGCAGCGGGCATCAAAAAAATAATCCGCGACTCCGCCACAACATCGAGAACCCACTTATCAACATGAGCACAATAGCGAGCCGGCGGAACCATATCTCCTTGAAGGCATCGAGCCATCGCCGCGTGACGAGGATTGCCACCACGGCGCCAAGTCCCGCGGATGCGCCTTCGAGAACCGATCCGACAGTCATCACGCCGAGCGACCCGTAAGTCGCAATCTTCGTGAGCTGAATGAAGAGCGAATGCAGCGCGCCAGTCGCGATCATGCGCTCCTTGGTCAGGCCGTAATTCAGATAGAACGGCACGGAAACAAGGCTGCTCGCACCAATGACGCCGGAGATGAGGCCAACGACGAGCGAGACAGGTATGAACCAGGGAAGCCGCATGGGAAACGAGCGGGCGCGACCACCCAGGCGATATTGGATGGGCGTTGAGATCAGGAAAAGTCCGACTATTACGCCGAGCCAAACGGCACCGGCCCGCGTAAAAATCCAGCTCCCAATGATTGCACCGCACATCGCGCCGGGCAAATACCAGCGGACCACCGGCCACTCGATAAGCCTCCAGGAGACCAGAATTCGCGTGGGGCTCGCGATCAGACTGGCAATTGTGATGACTGGCGCGATCGTCTTCACGCGGATGAGCTGAGTGACGGCGGCAAGCAGAACGATGCTGCCTGCCCCACCTGAAAAAGTACTGATCGTCCAACTGACACATCCTGCGACGAACAGCAGAATTATTGTTTCGAGATCTGGCACTCAGCGATGAACCTCGAGAACGATTGCGGCGACCGCCTTCCGGCGGATCCAATTCCAAGCAGGACGCAGCTTAAGCCCACCGTGCGGTTGAAAAAGTCCGAAGGATTTTTCTGTAACAGCGGCATACTGAAATCAGTCGCCAGGTTCGGATGGATAACTATTCGAGACCCCTCGTCACCCCTTGGTCCAGAAACCCAATACGCGAGAACAAGCGGCAGGACGAGTGGACATCCGAAATTCGGACAACCGAAGGACGCGCTCGCTATTTGACCCGCAAAACCGATTTGAGGGGGGTGTGGCGGTGGAGGCAGTCATCTGCGAACTCGTCTCCGTCGGCGACATCCACGGATAACAGGGAAAAATACAGGGAATTTCTCGAATTCCGCTGTTCCGATCTAATTTTCATGCTGCATCCGCGCGTAAATACAATAATTTACGGCTGAATTCCCTGCAAATGGGAACAGGGAACATTTCGAAGCTTATCAGGGATTTTTCGTAGGCCGAACGGCGAGAACAGGGAATTTGGGAATTTCTGCAGCATATGATTTTTTATCTGGCTCCATTTGCTACAGCCCCAAGCAGCGAATCCATTGTTAGCGAATTTCAGTCGAACCAATGAATCAATGTCCGACAAGAGCGGCTCCGCCGAGTTTCACATTGCGCAGGGCAAGCGCGACGGGGACAGCGGCCGCGGAAATTAGCAGCAACACCCAAAACACGTCGATGTAAGCCAAATATGTTGCTTGTGCTTGTACCTGTTGGCTGATCCAACCAAACGC
>DATJVR010000043.1:0-7432 GCA_035501735.1 Xanthobacteraceae bacterium | reverse complement strand
GAGGCCTTTCTTGCGCAGCCAGTCCTGCGCGGCCATCATCTCGCCGTTCGTTTCGGTCAGCGCGGCCTTGCAATCCATCATGCCGGCGCCGGTCGATTCGCGCAGCTCCTTGACCATCTGGGCGGTGATATTCGCCATCGTCGTCATTACTCCGCAGTCAGTTCCTTGGCTTTCGCGATCCAGCCGTCGACGCGGCCGGGCAAGCCCACTTCCTCGCCGACATTGTGTGCGGCGGTGGCTGAAAGCTCGGCGATCTGCGAATAGTGGAAGATGCCGAGGTCATTGAGTTGCTTCTCGATCGCCGGCGATATGCCGGGGAGTTTCTTGAGGTCGTCGGCGACGCCGCGCGGTCCTGGCAACTGCTCGAAGCCCAGATCGCCGAGCGCCGGCGCCGTCGGCACCGCCTCCACGATCGGCTTCTCCGCCGCGCCGACGTCGATACCGCTTTCGCCCTGGGCGCGCGAGATACCGTCGATGGCGGCCTTTGCGATCAGGTCGCAATAAAGCGACACCGCGCGGCTGGCGTCGTCGTTGCCGGGCACCACATAGGTGATGCCGGCCGGATCGGAATTGGTGTCGACGATCGCCGCCACCGGGATGTTGAGCCGGCGCGCTTCCTTGATGGCGATGTCTTCTTTGTTGGTGTCGATCACGAACAACAGGTCGGGCACGCCGCCCATGTCCTTGATGCCGCCGAGCGAGCGATCGAGCTTGTCGCGCTCGCGCTGCATAGTGAGGCGCTCCTTCTTGGTGTAGCCGCCGGCTTCGCCCGAATTGAGCATCTCGTCGAGCTTGCGCAGACGCGAGATCGAACCGGAAATTGTCTTCCAGTTGGTCAGCGTTCCGCCGAGCCAGCGCGAATTGACGTAATACTGCGCCGACTGCTTGGCCGCCGCGGCGATGGCGTCCTGTGCCTGCCGCTTGGTGCCGACGAACAGGATGCGGCCGCCTTTGGCTACGGTTTCGCTCACGGCTTCGAGCGCGCGATGCAACATCGGCACGCTTTGGGCGAGGTCGATGATATGGATATTGTTGCGGACGCCGAAGATGAATTCGCCCATCTTCGGGTTCCAGCGGTGGGACTGATGGCCAAAATGCACGCCAGCTTCCAACAGCTGGCGCATGCTGTAGTCGGGCAGCGCCATTGATCTTCTCCGGTTATTCCTCCGCGGACATGTGGGCTTCAACCTTGCGGCTGGCGCCACCGGAAGGCCCCTTTCATGGGAAAAAGGCCAAGGTCCGCGTGCGAGATACCGGGGCTATATAGAGGCGTGCCTGGCCAGAAGCAAGGCGCTGCTCAATCGGGGGATATGGTGGCCCGGATGCTGGGCCCGGTCGTTTCCCGGGCGCAGCCAACGGCGCCGACACGAAGCCGTTCTCCGTTGACTTCGATATCCTTGACCGTGGCTGGCACCGCTTCGAGCTGTCCGGCACGCAGGGCCTCGCGCACGCCCGGGCATTGCACGTTCGCAATTGCTCCGAGTGAGGTCCAGCTGCCGTCCGGCAGAAGCTTGAACGTACCGGTCTGTCCGAAACCCACAGGGAGCAGCAGGATTTCCGATACCCCATCGGCGTCCAGATCGAGCAGGACGGCCTCGCATTTCGCGTTACTGTACAAACAGGACGGCAAGAGATATTTGCGGTCCGTCGCATTCCAATCCTTTTGCAGGAAACCTTCCGGCAAGGCCTGGCCGGGGGGATGGATCACGCTGATGTTCGCCGCCCGGCTCTGTGGGGTCGCAACGAATGGAGCGGCATTGGCCTGGGTCAGATAGCGGCTGGTCAGTGCCATCGCCTGGGTCGCCTTTTCGGCGATCACCGCCGCTTGCGGCCCATCGCTACGCTTGGCCAGACCCGCCAGCGCCGCCCTGCCATAGATGCCGGCATCGAATTTCAGGAATCTGAAGTCGAATTTTTCCGGCGGCGTCTTTCCTGACTCGAGCCGGCTCACCTGATCGGCGACCGAAATCCGCGCCGGATCGGCGATCGGAGTGAAAAGCACGAGCAGCACAGCCAGAATCACATAGGCCGTCACGACGTTGGTGGTCTGCAAGCCCCGCAGCGCAGAACCCGAATGCGCAACCGCAATGCCATAACCCACCGCGTAGCAGATCAGCACCGCCACGCAGGCAGCGGAAGTGATGCGTTGCGGTGTCCAGCCGTATTGTTGCACCCGCAGATACAGGCCGTACGCGGCAAGCGCTGCAAACGGGATAAGCACAACGGACGCAAGCAGCCGCGAATAGCGCATCACCGTGGTCACGGTCGGTTCCGGCAGGCCGTCCTGGTAGGCTGTATTGATCAGCAACACGAGCGCACCGGCGGAGGCCAACAGAATGGACGTTGCGCGGTGCGTGTTCCACAACGGCTCAAGCCCGGTGAACGGCAGCGCGAGCAGAAACGCGATCGCAATGATCGTCATCATGGGCAGGAGCCACGACAACAGCGTCAGCTTGAGCGTACGCGTTCCGCGCACCAGCCCTGCGCTCACGTCGGTGACATGCAGCGCGCAGGCAAAGGTCAGCGTCGTGACCGGCACCCAAAACCACGGCTGCTTGATCAGTTGGTAAAGGACATCGAGCTGGATCAGATCGAACAGCGCCGCGCCCAGCCAGAGCAGGCCCCAGAACACGGCGACGAACAGCACCGCGAGTGCGATTTGGACGCCGTGCTTCCACGACACATCGAAATGCCGGGCATAACTGGCGATGAACTTTCCGTCCGCCGCGGCCGACACGATGAGCGACTGCAGGATGAACAAAGCGGCTGCCAGTGCGAGCCACAGACTGAACCATGGCATGACACGGGGCCCGGGTGTTCCAGTCGTGAAACTGAAACCAGCATTCCCGAGATTGGTGGGGTCGCTGTAGATGTCGTAGTATCCCAAACCCGCACACAATAGCGCGGCGATGATGATCCGGAGCGCGAGTGCGCCAATGCGGAGATTGCCAAGCGCGGTCACGATCAATAGCGGAACGAATACAGCCACCAAAAGCAATGGCGCGAATACCTGGCCATCGGTCGCCGGCCAGCCGCCGGTCTGTGTGGCCCTGAAAAGAAAGAACAGCGCGATACCCTGCACGATGCCGACAACGGCACGCGCAAATGCGGTCACGGGCGATACCATCGTCACGATCGTGCTCCCGCTGGATTTCGGATAACGCGCCGAGAACGTGGCGAGAAATTGTCGTCACGCAGCGCCGTTACAATGAATGCCTGAAATTCTCACATCGCCTGCACTTCGACCACGCCCGGCACCGCCTTGAGTGCGCCGGCAATCTGCGGGGAAATTGCGAACCGGCCCGGCAGCTTCACCTCGACTTCGGTCCCGCCGGTGAGCAATAGCACCATGCTGACTTCGCCGTCGGATTTCGTGGCCGTTGCGCGCGTTGCGCCGGCCGGCGGCGGCGCCAGCCGCTTGACGATCGCGTCGATCGGCTTGTCGTCGCGCACGAACACGCGCAGCCCCTTCTGCAATTTCGCCGCCGCCTGGTCGAGCGGCTCGACCGACTGGATGCGCGCACGCACATCGTCGCCTTGCGCCTCCGCACTCAGGAACAGCAGCACCGGCGAGCCCGGTTCGAGCATGTCGCGGTATTGCTGCAGCCCCTCCGCGAAGATGATGGCCTCGTAGTGGCCGGACGGATCGGACAGACCGAGGATGCCCATCTTGCTGCCGCTCTTGGTGCGCCGCTCGGTGCGCTCGACCACGGTGGCGGCAACCTTGCCGGCCGTCGCGCCCGCTTTCACCGCACGCGAAAATTCCGCCCACGATTGCACCTTCAGCCCCTTGAGCAGGGCCGCATAGTCGTCGAGCGGATGGCCGGAGAGGAAAAATCCGACCGCGTCGTATTCCCGCTGCAGACGATCCGCCGGCAGCCACGGCTCGGCTGCCGGGATCGCGAGCTTGTCGTGGCTGGCGGCCCCGAACAATTCGTTCTGTCCGACGCTCGTCGCCTGATGCGAGCGCTGCGCGGCTCCCAGCATCACGTCCACCGCCGTAAAACAGCGCGCGCGGTTGGGCTCCAGTTGATCGAATGCGCCGGCCGCAGCCAAGCTCTCCAGCACCCGCTTGTTGACGGCGCGCGGATTGATCCGCTGCGCGAAGTCGGAGATATCGGCGAACGGCTGATCGCCGCGCGCCGCGACGATCGCTTCGACCGCCTGCGCGCCGACGCCTTTGAGCGCCGCGAGCGCGTAATGGATCGTATTGCGTTCGACCGTGAACGCCACGCCGGAACGGTTTATCGACGGCGGCTCGACCTTGATGCCGAGCCGCTCGGCCTCGGCGCGGAATTCCGCAAGCTTGTCGGTGTTGCCGGTATCGAGCGTCATCGAGGCGGCCATGAACTCGACCGGATAATTCGCCTTCAGATAGGCCGTCTGATAGGCGACGAGCGCATAGGCCGCCGCGTGGCTCTTGTTGAATCCATAGTCGGCAAAGCGGGCCAGCAGTTCGAAAATGTTGATCGCCTGCGCGCGCTCGACGCCGCGTTCGACCGCGCCCGACACGAACCGCTCGCGCTGCGCCTCCATCTCCTTGCGAATCTTCTTGCCCATGGCGCGGCGCAGGAGATCGGCTTCGCCGAGCGAATAGCCCGCGAGCACCTGCGCGATCTGCATCACCTGTTCCTGGTAGATGATGACGCCGAAGGTTTCCCGCAGGATCGGCTCGATCTTCGGATGGATATAGTCGGGCTGCTCCTTGCCGTGCTTGCGCAGGCAATAGGTCGGGATATTGGCCATCGGGCCGGGCCGGTAGAGCGCGACCAGCGCGATGATGTCCTCGAACCGGTCGGGCCGCATGTCGAGCAGCGCGCGCCGCATGCCCGCGCTTTCCAGTTGGAAGATGCCGACGGCTTCCGCATGCGACAGCATCGCGTAGGTTTTCGCGTCGTCGAGCGGAATGGCGGCGAGATCGATCTCCACGCCGCGCTGGCGCAGCAGCCGCACCGCCGTCTCCAGCACCGTGAGCGTCTTCAGGCCGAGGAAGTCGAACTTCACCAGCCCCGCCTGCTCCACCCACTTCATGTTGAACTGGGTGACCGGCATGTCGGATTTCGGATCGCGGTAGAGCGGTACAAGTTCGATCAGCGGCCGGTCGCCGATCACGATGCCGGCCGCGTGCGTCGACGCGTGCCGATAGAGCCCTTCCAGCTTCTGCGCGATATCGAAGGCGCGTTTGACGATGGCCTCGCTGTCGCGCGCGGCCTGCAATCGCGGTTCGCCCTCGATCGCGCGCGCGAGCGTCACCGGGTTGGTCGGATTCTGCGGCACGAGCTTGCACAGCTTGTCGACCTGCCCGTAGGGCATCTCCAGCACGCGCCCCACGTCGCGCAACACGCCGCGCGCCTGCAGCGTGCCGAAGGTGATGATCTGCGCCACCTGATCGCGGCCATAGCGCGACTGCACGTAGCGGATGACCTCGTCGCGCCGGTCCTGGCAGAAGTCCACGTCGAAGTCCGGCATCGACACGCGCTCGGCGTTGAGGAAGCGCTCGAACAGAAGCCCGAAGCGGATCGGATCGAGATCGGTGATGGTGAGCGCGTACGAGACGAGCGAACCTGCGCCCGATCCGCGTCCCGGGCCGACCGGTATGCCTTGCTCCTTCGCCCACTGGATGAAATCGGACACGATCAGGAAGTAGCCGGGATATTTGGTCTGCTCGATCACGCGCAGCTCGTAGGCCAGCCGCTCGTTGTATTCTTCCAGCGTACGGCCTGGTGCCAGCCCATGCGCGGCGATGCGCCGCTTCAAGCCGGCTTCGGCGCGGCGGCGCAATTCTTCCGCCTCCTCCACCGGTGCATTTTTCTCGCCAACGGAAAATCGCGGCAGGATCGGCTCGTGCGTGTGCGGCCGGAATGCGCAACGCTCGGCGATTTCAATGGTCGAACTGAGCGCCTCCGGGAGGTCGGCGAACAATTGCATCATCTCATCGCGCGATTTGAAATAATGCTCCGCCGTGAGCTGGCGGCGGTCAGGCTCGGCCAGGAGGCGCCCTTCCGCGATGCAGATCAGCGCGTCATGCGCCTCGTAATCCTCGCGCGCGGCGAAGAACGGCTCGTTGGCGGCGACCAGCGGCACGCCTTTGCCATAGGCGAAATCGATCAGCGCCGGCTCGGTCGCACGCTCGAACGCGCTGCCGTGACGCTGCAATTCGACGTACAGCCGGTCGCCGAACAGCCCGAGCAAGGCTGCGCCGCGCGCGGCCGCAAGGTCCGCCTGCCCGGCCGCGAGCGCGGCATCGAGCGGCCCGGACGGCCCGCCGGTCAAGGCGATCAGCCCTTCGGTCGCGCCTTCGAACCAATCGAGCTTGAGGTGCGGCGTTTCATGTGACGGCGTTTCGAGGAACGCGCGCGACGAAAGCCGCATCAGGCTGGCGTAGCCGACATCGCGCGCCGCGAGCAGCACGATGCGCGGCAGTACGCGCACCCGCGTCTGCGCGCGCGGATCGCGCGCTTCGTCGCCGAAATCGAGCGCAAGCGAGCATCCGACGATCGGCTGGATGCCCGCGCCTGCCATCTTCTCGGAGAATTCCAGCGCACCGAACATGTTGTTAGTATCGGTGAGCGCCAGCGCCGGCTGCCGGTCCGCTTTCGCGAGTTCCGCCAGCCGCGCAATGGTGAGCGCGCCTTCCAAGAGCGAATAGGCGGAATGCACGTGCAGATGCACGAAGCCGACAGTCACGCTGTCCTCGATTCGTTTGTCCGCGATGGTTGCGGAGCGACCCCTGCCCTGTCCATCGCGATCAATCGGCTTTGCGCCTTAACCTTGTTTGTCCCCAACGGGAAAAACGCCGCCGCAATGACGTCGTCATGGCAACGGAGCTCGGGGTTAGCCCGAGGTTCCGATTGCCATCCACGCCTCGCTAGGGGGGGTGAGGGCTGCTCAGGGACGTGGATGCCCGCGACTGGCGGGCATGACGAACGGGGGACTCACACGGGGACCCGCTGGGGAACAGCGGCACGCATACGCAACCACCACGCGCAAGCAACGTCACATCGCGGTAACGACCTTGGCCCAGATGGCGATCATGCCGAGGAACAAGGCGAGCGAGGTCAGGGCGGCGGCTTCTTCGACGACAGCACGGAACATGGCTTTCTCCTGGAACGGACGGCGAACATAGTTCATCATTTGTTCCATTGTCAAGTCAGGGTAGTGGGTGGTTTTCAATTGTGGCGGACTTTTATTTTACGACGCCAGGGGGCCTAGGCTTAGTTAGTTCAGACTGTTCAGCCATCCCCTGCCAAGCTTTTGCAAGAGTGAGATAATGTTCTTTGATAGCCGGGTCTTTGGCCTGCTCCGCTTGGCGTTCACAGCCCGCTGCTTTCTCACGATATTCGCTGGCTTTTGACATATCCGGTTCGTCAGTGCGCGCCTGTCTATTTTCTAATGACGGCTAAACCACGCAACTGTTTAAGCCAGATTACAG